>JBDSHN010000078.1:0-101760 GCA_039918435.1 Bacteroidia bacterium | reverse complement strand
ATTATTTCTTTAAGTTCTTCTACTTCTGTCTTTGTTAATTTAATTGTATACCGTATCATTTGTAAAGGCTTTTTACAAATATACATATTTAAATATTACGTCATATTATATTTAACTTAACACTAGTTTATGTGCGCGATACACAACCCGGGATTCAACGCATTAAACGCGGAAGGGATTTAATTTGTACGTACAAAAATAAACCGGTAAAAGACCCTGCATTACTTTCACGTATCAAGCGTCTTGTTCTTCCACCCGCATGGGAAAATGTATGGATCTGTAAACTTGAAAACGGACATTTACAGGCCACAGGATTAGACGCAAAAAAAAGAAAGCAGTACCGCTATCATTCGCTGTGGAGCCAGCTCAGAAACCAAACCAAGTTCTACCGGTTGCTCGATTTCGGAAAGGCGATGCCATTGATCCGGGAAAAAATACAAAAAGACCTTTCTCTTTCAGGGCTCCCGTTAAATAAAGTACTTGCTGTAGTTGTATGTCTTATGGAGCATACAAGCATCAGAGTGGGGAATAATTTATACGAAAAATTGTATGGTTCGTATGGCCTGACCACCTTAAAAGACAAACATGTGAAGTGGAATGGTGCGACCATGCAATTTTCGTTCAAAGGAAAAAAAGGAGTTGCGCAAAAGATCAGCATTACCAGCAAGCAACTTTCGCGTATTGTAAAACAGTGCAAAGATATTCCGGGCAATGAACTGTTTCAGTATTACGACGAGCATGGAAAACATAAATGCATCGATTCCGGAATGGTGAACCAATATTTAAAAGACATTACCGGAAAGGATTTTACTGCAAAAGATTTCAGGACCTGGTCGGGAACTTTACATGCGCTGATGGCATTCAAACAATACGGACGTGCCACAACAAAAGCAGCAGTTAAAAGAAATATACTTGCGGCGCTGGATGCTGTTGCCGCTCATCTCGGAAATACGAGAACAGTATGCAAAAAATATTATGTGCATCCAGTTGTAATTACGCTGTATGAGAATAGCGCTCTCGGAAAATATTTAGAGAAGTCAAAAGCAATTGAAAAAAGCTCGAAGAAGAACGGATTAACGCTTGAAGAAAGGATCATGATGCGTATCCTTGAAAAAGAAACTTCATTCACAGCGCGTTCTCCTAAACAACGTGCGCTCCAAGCCCGGACTTCTCCCGGAGCCTGGAAATAAAAACAAGTTATTACTGCACCAATCAAATCTTATCCTACATTTATTCTGACACGGAAATAACGTGAAAGATCAAATGGCAAAAATTATAAAACCAACGTACACAGGTAAAGGCAGCCGACGAGATGAAGTAATGAAGGGACGAAGAAAATTGTTTTTTAATTTACTATTATCTTCACACATAATCCATGCCTGAAAACGAAAAAATATCTACGCAACGTCTTAAGGCAATTATTGGCGGATCAATTGGTAATCTTGTGGAATGGTATGACTGGTATGCTTATGCTGCATTCTCTCTCTACTTTTCTTCCGCATTTTTTCCGGGAGAAAGTGAAACCGCACAATTATTAAACACAGCCGGAATTTTTGCTGTCGGATTTTTAATGCGCCCGATTGGTGGGTGGTTGTTCGGACGTATCGCAGACAAAGGCGGACGCAAACGATCCATGACCTTATCTGTTTTGTTAATGTCATTCGGATCGTTGTTGATTGCATTCACTCCGGCCTACAGTTCAATTGGTGTGCTTGCGCCGGTGTTATTATTATCAGCACGGCTCATCCAGGGTTTAAGCGTTGGCGGCGAATACGGCGTTTCTGCAACTTACCTGAGTGAAATGGCGACCGAAAAGCGAAGGGGATTTTATTCGAGCTTTCAATATGTTACGCTTGTCGGCGGACAATTAATCGCATTGGGCATCCAGCTGATTTTACAAAAGTGGTTATTGACCGATGAACAATTGCACGCATGGGGCTGGCGGATTCCATTTGTAATTGGTGCAATTTTATCGCTCATTGCATTGTATCTGAGAAAAAGCCTGCACGAAACCGAAGCGTTTGAAGCGCAGAAAGAAAAAAACGCAGCAAAAAAAGGATCGATGAAAGAACTGCTTAAACATCCGAAAGCGGTGCTCACTGTTATCGGTTTAACGCTGGGAGGTACGCTTGCGTTTTATACGTACACTACTTACATGCAGAAATTTTTAGTGAATACTGTTCATCTTTCCAAAAATGATTCTACACTACTCTCTTTTATTTCACTGCTGCTCTTTATTTTTCTTCAACCGGTGTTCGGCGCACTGTCAGATAAGATCGGCCGCAAGCCATTGCTGATCAGCTTCGGAATACTGGGAACCATTTTCACTGTTCCATTATTAACTACGTTAAGTCACACCGAATCGCAGGGAACAGCATTTTTATTACTAATGGCCGGGCTCATCATTGTAAGCGGCTATACCAGCATCAATGCAATAGTAAAAGCAGAATTATTTCCTGCGCAGGTGCGTGCGTTGGGTGTTGGATTGCCTTATGCACTTACCGTTGCTATCTTCGGAGGAACGGCAGAATATGTTGCACTCTGGTTTAAAAATGCAGGAAATGAATCCTATTTCTATTGGTACATCACAATATGCATTGCACTATCGCTATGCGTGTATTTATTTATGAAGGACACCAAAAAGACATCAGAAATAAACCAGGATCAAAAAACGTGAAAGCAAATTCTGATGTTCAACTCAATTACAGTATCAGAATTTTATCTCTATTTGTGCAATGTGCACATTTATACATTTGCACATTAAAGTTTACATTTTCAGGTATTTCATCAGCTCGTAAATGAGAAAAGCCGGCCATACAAGCGCTTTCAGAAACCCAACAATACCCATCCAGAATGTTTCAGCATGTTGGATATAATAAACGACAGCACCTATAAAGGCGAGTCCGTAAATTCCGTTTCCTGTACTGGTGTAGGATTTTTTTTTACTTTTTTGATCGGGGGTTTCATTTGAAGTAGTTTCCATTGGGAAGATGTTTAGATTTAATGAGCAAGATATTTAAAATATAATTAAATAACCATCTCTTCATAAACTAAATAGTAATTATACCCGAATGTTCCCGACTACTGCTGCTAATCCGTGATAATGTTCACAGCATTTGCGATCTTATTTCCCCTGTGATAATGTTTCATAAGCCTGTACATTTTTACATCTGTAGTAATTGCATGTATGTCAATGTTCAAACCAATCGAAGTAAAAAATCCATCAAAATTAAAATTGTCCACCTGGTTAAAAGCGGTTTTCCGGTAACCTACAATGCCTTTTAATCCGAGAAAACGCATGGGTTTAAACGTAGCAGACATACCGAAGTTTACAAATGCCAGTGCGCCTGATTCAGCAGAAAGCACTTCGCCGGTAGTGATGTTTTTATTTTGAAAAGTATTTACACCAACTCCCAATTCAAGCGGCATTCCCAATGAAAGAAAACGAGTGTCTTTATAGATCAGCTCGGTGTTAATGCTTCCGTATTTCAATTTGATAAATCTGCCGAAGTCTTCATTGCTATTGGTAAAGCTGTAGCCTTCCAGTTTGTCCGCCATGCTATAATAACCAAGTGTGAAACGCAGTTTTTCATTCAGCAGCACACCTCCATCAAAACCATTTATAGAAAATGTCTGTCCTTCACAAAAAGTAACACGGTTATCAAATTTAAACTGAGGCCGTACCAGCTTTATCCGCATAATGTAAATTGAATCCTTTATAAATTGAGTATAGGAAGAATCAGCAACCGGCGATTGTGCTGAAGCTAAAATTCCAATACCTGAAAAAATGCAGAGTAAAAACTTTTTCATTAAATTTTTAAGTTTAAAAATTTCAAGACCCATGATTAAACATCTGATCAATGAGCAGTAAAATCATTTTCAAAATGTATACCAGTAAATATTCCGTTATACATCAGGATAATCCGGACGATTTCTATTAGCCAATGTGGGAAAAATAGTACCCGAATACGCATGGTTTCTCCACTAGCTTACGAAAGTGCTTAGCAATTCTGCTCAAGAAGTTGTTGTAGCTGAGCCGCCTCCACCACACCCGACTGGCGCCATTTGATCTGTCCATTCTTAAAAATAATCAGCGTAGGCACGCTCTGCACATTATAGGCTTTTGCAGCAGCAGCGTTTTTGTCAATATCAACTTTAATAATCGTGGCTTTATTCCCGATCATCTTTTTCAGCTGGTCAAGAACAGGCGCCATCATTTTACAAGGCCCGCACCACTCAGCAGAAAAATCAACAAGAGCGGGTTTATCGGAATTTATTATTTCTTTAAAAGTGGCCATAATAAAACCAAGCAAAAAATGTACCGCAATGATTAATGCCATACAATAAATTTTCCATTGCCAACGATTTCGCCATTGTTGTAGCAGCTAAAGAAATAAATCCCAACAGGTAGTGTCTCAATTGGGATGCTGATTTGTTTTATATCAATCGTTTTTTGTTGCAGCACCTCCTGCCCTAAAGCATCCATAACAACAATATCTGAAACGGCATTCTCAGCGAAACAAACAGTAACTGCACTTGAAGCAGGATTTGGAAAAACCAGGAATGTGGAAACAGAATTTATTTCTTCAACAGCAGTGATAAAATCGATCTTACCTGCAAATGCATCGTAATCTCCCTGACCTGCTAATGAGTCAGTACCAAAATGTGCAGTAAAAGTATAAGTGCCTGCAACGAAAACATTTCCGAGATTATCAATACAAATTCCATAAACAAATTCATTCCACGTCGGTTCACCGGCTTCAATTGTAGCTATTAAATTTCCAACTGGATCATACTTTGCAACAAACGCATCATAATTTCCCCAGCCATACAATTGAGACGATGAAAAATAAAGCGTTGGAACAAATGAACCGCCAATAAGAATATTTCCCTGATAATCAACAGCAATACATCGTCCTTCCTGGTCGCTTACACCTGTTGCAGCTCTTACCCATATTGCATTTCCGCTTGTATCGTACTTCGCTATAAATACATCATTACTCCACTGCGGCGGAGACGTAATTATCAATGCATCGAAATCTGCAGAACCAACATAAGAACCTGTTACATATAAATTACCGGCGTTATCTGTGCAAATTCCGTTACCGCGGTCATCACTATAAAAACCAACAAAATTACCGCCAGCTCTTTTAGCCCAATTACAATTTCCTGATGGATCGTATTTAGCAATAAAAATATCCTGTGAGCCAAGCGCGGTAAGCGTATCCATTCCAAAGACAGTTGTACCGCCGAATTCTCCTGTTACATAAACAGAACCAGCCAAATCAGTACAAATCGAAATTCCGCGCGGATACGAACCAATATGACTCCATAAAATACTCCCCGAGGTATCGAGTTTTACAAGTGAAGTCTGAGTGCCTGTAAGGTAAACATGTCCGGAACCATCAGCAGCAATTCCTTTTGCTCTTCCTGTTCCACAATTCGTTTTCCATATTGTATTTCCTGATGTATCTAACCTTACAATAAAAACACTACCACTCGAATCACCAGCATAATAAATCTGGCCCGCATCATAGCTAATTGATACTTCATAATTGAGCTGATCAATCATTCCTGTACTCCACGCAACTGAACCAGAAGAGTTGTACTTTGAAACAAATCCCTGTGTTCCAATTTTAGAAGCTACATAACAGTTTCCGAGACCATCTGCACAAATCGCATAACCATTATCGGCAGTGGCGGAACTACCAATGCTTTTTTCCCATTCCCAGGATTGAGAAAATGCGGTAACAGGAATCGCTAAAACAATAAGGAAGGTTTGTATTATTCTTTTCATTACAGTCACAAACGACGGAACAAATGAAATATTGCCTGTTCCGGATCCCTTAAATCAACCAGTTTTCTCTTTCTGATTTTTCAGAATACGTGTCCCGCTTTTGCAGAACTGACACGAAGTGTGATAATGATGAATAAAGCGGAAATGTATCGAGGTCATTTCCCCCCAATCAGTTTCTTAATATCATTCAGCTTCATCAACGCTTCAACAGGTGTGAGCGTATTGATATCTGTATTCAGAATTTCCTCGCGTATATTTTCAAGAACAGGATCGTCCAGCTGAAAAAAGCTTAATTGAAGATCTTCCTCTTTTTTTACCGGTGAACCTAAGAAAGGTTTTTTCTCATTCATTAATTCTTCGCCACTATGCGATTTCTCCAATTGAATCAAAACTTCTTTCGCACGTTCCACTACCCTTCTTGGCATGCCCGCCATTTTCGCAACGTGAATTCCAAAGCTGTGCTCGCTTCCACCTGCAACTAATTTGCGCAGGAAGATCACTTTATTGTTCACCTCTTTTACGCTTACATTAAAATTCCGCACACGCGAAAAACGATCAGCCATATCATTCAGCTCATGATAATGTGTTGCGAATAATGTTTTCGCTCTTGCTGTTGGCTGTTCGTGAATAAATTCTGCAATAGCCCATGCAATTGAAATTCCATCATAAGTGCTCGTGCCTCTTCCGATCTCGTCAAGTAAAACCAAACTCCGCGCTGAAAGATTATTCAGGATGCTCGCCGTTTCATTCATCTCCACCATGAACGTAGATTCGCCGGAAGAAATATTATCCGACGCACCAACACGTGTGAAAATTTTATCTACTAAACCGATCTGCGCATGTGTAGCGGGAACATACGAACCCATCTGCGCAAGTAAAACGATCAATGCAGTTTGCCGGAGCAACGCAGATTTACCCGCCATGTTCGGACCTGTGATCATCAATAGCTGTTGCGAATCCGGGTCGAGGTAAATATCATTTGCAATATAACTTTCGCCCACAGGAAGCATTTGCTCGATCACAGGATGTCGCCCGTTCTTGATGTTGATGATGTAAGAATCATTGATATGCGGACGAACATAATTCTGTTGCTGCGCGAGCTTTGCAAAACCGATCAGGCAATCGAGCTGGCCGAGCAATGCTGCATTACGCTGCACAGGAACAATCCATTCTGAAAGTGAAAGTACAAGCGCTGCGAAAAGCCGTTGTTCAATTGCGAGAATTTTTTCTTCGGCACCGAGAATTTTTTCTTCGTAAACTTTTAATTCAGGCGTAATGTAACGTTCGGCATTGACCAATGTTTGTTTGCGTATCCATTCCACCGGAACCTTATCCTTATGCGCATTCGAAACTTCAAGGTAATAGCCGAACACATTATTGAACGCAACTTTCAATGAAGGAATTTTTGTGCGTTCCACTTCGCGGTGCTGCAATTGCAGCAAATAATCTTTTCCTGAAAATGCAAGCTGGCGTAATTCATCGAGATCAACATCAACGCCGTCTGCCATCACACTTCCTTTGTGCACGAGCATAGGCGGATCAGGATGCAATTCTTTTGTGATGCGATCGCGTAAAACAGCGCAGAGATTTATTTTCTCACCGATCTTTTCCAGCTGGGGTTGCCCGCTCGTCAAACAAGCTTCACGGATCGGAATCAAACTATCGAGTGCACGACGTAACGCCTGCATCTCGCGCGGATTAATTCTTCCTGCAGCAGCTTTCGCCACCAGGCGTTCCAGGTCCCCGATATGACGAATGATGTCTGAAAGTTTTTCGCGCAACTCGGGTCGTTCTAAAAAAGCCTGCACACCTTCGAGCCGTTCATTGATCGGTGCAATATCTTTCAATGGAAGCGCAAGCCAGCGTTTGAGCAAGCGCGCGCCCATCGGAGAAACGGTGCGGTCGATCACATCTGTTAATGTTTTTGCATTCTCATTCACTGAGCCGAACAATTCAAGATTGCGAATGGTAAAGCGATCGAGCCACACATATTTATCTTCTTCAATGCGCGATAATGCAGAAATATGCTGAATGCGCTCGTAATTTGTCTCCGTTAAATAATGCAGCGCAGCACCAGCCGCAATGGTTCCTGCACGCATTCCATCCACACCAAAACCTTTCAGCGAGTTCACCGAAAAGTGTTTCATTAATTTTTCAGTGGAAAACTCTTCTGTGAAGATCCAATCTTCTTGTCCGAAAATATAAAATTTCTCTCCGAATGTTTCTACGAATAATTTCTTCTTCGATTTCTGAAACAACACTTCGCTCGGACGGAAATTCTGCAATAATTTTTCAACGTAAATAATATCACCTTCTGCCGCTAAAAATTCGCCGGTAGAAACATCGAGGAAAGAAACTCCGCAATTATTTCCATCCATGTACACCGCCGCAAGAAAATTATTCGAGCGGTGATCCAAAACTTTATCGCTGAAAGAAACGCCCGGTGTAACCAATTCCGTCACATCGCGCTTCACAATTGTTTTCGTCAGCTTCGGATCTTCCATTTGGTCGCAGATCGCAACACGCATTCCTGCACGCACGAGCTTGGGCAAATAAGTTTCCAGTGAATGATAAGGAAAACCGGCAAGCTCAATGTAAGAGGCTGCTCCATTTGCTCTTTTGGTCAGCACAATTCCTAAAACCGCAGAAGCCTTTATCGCATCATCACCAAACGTCTCGTAAAAATCGCCTACACGAAACAACAACAATGCATCAGGATACCTCGCTTTGATGGAATTAAATTGCTTCATCAGCGGAGTTTCCGTCACCCCGTTTACAATAGTTTTAACCTTGGCCATGAACCTCAAAAATACCCCGTAAACCCCATGAAATCAGGGAAAGTTTTTAACAGAATTCCAAGATTGTTAATTAGTTGAAGGAGCGGGGAATATCGCAGTGATAAGAGAAATTGTTCCCGGCTTTTCGCTGCAAGTCCTCCCATGAAGTACGCTGCGCTTGTCTTCATGGTCCGGGCTTTACACTGCAATCCGGCCTGATTGGAGAGATTTCAGTTTCAATGAGAAATAGCACGAGGCCAGCCACACCACCTTTGCCTGCAAGAACACCCAATAAAAAAATGCCGAATCAACTTAATGATCCGGCAGTAGTAATTCCTCTTTCCTGATTTCTTAATTTCTATTCTCCATTTTCAATCCTGAACGTTGAATATTTAATCTTACAGATGAATATTAATCCCCATGCTGAACGGGTAAACCTTCGGTCCTTGATTCGCTTTGAATAATTCCGACAAACCATAATTTGCGAAGAGTGTATATTTTCCAAAGCCTACACGTGCAACCAGGCTGTAGCGAAACGGATTAATATTAAAATCATCTTTTGTCTTACGCTTTTGCTCGTCGCCTTTGAACATGTATTCCTGCTTCTGGCGGTTGCGGAAAATATTATAACCTACCTCCGCGCCTACTGCAATATGAAATGACTTGTCCTCATTTTTATTGGTGTTGAATTCGAGCATTAAAGGCGCTTTCACCCAGGTAGATTTTAATTTATTCTTTATAAAATCAATGGAATCAGTTGTTGCAGCGAGCGTATTCACATCTGTTGCAAGGGTTATATTCTGCTTGAAGGAATAGCTGTTCCATTCGAATCCTGCGCCGGTGACAAGGTTGATGTAATTTTTATAAATATGAAAATTGTGTTGTGCAACGTTCCATGAAAAACTGCGTGAACGTGCATAATCCAATTCGAGGAATGGAAAAGCCTCCGGCGTGGCAAGTCCGTTTTTAGTATTCAGGTAACCATTGACGCCGATGTCAAGTCCTTCCCAAAAATGAAATTCGTCATTGGTATTCATTTTAAAAGAAAGAGAATCTTTGCATGCTATTGCGGGTGCAGCCAAAAACATAATCGCTGCAATGAGTGTGTAAAATTTCGTTTTCATGATTATGTAGTGTTAGGTTGTTATATCTTATTTGGGAGTAAGACGGCCGGAGCAGAGAAATAGTTACAGGCCGGAAGTGATTGATGATTGGTGTCCGCCCCGGCGGAAGTGATTGGTGATTTAAAAAACATTACTCCCCAGCAACTTTTTTTAACCATCAACTTCCAACCTTTTACCTCCGCCGCGGCGGAAACCAATCACCCCTTATTAGTAAATTTGCCCCATGCGAAAACTGCTGAATGAAGAGCTCGAAAGAAAAACACAAGACGAATTCCGGAAAGCGAAAAAAAATCCGGTCATCATTTTACTTGATGATGTGAGAAGCATGAATAATGTGGGCGCGGTGTTTCGTACTGCCGATGCTTTTCTTATCGAAGCAATTTATCTCTGCGGATTTACTCCTGTTCCGCCGCATCGTGAAATTCAGAAAACAGCTTTGGGCGCAACAGAAACTGTAACATGGAAACATTCGTCCTCCGCGCTTGAAACATTGCAAGAATTAAAAACAGAAGGCTGGAAAATTTATTCGATCGAACAAGCGGAGAAAAGCATTTCACTTTCGGATTTTATTCCGAAAAAAAACGAAAAAATCGTAATCATCTTTGGAAATGAAGTAGAAGGTGTTCGGCAGGAATTAGTAAATGAAAGTGATGGCGTGATTGAAATTCCGCAATACGGAATGAAACACTCACTTAATATTTCCGTGAGCGTTGGAATTGTAGTTTGGGATCTGCTGGGAAAACTGGGAAAATAAAATTAAAGTGGAGTCAGTGCTGATGAGTACGAATTACGAATAGTTTTCGCATCTATGTTTATAGAATTCGCAATTATTCTATTCGTACAACTGAAGTTGGTTACCGTGGCTTTTTTCCGTTGCCGCAAGGAACCGATTTTTTAGTTCCTGAAAAATCCGGCTCCGGGGATTTACCAGTGATCGAATCGGAAACGCTGATCTGTTCCTCTTTGTTTTTCAACGCATAATATTCATGATACATTTTCTGCAGGCCGGCATTTACCTTATTGGTATAAGCTGCATCATAACTAAACGTTTTATCGTAAGTTTTATAATCGATTTTTGCCACCGGCGAATCAAGCACCTTTACATCAAGCCCCTCTACCTTTTCGAAAATATCAATATCATAAGTAAAATCAAAGTTTTTCTTCGTATCCACAGGTACATGCGTATCTATGCTGATGATCTTTTTTACAAACCCTTTTTTGCAAAAGGAGATTGTAAACTTACTTCCCAGTGGCAGTCTGATGTTCAGTCTTCCTTTAGCATCAGTATTACCGGTCCAGATTGTTTTTCCGCCTTCATTTACCACAGATACAACTGCGCTGTCCAATGGTATTTTTGATTGATCACGTTGCCTGCCTACTGATTTGATGATACGACCACGCATTTCCAGGTAATTCTGCCCCAATGGCACGAGTGTATCATTCCCCCACGCCAAGAGGTTGCATACGGGCATTGCCGCTATAACAAGCAGGCAGATAAGCTTAATAAATGATTTAGACATAGGGGGTCAAAGCAAGGGGAAAATGGGGAAAACGGTGAAAAATCGACAGCATGGAGAAACATGCCGGATCAAATTTACGTTACAATTCCGATAAGACAATAAAAAAACTCTCTCCCGAATGAACGGAAGAGAGTTTTGTACCAATTATTATCCTGTATTAGTTTACTACAGCTTTGAAAGCAGAATCTTCTCTCCATTTAAGGAACTCAACATCTGTTTTAGCCATTGCTTTCAGGGAAGGATCTTTTTCGATGGCGATTTTGAGATTGTTCACCACCAATTCAGCATTTCCTTTACGTGCACCGATAACTGCGCGGAGGTAGTAAGACAATGCGTCTTCTTTTTCCGGGCTCTTATCCAATGTAGTCATAGCACCATCAAGATCACCAGCAAGAACTTTTGCAAGCGCTGCGTTGAATGTAGCGTTAGATCCAAACATTGTAACTGCATCAGCATATTGTCCGTTCTGAACTGCAATGATACCAAGGTTGTAATTCACATCCGGACCAGCAGCTCCTGATTTTTCCAATTGAGCTTTTGCATCTTTACGATTGCCTTCCCAACGCATTACGATTGCCTGGTTATTCATGATGACCGGGTTGTTAGGAGACATACCAGCTGCTTTGTTGAATTCAGCTTTTGCATCAGCAAGTTTGTTCTGCATCAAAAGAATGCAACCAACGTTGTTTGAAGTTCTCCAGTCAGCACCATACATGCGCTCAGCTGAACGGTAGAAGCTCAGCTTCTCATTCATGTCATTTGTAAGAGTTGCAGCATAAAGAATTTCTTCTACAGAAAGACTGTCAGTGGTTGTACGTGCAAATTTCAGGATCTGCTCGTCTGTACGGTTGTGCTGGATAGCATTAACAGTTACAACAGAGCGACGAAGCTGTGGAAGAATAGTTTGTGAAAGCTCAACATAAGTAGCAGACATATTTTTGATTTCCTGCTCACGCTTCTCACCATCAGGGTAAGTAGAAAGAACACGAAGGATCAGATCTTTGTCTTTAATAGAAGAAGCTGCAACTGCTGCCTGAAATCCAGCCCAATCTTCAGCTGTTGTTTGTTTCTGGTAGAAACCTTCTTTAGTAGCTGGCTCGTAACCTGTCTTTTTGTCTTTGAAAGCATTGGTCAGATCAGCCTGTGTTCTTTTCAATCGGTCTTCAGCCAATTCAGCGTTCATTGAAGTTTCGCCGTCTGGTGATGCATAAGCAGAGATAGAAATGCTGGTAAGCTCCATGTTCGGATCAGCGCGGTGGGCTTTCATGAAATCCATTGCAGGCTTCATTTCTTCACCTTTAATGTCTTTCTTAGCTATGTAAGTAGTGCTGCTGATCACAAAGTGTGCTTGTCCTTCAATTGTTTTCGGGATCGTTTTTACAAACTGATCTTTTCCGATAATCGGTTTGTCGTCGTTTTTAAGGAGGTAAGGTGTGATGATTGTACCATGACCAATAACACGCGAAGGCATTTCTTTGGTTTTTTTCTTAACAGTACCCGTAGCGCTTACAGTCAAATCAGCATCTTTCATGTCTGATGTATAAGCTACTTTATCTGTGTAGGTGTAAGAACCACCTGTTTTGTAATTGATCTTTGTTCCTGTTCCGACAGCTTTTTCTCCAAGAAGTGTCGCTTGTTTGAATTTATGATCTCCGACTTGTGGTGTTACTGTTAATACTACCTTTTTACCAAAATATTTTGGCGGGTACTGAACATTGACAGTTACCATCACGCTGTCATTGTGCATTTCAAGCGGATTTGGCGTTACAGTATATTTCACCAGGGCTTCTTTCTTGGCCATTTTGCCAAGTCCACTGCAGGAAGCTAAGCCCATTGCTGCGATAACAGCGAGTCCGAGGACGTAAAGTTTTGATTGTTTCATGATCTGGTCAGGATTTTTACTTTTTTATGGTACGAGGGCAAAAGTAAACAAATTCCCAAAAAAAGAAAGGAAAATCGTGTTTACCAGCTAATTCACTCTTTTATCATGAATTAAGCATTATTTCAGCGAACGGTTGCAAACTATACTTTGTCAATGTGAAGTTGCAGTTGCTTTCGTCCTATAACTGAAACGTAACCCGGCAGAATTGGTTCCGTTTACAATATGAACAGTGCTTTCTGCACTACCAATACACTATGATATAAGGTGAAGACCTTTCGCGTAAGATTTATTCAGTAAAGACAAAACTTCCTGTAAAAGCGCTTCCGGACCATAATCATTCGTTAGCCAAAGCACCGGCATGCGTTTCTCAGATGCAAAAAAATCGCGGTAACCTGCACCTACTTTACCAAGGTATTCCTGCGGAATGGACTTTTCGAATTCTCTTCCGCGCCGGTTAATCTGTGCCAAAAGCCGTTCCGGCGGACGATGAAGATAAATAACAAGGTCAGGAACAGGGAGTTGTCCTGCCAATACATTATAAATACGTTCAAAAAGGCGCAATTCTTCACCCGAAAGATTGACACGGCCAAAAACAAGCGACTTTTCCCAGAAATAATCGGAAACAAGAAGTCCTTCCTTCGCGGAAGCTTCCCTTATCTGCCTGAAACGTTCTTCCAGGAAAGCAAGTTCCAGCGTAAAACCATATCGTTTCGGATCTTCATAAAAGGAATGCAGAAATGAATTGTCCTCAAAATTCTCAGGAAGGTAACGTGCGCTGGTTCTATCTGCCAGCAATTTCGCCAACGTGCTTTTTCCTGCGCCGATATTTCCTTCAATGGCAATGTACTTGTATAAATTATCCATTGGAAATTCCGGCTTCTATCGCAGTAAGAACATTAAGCTTGTCGGGTGATGCATGCAGCAATTGAGAAATTGTTCTTTTCAAAACGGGATGAATAAAATCCGGAGCAATTTCATTTAATGGAACCAGAACAAAATTCCTGTTTTGCAATTCAGGATGTGGAATGGTCAGATGCGGTGCGTGATGTACTTCATTTCCATAAAATAAAATATCCATGTCAATAATACGCGGCTCCCAATGATCATTGCGCACACGACCCATCTTTTCTTCGAGCTGCAAAAGCGTTTTCATTAATTCTGCCGGAGATAAAATGCTTTGAATAGCAATAACCCTGTTTAAAAAATCAGGCTGATCGGTATTGCCCCACGCTGCTGTCGTATATTCTGCAGACTTATTAATAACAATCGTATCAGTAAGCTCTGCGATCAGTTCGATGGCATGCAGCAGATTTTTTTTGCGGTCACCGATATTGGAACCTAAAGAAATAAAAATATCCGGGGAAACATTCATGCGACAAATTTACAGGAAACCATTTCTCCGCCGCGGCAGATTACCAATTATATTTATTCTGTGTCAAGCCATCTTCATTATAAAGGAAGGCGCTTATATTTTTTCTATCTTCGGGAAAAATCTAAAGCTATTACTATGAAAATCATACGTTTACTTTTAATTGTTTGTCTTATTTCACCCGCTACCGCACTTTTTGCGCAGGTGTATACCACCACACAGATCTGCACAGGATTGCAACAGTCTGTTGCTTTTGACTTTTCTCCGGATGCACGGATTTTTCTCACGCAAAAAGGTGACGGAAATATTCCAAGCTCCGCAGGAACAGCAATCATCAAAACGTATACTTCTACAGGCGTTTTCCTTTCTAACTTTTATGATCTTTCCGATTCTGTAAATTCAGATTTCGAGCGTGGACTTTTAGGAATCTGCGTTGATCCTGATTTTTTGACCAATCATTATGTATATGCTTATTATAATCATGAACTTGCCGGTAGTGAACGTATCCGAATTGTACGTTTTACTGAAGTTGCAAATGTCGGTACGCTGCCAATGGTAATTTTTGATCTTGATATTACTTCTTATAATATTCCCGGCAATCACGTGGGTGGAAATATTCACTTCCGTCCAAGCGATCCAACACATATTTATTTTACCATAGGCGATCTTGCACATAATCAAACAAGCGCTGGAAATTATGCGTCATTACTAACATTACCATTCGGAAAATTCCTTCGCATCGGAAAAGATCCTGTTCCTGCTGGAAGTAATGTGCACGCTGTCGGAGGTTTTAGCTGCAATGTTCCTACCGACAATCCTTTTTATGATGATGGAAATCCTTCCACTGGTAATTGCGACATCATCTGGAGCTACGGTCATCGTAATGCTTTTGATTTCTGCTTCAGCCCGGTAACAGATTCATTGTACAGTTCTGAAAATGGCTTGAATACCTGGGATGAGGTAAACATGATCCATAAAGGTGCATACTACGGATGGAATACCTGCGAAGGATTTTACAACCGCGGCTCTACTACAGTACCATGCAGCGATCCAAATTCGGTTTTACCGATTGAAGACTGGTCAAATCCTCCGGCGCTCACAGGAGCATTGTTTTATTCCGGCAGCTTAATGCCTGAGTTTGACAACCATTTGCTGATTGCAGATAATGACCTTGGACAAATCTATGATCTTACAATGGGCAATGCTCCTGCTTACGACACCATGCTAAGCCGCGTAACCTGGCAGAATTTTCCTCCCGGCGTTGGACTTACAACATTGAAGCAGGGAATTGACGGTTGCGTTTACGCGATGAAAGGCGGTTACACTTCTTCCGGTCTTATTTACAAGATCTGTCCGCAGGGATTAGGAACTGAAGATTTTAATAATAATTATTTCTCACTTCAGCAAAATCAGCCGAATCCATTCAGCACAACCACCACACTGAATTATTCTATCAAACAAAATACAAAAGTGAAAATTGTATTGTATGATATGTTCGGTCGCGAAGTGGCTGTGCTTGCAGATGGAACACAGGCGGAAGGAAATCACACATTGGAAATCAATGCACAGGTATTAAATCTTGCAGCAGGAAATTATTTCTGTTCCATGCAGGGGGAAGGTGCTGTACAGAGCGTAAAAATTTCTGTTGTACAGTAAAATACCTTTTTAACGCATTCATTAAATGTTGTCTCCCGCAATAAGGAGGCAACATTTTTTTTGGCCACAGCTTACGCAGACTGCACAGATTAAAAATCATGTTGAAAAAAATTCTCTTTCTGCTATTGGTTAGTATAGGTTGCAATGCGCAAACTTTTTGGACAACTCCTGTTATTACGAGTCTTGACAGGCCGGTAGCTTTTGATTTTGCTCCTGACGGAAGAATTTTTATCACGCAAAAAGGCATCAATACGCCTATTTCAATAACGGCGCAGGTGAAAGTATACGACAGCAATTACAATTACCTCGGTATTTTTTATTACGTAAGTGATTCGACCGACAGTGACTTTGAGCGCGGATTAATCGGAATTGCGATTGACCCGGATTTTACAAACAATCATTACATCTATTGCTATTATGTGCATTTGTATAATGGTGATGAGCGTTTGCGGATCGTGCGGCTTACGGAAATAAATAACGTTGGAATAAACCCGGCAATCATTTTCGATTATGACGTGGCAGAAAATATTCCGGGAACACATGTTGGCGGCAATTTACATTTCAGACCTTCCGAGCCGGATAAAATTTATTTTACGATTGGCGATCTTGGTTCGAATCAAACAGATACCGCATTGAATTATGCAAGAAAGCTGACAACGCCATTCGGAAAAACATTGCGCATTAATAAAGACGGAACTATTCCAACAGATAATCCATTTTATGATGATGGAAATATTTTAACCGGAAACTGTGATCTGATCTGGAGTTATGGCCACAGGAATGCATTTGACTTTTGCTTTAGTCCTGTCAATGATTCATTTTATGTTTCGGAGAATGGATTGAGCGCATGGGATGAAGTGAATATGATTCATGCAGGCAAAAATTACGGCTGGAATGAATGTGAAGGGAATTTCAAAAACAGTTCCACTACCGTTCCTTGTGATGATACAAGTGCAATACCGCCAATCACCACTTGGGGCAATCCGTTGGGAGGCGTGACCGGAATTTTATTTTACACAGGCAGTGTTATTCCCGGACTTGATAATCACCTGCTTGTTGCAAACAGTGATGATGGTGCAATTTTCGATATTGCATTAGGTAATGCGCCTTTCTATGATACTGTTTTATCAAATACTTTTTTAACTGATCCGACAACGGTTGCAGGATTAACTACAATTAAACAAGGTGCTGATGGTTGCATTTACGCGTTGAATGGAGGTTACCTTATCAATGCAAGCCTGTATCGCATTTGTCCGTCGTGGATGAATGTGGAAGTAAATAAAAATGCGCCGTTTATACTTCAGCAGAATTTTCCAAATCCTTTTAATTCTTCCACGGCTATTCATTATTTTCTCAAAGAAAAATCGGCTTTGCAGATCATATTGCTTGATGCGAACGGAAAACAAATTACAACATTGAAAGAAGGAGTTTCTTACCCGGGCGAATATGAATTAACGATCGATGCGCTTGCGTTGAACCTGGCTGCGGGAAATTATTACTGCGTAATGCAGGCGGATGGTGAATCACAAAGTATTTTGATTTCTATTGTGAAATAGAACAAACTAATTATTGCTTGATCATTTTTATTGTTTTATTCACGCCAGGCGAACTGATTTTCAGAAAATATAATCCTGCCGGCAACGCAGAAAAATCCTGCGACATAATTTCCCATCCTGAATAAATGAGCTGCCCGGTTCCATCCACCATTTCATAAAACTCATTTTGATTTTCATGCTGCAAAACGAAATTTCCTGAAAACGGATTCGGATAAATACGGATCATTTCATTGGAAGAAACTGTTTCAAGACCATTTGGCGTACATATTTTCACAAGATCTGAAAGTGTTGTTCCGAATGTACAATTCTGTACTCTGCTGTTAATTAGAAAATCAGTAATGCCTGTTTGCATTTCAGAAACGGTTGGCTGAGGCTGGCTCGTATTGGAAATCCAGTTGATCGATTTATTCCATTCCAGCGTAGTATCCATTCCATTGTAAAAAGGATAACTGTTTTCATACTTCATTTTCTTCCATGTCCAAATCGCATTTCCGCTGACTTTAAATGCAGGGTCATTGAGCAATGCAAGCGTTGTATCGAGCTGTACTAAATTATTTTCACCCCATTCGCCACACCAGACGGGAACATTCAGCGTGTTGGATAAAAGTGTGTAATCATTTAAATGTGTGGCGATGGAATTCGGAAAAAACCAGGTATAAAAATGAAACTGGAAGCACATATTCTGATCAGGAAGAGCAGAAAACATGGTAAAATCCGTTGCATAAGTATTTCCTTCAATGAAGATCATGTGATTGGTATCAACTGTGCGGACGCTATCAATAATACCGTTATAAAGTGTGAGCATGGTAGAATCAGATGCCACGTCCGGTTCATTGAGCAAATCATAACCTGCAATAATACCGCGGTTTTTATACCGGTCTGCAATCGCTTTCCATAATCGTTTTGTCCTGTTTTTATTTACTGCTCCGTTCCATAACGTAATAATAAAATCAGGATCGGCTGTAAACGAATTGCTTTGTCCGCCCGGCGCTGAATGCAAATCGAGAATCGCGTAAACATTATAATCTTCGCACCACGCAAGAATGCTGTCGAGCACCGCCCAGCCAGCAGGTTTATACACATACGGATTAAAATCGTCTTCCAGCAAAGTATGGTTGAACGGAATGCGCACCACATTAAAACATTCATCAGAAATTTTCCGGATATCATCGCGTGAAATAAAATGCTGATGGATAGAATCCCTGAACGTATTTGCGCCTGCCGTTCCGAGCACCGTTTGCATATTATTGTAAATCGTTTTTTCCGCAGTAAATCCGCCTCCCCAGATCCATCCTTCCCACATGAGCCAGCCGCCGAGATTTACGCCGTCGAGCTTGATCGCTGTATTTTGTCCGTCGAGAATTTGCTGATTGTTGCGATGCACGAATGACGTATTGTTCCAGTTTGCTTGTGCAGGCATTGCCGGTATAACAAAAAATACAAGTATTGCTAAAACAAGGCATTTAACCAGCCTGAAACGTGCGTTTGGGTTCATTATTTTATTCATTGAAAAACAGCAAAAATTTGCTGAATGAAATTAACCATCCTGTTAAGATAAGCCCAAACAGACGAACTCCCGCCTTTTTATTGGCAAATAGTTACGTCCTGTCTATAAGCAAATCCCTACCTTTGCCCCAATGCAGGAAACCATAACTCCTTACCACACATCCAGCGGAAAAAAAGAGCAGGTTGCTGAGATGTTCGACAACATCGCGCCGAAGTATGATTTTTTGAATCAGCTTCTTTCTCTCGGCATTCACAAAGGCTGGAGAAAAAAATCGGTAAAACTTTTACTTCCGCTTGCACCGAAAAAGATGCTTGATGTTGCCACCGGAACAGGTGATTTTGCAATTGAAGCAAATAAGCGTCTGAACCCGGAAAAAATTACCGGCGTCGATATTTCCGAAGGCATGATGAAGATCGGCCGTGAGAAACTGAAAAAACTGGGGCTTGATCATAAAATAGAATTGGCAATCGGTGATTCCGAAAATCTTCCTTTTGATGAAAATTCTTTTGATGCAATCACTGTCGGATTCGGTGTGCGCAATTTTGAAAACCTGGAGAAAGGAATGGCCGGCATGTTTCACGTATTAAAACCGGGCGGAATGCTGGTTGTGCTGGAATTTTCGCGTCCACGGAAATTTCCGGTCAAGCAGCTTTTTACTTTTTACTTCAATCGTGTAACGCCATTTATTGGAAAAATATTTTCGAAAGATAATCGCGCCTACACGTATCTGCCTGAGAGTGTAAAAGCGTTTCCCGATGGCGAACAATTTACAGCCATTATGAAAAAGACAGGTTTTTCTGCCTGTACCTGGCAACCTTTGTCGTTTGGCATCGCCTCTATTTATACCGGAACGAAGCCAAAGCAATAATCTTAATCCTGCACCGTTAACAATATTATATGCGCATCACCCGTTTTAAAACCTTTTTGATTTTTTCCCTGCTGACATTTTCTCTTTCTGCGCAAAAAGGCGGAACAGGAAACGGAGGTCCACAAAACCGTGCAGAATATTACACTGACAAAGTCCACTTCGGATTTTACCTTGGTGTAAACCGGACAAATTTTGTGATCACTACAGTAAATAACTGGCAGGAACTTGCAGGCGATTCATTGAAGACAATTCTATCTGCACCTTCAACGGGTTTCAATCTTGGAATTGTTTCTGAATTGCGTTTACACCAATACGTAACGCTTCGTTTTTTGCCGGATATTGCTTTCGGACAACGTAACCTGGAATATCATTTTGCAGGACAAGATACTTTTGACATTGTAAAAAAAGTAGAATCAACCTTTCTTGATTTTCCGTTGAATTTCAAAGTGCGATCAAAACGATTCGGAAATTTTGCCGCGTATATGGTTGGCGGCGGAAAATACACGCTTGATCTTGCTTCTCAGAAAGGTGTTAAGAACGAAGGACTTCCTTTGGCGCAGCAAGTGGTAAAGCTCGACAAATATGATTTTGCATTCGAGGCTGGCGCAGGTGTTGATTTTTTCCTTCCCTATTTTAAATTCGGAATAGAATTAAAAGCATCACTCGGAATTAATAACATGCTTGTCCGTGATCCAAGCAGCATTCTGATCACGACGATCGACCGGTTGAATTCAAAAGTATTTCTCATCTCCTTCACTTTCGAAGGATAATCGCATGATCCATTCTCTCACGCTTGCGTTGCATCCGCAAACTGCATTTGAAACGCAGGAGCTGCGAATGCGCGTGTGTGAAGAGCTTTCGATTTATGACGAACAACTCAGCGGAATAAAAATTCACAAACGATCTATCGATGCGCGCGGCAGAAACATTAAAGTTCATATCGTGCTCGAAGCTTTTGTGGATGAACCGATGCCGGAATCCGGGTTTAAATGGGAAGCGAAAGATGTCAGCAAAAGTTCACCAGTACATATTATCGGCGCTGGTCCTGCGGGAATATTTGCAGCCCTGCGATTGATTGAACTCGGACTAAAACCGGTGATCATCGAACGCGGAAAAAATGTACGTGAACGCCGAAGAGATCTGGCGAAGCTCAACAAAGAACATTTCGTCAATCCTGATTCTAATTATTGCTTTGGCGAAGGCGGCGCAGGAACATATTCTGATGGAAAATTATTTACACGTTCCGGCAAACGCGGCGATGTAAACCGGATATTAGAATTGTTTGTTGCGCACGGAGCTGATGAAGTCATTCTCGCCGACGCACATCCGCATATCGGCACCAATAAATTACCGCAGATCATTGTTGCGATGCGGGAAAACATTCTTGCTGCCGGAGGTGAAATACATTTTGAAACACGTGTCATTGATTTTGAAGTGGCGAATGATAAAATAAAAAGCATCATCGCGCAGCAAGGTGAGAAACAAATAAGTTTCCCATCCGATTATGTGATACTCGCCACAGGTCATTCAGCGCGTGATGTTTTTGAATTACTCGATCGAAAAAAAATTCTACTCGAAGCAAAACCATTCGCGATGGGTGTACGCGTAGAACATCCGCAGCTACTCATCGATTCTTTACAATACCATTGTCGCCCCGAAGAAGTTGCAGAGCGCCGCGAATATCTTCCTGCTGCGCCCTACTCGCTCGTTCACCAGGTGGATGGTAAAGGTGTTTATTCGTTTTGCATGTGCCCGGGCGGAATCATCGCGCCATGTGCAACCGCTCAGGAAGAAATTGTAACCAACGGATGGTCGCCGAGCAAACGGAATAATCCGTATGCGAATTCAGGAATTGTTGTCGCTGTAGATCCGCAGGAATTAACCGATTACAAAAAGTTCGGTGCCTTTGCAGGATTACGTTACCAGCAGAATTTAGAACGTATTGCCTGGGAAGCAGGTGGCAAAACACAAACAGCACCCGCGCAGGCTTTGCAAGATTTTGTCAATGGAAAATTTTCCAAAACTTTGCCGGAATGTTCTTACCAACCAGGAGTTTTATCAGCGCCATTACATGAATTGCTTCCAGCATCAATAGGAAAAAGATTGCAGGAAGGATTCAAAGCATTTGGAGAAAAAATGCGCGGCTATCTTTCGAATGAAGCGTTGATCGTTGGCGTTGAATCACGAACATCATCGCCTGTAAGAATTCCGCGCGACAGAGAAAAGCTGCATCATCCGCAGATTGTAAATTTATATCCTTGCGGAGAAGGCGGCGGATTTGCGGGAGGAATTGTTTCGGCTGCGATGGATGGGGAGCGGTGTGCGGAGAAGATTCGTAGTTTAGTGATTGGTGATTAGTAAAAAGGTGATTGGTTGTTGGTGTCAGCCGCGACGGAGGTAAAAGGTATTTGGTTGGTGGTGATGAGTGTCCACAGCGGTGGAGGAGATTGGTAAGGAAAAGATGATTGGTTAATAGTGCGTTTTTAATAAAGTATACTGCTAAACAGATAATTTAAATTGTAGACAATGAAGCAATTAAAATATATTCTTGCATTCCTTTTGCTGGCAAATATTATTGCATGCGAAGAAGCTGTAACATTTACTGAACCTCAGCCGACGGGCACACCTGCTCTGTTAAAATTTCCGAAACGTTTGCGCGGTAATTATTTGAATGTAGAGAACAACTCTACATTGATTATAGATGATAAGTATATTCAAAGAGCATACGACTTTGATCAAAAGATGAGCCGCAACAAGCTTGACAGCAACTCCAGGATTTCCGGCGATACGCTTATCAATCTTAAGACAAAGGAAAAGTTTCTGATCAGAATGGAGAGGGACAGTATTACTTATCGTGTTCACCTCACAGATACTCTTTTTCAAATAGATGATGAGCATGTAGTAAAAAAATTCAGAGGTTATTATTTTCTCAATTCATTCGACGGTGATGGCTGGGAGGTAATGAAGCTGGAACAATCGAACGGCCAGGTGGCATTGAGTACAATTGCTGCAGGATCAGAACTTGATGACCTTAGAGAAATTACAGAAAGTGCTCAGGATACTGTTGCTCCCCGGCAGTTTGTACTGACCAAAAACCAATTTCAGGCATTCATCAAAAAAGGTGGCTTTAGCGAAGGAGAAGTTTTTATCAAACAAAAGAAAAAATAAATATTCTGATAAATATGGCTTTCCAGGAATATATTCTTCTTGCCGTGTTTCTCCTATATGTAATCTATACGTTTCTCTTCGCGCTCAGATTCAGAAATGCATCTACAATTTATACTCAAAAACAAAAACAACTTCACAGCATCCTCATCTGGCTAATTCCCTTCTTTTGGATTATTCTGCTTAAGTCATTGTCCAAGTCAACACCTGGCTCACATCATTACCCGAATAAAAAAGGAGATGATGGTTTTCATGAAAGTGGTGCTGGCTCTTGGGGTGATAGCGGTGGATCCGATTCGGGTGGCCATCATTAAAAATAAATTAAACCATGACCAAAAAACAGTTCATTCTGACTTTGTGCCTTTTTGCCCTCTTGGCCTTCCCCATCATCGCATGGAAATCTTCCAATCGGTCTCAAACTACAATCGATATCTCCGGGGTTGATTCGGTTGTCATTAGCGACACAAAATCTGATTCACTTTATTTACCCTCAAAAAAATTAACAGCTACACAAATCAAACAATTTGCCGACGACTGGAATAAAGCAAAATCAATCGGGCCGTGTAAATACCAGCCGCAGTATCGTCTGACAGTTTACCTCAAAAGCGGAACACAAAGAAATTTTCGCGCAAATGGAAAAACCATTAAAGAGCAAAATGATTATGGTTTCCGAATGAAAGAAGAAAATTATTTCGATCATCTTTACGAAAGCGCAAAATGATTTAAAGTTTTTCTTTCCCTTTCCCTCTTCTTTCCCTTTCCTTTTTTGCTCCCGCCTGCCGCCTTTTTTTCTTCCGCTTTTCCCTTCAGCGAGACAATCTCTCTTTCCAAAAATCCTTTCCCATAAATTACAAAAGGCCCCGACTAAGTCAGGGCCTTTTGATTTGGGACCAGGTAAAACGCTACATAAAACCTGATCTTCTGTTCCGCATCGCCGAGCGGTCGGCGTCTGCGGTATGCTTTGTTATTTTATCCGTGGTAATTATTGATGTACCCGGAAAGATCATCTACGCTGCTAGAGAAAGTGAATGCGTCTGACACCTGGTAGTAATTATTCTTGTCAACAGTTCGTCCGTATGCATACTTCGCAATTTCAAGCTTGCTGCTTTCGAAGGTGAACAATGCAACAAGTTCTTTCACTTGCGCTGCAGTAAGGTTATTGCTGCCGAGGGCTTGCTTTGCAACATTTAGCTTGCTGCTGTCGAACGATTGATTGTTCACACTGTTTTTGAGAGCAGAAAAACTTTCGGGCGACATTCCATAGTAAGATGGATAAGAGGGAGCGTTTCCATAACCAGTGTTCGGATAATTTGGATTTCCATAAGGGTTTCCATTGGTATAGCCATTGCCGTAAGGATTATTGTTGCCGTAAGGATTGTTGTTTCCGTATCCGTTGTTTCCATTTCCATTATAACCATAAGGATCGTACGGATTATAATACTGCTGCACAAGTGGCACAATGCTAACGATATTCAATTGTGATAAGCTTGCAGGCATTGCAGTTACTCTTGAATTCTGCGGAACATTTACCCATCCGTCAAAAAGTAACATTGGCATTCCGCATGCACCCATCATTTGTACCGGCGCACTAGTCATTCGTACCCTGTGATTACCCGGAAGAACATTCGTTACATTATATGTTGTCGATGGCGTTGCGTAAAAATTGTTGTCGAACGTCAAAGTAAATTTCTGTTGATTAGCCATTGCAATACTTAATTCTGAATTGATGGCTTTAGCTGGCAAAGCGATTATCGCGGCAAGCAGTGCAGAGTAAATTAGAGTTTTCATATTGTATTTCCTTTCCGGGTTTAGTCCCTTGCATGCAGTTATTTCAAAGCCTGTGCCATAAATTAGTTTGAAGTTCCGGTTTTGGAGTTTCGGGTTTAAGTGGTTGGCATTTCTTGTTAAGTGGTTTAAATTTTGTTTTTTTACATACGTTTTAAAAATCAGTAAATACTTTTTTAACCATAAAATACAAATCAGAGCCTCGCCCGCCGCAGCTAATCAGAAAACCCCAAACAAAACTTACCTTTGCAGTATGAACTTCATCATCCGTATACTAATCTCCACGCTCGCCGTACTCTTCACATCATGGCTGCTCCCGGAAAGTATGGTGCATGTCGATAATTTTACCACCGCCATCATCGTCGCACTTGTTCTTGCATTTCTAAATTCAGTCGTCAAGCCCATTTTTATACTTCTTACAATTCCTGTCACCGTTGTTACCATGGGATTATTCCTTCTCGTCATCAACGCCATCATCATTCTGATCACCGATTATTTCATCGACGGGTTTACAGTTGGTGGTTTCTGGGCCGCACTTATTTTCAGTATCGTGCTCACGTTCATCAACAGCATCTTTAACGGAATTCAAAAACGCGACGAAAAAAGAAATCCGAATGATCGGTATTAGGGCGTGTCCCATGAAGGAAACGCAGAAAAGCGTTCCTCCATGGGTCGGGCTATTCGCTGCAAGTCCTCGTTCACCGCGCAAACCTCAAAGGGCACAGCGCGAATTCCCGCTGAGCCCTTTGAGGTTAATCAACGCAACTCCGGGCTTTCCACTACTATCCCTCACGCAACGAAATTCAATTATCAATTTGCACATTATCAATTGTTAATTATACCATGAACTGGAATACTCTTTTCTCAGAAGCAAGAATCGGTGATAAAGATCCCAAAAGAGTTTCCACGCCCGATCGAACAAACTTTGAGCGCGATTTTGATCGTGTTGTTTTTTCCTCCGCGTTTCGCCGCCTACAGGATAAAACACAAGTCATTCCACTCCCCGAAAGCGATTTTGTGCATTCCCGCTTAACACATAGCCTCGAAGTTTCCTGTGTCGCGCGTTCGCTCGGAAAAAGTGCCGGCAAAATAATTATTGATCGTTACAACTTAACCGATCTGCACGCTTCTGATTTCGGGGCAGTTTGTGCAACCGCAGCTTTGGCGCACGATATCGGCAACCCGCCTTTCGGACATTCAGGAGAAAGTTCCATCAGTAATTATTTCGCGAATGGAAATGGAACACGCTTCGAAAAGG
This sequence comes from Bacteroidia bacterium, assembly GCA_039918435.1. Taxonomy (GTDB): domain Bacteria; phylum Bacteroidota; class Bacteroidia; order Palsa-965; family Palsa-965. The sequence continues at coordinate 75,496 of JBDSHN010000078.1, read as the reverse complement.
AAGTTGGCGACGAAAATAAATGGAGCGACTTCACCAACTTCGAAGGCAACGCAAACGGATTTAAAATTCTTACCAATTACAATGAATCATCCGGCGGCAATGCAAATCTCACTTACACTACCCTTGCCGCATTCACAAAATATCCAACGCGTTCCAACAAACTTGCCATTCACCACGATCTTTTCAAGGGCAAAGTAAGCCAGAAAAAATACGGCTACTTCCAGTCCGAATCCGGAATTTTTCAAAAGCTCTTCACACATCTTGAAATAGACTCCCTTACCGATTATTCTTTCCTGCGCCATCCGCTCGCTTACCTCGTTGAAGCCGCTGACGATATTTGTTACCGTATCATCGATTTTGAAGACGGCATCCGCATCGGTCTTATTGATTTCCGTACCGGCGAAGAATTATTAAAAGCCGTTATCGGGATAGCCTTCGACGCAGAACGCTATTCAAGAGTTGGCGACCAGCGCGAAAAAATAGCTTACCTCCGTGCTGTTGCCATCAATACGCTCATCAACGCCTGCACCGAATTGTTCCTGGCAAAAGAAAAAGAAATGCTCGAAGGCAAATTCGATTCTTCGCTAGTGGATATACTCGATAAATCAATTGGCGATCCGCTGAACGAGATCCTCAGCATTTCACGTGAACGCGTTTACAAAAGCAAAACTGTCCTGCAAATAGAAGTTGCCGGTTTTACGGTTGTAGCCGAGCTGCTCGATATTTTCATCAATGCTGTAAACGATCATTACGTTTATAAAAACAAATTACGCAAAGAACGTCCGTACAGCGAAAAGGTGCTCAGTCTTTTGCCTTCGCAGTTTATCATGGAAGATTCCAATGAAATTTATCTGCGTATTTTAAAAGTCTGCCAGTTCGTTGCAGGTATGACAGATTCTTATGCGGTTTCGTTGTTTAAGAAGCTAAAAGGGATTGAATTGGCCAAGTAAAAAAATCAATTACTGAAAACTAAGGATTTAGATTCAAGATGGGAAAAACTGAAAAATTGATTTATCAAATGTTCTTTCTTTTCAGGTTAGAAAGGCAGAACTGAAGCGACCATGCCCCGTCATTGTTTTTTTGTAAATTTGAAAACCAACTTATTATAAAATGACTACCGCAGCCATAAAAAAACAACTTGATAATTATTTGCCATTATTAACTATCAAGCAACAGGAATTGCTCCTGGAAATGGTAAAAAGTCTTTTAAATGTTGATAATGATACCAAACGAATTTCCAAAAAGCAATACAATAAGGAAATCAATGATGCCGTTACCCAGATTGAAAAAGGAAATTTTGTCACACATAAAGATGCCATTAAGGAATTATCTAAATGGTAAAAAAAATCACATTTAAAATTATCTAGAACCGAAATGCTCTTGATAATTTTAAAGAAATTCTTGACTTTCTATCCAGCAAGAGCGCTCAAGCTCCAAAAATTGTAAAAAAAGCGGTTTTATCCAGATTGCGCATTATTAAAATAAACGCGCTAATTTGCGAAACAGATAAACTTAAAAATCCCCGGGAAAAAGAGTTCAGAGCATTTGTCGTTTATAGTTATAGAATATCTTACCAGATAAATATTGAGTTGCGGGAAATTAGGGTCATCAGGATAAGACATACCAGCAGAGAACCACTGGGTTATTAAAATAATTTCAATCCCTGCAATTAAATAAATTGAATATTCAATTAAACAAGAAAATCTCACCTTTCAGCCAAAATCCCTTGTAACCTTTCCTCCTTTTAAGCTACTTTAAGCATAACAAGGAATAGCTAAAAAATGGCCGACGCCCTACACGAGGAATTTTTAACGCTTTACCAGCCCATTCACGCGCGGTTTGTGCGCTACTGCAGCAATCATGCGTATGGATTGATGGAGACGGAAGATCTTGTGCAGGAAGCAGTGCTCGCAACGCTTCAGCGCTTTCATAGCATCCGCGAAAAAGAAAAGCTGCTCGGTTATCTTATTGCCACTGCAAATAATATTATCAGGAATCATTTGCGCCGCAAAAAATTCAGCGGAAAGTATATTGAGCATGATTCCATGAAGCTCGAATCGAAAAATCTTGATCCGGAAACAGCCATGGATATTTATCATCTTCATCTTGCATTGAACCAGCTTCCGGTAAAAGATAAAGAAGTGATCCTGCTGTTTGAAATTTCAGGTTTTTCAATTGAAGAGATTGCTGTGATGCAACTATCCACAGCAGGTGCAACAAAAACACGACTGAGCCGTGCGAGAGAAAAGCTGAGAGGATTGATGGAAGACGGCCAAACAGAGAAAAGAGTATCAACAAAAACGCTATTCACCCTATTATAATTCGCCTCAATGAATAAAAATAGAAATACAGACCAGCTTTTCGGACACATGCGCAAGATGCCTGTGGAGGTTCCGTTCGAAAACGTGGAAAAGTTTGTAATTGCACAGGTAGCGCTCGGCATTACAGCAACCGTTGCAACAAAAGGAATTTTCACAAAAGCATTTTTGAAATTTCACCTTAATTCCATTCTCATCATGACAAGCACATTAACCGCAGCGCTCGTAAGTATTATCGCCTGGAATTCCGGCGCAGATAAAGTTACCGCACAGAAAAATCATAAATCGAACTTTGAATTTTCTTCCAACGCACTTATTCCTGACCTGGAAACTGAAGCCGATACGCCACGGACGACAACAACAAAATCCGTTTCTGATGGCGCTGCCGTTTCTGTAACGACGATCGAAACAGATGCAGGAACAAAAATCAAAGTCATTGAAAACGGAAATCAGACTTCTGTTTATTACAATACAACAAATGACAGCAATTTTGTTTTCGCGTATGCAAGCAAGGATCAACCGGCAACTGCTCCTTATCCGGCAGCTCCTTTCCATGGAAGTTTCAAGACAACTCCACCAGTGCCACCGGTAGCAATAACACCGATGACGCCTGTTGCATGTTGTGCCAGTAATTATGATTCACTGAGTTCCGCTATAGCAATCGCATTATTTAAAGACGGACTCATTACGGATAGTGCTAATTTCTCTTTCAAATTAAATGGCCATTCGATATTCGTGGATGGGAAAAAACAAGACAAAGCGCTTTGGGAAAAGTACAAGGATATAGTAGAGAAAAATTCATCTTATAGAATGGGCCCGTTCCTTATCATAACGATCAATAAAAATGCGGAAACTGATTTAATGAGTATAAATGATCAATTAGTACCATTGCCGCCGATGGAGCCTATGGAACCTTTACAGGAGGAATTTCCTCTTCAGAATTCTACTGATACGCTGAGGCAAACAATTGAAAATTATTTATTCAAAGACCATTTGATCTCCGATACTGAACACTATATGTTTAAGATCAATGGCAGCTACCTGAAAGTAAATGGAAACAAGCTGTCTAAAGAACAATGGCAACGCTACAAAGAAATAATTGAAAGCAGCTCAATGAATAAAGTCAATAAAAAATTCAGCTATGCAGTCCTCAAGAATGGAGATGATGTGCGCATTAATGTAGAAAATTACATTGATTAAAATCAGGTTATAGTATGAACGAGTAGTAGTAAAAACCAGGTTGCATAAGGCACTGCTACAGAAAAAACGAAGCTGATCATATAGATCACAATTTTTTCAGCTATTGTTCTGCTTCGTTATGTCAATGCAACGACGACGAAATTAAAAACTACAATAAAAACGCTGTAGCCTGTAAAGATGCGCACGCCATCTCCGTTTAGTGAATAAAAATATGGGGAGCAATATATCAATCCGAGAAAAGCGGCTAGAGAAACAAAAATGCAGATAAGGTAAGTTGACCAGATTTTCATTAGCTGCCAGTTTTTTCAACGCTTGACCCGGCTTATATTAAGCTACTATTGAATTTTCCAATACCTCAAATATCTTCACCATTCCAAGCGTATCCAATTCGCAATATTCTGCCAACGCAGTAAGCTTTTCCGCTCTTGAAAAAAGATCTTCTGATTCCAGCTTTTCATAAATCGCCATGGCATGATTTCCATTCTGAATTGCAAGCGAATTGTAATCCATTCCCGGAACCAGCGCAGGCAAAACACTTTTTAAGGAAATCGATCCGTTCATTTTCGGATGATGATACCAACCTTGCTGAAATGGCTGCATCAGATCACGCAAACGTTTTGATCGCAATTCTAATTGTGGCGCGTACTCCGGAAATTGCTGGCGTAATAAATTCAGCGACATTCTTTCAGCGGTAATATCATACGCAAGAATTAATGCATCACCTTCTGTATCTGCAAGAAATCTTTCAATGAATTCCCTTCTCGGATCAGGACCTGCTTCTGCAATGAAGGAATGATAAATTAATGTTCCGTCTGCTTTTCGTTCGTGCAGCGAATACGCAAATGGCAAAGCAGCAAACGGTTTTGTTCCTTCATATTTCGGAATGGCAGGCTGAAAATTCTCAATGTCGAGGAAAAAAATATGCGTTCCCAAAGGAGCTATGAACGCTTTTAATTTTTCCTTATCAATAAATGCTTCATTCGATTTTTTTGTTGCGACCTGCAAACGCGCCAGCATTGGTATTTGCTCCGTTTCCGGAACAAGATCAGTTGTAGAATATCCGGCTTTAAATAAACGCGCCTGCTCCGAACGATTTACGCCGGTTAATTCAAACACGCTTCCTTGTGGCAAATGTTTCCAGCATTGTCCGCGGTAATCGCATTCATAAGGCGAAAAACATTGCTCCCCGATTTGTATTTCAGGAATTTGCGGTCCACTCAAAACTAATTTATGTGAATTTACTTTTTCGATAATTGAAGTCACTTGTTCTTTAACGAATTTCAAAACAGAAACCACCACAAAAAATTTATTCAGATCCAAAGCACCATTCCGCACATAATCTGAATTCACATGCACAAGTGAAAAATCGCTCAAAGGCAAGCCGAATCCATGCAAAACATAATACTGCAAAGCCGCATCCTGGTAATAGGATTTGCTCAATCGCAACGAACTTTTTACTTCGTATGCTTTCCATTTTTCGCCGTCGCGCACTAAAATATCCACCAGCACCAATACTTCGTCATGCACAAATGCCGCTTCATAAATTATGTTTTCACCGGCATCCATTAATTCCTGCGTCCGCTTTACAGCCTTCGAAGATTTTGATCCGACTTTATAAGTAGCATCTGTTCCTCCGGGAAATAAATCGCGCGCAAGATTTCCAACATCATGTCCGCGGTTAAAAAGCGCTTGCCGCGCAGGTGGAATGGCATCACGCAATTGAGGGTAATGCCTGTAGAAAAACAATGCTTTTGAACATTGCAATCCTTTGATGTAAGAAGTTTTGCTGAGAATGTAGTGCGACAAGGTTTAAAGGTACGAAGAAGTCTTTGTTTCGAAGTTCAGGATTTCAGGTTCAGCATTTTGGATTCTGAATTTTGCATTTAACAAAATTCTTCTAGTAAACGTTAGCGTTTACTATCGAGGACACAAGAAAAAGCCCTCCGGAAATGAATCCAAAGGGCTTAGTAAACCTGACACAAAAATTTTAATTCGTTACACTTTCAATTTTCCCTACCAGTTTAGAAGATTTTACTTCTAATGATCTGGAAAATCGGAGAAGGCTTTCCACCACATGCTGACGTGGCTCGTCTTGCGTTTCCCCGCTTGCGTAGTGAAGCAGATCTTCACTGTTGATTCCGAGGTTCATGATTTTAGGAGTAGATGTTTTATTCATTCAGGATGTGTGTGTATTATACAGGTAAAACGCAACGAAACAAACACTTATTGTATAAACGTATTAAAAAAACGAAAGCCGCCCTGAAATTAATCAGAACGGCTTTCTCATTGCTGGTGTTGAATCGCCCTGAGCCAGCTTCTCAAGCGTCCCTTTGAAGCTAGGCCGACAAGGCAATATGTTGTTTCTGAAGTGACTTCTTAAGGTTGATCAACGCATAACGCATACGTCCCAAAGCCGTGTTAATGCTGCAATGTGTGGTATCAGCAATTTCTTTGAAGCTCATATCCATGTAGTGACGCATAATCAAAACTTCGCGTTGTTCAAGTGGCAACTTTTCGATTGCTTTGCGCACATCTGAACGAATCTGTGTTCGTACAAGCTTGTCTTCCACATTTCCCTGGCGCAAAGTGAGCACAGAAAATATGTCGAAATCTTCGCCTGCATCAACCGTTGGCATCCGTTTTACACGGCGGAAATGATCAATGACAAGATTATGGGCAATTCGCAGCACCCATGGAAGGAATTTTCCTTCGTCGTTATAAGCGCCTCGTTTTAAAGTCTGAATGACTTTAATAAAAGTGTCCTGAAAAATGTCTTCGGACAAATGGCGGTCGCGGACAACCATCATGATGTACGAGAAAACACGTTTCTTGTGACGGGCAATTAAAATTTCTAAGCTGGGTTCGTCCCCTTTGATGTACAGATCGACCAATTCCTGGTCTTGTAATAAAGCATTGCGCATGTTAACCTCCTTTTAGGGTTTTTCGACTTCGGTCTGGTGAAAAACGTAGAGATTGGCGCTATACTTTATCTGTATTATTTGGTCTTTTCAAGACCTGTGGGACAATAATTTAAAATGACTATCGGTATTTAACGTTCGTTGGATAAAAATGTTGCATTAAACACAATAATTTTATCTGGCAACCATCGAAAATCTGACCGTCTTTAACAAATATACTTATTCAAATGTTAACAGACAAACTGCATGCCGTAATTTCTCCAGGGTTTTAAAAGATTATATTTGATTTTAACAATTTGCCCTTAAGAGTTCCTGAATTAAACAACCCGCATGAAACATTCCAGGTTTCTTTTACTGATCTTCCTTTTTATATGTCCCGCTTTTTTGCAGGCGCAACGTGTTTACCCGCTCGTTGCAGGAATTACAATCGATTCAGTAATGACCGTAAGACAAGGCGTTACAAAAATGGATTTTGATCCGGTCACAGGACATTTATTTTACGCTACAGATGCTGGAAATATTTACGAAGTATTTATTCCAACAACAGGAGCGTCGACTGATTCACTCAGGTTTTCTGCGGTCAATCACGGAATAACAACGCTTCAGGGGTTTTGCATTCGCGACAGCACATTTTATCTTTGCGGAAATAATTGGTCCGCCACAACTGGAATCGGAATGGTTGTCAAAGGAACATTCAATCCGAACGGCACACGCACCTGGATAAGCATCGCGACAACTGATCCATACCCGGACGGGGGCGGAGATCACGGATTTACCGGAATATGTATTGATCCTGCCGGTAATTACATGTATGTATCCAGCGGCTCAAGAACACATCTCGGTGAAATCCGCACAAATAATAATGCTTGGCCGGGTTGCCGCGAAGTTCCGTTAACAGCACGCATATTCAGGTTTCCTTTCAATACAACTGGCGTAATGCTTCCGAATGATTCCACACTGATCGATAACAGCGGTTATGTTTTCGCCTGGGGAACGCGCAATGCGTATGATATGGCGTGGGATGGAAATGATACGTTATTCGCTGTAGATAACTCCGGTGAAAGAGATGATCCGGAAGAATTGAATTGGCTGCGCGAAGGAAAACATTATGGATTTCCATGGAGAATGGGCGGCAATTATAATCCGCTGATGAATTCTCCTTACAATGTGAACCAGGATCCTTTGGTAAATCATCTGAGCGGTGGATATATTGCGGGATGGTTTGCGGATGTTCCCGGATTTCCGCTTGTTCCTACTGGCGTAACATTTACTGATCCTGTCAGAAATTATGGTGTTGCTGCAGATTTTTACCGTGATTCAATTACCGGCAATGTCAAAAATGCAAGCGATGAAGGAACTTACATTACTTCATTCACTTCACATCGTTCGCCCTTAGGTTTGGTATTCGACCGCGACAGTATGATCGCAGCGCCTTTTCGTGGCGATGGATTTATATTAAGCTTTATGCCGGGCGGCGACAGTACAGGATATACACCGTTTTCACCATGGGGAAGCCCGTGTCCGTTTGTTGATCCATCGCGGGAACTTGTGCAAATGAAGCTGACATATAATGCGGGCATCGATAATTACACAATGACGACCGCAAATATTGTCACCGGATTTTATCTGCCGGTTGACGCAGAACTGGTCGGAAATGTATTGTATGTAATTGAAAACGGCGGCGGAGATTTGTGGAGAATAAATTTTCCACCTTATTTAACCGTTCCTGAAATTCCGCAATATCCCGGTATAGTGGTTTATCCGAATCCCGCGCAGAATACAGTGTCTTTTAGTTTTCACTGTGAAGTTTCTGGTTCGGCAAAAATTACAATTACGGATGCGCAAGGGAAAATTGTCAGCGTTCCTTTCGAACAGAATATTTCAAGCGGAAGTCAGAATATTACTGTTGATATCAGCGCACTGAGTAAGGGAATTTATTTTTACACGATCATGGTGAATGGAGTTTCTTCTGTTGGGAAAATTACCAAAGCGCTTTAGAGATTTCATCAGCGAAAGAAGAGCCATTTCCTCCGCTGAAATTTACTTATAGCTGCATTTATTAATTATTCCTAATTCAGGCTCATGAATCAGGAATAACTGCTCTTTTTTGGGTAATTTTGCGCTCATTTTAGGAGACATTATACTTGAAAGATTTAGATTCATACAACCCGAAGCAATACATCATTATTAAGGGTGCGAAAATGCACAATCTTAAAAATGTAGATCTTGCTCTTCCGCGAAATCGTTTTATCGTTATCACCGGGCTTTCAGGCTCAGGAAAATCTTCCCTTGCTTTTGACACCTTATTTGCAGAAGGACAACGCCGTTATGTAGAAAGTCTTTCTGCTTATGCACGGCAATTTTTAGGAAAGATCGAAAAACCTGCTGTCGAATACATCAAAGGAATTTCACCTGCCGTTGCCATAGAGCAAAAAGTAAATACACGCAATCCACGTTCAACAGTCGGCACGTCCACTGAAATTTTTGATTACCTGAAATTGCTTTTTGCGCGTGCAGGGAAAACATATTCGCCGGTTTCAGGAAAACTAGTCAGGCGTCATACGGTGACTGATGTTGTGGATAGTGTTCTTGCTTTACCTGCCGGAACAAAACTTATGCTGCTTGCTCCGCTCAAACCTGAAAAAGATAAAACCTTAAAAGAAATTTTAGGCCTTTTATTGCAACAGGGTTTTACGCGTATTCTTTATAAAGGCGAAGTTTTAAAGCTGAATGAAATCAATGTTTCATCGCTTTCCACTAAAGAGGAAATCAATATTGTGATCGATCGTTTTTCTGTCAATCATGAAGATGAAGATCTTGCTTCGCGCATTGCAGATTCTGTGCAGACCGCTTTTTACGAAGGTGATGGTGATCTGATATTGGAAAAAATTATTCCGCAGGCAGAAGCTGAAACTGTCGGTGAGGAAAAGGGGGCAGGAAAAAAGACGGCAGGAGCAGGAAAAGAAAAAAAGGTTGCTGCTAAAAAAGCTACAGCAAAAAAATCTGTTGATGGAAATGTTCCTTCCAACGCAAACCGGATTCATTTCTCCAATCGTTTCGAAGCGGATGGCATACAATTCGAGGAGCCGAGCGTTCACTTTTTCAGTTTTAATAATCCGATTGGTGCCTGCAAAACCTGCGAAGGATTCGGAAGCGTTATCGGCATCGATCCTGATTTAGTTATTCCGAATAAAAATCTTTCCATCTACGAAGAAGCAGTTGCCTGCTGGAAAGGTGAAAAGATGAGCGCATGGAAAGATAAGCTGATCATGCACGCTTATAAATTTGATTTCCCGATTCACAAACCATTTGGCGAATTGACCAAAGCACAAAAGGAATTGGTGTGGACGGGCAATAAATATTTCAGCGGCCTCAATGATTTTTTCAAAGACATTGAATCGCAGAGCTATAAAATTCAATACCGCGTGATGCTTTCCCGTTATCGTGGAAAAACAACGTGTCCCGATTGCCGCGGAACACGTTTGCGGAAAGATGCGAATTATGTAAAGTTTGCAGATAAATCCATCAGTGATATTGTGCTGATGCAGGTGAAAGATGCTTTTAAATTTTTCACAGAGATTAAATTAACGGAAGAAGAAAAAAAATTAACCAAACGATTGCTGACAGAAATTACAAATCGTTTTCGTTTTCTTTCTGATGTTGGTTTAGGTTACCTCACCATGAACCGCCTCTCCTCTACCCTTTCCGGCGGAGAATCACAACGCATCAACCTTGCAACATCTTTAGGAAGCTCGCTGGTCGGCTCCATGTATATTCTTGATGAACCGAGCATTGGTTTACATCCGCGCGATACAGAACGATTGATCCGTGTGCTGCTTGCTTTGCGTGATATCGGCAACACCGTAATTGTTGTTGAGCATGATGAAGAGATCATGCGTGCGAGTGATGTAATGGTTGATATGGGACCAATGGCAGGAACGCTTGGCGGTGAAGTTGTATTTGCAGGAACACATAAAGATTTATTATCCGCACAAAGTCTTACAGCAAAATATTTAACCGGAAGAGAAAAAATTCCTGTTCCGGCAAAACGCCGCAAATGGAAATCATTCGTAGAGATCCGCGGTGCAAGAGAAAATAATTTAAAGAATCTCACAGTAAAATTTCCATTGGACGTGATGACGGTCGTTACCGGCGTCAGCGGTTCAGGAAAATCTACGTTGATAAAACGAATTCTTTATCCTGCATTTCAAAAGCATCTCGGAGGTTACGGCGAACAGACCGGCCAGTTCGATTCTATCAAAGGAGATTTTCAGCACATCGCTGCGATTGAATTTGTAGATCAAAATCCGATCGGAAAATCTTCGCGATCAAATCCGGTGACGTATGTAAAAGCTTATGATGAAATTCGCGCGTTGTATGCCGAACAGCCTTTGTCAAAAATGCGCGGCTACAAACCATCTCATTTTTCATTCAATGTTGATGGTGGCCGTTGTGATGTTTGCGAAGGTGAAGGCGAAGTAATTGTAGAAATGCAGTTCATGGCCGATGTGCATTTACTTTGTGAAAATTGCAAAGGTCGCCGCTTCAAGGAAGAAACACTTGAAGTTATTTTCAATCCCAAACCGGCAGATCCATCCTACGGAAAAAATATAGCCGACGTGCTTGATATGACGATCGACGAAGCAATTATTTTTTTCGAAGATGGCTCTAACCACGGCAGAAGAATTGTCGCGAAAATAAAACCGTTGCAGGATACAGGCCTGGGTTACGTTCATCTCGGACAATCATCCAGCACACTATCCGGCGGAGAAGCGCAACGTATTAAACTCGCATCTTTTCTCACGCAGGGAAATAACCAGCCGCCAACGCTTTTTATTTTCGACGAGCCAACAACCGGATTACATTTCCACGACATCCGTAAGCTGCTCGACGCATTCAACGCGCTCATCGCACAAGGACATTCCATACTGATCATCGAACACAATATGGAAGTTGTAAAATGCGCAGACTGGGTAATTGATCTCGGTCCCGAAGGCGGCGACGAAGGCGGAAATCTCGTTTTCGAAGGAACGCCGGAGCAAATGGTGAAAAGTAAATCGGATACAGGGAAATACCTGAAAGAAAAACTCAGCTGATTATTTTGAAGAACAATTTTATCACCGCCCTCAAAGATTTCAAGCAACTTCCCGCGAAGATCTTTGAGGGTTTTTTCTTATCCTCACACCATTAGCACATTAACCCATTAGCAAATTAGCACATTCTCCTATTTATTATCTTTCCCATTCATTACCAACGCTTTCAGAAATAAAGTAAGTTGTAATGATGACCTTTCCCCAATCCCGACATTAATATTCAAAAACCAGTATGTCAGACGAAGAGATCATACAGGCTTTGCAGCAGGGAAATCAAACTTCTGCGCTGAAAAAGCTTTATCAATATTATCCTGCAATACGGCAAATGATCTTGCAGAACAGCGGCAACCGGCATGATGCGGAAGATATTTACCAGGAAACGCTCATCATTCTTTGCAGGAAAGTGAAAGAAAATAATTTCCAGCTGACTGCGGGATTAAAAACTTTTTTGTTTTCAATTTCTCGGTTGCAATGGATGAATGAATTACGAAAACGTAAAAAAAACAGTTCGGCTTCTCTTGATAATACGAATGAGAAAGAAGAAGAGACTGAAAAGATGAATGGCTATATCCGCGAAGAGGAAAAATTCAAAAAAGCAGAAATAGCATTAATGAAGTTGGGTGATAAATGCAAAAAGTTACTACAACTCTTTTACGCACAAAACAAAAGCTTCAAAGAGATTGCGGATGAATTAGATTTCTCCAATGAAAAAACCGCAAAGAACCAGAAGTACCGCTGCATGGAAAAAGCGAGAGAAAATTATTCAAACCTATAACTTTTACTATGCCCACGTGCTGCTGTGGCAATAAAGCGTGCATAAAATATTTCACTCATGGAAAACAATCTCTCAGATAAAATAGATCAGTACCTCGACGGCAAAATGAATGCAGAAGAAAAATCTGCTTTTGAAAAAGAGCTTTCTTCCAATGAAACTTTACGCCAGCAGGTAGAAATTCAAAACAATCTTCGCCAGGGAATTGAACGTTTGAATTTAAAATCCAATATCTCTTCCCTGTTTAAAAAGATGACGCTCAAAAGTAAAATTTACAAATGGGGAGTGGCAACTGTTGCGATCGCTGCCATCGGAACCGCATCTTATTTCGGATACCAGCAGGTGAACGGAAATTCATCTGCCAATTATGAATTGCCCGCATTAAACGAAGAAGGAACATCAACATGGGCCGACGCAGATAAAAATTTACCAACGCAATTATTTTCCATCGATCCGGCAAAAGATACCGTACTTGAAACAGAAGGCGGAATTATTTTCGCTGTTCCTGCAGGAGCTTTTCTTGGTGCGAACGGGCCAGTTACTTTAGAAGTTCGCGAGGCATTGACGCCAATGGATATTATCAATGGCGGACTCTCAACTACCAGCGACGGCAAACAATTAGAAACCGGCGGCATGTTTTATATCAATGCAAGAAGCGGCGAAACATCGCTGAAAGTAAATCCGGAAAAACCTGTTTATGCAAATGTTCCAACAAATGAAATTAAACCGGGAATGATGTTGTTTACCGGCGAAAGAAAAGCGGACGGAAGCATTAACTGGAAAAATCCTAAGCCGATGGAAAAACAATTGGTGCCGGTGGATATTCTCTCGCTTGATTTTTATCCGAAAGGGTTTAAAGTAAAATGTGCGGAATTGGGATTTGATGCGAATAATAAGAAGGTGACGGATAGTATTTATTATTCTTATTCTGGGAGAGGAAATCGTGATATAACATTTGGTGATAATGGAGAAATGACATTTCAAGAATGGAAAAAAGATTGGATAGATGGTTGCAGAAAAGCAAGTTCGGATGGATTTAAGGATTTTACTGATGAGCAGGTTTTAAATTTCATGCCTCAATACAGTGAAACAAATTGGGGTGATACTATGGGGGCGGCTTTAGAAATAAATCCCGCACGAATTTCCGCAATATGGAATGATAAATTTCAAAATACAATCCTGGCAACAAAAGAATTCGAAGAACGTTTACAAGTAATCTTCGAATATGGTAGACCAGAAATGCTCGATCTCTACATAAACAATCTAGATAAAAAGATGTACGAAATAGATAGCATGGTATTAAGTGGTGGATATCAATTCGAAGAATTTTACCAACGCCACGACGGAGGAATTGCCATCAAAGAAAACCACATGAAAAAGTTGCAGGAATATTTTAATAAGAAACGTGAAGCAACGGAATCAGCCGCACAAAAAACCTACAACAAACGCATTGCTAAAGAAACAAAAGCAGATCAAACACATAGTGAAGTCACCGCACAGCAAGCCATCAACGACTCAAAACGCGAAACTGAAAACCTGCAAAAAGAACTTGACGTTAATCTTACGGAAGCCTACAAACAATTAGGAATTCAAAGATTCAAGCCATTGGCAAATGTTTACTATTCATTCGCCATTCCGGCAACAGGATGGCACAACGTTGACAGATATGTGCTTGAATCCACGCTCACAAGAACTACACTCGATTACACCGATCCGAATTCCGGCAAGAAGGCTGTAATAAAATATGAAGCCCTATCAATTACAGTTAACAATGAAGCCAACTATGAGCAAGTGAAAGTTTACCTGGTTCCGGATAGCCTCAACAGTTTCATGCGTGTGAGTAAAAATGGCGCAGCGTATGAAGAAAAGCTCAATGAGTTATTTAATTATACGATCATCGTTGTCGCGCAAAAAGACAAAAAGTGGTTTTGGGCAGAACAATCCAAAGCCAAACCCGGATCAGCAAATGTGACCTTGAATGAAATAGCAGAAAGTCAGCTGCGCGTAAACTTGGATCGTTCCTTCACAAAACAAGCCGGCAAAGATTTCAGAAGTGATCTCGATGCAATGATCGAACAACATGAATATTTCATCCAGCTGAAACAAAGAAAAAAGCAGGAAGAAATTGATGCAGCCATTATGCCGGTGATCTTTCCTTTTTATTCTTCGTCTTCACCAGCTACACCATTTGATGCGCCTCCTATTAGGAAATAGTATTTTTCAAAAACCATATAATTAACCGAAACCCTCAAAGATCGCTCACACACATCCCGCGAAGACCTTTGAGGGTTTCCTTTTTCATTCGCACTTTTGTACATTTGAAATTTGCACATCTCCACATTTAAACATTTGAAATTTCCACATTTGCACATTTCCAATGGTAAAACATAAACAGAAATCCTGATCCGCAAAAAATAATTTCCCTGCCGCCTGCCGACTTTTTACCTGCCGCTTTACTAACTTTACTGATTCTCTCAAACCATTAAGAAATGGCACACATAAAAAAAAGTAACAGCACAGACGATCTCGGTTTCGGCCTGAAAAGTTCGGACCGCAATATGAACAAAGACGGTTCATTCAATGTCGAACGTCTTGGTGAACCGAAATTTCGTCCGTATGAAATTTTTCACGAGCTCATAACAATGTCGTGGACAAAATTCATCCTGCTGATCCTGGTTGGTTATTTTTCTATTAATCTCATTTTTGCTGTCATTTATTTCTTTATCGGAACAGACCATCTTACGGGAGTCGCTTTGAAAATTTCTGAGATCAGGAAATTCAGTGAAGCATTTTTCTTCAGCTCACAAACATTAACTACACTTGGTTACGGGCGCGTTGCTCCTATCGGTATTGAAGCAAGCGCCATCGCTGCAGTTGAATCGATGATCGGATTGCTGAGCTTTGCGTTAGCGACAGGTTTACTTTACGGAAGATTTTCACGGCCACAGGCAAAATTAATTTACAGCGAAAACGCTATTGTTGCTCCATACAAAGACATGACGGGCGTAATGTTCCGTGTTGCAAATATGCGCCGCAACCAACTCATTGAAGTGGAAGTGGACATAACATTGGCGTGGTTTGAAAAAGATTCAAAGACCCGATCGTTTACGCGACTGACATTAGAAAGAAATAAAATAAATCTTTTTCCAAGCAGCTGGACAATAGTGCATCCGATAGATGAAAATAGTCCTTTCAGCGGATTAACAGAAGCAGATATCCTGGATTTGAAAATTGAAATGATTATTTTACTCAAAGCGTTTGACGATACATTTTCACAAACCATCTATTCGCGTACTTCCTATAAATCTTCTGAAATTAAAGTTGGGAAAAAATTTATTCCGATGTTCAATACACAGGAAAATGGCAAAACGCTTCTTGATCTCCGATTGATTGATGCAATGGAAACGGTCGAATTACCGCAACAGAATATGATGCAGCTGGAAAACGCTTAATAAAAAATTGCAGGATGCACTTCGCATTTGTGCAGTAGAGTTAATCTTCTGATTGCGCTTCTTCATCCTCATTTTCCTCTTCTTCACTTTTATTCATGTATTGCTGAATAAAATTCCCAACTATATTTTTCAGAAACTCTTTTATTCCGCCTTCACCGCTTCTTTTCTGCTTTACTGTATTCAATGCCGCATAAGCCAGCTGAGCACCAATGATAAGAAATTTATTCTCCGAAAGCGAATCAGCAGTCTTCCTGAACTTATTGAATACCTTGACCGGCCAAAGCGAATCTGTATACTGTTCAACTGCTTCGAAGAGTTCGAGTTTTTCTTGTGCAACCTGCGCCGCAAGCCGTTTTTTTTCTCTGCGAAGCTTGCGCATTCCTGAAATTTCCTGTTTACTCATCTTCATCCTCCCCTTCTTTTTCAGGATAAAGTGCATTGATAACAGTATCCTGCATTCTTTTTTCGAATACAGGTTTTCTCATCAGCAAATAAATGACGGCAGCCAATAAATAGAACAAAGAAACGACACCGAAGCCAAGCGAATAATTATCAAAATATTTTCCAAGCCAAAGCGCAGCCGCAATATTTGTAAAAAGGAAAAACAAAAGAAAAAGCACAAGAACAATTGCCAGTGTTCCCATCTTTGAAGTAACAATAGCTACCTGTTCCGAAATAAGAAGCCGTCCGTAAGTCATGCGCGTATCCACATGCTTATTTACTTTATCTATAATTTCACTCAGGTCAGGATTGTTCTGATGGTCGTCATGATCGTGTGCCATGGTTCTAAAGTAGTGAAATTTTGCAAATGGGTTTTATAGTGACGTTTTCATTGCAGTAGGTTCCTGAATACGCCCGAATATTCTGCAATGAACTTATGCAACGAGATCTTGCTTGAATTGCAGCTCAAATAAACGTTTGTATTGGCCTTCCTTGCTGATCAGCTCCTGGTGCGTCCCTGATTCAATGATCTCACCATGATCCACGACAAGTATCCGGTTTGCATTCTGTATGGTAGCAAGACGATGTGCAATTACAATTGAAGTTCTTCCTTTTGTAAGCGTCCTTGTTGCACGCTGAATAAGCAATTCAGATTCGGTATCAATGGAAGAGGTTGCTTCATCAAGAATAAGAATTCCCGGGTTATACACATACGCGCGGATGAAGGCGATCAGCTGGCGTTGTCCGACAGAAAGCATTCCGCCACGTTCACGCACATCAAAATCATAACCGCCTGGAAGACGTGAAATAAAATCATGCGCACCGACTGCCTTTGCAGCTTCTTCCACTTTTACAAGCGTGATACCAGGATTACGCAGCGTAATGTTGTTCAGAATGGAATCGGAAAACAAAAAAACATCCTGTAAAACAAGGCCGATATTATTACGCAATGCATCCAGCCTGTAATCACGGACATTTTTTCCGTCAATGAGAATTTCACCTTTATTGTATTCGTAAAATCGGGTAAGCAAATTCATCATTGAACTTTTTCCGGAACCAGTTGCGCCGACAATTGCGACAGTTTCTCCCGCTTTCACTTCAAAAGAAATACCTTTCAGCACAAAATCTTCCTCATTATACGCAAACCATACATCACGGAAAGAAACATTTCCTTTCAAATGTTTCAGATCTGCTGTGCCTTTATCCTCAATGACAGCATCCGTATCCAGTATCTTGAACACACGCTCCGATGAAACCATTCCCATTTGCAACGTGTTAATACGATCGGCAAGCATCCTGATCGGGCGGAAAAAATTATTGATCAGCAGCACAAAAAATGTCACATCACCCGGATCAGCGAAATGGTCGAAAATGCGTACGCCTGCATACCAGACAAGCAATCCAAGTGAAATAGAAACAAGAATTTCCACAACAGGAAAAAAGATGGAATAATATAAAACCGAACGCACATTCGCATCACGGTGTTTTTCATTGATGTCGCGAAAGCGTTCCATCTCCACTTTTTCACGATTGAAAACCTGCACGATTTTCATACCTGTAATATGTTCCTGCACAAACGTATTCAGCCGCGAAACCTGGTTGCGCACATCTGTAAAAGAAGCTTTCACCGCATTCTTAAACCACCATGTTGCAAGAAACATAATAGGAACAGTCGTAAGCACCACCAGCGTCACCTGCCAATCCACCCACAACATCGCACCGAGATAAACAACAATCGTGAGCATGTCGCCCGCAATCACTATAAATCCCTGCGAAAAAACATCATTGATCGCTTCAATGTCCGAAACCACACGTGTCACCAGCATTCCGATCGGTGTCTGATCAAAATAACGCGATTTAAAATGAACGATTTTTTTATGCGTTTGCAAACGAAGATCACGCACAATGCGCTGTCCAAGCAAGCTGGTGCTATAACCATTTAAAAACTGCATGATAGATTGTAGAATGATAATCCCCAGTATTCCCAGGCAGAACAGAAAGAGGTAATGTTCCGAAATTTCATTCTGTACCACGCTTTCATCATGATGCACATACGTATTCATAATGTAGCGTATCAGCAAAGGCGTGCCAACCGATAAAAAAGAAAGCACGATCGTCAGTGAAATACCAAACACAAATAATCCACGATACGGGCGTGTATATCCGAGAATACGCCGTAACAAACTCCAGTCAAATGTTTTTCCGCTTACAGCACTCATTTTTTTTCAGTTGATTGATTGTTGGTATCCGCCGCGGCGGAGGTGATTGGTAAAAAAAACATTCCTGCCGCCTGCACCTTTTTTTCCTGCCCCTTCTCAATAAGAAAAAGGCGATTTCAAATTATTCGTTTCATTAAAGATTATATTCCACAGGATATTTTATTTCAGTTAAAAAAAGTCCGTTAGCCGGAACAGAAGTGCCCGCCTGCGAACGTTGTTTGGATTGCACAATGCGATGCACATCGTCGAGATTTTGTTTTCCTCTTCCCACATCTATCAAAGTTCCCACAATAGCACGCACCATATTTCTTAAAAAGCGATTTGCCGTAATTTCAAAAACATACCCCACAGGTTTCCCTTCATCCGCAGTTCCCTTCTCCCCTATTTTCACGCTCCACTCTGCTTTTGTCAGTTTACAAATCGTCGTTTTCACATCAGAAGTTTTACTGAACGCAACAAAATCATCGTATTGCATCAGCACATTTGCCGCTTCATTCATCGCATCCACATTCAGCTCATCATGCATCGACCAATGAAGGAACGGACCAAAAGGATCTTTCAAACGGCAAATATGATATTCATACGTGCGCGAATAAGCGTGAAACCGTGCATGCGCTTTCTCCGGCATTTTTTTGATCTGCTGGATTGCAATTCCCTGCGGAAGAATTTTATTCATGCGGAAAATTACTTTCTCATTATTTTCGAGATCGTCTTTTTCACTCATAAAATGCGCATAAAATTTTCGCGCATGCACACCCGCATCTGTCCTTCCGCAACCCGTCAATTCAATATGCTCATGCAACAAAAGACTGATCCTTTCATTCAGCGTTTGTTGAATCGAAATCGCATTTTTCTGAAATTGCCAACCCGAAAATTCAGTGCCATTGTACGAAAGGCGAAGAAAATACCTCGTCAGCATTTTCTTTTCTTCAATTTGAGCTTCCACTAAAGATTCCGGAATTTCCACGCGCAAATTTACGGGAAAAGGCAACTGAATAATCAGGCAAATAATATTTTAGATCAGGAGCGGAATCATTTCCTCGTTTAGAATCACTGCTCCCGCTATCCGGTCGGCGGAGCTCCCTTCTATCGGGGCTATTTCCGGTCATTTTCTTGTTAAAGATATTTTGACCAACATTCCCAACAAAATATATTGAGACAACAGAACTTTGTTTTTATCAGAATCATCCTACAAGATTAATTCTCCTGCCAAATAAAACCTGCGACATTTGAAACTTTGGCGCCCCGGCCTGCAATCTCAAATTTTTAGCAGATAGGTTCATGCCGGGAGAATTCTGTAGGGAAAAATCCGCGTAGGCCTTTGTGCGAAAGAAAACCATTGAGTCAGCGTGAGCCAGTGCGAGGAGACGGCTTGGTTTTCGCTCGATTTTTCCCTGCGGAATTCAGCCAAAGTTTCACAAGGCGCGCTTCTTTTGTTACTTTTCTTCTAAAGAAAAGTAAGAAGAAAAAATAAAACTGAAAAGAAAAATCCGCTTGCAAGAACATCATTCTAACTATCACAACAAGCAACTTTTAAAGGTTTTGCATTTTTTCAATAATCCTTTCAGACAATAGCAAAAGCCAATTTTCAAAATAAAACCTGCGACATTTGAAACTTTGGCGCCCCGGCCTGCAATCAAAGCCAATCGTTATTTTTTACACCGAAGTTTTTAAAAGTCAAAAAATACCAACAACCACTCTCAAACACACATAAACCAGTTAACAATTTTTTGGAAGACACTTCCTTACTTCACAGCAGCCTGCCGTACCTTTGAACAACACCGAAATCACCAGAATTTTATGACTACTGCGACAACCGATATTCAAGCGCTGAACGAACGTATTAAACAGGAAAGTTCTTTCGTCGACAAAATTAATGCTGAACTGGAGCACGTCATTGTGGGACAAAAAACCATGATCGAACGTTTGCTCATTGCACTGCTTTCAAACGGTCATATTCTCCTCGAAGGAGTTCCCGGACTTGCGAAAACGCTTGCAGTAAAATCGCTCGCTTCTACTATGCATGCCGATTTTTCCCGCATCCAGTTCACTCCGGATCTTCTTCCTGCCGATCTGGTAGGTACCATGATCTACAGTCAGAAGCAGGAATCTTTCACCGTTCGAAAAGGTCCGGTATTCGCAAATTTCGTTCTTGCCGATGAGATCAACCGTGCTCCTGCAAAAGTGCAAAGCGCATTGCTCGAAGCGATGCAGGAAAGACAAGTTACGATCGGTGATGAAACTTTCAAATTACCAGAACCATTTCTCGTTCTCGCTACCATGAATCCGATCGAGCAGGAAGGAACTTATCCACTACCGGAAGCGCAGGTCGATCGTTTTATGCTGAAGGTTGTTATCAAATATCCGACGCGTGAAGAAGAGCAGCACATCATTCGCCAGCAACTTTCCGCAGTACGCACACCCGTAAAAGCAATTCTCACTCCCGAAGATATTCTCCGCGCGCGCAAAGTAGTGCAGGACGTTTATCTCGACGAAAAAATTGAAAAATATATTGTCGATATCGTTTTTGCAACACGTTTCCCTCAGGAATACCGCCTGCAGAAATTGCAATCCATGATTTCTTTCGGCGGCTCGCCACGCGCTTCTATCAGCCTTGCACAGGCAGCAAAATCATACGCCTTCCTCCAACATCGCGGTTTTGTTATTCCTGATGATATCCGCGCAGTTGCTTATGATGTGCTGCGTCACCGTATCGGACTTACCTACGAAGCAGAAGCAGAAAACATCACTACAGAAAATATCATCCGCGACGTTTTAGCAGCTGTACAAGTACCTTAAAACAAAGGGACGTTGGACGTTGGGACAACGGGCGATCATTGTTCCGTCCTCTCGTCCCCCGCCCCCACTTCGTCCCTTTTCTACCTATGGAAACAAGCGACATACTCAAGAAAGTCCGTCAAATCGAGCTGAAAACCCGTGGCCTCACCACGCAGGTTTTTTCCGGTGAGTACCACAGCGCATTCAAAGGCCGTGGTATGACTTTTTCTGAAGTGCGCGAATACCAGCCGGGCGATGAAGTACGTACAATCGATTGGAATGTGACCGCACGATTCAATCATCCGTATGTGAAAATTTTCCAGGAAGAACGGGAACTTACTGTGATGTTGATGGTCGATGTCAGCTATTCCGGCGCATTCGGCACACACGCACAATTGAAAAAAGATCTCATCACAGAACTTTCTGCAGTGCTTTCTTTTTCAGCAATGCAGAATAATGATAAAGCAGGAGTGATTTTTTTCAGCGACATCGTAGAAAAATTTATTCCGCCCAAAAAAGGCAAATCGCATATCCTTCGCATCATCCGTGAATCGCTCGAATTCAAATCGAAAGGTCAAAGCACAAATCTTGCAGCAGCGCTTGAATATTGCACAAATGCGATCAAGAACCGCTGCATCGTTTTTGTCATTTCCGATTTTATGAGCGGTGCATTTGAAGATGCGTTGAAGATTGCCAATCGCCGTCACGATGTTGTTGCATTACATGTTTACGATCGCCGCGAGCTGGAACTTCCCGATATTGGGCTGGTGCAACTGATGGATCCTGAAACAGGCGAATTACAATGGGTGAATACTTCAGACGCTTCCGTGCGCGAACGTTATGCACGAACTGCGCGCATGCATCGCTTATGGATGGATGATCTCTTCAAAAAAAGCGGCGTCGATGCTGCGCATATTGCAACCGGCGATCATTATATAAAAACATTATCCGCATTGTTCCGCAAAAGAGAGAAACGAAGCTGATGAAAAAAAAGATTTCCTTATTTTTTTTCCTGCTGCTGTGTTCATGCAGCTTCATTTTCGCTCAGCGAGCCGATGCTGAAGCGGTGCTCGTCAAAGAGCAGATCCGTATTGGCGAGCAGGTGGAATTAAAGCTCGCAGTGCGTTACCAGGAAGGAACGAATAAATCAATCGTAACCTGGCCCGAGCTTAAAGATACACTCACCTATGGAGTTGATATTATAAAACTCGATAGCATTCACACCATTCTTGCCAGCCGCGCTTCTGTGTTGTATCAACAGTCGCGTTCAATTTATATCACCGCATTTGATTCCGGCGTGTATATCATTCCTGCGCTCAAATTCACTGTCGATAATCAATCAGTATCGACACTTCCTCAAACGTTGCACGTGGTTTCTGTTGCTGTCGATACGACAAAACCAATTAATGACATCAAAGATATATATGCTGTACCGGCTGCACCACCGGTTGTGGAACAAAGCAAACCAATCGCCTGGTGGGTATGGGCAATCAGCGGAGCAGTAATTCTTGGGATCATTGCGCTGGTTTATTTTCTTACAAGGAAAAACAAAAAGTTGGCAATCATTCCATCATTTTCCAAAGAACTTCTTCCACACGAAAAAGTGCTTGAGCAGCTTGCTGAATTGGGCAGAAAAAAACAATGGATGCATGGTGAACTGAAACCCTATCACATGGCGCTCACAGAAATTCTTCGTGCATGGATCGTTGAACGTTATTTAATTCATGCAAAAGAAATGACTACCGGCGAAATTCTCCAGTCACTTCACTCGCACCGTGCAGATGCAAGCGCCACCATGCAGCTCGCAAGAGTTTTACGCACAGCAGACTTAGTGAAATTCGGAAAATCAATTCCGCCACCGGAAGAAAATGAAAACGTGCTTGAGCTGGCAATGAACTTTGTAAAAGCCACTGCTGTTTATCCTGAACCGTTAACACCGAAAGCACAATGATGACGTGGTGGCAAAATATAATTTTTGAGTGGAGCTGGGTTCTTTGGTTTTTACCTGCCATTCCTCCGCTCGCCATCCTGATGTATTATTTAGCAGGAAGGGGAAGACCCGCACTTTCACTTTCTTCTTTTCAATACCTGAAAGGAGTAAGAACACCATCCATTGTAAAGTGGAGAAGCGTTTTATACCTGCTGCGTTTTATCGCGTTTATCTTATTGATCATGGCGCTCGCACGTCCACAGTCACGATCAGGATTTAAAAGGATTAAAGGAGAAGGAATTAACATGATGCTCGTCATTGATATTTCAGAAAGTATGGATGCACGTGATTTTCGTCCTAACAGGATGGAAGCTGCGAAATATGAAGCAAGTCGTTTTGTGGAAGAACGTCCTGATGATAGAATTGGTGTGGTGGTTTTCAGCGGAGAAGCATTTACTGTTTGTCCGCTCACCAGCGATCATGAAGCGTTGAAAGTTTTAATCGCCAACATTAATTTTAACCAGGGCGAATATAAAGTGGGCACAGCTATCGGAATGGGTCTTGCAAAAGGTGTTGAACGCATCAAGGACAGTAAAGCAAAAAGTAAAGTGATTGTTCTGATCACGGATGGAGAAAATAATACCGGAAGCATTCAACCAATTGATGCCGCACGAATCGCAAAAACATTTGAAGTCCGCGTTTATACCATTGGCATGGGCGCGACGCAGGGAAAAGTGCTCTCACCAACGATTAAAAATCCTGATGGCAGTTACGTCATGCAATACCAGGACCTGGATATTGACGAAGGAACACTTTCTAAGATCGCGGATTTAACCGGCGGGAAATATTTCCGTGCTTCAGACGATAAAAACCTCGAAAGGGTTTATTCAGATATCAACCAGCTCGAAAAAAGTGAATTTGATAAAAAAGGAACAGAAGAACGCAAAGAAGAATATTTACCATTCCTGCTCGCCGCTTTATTTTTTCTTTTGCTTGAAGTTAGTTTACGTTACACCACATTTGACAGCCTGACATGAGCTTCGATTATCCATGGATGCTTTTATTGCTTGTGCTCGCACTTCCGATTGCGCTGCTTTGGATTCGGTCTGTCCGTAAACGTGAAGCACGCCTGCGTAAATTTTCAGAAAGCGCTTTCACCGATAAATTGCTGATTGGAAATAATCCGTTGCTTCGAAGGATGCATTTTATTTTATTTTTTTCCGCCACACTTATCGGATTATTTGCAGCAAGTGGCCCGATGATAGTTGGTGGAAAAGAAAAAGTAAATACAAACGGAATTGATGTGATGGTGCTGCTCGACGTTTCAAACAGCATGCGTGCAGAAGATATTCAACCGAGCCGTTTAGACAGGGCGAAGCTTGCGCTTACACAGTTGCTCGAAACAATGAATACCGATCGCATTGGTGTTGTTGTTTTTGCAGGACAATCTTATCCATGTTTGCCGTTGACTGATGATCATTCGGCTGCAGAGTTGTTGCTGCAATCGGTAACACCTGATATGATTTCCATGCAGGGAACAGCCATCGGAAGTGCAATTGACAATGCTGTTGCTGCTTTTGATAAAGAAGATAAATCGCGTGGCAGGGCAATTATTCTGATCTCAGACGGAGAAAATCACGAAGATGATGCAGTGGAAGCAGCAGCACGCGCTACAGAACAAGGAATCATAGTTTGTGCAATTGGTATTGGCTCAACAGAAGGCACCACCATTCCTGAATACGACGGAATAGGAAAACGCATGGGAAATAAAAAAGATGATAACGGAAATGAAATTATTTCGCGGCTGGATGAAGATATTTTGAAAAATGTAGCACTCGAAGGAAAAGGAATTTATGCCCACGCTTCTAATGCAGATATGGGTATCAATAAAGTGTACAATTTACTGCAGGGATTGAATAAAACAACCAAAGAAACCTGGAGATACACGAGCTTCACTCCGATCTTTCCACTGCTGCTGCTTGTTTCCCTGCTCTTGTTTGTGACAGAAGCGTTATTGCCTGAAGGAAAAAGAAATGAATTTAATTCACGACGAACATGAAATTAAAATTCCTGCTCCTGCTTTTCATCACCGTGTTTATTACTACAACAAATGCGCAGCAAATTACGCCGCAATCAAAAGACGGTTGGGAAAATACGCGCAAGGGGAATGAAAGTTTTAAGAAAAAAGATTTTGCGAGCGCAGAAAAATATTACCAAGCAGGCGCAGAAAAAGATGCCTCGAAAGCAACCGCAAATTATAATCTGGGCAATGCACTTTATCGTCAGAAAAAATATTCCGAAGCAGAACGCGCTTATGCTGAATCCACCGGGGGGAAAAACAAGGATTCTCTTTCAAAATCATGGTACAACCTTGGTAATTCGATGTTGCAGCAGGATAAATTCCAGGAGAGCATCAATGCTTACAAACAAGCATTAAAGATGAATCCGAACGATGAGCAGACGCGCTATAACCTGGCTTATGCGCAGGCAAAGGAAAAGGCAAGACGGCCTCCGCCAAAACAAAAGCAGCAAAATCAGAAGCAACAGCAGCAACAAAAACAACAGCAACAAAAACAGCAACAGCAAAATAATAAGCAGAATCCGAAAGACAAAAAACAATCTCCCGGCGAACAACAGCAGACGCCTGCGATGAGCAAAGAAGAAGCGCAACGAACATTGGATGCATTAAAAGACCAGGAGAAAAAAACCCGCGACCGCATGAATTCGCGCAAGGGAAAAACATTTAACAGGAGCAAGGAAAAAGACTGGTGAGAAATTCAGGCAGCATACGGGATTTATTGGCGGCAGGACTTTTTCTGCTGCAGGGTCTCGTATTGTCTGCACAGACGATTTCAATATCACTTGATAAAGACACCATTGGATTTCACGAAACTGTTGTTCTTCGCCTGACCGCAGAAGCAAAAGATTTTTCAGCTTTTGCAGAACTCCCCCAACCGGATGGATTGATTGTCGTGGAGCGAATGAATAGCTATGCACTTGTTGGCTCGGGCGGTAAAATAAGATTTACCCAAACATTTACGCTGTCACCGTATAAGGCAGGAACATTCACCATCGGGCCAGCCTGGGTGCAATCAGGAAGCAACAGGCTCTTTTCAAATAAAGTGACGCTAGTGGTAAAAGCCAGTGAGCAGGGTTCGTTGTCCACTGACTTTTTTATGCGATGCGAAGCCGACAAAAAAGAAGCAGTTATCGGCGAACAGATTACACTTTCTATTAAACTGTATGCACGTCATGGTTTGGACGTCACCTATGGAGATGAACGACCATTAGCCAAAACCTTCAACGGATTCTGGTACAAGGAAGGAGTGCCGGTGTTGTATGGCGATACGCTTATTGCAATAAATGGTCTTGTTTATCGCGTGATCACAGTTTATAAAGAATACGTTTTTCCGAATACCGTGGGAAAGCTGAAAATTCCTTCTTATAATTATTTATGCTTCGTAAAACAAAATCCTTTTCCAACAGGCGATCCGATGGTGGATGATATAATGGGAATTCCTGTGAGTGTACAATTAATTTCACCGGAAATTCCAATAACGGTTTCTCCATTGCCTGAAAAAAATAAGCCGCTGGAATTCGGAGGTGATGTCGGAAAATATTCTCTTAGCGCATCCATCGACAAAGAAAATATCAAAGTAAATGAAGCAGTTAAAATAACCGTACGGATAAGCGGAACAGGAAATATTGATTTCATTCAACTGCAGAAGATGAAATTTCCTGAAGGAATAGAAAGTTATTCGCCTGTTTCCACCGACAGCATAACAATCGGTTATGATGGAATTGAAGGTGAAAAAGTTTTTATCATAACGCTTATTCCTAAAAAAGAAGGAATGTATACGCTTCCCGGTGTTTCATTTTCCTTTTATAATGCAAAGAAAAAGGAATATGAAACCATGCAGACTCCTGAATTTAAGCTGGATGTTGCCCCGGGAGATCCATCCTCAGATGTGTCGCAGAATAATCTTCCGGAAACATTTCCCAACGGATCGTCTTATGGAAACATACTCAGTCGCATTGCCTTGATTGCTGTTCCTGCAATTTTATTGATCGTCCTGCTTTTTTATCGCTCGGTAAAAAAGAAAAAACAGATTGAAATAGAAGCCGTTCAGAACAATGTTCAAAAAAACGATGACATTCCTTTTGAATACACAAGGCATAAACCTGATATTCATTCAATGCTTCTGGTTGCTGAACGATTAATTATAAATGGAAATATTCAATCCGGCATTGGGCAGCTTTATGAAATCTTAATGAGCGCTGTTCTTTTTAAAACAGAACTAAACCGTGAGGAAGCTTCCATTCATCAATTGCGGTACCGGCTTGGACTTAAAAATATTTCTCCTGAATTAATCAGCGAAACAATTCATACGCTTGAAGAATTAGCCGCACAACGCTACACCCCGCACACCCCTGATCGCACTACTATATTTGTGAGTCTTCAAAAGACAACTAAATTATCACTGGAGCTTATTTCCTGACCAATTAGCAACTGGAAGCTGCCAATTAATAAAAGGCACTTTCCTTTCGTGTTGTTTTTTCAATAACTTTGGTTAGGCAAGTACCCACATGAAAACAAGTTTACTCACACTAGGAATTTTCTTCCTTATGTCACTTCGTGTATGCGCACAAAACGGCGCTACATCGCAAAGTGGACATAACCCGGTTTCACCTGCTCCAACAGCTGTGATGCATTCTAATGATCCTGTTACTCCGCAGGATGGAAATGCAATGCTTGGGCCAATCTATCATTCTACAACCTGTGGATTGAATTATGTTACCTCCTCGATGAAATTAGGCCAGCGTTTTACACCGGTCGGTAATCCTCAGCCCGCAAATTTCCAGATGACCATTCCTCCAAGCTGTAACCCGCTTCTACAGCCTGTTATTCTTAAAGCCTATGTTTTTGCAGGCGGGTCAGGTAATGGAGTTGCGGTATCAGTTTCCATTACCAATCCAGCCTCCGTTACCTCTGTTTTTCCAATGACCATTATCGGTCAGGACGTAGACAAATGCTGGGGGTATAGTGCAACCTATTCCTATCGTGCGGATGTAACTGCTGCGATTACCGGCAGTGGAAGTTACCTCATGTCAGGTTTTCCTACCAATCCCCCTACCTCCGGTAATGATCTGGATGGCGCAACACTGATGATTATTTATTCTGATCCGTAGGCTGCTTATGAAGGAACAATTGATCTGTGGGATGGTTGCGCAGTAGGCATTGGGAATAATGTATCGCAAACCATAAACACATTCAATGCCTGCATGAACGGTACTAATTCAAGAGCATTTGCTATTGTTGGTGATTTACAAAATGTCGGAACGCAATTTCAATTCAACAATGGTCCGTTATTTTCCTTACCTGTTGAAGACTGGTGGAATTTTATTGATGAACCTACCACCATAACCAGTGGACAAACTACCGCACCTTTTTCTGTTATTTCAAGCGGCGATTGTTTCAATTTTCAGCTGATGGGTGTATATTATCAAACCAACTGCCTGGGCTGCATTCCCGTTGCCGCTGATTCTATTACGTGTACTTCTACACCTAGTACTTGTACAGCAGCCAATGGAACTGCAACCGCAACGATGAGCGGCACCAATGGTCCATATACTTATTCATGGAATCCTTCCGGACAGAATACGCAAACAGCAACTAATCTTCCGCCGGGTTTATACACCGTAACAATTGTGGACGGAACCGGCTGCAGTTCACTCGATACAATTTCTGTAATGGGAACCGGTTCGTTGGGACTCTCCTCTTCACAAACGAATGTGCAATGTAATGGTGCAAGCACAGGCGTGGCCATAATTGTTCCCAATGGTGGATCTGGGCCTTTCACTTACCTCTGGTCGCCTAATGCCAGTACAATTGATACCGCTTCAAATCTTACTGCCGGCACTTATACTGTGAACGTGTCAGATAATTTTGGTTGTGCAAATTCATTTACGTTTACAATTACACAACCCGCGCTTGTACCAATTGTCGGATCAGTAACTGGCCTTTCACCGGTTTGTCTCGGTTATCCGTCAACGCTTACTGCAAGTGCTACAGGTGGAGCTCCGCCTTATACCTATTCATGGATCAGTCCGGCGAGCATTTTGAATTCAGTAACTGTCACACCTTTAGTTACAACAACCTATTCCGTTGTTATTGGTGATGCATGTTTTACACCGCATGATACGGTAACATTTACAGTAATGGTAAATCCACCACCTGTTATCAGTCTCGCAGGTGATGATACTGCAGCATGCGCCCCACATTGTGTCAACTTCACAGCGCAATCTAATCCTGCACTCGTAAGTACGCTCTGGAATTTTGGGGATAGTGTTGTCGGAACCGGATCACCTGTTTCTCATTGTTATTATAATTCAGGTTTGTATTCTGTTACGCTTTATGTTGTGGATGTAAATGGCTGTAAAGATTCAATAACTGCTTCAAATTATATTACTGTTTATCCCAACCCCGTTGCAGGATTTGACTTTATTTCTGCGAATCCTTCAACTGTGCTCGAATCAAATATTCTCATCGATGATCTCAGTACGGGTGGTGACACTTGTTATTGGGATTTTGGTGATGGTAATTTTTTAACTGTCGTCGGTTGTGGTGATGTATCAAACAATTATGCAGATACAGGCATGTATCACGTGCAGCAGATTGTGGTGAATAATGGCGGTTGTAAGGATACAATTGAATATGACGTTTATATTGCGCCCTACACTACATTGTATATTCCGAATGCATTTACACCAAACGGAAACGGAAGCAATGACATTTTCTTTATTTACGGAGAATTTGTTGATCAATACCACCTGATGGTTTTTGATCGTTGGGGCAATTTGATTTATGAATCCTACGATCAGCAAAAAGGATGGGATGGAAAAGCAAATGGCGGAAAATATGTTGCGCAAACAGACACGTATGTTTATGTACTTACCTATTCCGAACACTCCAATAAACGCCTGCATAAAATCATCGGGCATGTTAATCTGATCCGATAAATAGTGATTAAACCAAAAAAAAGGGCTGAAACCATCGTTTCGGTCCTTTTTTTATGCTGAAAGCAACCTTTCGATAACTCTTATCCACAAAATTTGGAAGTTCCATTGAATTGGTCTAAATTTCCCTTGGTAAACACAATAGCTCAAAGCAAAACTTTTCACAATCTTAATTTATACCGGTATGAGGCCATATTTACGCCATTTCATATTGCTTGTTTTCATGGTACCTGCAATGGTTTCCGCTCAACAGGTAATGACCACAAGTACTGGTTGCCCGGGTGTTCCCGGCGCATGTGGTAGCGGACTTCACAGTACCGTTGTACCACCAAGCACCACTCCTTCTATTAATGGCCCCGGACCTACTACTCCGCAAAACGGAAATGGTACGCTTGGAAATATTTATTCCATGACAGCCTGTGGATTGAATTTCAGCCAGGCATCACAACGTCTTGGCCGTCGTTTTACGCCGCAGGGGGTTTTACAACCTGCTCCATTTGCTATAACCGGAATTCCGGCAGGCGCGGTAATTTTAAAAGCTTATTTATGGGCGGAAGGTTCCGGTAACGGCGCTGCACAAACAGCAACAGTGAATGGACCTCTTGGAATAACCAATTACCCAATGGCAATTGTAGGACAAGGACCCGATAAATGCTGGGGCTATTCCGGAAGTTATACCTACCGTGCCGATGTTACGGCTTCTGTGAATGGAAACGGAACTTATAATGTCAGTGGAATATTGACAAATCCTCCAACTGCCGGAAATGATATGGATGGTGCAACTTTGCTTGTTGTCTGGACCGATCCTACACAAACGTATAATGGAACTATTCAGATTGATGACGGATGCCGTGTCATTGCTGCATATAACGCAACAACAACACACGTTATGACTTATCCACCCGTTTGTGGCCCGACAACGAATGCGATTGCATTTGTGGGGGTTGGTGATTTACAGTTAACAGGATCAACTGTTGTATTGAATAGCACACCTGCGACATATACCTGGAACTGGTGGAATTTCATCCAAGCCAACACAACAATCAGCGTGGGGCAAACATCAAGTATTTATTCGCTAACCTCAGCTACCGGAGATTGCTTTAATTTGTCCATAGCAGGGTTGTATTATAGAACAAACAGCTTTGTGTGCTCTCCGAATGCATTGACAGTGAGCGCTACGCCAGCAACATGCTCCCAATGTAACGGCACGGCCAGCGTAGTGGTAAATCCTGCAGGTATCTATACCTATTCATGGTCGCCTTCTGGTGGAAATGCAGCAACAGCAACAGGTCTTTGTCCAGGAACATATACTGTAACTGTAACAGCATGTGGTACTCAAACGGCAGTGATCACTGTTCCGACTTTAGGAGGAAGCATCACTGTTGCAAACACAGCACAGACAGCCGCAACCTGCAATGGACAATGTAATGGCACGGCAACAGTTGCTGCAAGCGGGGGCACTGCGCCATATAGCTTTGCATGGGTACCCTCTGCTACGAATACCACTACAGGAAATTCCAACACAGCTACCAATATGTGCGCCGGTACTTATGTTGTAACAGCAACAGATGCAGCAGGTTGTACAGGAACACAAACAATTACAATCACAGAGCCTCCTCCGATTGCAGTTACAGTTTCATCGACACAGGCAACTTGCGGAAACCCGAATGGTACTGCCACCGTAAATCCTTCGGGAGGTGTTGGCGGATTCACTTATTTGTGGAATACTGTTCCTGCTCAAACAACACAAACAGCTGTCAACTTGTTGAGCGGAACATATAATTGTGTTATTACAGACGCGAACGGATGTACTTACGGTTCATTTGGTGCGAGTGTAACTGTACCGGGAGCAACTTCTCCTGCCGCTGCGCTTTCGTCTTTCACAAATGTAACCTGCAATGGAGCATGTAATGGTACGGTCACAATTTCAGTTTCCGGCGGAACATCGCCTTATACAACGGTATGGTCGCCATCAGGTGGAAACGGACTCACTGCAAGTTCATTATGTCCCGGCATTTACACGTGTAACGTTACTGATGCAAACAATTGCCCTACCTCCTATTCCATAACGATCACAGAGCCTGCTGCACTGAGTACAACTGCTACGCAAACGGATGTAAGCTGTAATGCAGCTTGTAATGGAACTGCAACAGTAAGCGTTTCAGGCGGAACACCAGGATATTTATATGCATGGTCGCCGAGTGGTGGTAATGCTTCAACAGCAACAAGTTTATGTGCCGGCAATTACACCTGTACTGTTACAGACCTGAATAGTTGCACAATTACACAAACGTTCCTGATCACCGAACCAACTCCACTTACCGTTTCTTCTGCAGGATTTAATGTGACGTGCAATGGAATCTGCGACGGACAGGTGGTTGCGATTCCCGCAGGCGGAACACCTAATTATACTTTCTCTTGGAATACCGGTTGCATAAGCGCAAGCTGCATCGGAATTTGTGCCGGAAGTTATTCTGTTACGGTTACCGATTTCAATGGCTGTACAGCAACATCTTCAGCAACGGTAACTCAACCTACAGCAATCGTTATTACGCCAACCACGATCGCAGCGCATTGCAACCTTCCTGATGGATCTGCATCGGCAACATTCTCTGGCGGAACAGGTACACTTACACCAGTATGGTATAACCCGGCAACACCGGGACCAGCAATTAATGCTGTGCCGGCAGGAAATTATTTCATTGTAGTTACTGATGCAAACGGTTGCGATGATACTGCTAATGTTGTTATCTCAAATAGTCCTGGGGTAGTAGCAGTGGCGGGAACGATTACACCCGTTTCCTGCTTTGGAGGAAATAATGGTTCAGCAGTTGTAAATGCAAACGGCGGAACCGGCATTTATACTTACGTATGGAGTTGTTCGCCAAGCACAACAAATACAGCATCGAATCTTGTTGCAGGACCATGTTCAGTTGTTGTAACTGATTCGGCAGGATGTACTTCTACTGTAAACTACACAATTAGTGAGCCGGCACAATTAGATGTTACAGCTACAGCAGTTCCGTCAGTTGTTTGTTTCGGCCAGCCAATGGTGTTGACAGCGACGGGAAGCGGTGGAACAACGGCTTATAATTATTACTGGACACCGCTTAATCTTATTGGCGGAACACAGAA
Organism: Bacteroidia bacterium; assembly: GCA_039918435.1. GTDB lineage: Bacteria > Bacteroidota > Bacteroidia > Palsa-965 > Palsa-965. The sequence continues at coordinate 42,223 of JBDSHN010000078.1, read as the reverse complement.
TTTTATACCCGTAACTTCTGGTCCGGCCACTGTAATTATTACAGATGCAAATAATTGTATTGACAGTACTGTGGTGAATTACACCGTTAATCCGAATCCGGTTGCAACACTTTCCGGTGATTCACTTGGCGGATGTATTCCACTCTGTGTAAACTTCAGCGATCTCTCTGCTGTTTCTTCAGGCACAATTACGCAGTGGTTTTGGGATTTTGGTGATGGAAACACATCCACACAACAAAATCCGCAACATTGCTATTATGTCTCTGGACAGTACACTGTTGTTCTGACAGTTACCACAGCTGCAGGTTGTTCAAACACAATTACAATGACGAATTACATTGATGTATATCCGACGCCGGTTGCATCTTTCATTGCCAATCCGCAACCAACTACCGAATTAAACCCAACAATTTATTTCACCAACACATCTACAGGTTCGACTTCATGGAATTGGGATTTCGCCGATTCAACAGGTGCGAGTTCAACGCTTCAGAATCCTGTATTCACGTATGGAATGCCGGGCTGTTTCGATGTTGTGCTTACTGCAACGTCTTCGAACGGATGTCAGAATACAACCATACAGCCAGTTTGCATTGAGCCGGATGTTTCTATCTATATGCCGAATGCATTTACGCCTGATGGTGATGGTGTGAATGATTTATTTATTCCGCAAGGACTTGGACTTGATCCCGCACAATTTGAAATGTGGATCTTCGACAGGTGGGGAAATCTCGTTTTCCATGGTACTGATTTGTACCAGGGATGGGATGGCACCGTACAAGGACATCCAACACTGAGCCAACAGGATGTATTCGTCTGGAAGATCAGAGTTGGCGATTTGAAAGGCGGACGACATACTTACATCGGTTCGGTTACGCTGATTCGTTAGGTGAAATCATAATTTTAAAAGGAGTCCAAAAGCAATTTTGGGTTCCTTTTTTTATTTATGCATGCACCTTACTTTCATGATTTTTGTGAAATATTAGGAAATCAGGTCGTCTTGGCATAAATTGCGGTAAGCAAACACCATAACGACAACTCCACCTTCTTAATCCGAATTAATATGAGGCTGATTTTACGTCCTTTCATATTGTTTCTTTTCATTGTTCTTCCATACATTTCCGCTGCTCAGCAAAATGCGCGTACAAATGATTGTCCCGGTGTTCCCGGTGCATGTGGCTATCCTGCGAACAATGCAAATCCAAGTATACTGCACGGCCCAAATCCGACACCACAAAATGGTAACGGAACACTTGGGAATATTTACCAGAATACTGCCTGTGGTTTAAATTTTTCGACAGCATCGCAGCGGATAGGTCAGCGATTTACGCCGGTTGGAGTTGGTCAGCCTGCTCCGTTTGTCATATCCGGTATTCCATCCTGTGCAGTAATTCAAAAAGCTTATCTATGGGCTGAAGGTTCGGGAACCGGAGCAGCACAAACTGCTACTATTAATGGTCCTTTCGGAACTGGAAATTATCCAATGGCAATTGTCGGACAGGGTCCTGATAAATGCTGGAGCTATGCCGGATCCTATACCTACCGTGCAGATGTAACAGCTTCAATAGGCGGAAACGGAACATACAACATCAGCGGTTTATTAACTAACCCTCCTACTTCCGGGAATGATATGGATGGTGCAACACTTCTTGTAGTGTGGAGTGATCCGACACAAACCTACCGCGGTACCATTATCATTGATGATGGAGCAATTATAATAAATGGCGGCGTTGCAAATCATGTAATGAGCTTTCCAGCAGTTTGCGGCGCTACATCGGGAGCACAGGCTTTTTTCTGTGTAGGTGATATTCAATTTAACCCGACGTCCTGGTCTGCTAATGGAACTCCTGCACCATTATCATGGAATTGGTGGGATTATAAACAAGTCGCCACAACGGTCGCTGTAGGGCAAACAACTTCTGCCTTTAACGTAAATACGGGTGGAGACTGCTTTAACCTCTGCGTTGCCGGGTTGTATTATAGAACAACATGTGTTGCCTGTACACCAAGCTCAGCGATAACATTAACCACAAGTGCAACACCTGCTTCCTGTTCTGCCTGCAATGGGACAGCCACAGTCAACGTCACACCCGCCGGAAGCTACACCTACAGCTGGAACACCGTACCTGTCCAAACAGGTCCAACCGCTACTGGTTTATGTGCAGGAACTTACACCGTAACGGTTACGTCAACTTGTGGAACCTCCACTGCAACGGTGACTGTTCCCACAATAGGCGGATCAATCACACTAAGCAATACTTCTCAGACGAATGTTACGTGTAATGGTAGCTGTAACGGAAGTGCAGTAATGACAGCAAGCGGGGGAGTTGCACCATATACTTTTGTATGGTCACCGGTAGTTCCGAACACTACTACGTCACCAACTACTACAGCAACAGGATTATGTGCCGGCGTATATACCTGCACAGCAACAGATGCCGGTGGTTGCACCGGAACACAAACTGTTACAATAACCCAACCGCCTGCAATTTCTGCAACGCAAACACAAGTAAATATTACTTGTAACGGAGCCTGCACAGGAAGTGCAACTGTACTGGCATCCGGAGGAAACGGAACATACACTTATTCATGGGCACCTGTCGGTGGTACGAGCTCTACAGCAACGGGACTTTGTGCAGGAACATATACTTGCACGATCAGCTCGCCTGCCGGTTGTACTTATGCATCGTCATTCACGATCACACAGCCTCCTGTCATCACCGCAACGCAGTCGCAAGTGAACGTCACCTGTAACGGCGCATGTAACGGAAGCGCAACAGTTCTTGCATCCGGCGGAACAGGAACTTATACTTACGCATGGGCTCCAACCGGGGGCACCGGCCCAACGGCAACTGCACTTTGTCCGGGAACTTATACCTGCACGATCAGTTCTCCTGCCGGTTGTTCCATCACACAATCATTTACCATTACACAACCACCTGCAATCACTGCAACACAATCGCAGGTGAATATAACATGTAACGCTGCCTGCACTGGAAGCGCAACAGTGGTTGCTTCGGGCGGAACAGGAACTTACACTTATTTATGGTCGCCAAGTGGTGGCACAGGTTCAACGGCTACAGGATTGTGCGCAGGAAATTACACGTGCCTGATCAGCTCCCCTGTTGGCTGTACTATTACACAATCATTCACCATCACGCAGCCACCAGCGCTTACGATCACTTTTGTGCAGACCAATGTTAGCTGTAACGGCGGATGTAACGGAACTGCAACAGTAACTGTGGGTGGCGGAACACCTCCTTATACTTACCTATGGTCTCCAACCGGTGGAACAGGTTCTACTGAATCAGGATTATGTGCCGGAACTTATACCTGCACTGTTACCGATGCAAATGGATGTACGATCACACAGGTTGTAACCATCACACAACCGACGGCTTTAACGGCCATAACATCTTTTGTCAGCTCAACCTGCGGAAACGCCAACGGATCGGCAACTGCAACTCCATCGGGTGGAGTTGGCTCTTATACTTATCTATGGACACCCTCCGGACAAACAACAGCCACTGCGACCGGATTACTGGCGGGTCCATACAGCTGCGACATTACTGATTTTAACGGATGTGTAATTACCGTATCTGTAACAGTTACAAACACCGGTTCGCCGGCACTTATAATTACAGGATCGACCGATGTTACCTGTAATGCTGCTTGTGATGGTACTGCAACCGTAAGTGCTTCAGGCGGAACGTCGCCTTACACGTATGCATGGACACCAAGCGGCGGAAACGGGACTACCGCGACTGCACTTTGTCCGGGAATCTATACCTGTATTGTAACTGATTTTAATGGATGCACAGCTACAGCAACTGTACTCATCACGGAACCATCAGCACTTTCAATTACGCCTTCACAGGTTGACCTGGTTTGTTTCGGAGTATGTAACGGAAGTGCAACCGCAACAGTAACAGGAGGAACACCGGGATATACTTACGCATGGTCGCCTTCCGGTGGTAACGGTGTAACTGCAACAGGCTTATGTGCGGGAAATTATTCTTGTCTCATAACCGATCTGAATGGTTGTACAATAACACAAACCTTTACGATCACAGAACCTACTTTACTTACTGTAGCTTCTGCCGGATTTAATGTAACCTGTTTCGGTGCTTGTGATGGACAAGTGGTTGCAATTCCAAACGGCGGAACACCAAATTATACCTTCTCCTGGAACACCGGCTGCACAGGAGCAAGCTGTAATGCTATGTGCGCCGGAACCTATACGGTCATTATCACGGATATGAACGGCTGCACTGCCACTTCAAGTGCAACTGTTACAGAACCAACGGATATTTCAATCGCTACTTCAACTGTAGCAGCACATTGCAGCTTTGCAGACGGATCAGCGTCATGCACATTCTCTGGTGGAACAGGAACGCTTACCCCAGTATGGTATGCACCTGCATCGCCGGGCGCGAATCTGAATAACGTTGTATCTGGTTCATATTACGTTGTTGTAACGGATGGAAACGGTTGTGATGATACAGCCAACGTAACGATTGCAAATATTCCGGGTGTTACTGCTTCTGCGGGTACTATCACCCCTGTTTCCTGCTTCGGCGGAAACAATGGTGCGGCTTCTGTAAATAGTGTTGGTGGCACCGGAATAATAACTTACGCATGGTCGTGCTCACCGAGCGTTACAAATACTGCAAACAATCTTGTTGCAGGTCCTTGCAGTGTTGTTGTAACCGATTCTGCAGGTTGCACCTCTACAGTTAATTTCACGATCAACGAACCGACAGACCTTACCATTGGTGCAACTGCTACACCGGGCACTATTTGTGCCGGACAAACTTCTACACTGACCGGAGCGGCTGCCGGTGGCACACCAGGTTATTCTTACGCATGGATGCCGGGATCATTACCAGGGGCTACAAATATTCTTGCGCCGCCTGCAACAACTACGTATACAGTTTATGTAATTGATGCGAATTTGTGCGCCGATAGTGCAACAGTAACTGTAACTGTAAATCCAAACCCGGTTGCAATGTTATGGGGTGATTCTTTGCAGGGATGCGCGCCGCAGTGCGTACAGTTCCTTGACACATCAACTTTAGCATCAGGAACAATTGTTCAATGGTTATGGGATTTTGGTGATGCAACACCTTCTTCAACGCTACAGGATCCTTATCATTGCTACACAACTGCGGGAACATATTCTGTAACATTAACTGTAGCTTCTTCTGTGGGCTGTACAAATACATTTATGATGCCGAATTACATCCAGGTATTCCCGAATCCTGTGGCTGCATTTACTGCAAGTCCGCAACCGACTACTGAATTAAATCCAACCATTTATTTCACGGATCAGTCGATTGGTAATAATTCATGGAGCTGGAGTTTCGGCGATCTTTCAGGTGCATCATCAGTGCTTCAGGATCCGGTTTACACGTATCCAACACCGGGATGTTTTGATGTAGTGCTCAGTGTAGCAACTGTAAATGGATGCGTTGACACGGCGGTTCAACAGATCTGCATCGTTCCTGATGTTACGCTCTTTGTTCCGAATGCATTTACTCCGAACGGCGATGGCGTTAATGATATTTTCTACCCGGTTAGTATAGGAATGGATCCGGAACATTTTGAAATGTGGATCTTCGACCGTTGGGGAAATATGATCTATTACACAAACGACCTTGCCAAAGGTTGGGACGGCATGGTGCAGGGTCATACAAATCCATGTCAGCAGGATGTTTACGTATGGAAGATTAAAGCGAATGACCTGCTTGGAAACAAGCATAATCTCATCGGCCACGTAACACTGGTGCGATAATCTTTTCTTTGCAATGAACGGTCACCGGCAACTTGCTGGTGACCGTTTTCTTTTTCTTTTAACGCCAAATATCCGCAGCACTAAATGGCTTTCCTGATTATTAACATATAAATGTAAGGCCGTATCATTAAAAGGAACGATACTTGTGTAACATCAGCGCACGATCCAGATGCCCATGTTCAGAATTTTAATTGTTTTATTCTTATTGGCAAATCCATTAAGCGCAAAACAGATTTCTTTTCTCTCCGATACTATTCCCTGCGACGCAACTGTCAAGGTGCAAAAAACTTTTTGTCCTTCCTGTGAAGTATGGAATGATCAGTTTGCGCCGGATTTTACAGGGAACTTGCCTGTTGAATATCATCTTTCCGTTTTCGATAATGACAGCGTAGAAGTTTTTTCAAGTGTGGATATTGATAATGGCTGGGATGGAAAAGGCAAAGATGATTTCGAACAGACCCAAAGCTTTCGTTGGGAAATGAGCTACCGTTACGAAAAAAACGGAACTTTGTATCAATGCAGCGACAAGCTGATATTGTTACAATAAATGCGAAGAATAGCTTTACTTTCTGATACACATTCCTATATCGACGACCGGATTTCGGAATACTGCGCTGCTTGTGATGAGATATGGCATGCGGGCGATATCGGAAATGTGAAAGTGGCTGATACGCTGGAAAAAATAAAACCTTTCAAAGCTGTTTACGGAAATATTGACGGACAGGAAATCCGTGTGCGTTACCCGGAGACTTTACGGTTCTTATGCGAAGAGGTGGATGTGATGATGACGCATATTGCAGGACGCCCAGAAAAATATGTGGCTTCAATAAAAGAGGTGATGAAAATAAATCCGCCAAAAAATTTTATTTGCGGGCATTCACATATACTGCTTGTAAAATTCGAGAAGAAATATAATTGCCTGCATTTGAATCCGGGTGCAGCAGGAATAAGTGGATTTCACCAGAAGCGGACAATGCTTCGCTTTACGATTGACGGGAAGGATATAAAGGATTTGGCAGTGGTGGAGTTGGGAAAAAGGTAAATGTGCAATGTGCAAATTTGTAAATGTGCAAATGAAAAATGGTTCCGACTTCTTGAACTGTTTTTTGCGTGAGGTTCACCTTGGAGGATGTAGTGTTAAACCGGGATTGTGCGGCTGATAAACATCAAAGATTTGCGTTGGCAGGAGGGTGGCAAACTTTGAGGATTGCGCGAGGAAAATGAATGCTTGCAACGCCTGCCTGTCACTGCGCAAACCTGTGCTGCTAAAGGCAGGAATAGCCCGGCCTGAATGGACATACCCCGATAAGAAAAAATGTGCAATTCAGGATGTAGGATCTGAAATTCTACCTCAACCGATCGGCTGCTTTTACTAAATTTTCATCTTTTTTAATGAAGTAGGCAGCTATTGCGAATAGGATAATATTAACCGGCAATAAATAAGCGCCTGCGGTTACTTCGATGGTTTCGCGTGGAATGCCATGTATAAAAAACTGCGGAAAAATTATGGCATTGACAGCTGTGAGAATTGAAATAATAAGCGCAACCCGGCAGATTTTTATTTGAAGCGGGCGGTTTTTATACATGAAAATTGCGATAATGGCCAAAAGAGCAATGAGCGCCATGGGAATCAAGAGAAGGGGAAGAAAGATGATTTTACTTTGTGCCTGGCCTGCAATGGTGGTGATGGAATTGATCTTGTAAACGGGAATAAAAAGCAACACCGCAAAAATGATTACTACAAGCGTAAGGAATATGGTTTGTTTTCGTTGTATCATGAGAATATTCGTTTATAAGCACAAATATAGTTTCTTAGTTCTTAGTTCGGGGTTTCGGGTGGTTGAATAGTAATTACAGGAGTTAAAGAACTCATTTGGAGGGGTTCTTTAACATGAAAATAAATTTCAAAATGCTGTTGGATCGGAATAATCTTTGTATTATTGCAGCATAATATTCGTGCAGGAAAACCTCTTCAGGGTTTCCATTTCCCAAAAAAAATTTTTTGAATAGTATGCATAAATAAATCATTTTAAAAACGTGGAATAATTCTATTCCCTCCTATACAACCACGTTCAGATTCCATCAAAAACCACTGAAATAAAAATTTTATCCATTTCTAATTTATCACATGTACGACATTATTGACCTCAACAGCAAACTGGTCGGTGAGCTCCGTGAAATTGCAAAAGAGCTTATCATTCCAAAATTTGACACGTTAAAAAAACAAGAACTTGTTTACAAAATCCTAGACCAACAGGCTATGAGTGGAGCGAAAGATGCACCAAAAGATTCAGGCGATAAGCCTAAAAGAGGACGTAAGCCTAAATCGGAAGATACGCCGGTATTATTCAACGAGGAATCGAAAGTAGATTCGCGTTTTGTTGATCTTGAAACAGCAGAAACAAAAAAGCCGGAAGAAAAAGCAAAACTTCCTGAACCGGATCTGAGTGCAATCATCAACGATGTTCCAAAAACCAATCCTGTAACTACTCCTGCTCCGCAAAATCGTCCGCCAGCGCAAAAGCCTTACCAGCAAAAGCCTTTTCAGAAGCCGAACGCAAATCCTTATAATAAGAACACTCCTCCTCCACCTGCTGCGCCTGCTTATAATCAGCCACCCGCTTTTATACAGGCACAAATTGGAAAAGATTTTCCGAAGTCCGCAGAAACTGACGCAAAACCGGAAACAAATAAACCGGCTGAAAATACTACGCCTGCACCGAATCCGAATCCAAACCCGAATCCGCAGCAGCGTCAGCCTTTTAACCAGAATCAAAATCAGCAGCAGAATTTTCAGCCACGCCAGCAATTCAATCAGAACCAAAATAACCAGAATCAAAACAATCAGAATCAAAACACTCCGGGCGATTTCAACCGTCAGCCATTCCAGCAAAAACAGGGAATGGAAGAGATGTACAATTTTGACAATGTTGTAGTTGCTGAAGGTGTGCTTGAAATTATGCCCGATGGTTATGGTTTCCTGCGTTCATCGGATTATAATTACCTGAATTCTCCTGATGATGTTTATGTTTCTCAGTCACAGATCAAATTATTCGGCCTCAAAACCGGTGATACTGTGCGTGGCGCAATTCGTCCGCCGAAAGAAGGAGAAAAATATTTTCCATTGGTAAAAGTGGATAAAATCAGCGGCCGTGATCCTGCATTTGTGCGCGATCGTGTTCCATTCGATTTCTTAACACCACTTTTCCCGAAAGAAAAATTCAATCTCTGCGGAACAGGAAAATCGAAAACAAATATGTCCATGCGCATCATGGATATGTTTACACCGATCGGAAAAGGTCAGCGCGGACTTATTGTTGCGCAGCCGAAAACCGGCAAAACAATTTTATTGAAAGAAGTCGCTAATGCGATTGCAGATAATCACCCGGAAGCTTACCTCATGATCCTGCTCATCGACGAGCGTCCTGAGGAGGTAACGGATATGGCACGTAGCGTTCGGGCAGAAGTAATTGCTTCTACATTCGATGAACCTGCTGACCGCCATGTAAAAATTGCGAACATCGTTTTGGAAAAAGCGAAACGTATGGTTGAGTGCGGACATGATGTGGTGATCCTTCTTGATTCGATCACACGACTTGCACGTGCTTACAATACTGTTCAGCCTGCTTCGGGAAAAGTACTTTCAGGTGGTGTGGAAGCGAATGCATTGCAGAAGCCAAAACGTTTCTTCGGTGCTGCGCGTAAAATTGAAGGCGGCGGATCGCTCACGATCATTGCAACTGCTTTGATTGATACCGGTTCGAAAATGGATGAAGTAATTTTCGAGGAATTCAAAGGAACAGGTAACATGGAATTGCAGCTCGATCGCAAATTAGCGAATAAGCGTGTGTTCCCTGCTATTGATTTGGTTTCTTCTTCTACGCGTCGTGATGATTTATTGATGGATAAAGAATCGCAGCAGCGTATCTGGATACTGCGTAACCATCTTGCGGATATGAATCCACAGGAAGCAATGGATTTCCTGAAATCGCAAATGAAGAATACGAATTCGAATGAAGAGTTTTTGATTTCGATGAACGGGTAAAAAGAGTACGAATTATTACGAATACACGAATCGTCAATTTTGAATTCGTGTATTCGTAAAATTCGCAGTCAACTACAAAATCAATATGAGATCTTCTGTTTTAATTGGATTTGTTGGCGGAATAATTGTTGCCTTGCTTCAATTTTATTCTATGAAGCTATCCATGGAAGATGGCGCTACTGGAACTTTTGAAATGCTTCTTTATTACAGTCCGCAGATTATTTATTTCATGTGCATTTATATGAGTGTGAAAATCTTCACACGTATGCAGCCCAACACTGTTCCTGAATTTAAAGGTTGTCTGAAAGCGGGCGGACTAACTGCCGTGATCATTACAATTATCTGGGGAATCGGATTTTTTGTTGCGCTTACACATATTGACGTTCCACATGATGTGAAACGGATGATAGAAAGCGGACATAAAGACGAGGTGAATTTGTTTTTATCGTCTGTGACAAAACAAACCATGATGGATCGGGCTCAATTCTGGAGCATCCCGAATTTTCTTTTAGGATTTGTAATGACAGTTTTAGTAACGGTGGTTTTTAGGTTACGTGGAAAGAAAGCGAGTTAGAGTTCATTCTCCTTTATCGACTTGAAATTATCTCAACTTACTTTTTTTTGTATGATATTCAATATGCTCCAAAATCGAATTACTAACTTGATTTACTACCAAGGTTATTTCTTTTTCATCGAGTTTTTGATGTAGCAAACGCTCAAACATTAATTCATGCTTATTAATTTCTTCTCCCGGAACGAAACGATCTACAATTACTTCATACGAAGTATACTTAAATGAAATTACAAATCCAAAAACACAGCCAAAGGTATTTAGCCCTCCTTTAATAAAGGTTCCATAAAAAGTATTAAATATGATTGTGCATTTATGGGAATTGATATCCTTACTATTCTCTACACAATTTGCTCTGAATTTTTGAAGAATTAAATCTGCGCTTTCATCTGCAAATTCAACATGAGCTGCTCCATTTTGTATAATTAGTAGATGTTTAGTTCCTTTAAAAAAATGATTCAGCTTTTGAATTTTAGGAATTAATTCTCTCATCAATTGAGAAAACCATGAATCGTATATCTTAAAAAAAACGTCCGCATTAAATTGAAATTGTATGTGCTGATCTGTGTCTACCGATTCTAATTCCCTATCCAACAATGCAATCTTTTTATCAAAATCATCTGCCTCTTCAATACGTTCACCTTTTGCCGCTTTAATTAAAAGCTGAAGCGATCTTTCCACCTCTTCAGCAACTAACTCAACAAAAGGTTCAAGGCTTTCTCCGTCCTGACCTTGCGCAAGTGCATAAATATATTTTTCTCTTTCTCCAAGCCTGATAATTGCCGGTACAAAACCTGCACGCATTAAAATCATATTCATAAGAATGCGGCTCATTCTGCCGTTTCCATCATCAAATGGATGAAGCGTTACAAAACGAAAATGAAAAGCAGCGGCCAATGCCACAGGATGAAGCTCTTCCTTTTCTTCCTGGTCTCGGTACCATTGAATTAATTCCGGCATTTCAATACGAACATCATCAGGTGTTTTAAAGGGAACAAATTGCTCTTTCCCATTAATAATACGAATCACCCCATTAGGTTTGTTTTTGTATTCGCCTGGCCTCCCTTTTACATTAACAAGCTTCCCTAATGAATCATTTGCTTTTACAAAATATTCATTACCCATTAGCTGGTGATGGAGATTTCTGATCAGAACTTCTGTAATGGGTTCTTTTTTTTGAACCAGATCTTCAAGTGTAAGTAATACATCATTATGCAATTTCATTTCTTCATAATGACGGCCAAGCTTATTACCGGTGTGAAATCCATGCATTAAAAGCATTCTTGTCTCACTCAAGGTCAATGTATTTCCTTCTATAGCATTAGAATTATAATTCCAGTCCAGACGCAGTTTATCATTCAGAATTTTTAATCTTTCCGAAGAAACAGGAAGCAATGATTCAGCTTCCTTTTTTAAAGCGTCAATTCTTTCTAAATTACTTTGTAAAGCCATTTTAGCTATGGGATAATAATTCCTCTAAAATAGTCAAACCCTGCTTTCACCGGAAACATATTACTTTTTTTATTATGTCGTCTTCCTGTAATTAATAATCGCCCATACATTAAACACCACACCAATCGCTACCAATGCGCCAAGGTGACCGGCAATATCGCTGAATGAACTTCCTTTCAAAACAATCAGTCGCATTGCTTCAATAAAATGGCTGACCGGAAATAAATGGGAAAGGAACCTTGCCCACTCCGGCATGCTGTCGATTGAAGTGAAAAGTCCGCTCATGAGATTAAATATCATGAGAAAGAAAAGTGAGATCGACATGGCTTCCTGCTGTGTGTTACAATAAGTTGAAATAAGCAAACCCATTCCAAGCAAAGAGAAAAGATAAACCAGCGCGGAGCCATACAACAATGCATACGATCCCATTGGAATAATTCCGTAAAATAACCAGGAGACAAGCAAGCCAACGCTCAGCACAACAAATCCCATAACAACATAGGGAATTAATTTTCCAAGAATGAATTGATATTTTTTAATCGGTGTTACATTAATTTGTTCGATGGTTCCAATCTCTTTTTCTTTTACTAACCCGAGCGCGGCCTGGATAATTCCAATGCCGGTAAGCAGTGTGACAAGAATTCCGGGAACGATAAACAAATGAAAATCCATGTACGGATTATACCAATTGGATGCCGCAACAGAAACTACCGGTGCAGGAGAAAAACGTTCCGGCTGAATCCATTCCATTCTCAGCTGCGAATTATAATCTGTTATGATCGCGCCGAGATATGCACCACCAAGACCGGCTTTTGTTCCGTTGATCGCATTGACTGCAATAAATATTTTCTGTGCATTCTCCCTGATAATATTTCTTTCAAAGCCTTCCGGAATTTCCAAAACAAGATCTGCTTTATCTTTTTCTACCAGCGAATAAGCTTCCTTAAATGAAGTATTGTAACCAGCCAGCCGGAAATAACCTGAAGAAGTAATTTTCGAAATAAACTTTTCAGAATATTGTGAATGATCGTGATCAACAACTGCAAGTGAAATATTCTTTACAGAATAATCTGCCGCCATTGGTAATAATATCAGCTGAATGATCGGCGCAATAATAAGCATGCGGATCGTGCCTTTATTGCGTAAAAGCTGGCGGAATTCCTTTTGAAGCAAAAATTTTAAAGTTCTCATGACAAACGTATTTTAAAATTCCGGAGACTGATCGCAAGCAGTGAAAATGCCATGCCGACAAGTATGAGCGTTTCTTTCCATACAGCAGAAAATCCAAGTCCCTTCAGCATGACGGCTTTAATAATAATATAAAACCAGCGGGACGGAACAATATTTGAAAGCCATTGCAGCGGTAAAGGCATGTTTTCAATAGGGAACATAAAACCTGTGAGCAGCATCGTTGGCAGCATGATGATTAATTGTGTCATCATCATAGCTGCTTGTTGTGATTTTACTCCTGTAGAAATTAAAAGTCCGAGCGCAAGTGAAGTGAGAATAAATAATCCGCTTTCAAAAAACAGCAACAGCAAACTTCCTTTGATCGGCATCTCCAAAAGAAAAACACTCAGCACTAAAATAATAATCAGGTTGAAAAGCGACAAGATCAGGTAAGGCATTGCCTTGGAAAGAATAATATAAACCGGTTTAAAAGGAGATACCAGCAGAATTTCCATTGTCCCCATTTCTTTTTCTTTTACAATAGAAATAGAAGTCATCATGGTGCAGATCAGCATCAGAACAAGCGCAATTACTCCGGGAATAAAATTAGGTGCACCTTTCAGTTCCGGATTATATAACATTCTAACTTCAGGAATAATGGTGTAAGGAACTTTTGCTGTTTGTCCAAGCTGCGCTGTAAATGCAGCAACGATAGTTGAAATATAATTAGTCAGCGTTGTTGCTGTATTCGGATCTGATGCGTCTGCAATTACCTGTATCTGCGCTTTATTAAAATGCAACAGATCTGAGTTAAAATTCGGTGGAATGATAACCGCCATTCTTACTTTGCCTTCTTTGAATGCTGCTTCAATATCTTTCTGATCGGCCAATGACTTTTCAATTTCAAAATATTTACTTGCGTCAATGCGGTTTACCAATTGTTGTGAAGCTGCATCTCTCGCATAATCGACTATAACAATCTTTGAATTTTTCACTTCATTCGTCAGTGCAAAACCAAAGAGTACAATCTCAGCAATTGGCAGGCCGAATAACAACAGCAATGTTTTTCTGTCACGGAAAACATGAAGGAACTCTTTTCGGATAAACGAAATTAATTGTCTCATCTTATATCTTTTTAAATCAATACTATTCCTGCCTCCTGCCGCTAATTTTCCTGCTCCTTTTTGTTAATCAGCTTTTCTTTTTGCACCACGGGCCAGTTCATAAAACACATCATCCATGGAATCAGCACCGTATTTTTTCTTCAGGTTAAGTGGTGTATCGAGCGCTTCTATTTTTCCATCCACCATAATAGAAATACGGTTGCAATATTCTGCTTCATCCATATAATGCGTCGTGACAAAAACAGTGATTCCCTGGTCGGCCGCATCATAGATCAGATCCCAAAATTGTCTGCGTGTTACAGGATCAACACCACCAGTTGGTTCATCAAGAAAAACAATACGTGGTTTATGAACGACAGAAACTGAAAACGATAATTTCTGCTTCCATCCGAGTGGTAATTCGCTTACCAGTTTTTTCGCTTCGTTTTTCAATCCCAGCTGCTCAACCAGTTGTTCGCTTTTATCTTTTATCATTTTATCCGACAAACCATAAATGCCGGCATAGAACTTAATATTTTCCATCACCGTCAGATCTTCATACAGTGAAAATTTCTGGCTCATGTAGCCGATGTTCTTTTTTATCTCTTCTGTCTGCGTGTAAATATCAAACCCTGCAACCGTAGCTTTCCCCGATGTCGGAGCGGATAAACCGCAAAGCATCCGCATGGCTGTTGTTTTGCCTGCACCATTCGCGCCGAGGAAACCGAAAATTTCTCCGGGATAAACTTCAAAGCTGAGTTCATTGGCCGCAATGAAATCGCCATATCGCTTGGTCAGTTTTTCTGTTTTAATAACGGGCTCGTTCATCTTAATCTTTTAAAAGTTTTATAAAGCAATCTTCAATTGTCGGTTGCACTTTTTTAAATTCAATTTCAGTATGTCCTTTTGCTTCCAGGTACTGTTTTACCAGTGCTTCACTTTCAATTGTATCATTTATAAAAGTGAGATGCAGAAATTCACCAAACGCAAAACAGCTTAATGTTCCGGGAAAAGCACGCAGGTCTTTCAGCAATTGGTGCATCTTACCTGATTTAACCGCATATAAATTTCCTTCGTATTGATTTACAATTGCTGCCGGAGTATCAATGGATAAAATTCTTCCCGTTTGCATCAGCGCGATCCGGTCGCAGAGTGTGGCCTCATCCATGTAAGGAGTTGAAACGAGAATTGTAATTCCCTGCATTTTTAAACGCTTGAGCATTTCCCAGAATTCTTTTCTGGAAACTGCATCTACCCCGGTAGTCGGCTCATCAAGGAATAAAACAGAAGGTTTGTGAATCAACGCACAGCATAATGCAAGCTTTTGTTTCATGCCGCCTGATAATTTCCCTGCACGACGCTTTTTGAAAGGTTCGATCTGGATATAAATATCTTTGATCAGCTCATAATTTTCTTTGACACTTGTACCAAATACTGTTGCAAAAAAATCAAGATTCTCTTCAACTGTCAGATCCTGGTACAAAGAAAATTTTCCCGGCATATAACCCACTCGCTGACGGATGGCTTTATAATCCTTTACAATATCAAAACCATCCACCGACGCTGTTCCTGAATCAGGCAAGAGTAATGTGGTAAGCATCCGGAAAATGCTGGTCTTCCCTGCACCATCCGGGCCAATCAATCCAAACAATTCTCCCTTACCAACTTCAAATGAAAGTTTGTCTACAGCAAGAACAGTTTCTTTGTTGTACGTTTTTGTAAGTGCATCAAGCGTAACAGCGTTCATGGTCTAAAATTTTACTTCTGCATACATGCCGAGTTTCAGCAAACCATCATTCGGAACTTTTATTTTTACCGCGTATACAAGATTCGTGCGTTCTTCTTTTGTGAGAATTGTCTTTGGTGTGAATTCCGCTTTATCGCTGATCCATGTGAGCTGCCCTTTGTATTCACGAAATCCGTCTTTGCCATCATCTACCATAACTTTCACATCCTGGTTGAGCTTTACCAGCGACAATTGACTTCCGGTAATATAAACACGGAGAGTAAGCGAAGAAATATCAGCGATCTTATAAAGAGGTTTCCCCATTGTGGCCATTTCATTTTGTTCTGCGTATTTAGCGAGCACCGTTCCGTTTACCGGGTTAATGATCCTGCATTTTTCAAGCTGATCATTCATTTGTTCAATCTGCACTTCCAATGGAGCTGCCTGTTGCGTGATGCTTCCGGAAGTAATGCCAAGCGAAGATTGTTGTGCTGCAATTTGTTTTTTAACGAGATCAATCTGCGCGTTTGCATCGTCGAGCTGTTTTTGTGTTGCAGCATCTGCTTTTACAAGATTTGCAATGCGTTGTTGATCGCGCTCAGCAGTTTTGAGCTGCACCTGCAATGCGGCAACCTGTGCAGAAATATCAGGACGCTGACTGAGCGTGGAAGTGATCTGCGCCTGGAGCTGTTTTTTCTTCAGGTACAATTGCAGGCTATCAATATAACCGATTTGCTGACCGGTCTTCAGTGTTTGCCCTTCTTCTACTCCGAGCTGAAGAATTGTACCGGTTGCATTGGCAGAAATAATTGTTTCTTCCGCTTCGAAAGAACCAGAAGCATCAGCATCTGTGGCTTTATTACCACATGAAGCCAGGATCAAAATAAGAAACGCCGCGAAAGTTGTATTTAAAATTTTCATTGGACTATGTTTTTGAAATTAATTTCCAGATGTATTCAGCAAGTCGTAATTGGCAATAAGCAATTGCACTTCATGAAGCAAAAGATTTTGTTTGGATTGATCTTCCGCATTTACTTCGCGGAGGTAATCGTTGCTGGTGATCACGCCATTTTCCAATTGAGCGGCAGCGGCATTTTTTATATTCGTACGCAAAGCCACAATCTGGTTATCTACGTTGATCAATTCCTGTAAACGAGTAATATCAGCGCTTTTCTGTGTAATAGTAAGATTTGTATTGAACAGAAAAGTTTCGCGTTGAATATCAATCATGCTTTGATTGATCCCGATAATATCACGTTCTTTTCTGAGCGTATAATAATTGCTAAGCGACCAGCTCAGGCGAAGTCCGCCGATATAATAAAACTGAAATTCATTTACATACGGATTAAACGCAGGCTTGCCGATGCCACTCTGAAAAAACAAGCTGAACTTCGGTAAACTTTTTGATTTCAACAGGCGACTTTGAATATCATAATTCTTATGCTGAATGTCGTACAGCTTTAACTCAGGCCGGGCAATTACAGCAGAAACAGCTACCACTTGTGGTCTTGTCAGTTTTGTATTTTCATCAAGCGGTTGATTGATAAATAAACCCAGCATGTCAGCATAAGCTTTGCGTGTTGCTTTCAATTCAATGGTGCGCTGTTTGTTATTCAGCAGTTCTGCCTTTAATACATCTGCACTGCTTTTAAATGCGATACCGTTTGTTATAGCAGCATTTGTTTTTGTAATCCCTGATTCAATATCTTTTTCCTTGATAGCAATTTGCACAAGCTGCTCGTCTACCAGCAAAATGCCGAAAAATAATTGATGCACACGCTCTTTCAATTTATATAAATCAACCTGCAATGACTGACCTTGTATTTCTGAATTGGAAGCGTACAATTCTTTTTGGCGCCCGACAGTATACAGATCAGTTAATGGTTGTGTGATTTCTCCATACAATTTGTACTGATCTTTTCCCGGCGTTTCAATTTCTAATCCCGGAATTGAAATTGGTATCGTTAATACTTCCGACTGGTAGGTTGCCTGACCATTAATGCTGATCTGCGGCAAATATCCCTTTGAAGCATTTTCAAGTGTGTACGTTTTACTTTTTTCAATCAGCTCCTGCTGACGTAATAACGGATAATTTTTTAACGCCAGCGAATCGCATTGAATAAGTGAGAGTGCTGAATTTTGTGCAAGAACAAACAGCGAGAAAAGTAAAAAGCTGAATGTGAGAATTGTTTTTTTCATGATGATCGTTTTTTCATTGGTAATTCAATTAATATTTGGTTTTAATCATTTGATTAACCTGTATGCAAAAAAATCAACCAGGCTTTAACATAGCAGAGATCCATATTGGAATTAATTTTTTACGTTCCTGCATCAGCTCCATAAATTTTTTGTCAGTGATATTTCTTCTCGCTTTAAGAAGCGGACTTGCGATAAAAGGAAATACTACTAACCCAAGCAAGTTTGCCATAAGATGAAGCGGATCTACTTTTGCAATTCTGCCAGCCGCCATTTCCGCGCTGATCTGTTTTTGCATCATTTCTCTTGCTGCAAGAATTTCAGGTGGAATTGTTATTCCATCATTATGACCTGCAATGCGCATTTGATTAAAAATGAAAAATGCCAGGTCAGGCGTTGCGCATAACATATCAATATAATGACCAACTAATTTTTCCATCTTAGCATACAAGGGCACATCCACATCAGAAAGTATGACTGCCACACCTTGCACAAATTGCCTTACATTTTCCATCATGATCACATCAAATAATTTTTGCTTGCTCCTGAAATAATAATTGAGCAATGCAAGATTAATTCCGGCTTCAGCAGCAATGTCTCTTGTCTTTACGGCTTCAAAACCTTTTTGTGTAAAAAGTCTGCGTGCAGCTTCCTTTATCTTCTCTTCAGTCGTACTGTCAACCACTTTTATTTTTCTTTTCATCAAAAAAATCAATTACGGTACAAAGTAAGCACAGATTTTTTAATTAAACAAACATTTTAATCAAATGATTAATTTATTGACAACACAGCTATAGTTAATTGCATATCAATAAGTTAAATTATTAAACCGGCCGCAAATTCAGCAAAATCAACTCCATCAAAATTTCCACTTGTCATTAAAAGTAAAACAGAATTATTCCAATTGCGCGATTTCAATTCTGCAACAAGTGCCTGCGAATCGGTTGATACTTTTAAATCTTCTCTTGCAAAAGCTTCCTTCACCTGCGCTTCCGAAATGGGCTCCAGCTTTTTATGAGCAATGGTATGCGGATTGAAATAAACAAAAGCTTCATCAGCTGCATCCATTGATCCATTGTATTCTTTCAGAAAGTCGGAGGTGAGCGAAGAGAATGTATGCAGTTCCATGCAGGCAACTACTTTTCTTCCGGGAAACTGTTTTTTGACTGCAGCAGTTGTTGCTTTTAGTTTAGACGGCGAATGCGCGAAATCCTTAAAGCATGAAAAAGTTTCCTCTTTTCGTACAAGCTCCAGCCGGCGTGCAGCACCTTTGAAAGATTGAATGGCTGCATAAAATTGCTCGTTGCTCACACCCATTTCATTACACAACAAACGCGCTCCTTCTGAATTCATGAGATTATGATCGCCGAAAATCAACAGCGGCACTTTTATATTATCACAAATCAGGAATGTAGTTCCATCGATAATTTCATGTTGCGGTACATTATAAGGTTTCAAAATAATATCCGGGCGTGCTTGCTCACATACTTTCTTCACTACTTCATCTGCTTCACAATAAACAAGCGTACCGTTCTGTTCAATGAGATCAGTGAAAATTTTAAATTGTTCAATGTAAATTTCAAACGTCGGAAACACATTAATATGATCCCACGCAATTCCGCTGAGCAAAGCAAGATGCGGATGATACAAATGAAATTTCGGCCGACGGTCAACCGGTGAAGCGAGATATTCATCACCCTCCAGCACGATGAATTTTGCTTCAGTCGTAATCTTCACCATTGTTTCAAATCCTGCCAGCTGTGCACCCACCATATAATCGGAATCAATACCACACTGCTTCAGAACATGCAAAACCAATGCGGTGATGGAAGTTTTTCCATGACTGCCGCCAATAACAACACGTGTTTTATTTTTACTTTGCTCGTATAAATATTCAGGGTAAGAAAATATCCGCAAGCCCAATTCATGCGCACGTATTAATTCCGGGTTATCTGCACGCGCGTGCATACCTAGAATTACTTCATCAATATCTTTTGTAATCACTTCAGGCCGCCAGCCCATTTGATCAGGCAACAGTCCGTGCTTTTCCAATCTTGATTTTGAAGGTTCAAGAATTTCATCATCAGAACCTGTGACATTATTCCCTTTCAGCTTCATTGCAATCGCCATATTATGCATTGCACTTCCACCAATCGCAATAAAATGAATTCGCATCGTTTTTAATATTTCACCGAAGCTAATTCCAATGACGCGCTGATATGGTCAAATCATTTTATTGTTTTAAACAAAATGCTGTTAAATGTAAAGGGATATGATCTGTCGCTGAGAAACTAATTTGGCGAATCGCTACAAAAAACGAGCAAAGCAAGAAATGCGCACATAGTGAATCTGAACAACCCTGCTTCACGCTAATGGTTTTGTACTTTCGTACCTTGTAAGTTCTGACGCGGCTGATCGTACCCGTTTATTTTTCAATTACCTTTAAACCAGCAACGGCAGAGGCTCTCTCTTAAAAAACTCAACTTATGCGTGCACTTTCAATTATCGGGATCGTCATGAGCGTGATCGGACTTATTACCTGCATTTTTATCATGACGGCAGCAAAATGTAATTGTTTCTGCGATGATTCTCTCTACAACAGCAATAGCGTTCCGAGTGATGCAATCGGAGGGAGTTTGTTCAATATGTTGATCTTTATTTTTTTCCTTGTCATGTCAATCGTCGGAACATCAAAAAGTTATTCTGCCAGGCCGAATCTTGCGCAGCATATTCCACCGTTCCAGGCAAATCCCTATCCGAATTATCAGCAGCCTGGTTCGCCATCTTACAGCAGCCAAAATCCTTACGTAAAAAATACGCAACAACAAAATCCTTACCAGCAGAACCCATATCAACAAAACCCTTATCAAAATCCGCCACAACAAAATCCTTATCAGCATCCGTCACAGCAAAATCCTTTTCAGCATCCGTATCAAAATCCAAAAGCACCAGAAACCCCTGATCAGGATATTCCTCCGGCTCCACCCACAAATCCATGGGCACCGAAATGAAATGGAAGTTCGGAGTTTTTAGTTCGGAGATTATTTATTTCTTAACTACTACACGAACTAAATACTCTCCGAACTAAAAACTCCGAATTAAGAACTACTATGAAATTACATACAATTGAAACCGGTTTTTTCAAGTTAGATGGCGGTGCAATGCATGGCGTCGTTCCGAAAATCCTGTGGAGCAAAGAAAATCTTCCCGATGAAAACAACTTATGCAACTGGGCCATGCGCTGCCTGCTGGTGGAAGACGGTGAGCGTTTAATTCTCATCGATAACGGCATGGGTGATAAGCAGGATGCAAAATTCTTCGGTCATTATTTTCTGAATGGAAATGCGTCGCTTGAAAAATCGCTTAAAGCAAAAGGATTTGATTTTTCTGACATCACCGATATGTTTCTCACGCATTTGCATTTTGATCATTGCGGCGGAAGCGTGAAATACAACGGCGACCGTTCAAAGCTGGAAACTGTTTTTCCGAATGCAACGTATTGGAGCAATGAGGAGCATTGGAATTGGGCCACAAAACCAAATGCGCGTGAAAAAGCAAGTTTCCTAAAAGAAAATATTATTCCGATACAGGAAAGCGGTCAACTGAAATTTCTGAAAGAGGGTGAAGAATTAATTCCCGGTTTCAAAACGATGTGGACGCGCGGACATACAGGCGCGATGATGCATCCTGTCATTTCTTACAAGGGAAAAACTGTTGTGTACATGGCTGATCTAATGCCGAGCGTTGCGCACATTCCACTTCCGTGGATCATGGCGTATGATGTGCGTCCGCTTGAAACGCTGAAAGAAAAAGAAACGTTTCTTCCTGAAGCTGCAAAAAAAGAATTCGTTTTGTTTTTCGAACATGATGGTTTAAATGAATGCTGCACAGTAGAAGAAACAGAAAGAGGCGTGCGCGTGAAGCAGAAATTTTCATTGGAAGACTATTTTGGACGGTGAAGGGCGCATTCAGTATTGAGTCGTGGGTATTGATATTATACCACCCGTTCACAATACGCAATACCAAATACTCAATACATCAACATGAAAATTGGATTAGTTCTAAGCGGTGGCGGCGCAAGAGGATTCGCACATCTCGGGGTTTTGCAGGCATTTGACGAATTAGGAATTCACGTCGATGCAATTTCCGGAACGAGTGCGGGCGCTGTTGTGGGTGCATTTTATTTTTCAGGACATAAAGCAGCAGATACGTTGCGGCTTATCAGTTCATATAAAATTTACCAATGGGCGCGGCCAACCTGGAGAAAGCCGGGATTTCTTAACATGGACAAGATCGCGAAATTATTTTCCGCTTACCTGCCGAAAACTTTTGAAGAATTAGACCGGCCGCTTACAGTTGCTGTAACGGATATCCTACAGGGCGAATCTCTTTTCATAAATTCCGGTGAGCTTGTTCCGGCAATTTGCGGATCGTCCTGCATTCCTATCCTGTTTAATCCAGTAAAATTCAACGGTCGCGAATTGGTTGACGGCGGTGTGATGAATAATTTTCCGGTTGAGCCTTTACTCGATAAAGCAGCTAATATTATCGGCGTACATGTCAACCCTGTAGTGCATGGGATTCAGCATGTGGCAATGAAAAATATGGCTGACCGTAATGTGATTCTTATGCTTCAGCGGGAAGTAAATGAGAAAAAAGATAAATGCACAATTTTTATTGAACCAGCTGAATGCGGTAATTATAATATGATGGATCTTGGCGCGGGGGAAAAAATATTTAAGTGTGGTTATGATGCAGCAATGGCGGTAAAAGAAAAACTGTTACTGCTGCAATAAATAGCTCCCGTTAAATCTCGTTTTAAAATCGCCACATAGTTGTCACAATGTGGTAATTCCAAAATCCTACATCGCCACGTAGTGGCCGCAATGTGGTACATTTACACCATGGATCTCGTTAGAGAAAAGCTCCTCTTCCTCATCTCTACTCCACTCTACGCTTTTTTAATTGGCGGTGAAATGCTATTGAGCTTTTTTCACGACAGGAAATTTTATTCCACAAAAGGAACGTTCATGAATGTCTGGCTGTCTGCATTAAATTTAGGACTCGATATTTTATTGCGCGGATTTGTTTTAATTTTCCTCGCTTATTTTTTTCAATTCCGTTTTACAGAAATAAATACGCCGTGGATCTATTGGACAATCCTTTTGTTCACTGAAGATTTTATGTTTTACTGGCTGCATCGCGTCGATCATTATTGCCGTTTGTTCTGGGCCGTTCATGTCACGCATCATTCTTCCGAAGAATTTAATCTTACAGTTGGCTTTCGCTCTTCTGTTTTTCAGCCGCTCTATCGTTTCATCTGGTTTATTCCATTGCCGCTTCTCGGATTCCGCGGCGAAGACGTAATGCTTATGTATGCCATCACGCAGATCTATGGAATTCTCATTCATACACAATACTTCAAAAATCTCGGACCGCTGGAATGGTTTATGTCTACACCATCGCATCATCGCGTGCATCACGGCTCGAATATAAAATACCTCGACAAAAATCTTGGAATGGTTTTTATCTTCTGGGACAAATTATTCGGCACGTTTCAAAAAGAAGAAGAGGAAGTTGTCTACGGCTTAACTACTAATATTGATCAGCCTTATCATCCTTTAAAAACAGTTTTTCATGAATGGTTTTCTATTGGAAATGATTTGAAAAAACCAGCATCCATTAAAGCAAAGTTCATGTATGTTTTTGGTCCTCCGGGCTGGAGTCATGATGGTTCAAGAAAAACTTCCAGGCAATTGAGAGAAGAATTGAAAAATCCGGAAATTGATCATTTGAAGATTAAGGATTAATTATTTGGCGTGTCCCGCAAAGGAAACATACAAAAATATCCCTTCACGAGTCGGGCTATTCGTTACAAGTCCTCGTTTCATCTCACAAACCTCAAAGATTTGCCACGATCCAGCCAACGCAAATCTTTGAGGTTATTATCCGCACACTCCGGGCTTTCTCCCTTAGGGTTCACTAAGTGGCACTACTATCCTTCACGCGAAAAAAAAATCGGAAATTTAAATTACACAGGATCAACATCCGCAACCACTCTCACTTTCTTAAAATCAGCATTCGTCCTAAACAACAAAATTTCTCTTCCCAGAATTTCTTTCATCTTCGTGCTGTTGGCTTCACGTTCAATCTTGATCAGGATATTTTTCACAAATTCATCCCGTACTTTTCCTACCGGCGGAAATTCGGGGCCGAGAATGCGTTCACCAAAATGTGTTCTTAATCGTTCCGCAAAGTAGGCTGCGCCATTATCCAGCAACACATGATCTTTTGCTTTGAGCGATAAACGAATCAAACGATAGAATGGCGGATATTTAAATTCCAACCGCTCCGTTACTTCCGTGTTATACATCGTTCCGTAGTCATGCCCAATCACACATTCAATCACCGGGTGCGTAGGATTAAATGTTTGTATAATCACTTCTCCGACTTTATCTCTTCTCCCTGCTCTTCCTGCAACCTGCGCCATCAATTGAAACGCGCGCTCGAAAGAACGGAAATCAGGGTAATTCATCAGCTGGTCGGCAGAAAGAATTCCAACTAGTGAAACATTTCCGAAATCGAGCCCTTTCGTCACCATTTGTGTGCCGACAAGAATGTCTATTTTATGCGCTTCAAAATCATTGACAAGATGCTGCATGCTGAATTTTCCGCGCGTCGTGTCCAGATCCATGCGCGCAATTTTTGCAGAAGGAAGTATAAGCTGCAATTCCTCTTCGATCTTTTCTGTGCCGAAACCTTTCATTTTTAATTCCGTGCTTCCGCATGCTGAACATTGCGTTGGTGGCGCAGTCGTCCATCCACAATAATGGCAACGCAGCTGGTTGGAATTTTTGTGATAGGTAACACTTACATCACAACGAATGCATTGCGGAATATGTCCGCACTCCTGGCATTCGATCGAAGGTGCAAATCCACGGCGGTTCTGAAATAAAATGATCTGCTCCTTATTGATCATGGCGGTTTCAATCCGTTCAATGAGATAAGGTGAAAAATGTGATTTCATCAATCGCTTGCGGGAAAGTTCCTTGATATCAACCACTGTAATTTCAGGAAGCGATGTTCCGCCGTAACGTTCTGTAAGCTCTGCAAATCCGTAACGGCCATTTTTTGCATGATGAAATGTTTCAACAGAAGGTGTTGCAGAACCTAAAACAGTTTTTGCGCCATGCAGCTTTGAAAGCCAGATCGCACTTTCTCTTGCATTGTAACGCGGAGCAGGATCATGCTGCTTGAAAGACGAATCATGTTCTTCGTCAATGATCACCATTCCTAATTTATCGAACGGAAGAAAAATGGATGAACGTGCGCCGATCACAACAACCGGGTTTTGTTTGAGCACTTCATTCCACACTTCGACACGTTCATTTTCATTGAAGCGTGAATGGTAAACCAATACTTTTTCACCAAAATGTTTTTGAAGGCGAATAATCAGCTGTGTAGTCAGACCGATTTCAGGCAGCAGGTACAAAACTTGTTTTCCTTTTTCAATCTGTTCGGAAATAAGACGAATATATACTTCGGTTTTTCCGCTTGAAGTTACACCGTGTAAAAGGCAAACCTCTTTCTGCTCAAATGCAGCACGAATTGCTGTAATTGCTTTTTCTTGGTGCGGACTTAAAGTCAGGATTTTATTTGCGCTTTCTTTTAATATCAATCTTGAAACTTCAAGCTCTTCTAAGAATAGAATTTTCTTTTTTATCAATGAAGAAAGCGCACTTTCCCCTGAACCGGAAGATTTAAGCAAATCAATTTTTCTTACTGCTTTCGGATTTTTGCTGTGATGTGCTGATAAATGCAGGTAAGCCATCAGCAATTGCACTTGTTTAAAAGCACGCTTTTCCAGCTGACCGAATACTACTTTCAGCTTTTCTTCGCCGGAAAACTCATCCGATAATCGAACATACGTTTCATATTTCGCCTGGTAACGCTGTTGAATTTCTTCGTATACAAGTATCACTCCTTCTTCAAGCAGTTTTCGAATCACAGGATAAACGGTTTTCCTGTCAAGAATTGCACTGATGTCTTCCAGCGTTAATGTTGTTTTTACATCCAGCGCTTCGCAAATTGCAAAAGCTTCATCATCCAGTTGTTTTCTGTCGCCTTCCCAGTTTGCATTCAACACTATTCTTGTTTCGCTGGTCAACCTTAAACCAGAAGGAAGCGCAGCCGTCATCACATCACCCTTCGCGCACAGGTAATAGTGCGACATCCATTCCCAAAAATTCAATTGAATGCCGGTTACAACAGGATTTTCATCGAGCAGCGAATCAATATATTTTGTGGTATAATCCGGAGCAGTTTCATGCACTTTCCAGACGATTGCAGAATACAATTTATTTTTTCCGAACTGCGCAACAACCCGCATTCCCGGACGCACTTTTCCATTCAGCTCCTGCGGAATACGATAAGTAAACAGGTTGGGTAAGGAAAGCGGCAGAATGAGATCAACAAAATAGTCGACACGGGACATAAGGTAAAGTTACCAATGATTTTTTTAACGCGATTGGATTGAATCTGCAGTAAAAAATTAGCTTTGTTCTATGAACTGCCAACAATGTAATTGCCCCAACCAACCCGACGCAAGATTTTGTAAGAATTGCGGAACGATTTTGAATTACAATCTCCAGCCATCAAATCCTTATCTGCACACAAATTATCTTGGCCTTACTCCCGATGCGCCGGTCCAGAACGAACCTACACTTAAGTATTTCTATATCTTACTTTCATTTGATATTTTCAGGAGTTTTCTGTGGCTGATCATTAATGTAGTATTCATCCGCGTGTGGCAGAAATCTTCCAGTGACAATTTTTCCTGGATCTATGAAGTTTATAGCTGGGGCATGAATATCATTCTCGTGATCTTAATTATTCTGTTCGCTGTGCTGATAAAAAATAAGTCCGCAAAAATTTTCATCATTCTGTATGGCGTAATTTCTTTGCTTCTTGTGCTTGGTTTCCGGTTTTGGAATTAAAATAATACAGAACAAAAAACGGGGTGAAATTTCCACAACTTATTTTCAATCTATTTAAAACAACTGATTTCCAACACCATATAACAGGTTCGGTTTTTGACGTATCAGTAGAAACGCTGTTATGAAAAATTTCCTGTATCTCTTATTGTTGTTTTCAATTCCTGCTTTCGGACAACGAGACAGCACGATCAATATGGATGTGAAGTTGAATTTTTTCAGCCCGATTGATGTATTCAATTTCCCGACCATCGATTTATCCGTTGAACATCGCATCACGAATAATTTTTCGCTGACGGGCGAAGGTGGCTACGAATTATATCACTTCAACAATCCTGATACTTCGTTCGTAAAACCTTCGGGATATAAACTTGCAGCAGAAGCGCGATTATACCATCCTTTTAAATCAAGTGCGAAGAAACTTTCCATGGGTACAAGTCTCACTGGATTTTACATGGGACTTAATTTTTTTTATCGTCAGGAACAATATAATTCAGCTGTAGAATTTAAAAGATCCGGCGGCGACACGACAGTTTACATCGACAATTACTGGACAAGAAAAAAAGCAGTTGGAACAAATCTTACAGCGGGTTATCAATGGGCGCCGTACAGGAGAGTTGTTGCGGATATATTTCTTGGTGTTGGAATGCTGCAACGGACAATAAACAGAAGTGAATTGACGTATTCAGAAAAAGAAGGTGATGAACTTAGCCCTTCTTCACGAACTGATTCTTTTTTCTCAGCCAAAGATCTGAAAGAAAAGAATGGTACGGGGTTAAGCTTGTCGTTTGGGGTGAGGTTTGGCTTTATTATTTATTAGTAGCAGAAATCATCTGACAATCACCAGTTTTTGCTGCAGAACAGCATCACCGACAAGAACACGAATGGTATAAATGCCAGCAGCAAATTCTTCTGTCGAAAAAATTACGTCCCTTCTATCGGAATGATTTTCAAAAAAAACAATTCTTCCTTGTGCATCATAAACAGTAATCTGCACTTTCTCCGCAGTATGCGCCCTAACTGTCACATGATTATTTGCAGGATTTGGAAACACATCCACTTTACCTTCGGCTGATAAATTATTTACCGCCAGCATATTCTGATCCGGCGTTATCCAAACACGATAAACCGTATCGTTCGCAGAGCTAGAAGGATGGCCATTCGGAACAACTGCTTTAATTCCGCCTACTAAATAACCTGCAAGCACTCTCCCGCTTAATTCACGCAGCTTTACAACTTCATTCGCATAAGCCGGTGCGCTTGACACAGGAACAAATTTCATGTTTGAACCCTGCAAACCCGGCATTTGCAATTGAAGCGGAACTTGTTGCCATTGTCCGTTTGCGGTATGGATAATCACGGAAATATCACTTACAAACGGAATCAGCGTATCCAATGTAAGAGAACCATTGGCAGGATTAAAATCATATTCGCTTTCACCGCCGAATAAAACCGTGTACATGCAATGCTGAACTGAATCATAAACCGGAACAAGTGCGCAGGTATAATTATTCATCCGCTGATTGAAAGAAGAATCAACTTCTGCACCATTCGCCGGATCGAAATTTATCGGCCAGGGATAAGTAAGGTTACTTGTTTTCTGAAACACACCGCTATACGCAACCCATCCAAAACTTCCATCCGGTTTTACAACAGAGCCAACATTCAGATCGCGACGGTGAAAATTATTCGTATCAAGCATGACAGAAAAATTTGAGATGCCGAGGTTTACTCCGTCATCATCAATTGTAAAACGGCGGATCTTGTTTGAATACGTTTGCTGAAATGTAGGTTGTGGCGGATCGGAATAACGGTTTTTGAAATTATGTCCGAAGAAAATAAAACATTCGCCATTCAGATTTGTCATTTCACCACCGCATACCATAAGATTCGTGTCTTTTAACTGGCGGATATTGACATCAATCGGTGAACCGCTCATTACTGCATTGATCATATCATCAACATGAATTGCAGTGAGCACAGGAAAAGTGCGGTATCCATTCGCTGTACTGTCCCAGCCAAAACCACCGGTCATGTAAAGATAATTTCCTATGCGCGTGTATTGCATATTCGTTGCGCGTAAAGGATCAGCAGTTGCAGTTGGCAAAACCCCAAGCGGCGAAGAATACCATGACCATGTTGCAGTATCTACAACTGTTATTACATCACTTGCATAAACAACGTCAAAATTATCATTGGTTGAAAATCCATGAATACCATTGATACGCCCGCCGACAAAAAGCCATTTTGTTCCCGACTGTGCAAATGCAAATGAATGCATGGCAGGAAGAGGCCCGGTAATAACAGGTTCTATTTCAACAGCAAAAGGAACCTGCGCCTTTACAAAAAATGAGTTTAAAAAAACGAGGAGGAAAAAGAAATATTTCATTTGAGAAAGGGGGCGATTAATTATATAAAGATAATCTGAAAATTGTACTTCACACGGGTTACTCTAAATTATAAGTACAAGCCTATTTATCATTTCCTGTCGCCTGCTCCCCCTTTCCTGCTCCTTCATGCAAGAATATTTCCCATTTTTACAACTTAATTTCTGATTAAATGAATACCTCAAAAATAGCAGATTCCCTGAAGCTGACGGCTCAATTACAAGAGCTGCACGGCGTAAATCCTTTCAAAATAAAAGCACTTGCAAATGCTGCATACCGCTTGGACAAAACGGATATTAATCTCGAAGGAAAATTGCCTGAAGAATTAAGCACCATTGAAGGAATCGGAAAAGGCATTGCTGCAAAGATCTATGAATTGCAGACCACAGGAAAGCTGAAAGAGCTGGAAGATGTGCTGGCCATCACCCCTGCCGGTGTAATTGAAATGTTACGCATAAAAGGAATTGGTCCGAAAAAAGTGGGACAATTATGGCGCGAGCTGGAAGTTGAATCGCCGGGAGAATTATTGTATGCCTGCACAGAAAATCGTTTGATCGATCTGAAAGGATTTGGAGAAAAAACGCAAGCCGCTGTTAAGAAATTCATAGAATTCTCTATGGAAAACAAGGGCAAGTTTCATTATGCCTCTTGTGAAGAAACGGCGCTCAGGCTTGTAGCGTTCCTGAAAAAACAAACCGGCTCAGAATTAATTTCTTTGTCAGGAAACATACGCAGAAAAACAATCATTATTGAAGGAATTGAGATTGTAGCTGCTGTTGATGAGAAAATGATAAAGCTGGATACTTTTGAAAACCCGCGGCATATTCCTGTGCATGTTCATACTTGTAGTGAGGATGAATTTTACTCCGTGGTTTTCAGAACTACTGCAAGTGCTGCTCATCTGAAACAGCTTGATACACTTTCGTATCGCGGCGAAGAAAATCCGGAATCAGAAGAAGATATTTACGCGGGCTATGAGCTGGATTATATTGAGCCGGAATTGCGCGAAGGTTTGGGTGAAATTATGCTTGCACAAAACAGTAAGCTGCCAAAACTGATTGAGGAAAGTGACTTGAAAGGAATACTGCACAATCACAGCAAGTACAGCGATGGAATGCACACGCTGGAACAAATGGCCGATCGTTGCAGGGAGCTGGGCTATTCTTATTTCGGAATTTGTGATCATTCACAATCTGCTTTTTATGCAAGCGGATTAAAACCCGATCGCGTAATTGCACAACAGCTGGAGATTGATGCGCTGAATAAAAAAATGGCACCATTCCGTATTTTCAAAGGCATTGAATCCGATATTCTTAACGACGGCTCACTCGATTATACGGATGAGATTTTAAAAACATTTGATTTTGTAGTTGCTTCTGTGCATTCCAATTTAAAAATGGATAAAGAAAAAGCAACTGTGCGTTTATTAAAAGCAATTGAAAATCCATTCACAACAATTCTTGGTCATCCAACAGGCCGTCTTTTGCTTTCACGCGAAGGTTACCCGATCGATCACAAAAAGATCATTGACGCATGTGCAGCAAATCGTGTGGCAATAGAATTAAATGCACATCCATACAGGTTGGATATTGACTGGACATGGATTCCATACTGCATGGAAAAAGGAGTTTTGATTTCCATCAATCCCGACGCGCATGAAACTGAACGATTGAAAGATCTTCATTGGGGAACCATCGCTGCAAGAAAAGGAATGCTGACGAAGGAATTTTGTTTGAATGCAATGACAACGGAGGAGATTGAAAAGTGGTTTGGAAGTAAATAACATTTGAAAATAAGTATGCACTGAATTTCAATGCACCTACTTGAGCGACTTACAATCTATTCATTCCAACGCCGCCTGGTAAAATTTTAAATTGCTTTAACTTGTGATGAAACATCTTCTTCATTATGAAACACAGCCTGTAAAGGCTATTTGATTTTGAAAAATAATGCAATCAGTTTTTAGAAAATTCTGCACCAGAGACGGCCTGCTCTTTTTATTGCTGTTGCTGCTCATTATCCTGTTACGGATATTCGTGCTGAGGGACTTTGCTTTCCCTTATACCGACAGCGACCAGGTAATGATGTGGCAGGGGCTGAAGGATTTTTCAAACGGTGAATTTCATGAACCAAGATATTATGGACAAGCATATAATTCCATGCTTGAATCTTTTCTTGCTGTTCCATTCTATAAGGCGGGAATGGCTGCTCATAAATGTTTACCATTAATTACCAGTATTCTCGCTCTTTTTCCTATTGTGCTGATTTCGTTCTTTGTCTTTCTGAAAAAGTCGCCAAAATTATCGCTGTTGATTCTTTCCATTCCATTAGCGCTGCCGGTTGAATATTCATTAATTACAACCATGCCAAGAGGTTTCATTACAGGAATTTTTATCAATTCTTTTGCCTGCATTGGCATATTTTATCCAAAATCAAAATGGTCTTTCCTGCTTTGTTTTTTTCTTGCCGTTCTTGGTTTTAGTGTAAATGCAAATTCAGTATTGCTCGCATTTCCATGCCTTGCATTCTTATTCGTGGAAAACATAAAAAACAAATCTTTCTACCTGTACGCGGCAGCAGGAACAGCAGCGGGATTGCTCATTCACTTTGCTGCGAATTATTTTTACATCACACATCCGTTTTATAATGTTCATCCTTACGAATTTGCTTTTTCCACTTCCAGCCTTTTCACATCACTTCGCTACCCGGGACTTTATTTTAATGACGTAACTCCTTTTTGCCGGAACGCAGGCGTATTGTCACCTGTATTATTCCTGCTGTTTGCATTCCTGCTTTACAGAAAAAAAGAATACAGAAAAGCCATTATCGTTGTACTGATTCCTTTCCTGGTCATATTGACGCTTGGAATTAATAAAGTCCATGATGGACAAGATTCAGTGTACTTTTCTTATTCGAGAATGTACCTCGCGATTCCTGTAATGCTGGCATTTATAGTTGCATGGTTCAATGATATAAAAAACAACAACTATTTTTATTTGTACCTGCTGATTCCATTGGCATGTTTAAGCTACCAGGCAATTTCAATGGAGAAAACAATACAGCATGCAACTGATCCTTTGGTTTATAAAGGCGTTACTGCTGTTAATGTTGATAGTGTGTACATCAGATGCAATGAGCTGAACGCCGTTTGCGTCGAAAATAAAATTAATCTTGTTCTTGTAATCGATCATCCGGATAATGAATTTTACAATTACGCATGTTCTTCATGCATGGAAAATTTTCCAAATGCATTAAGGCCTGAATCGGACCGGCGAACATGGCGTTACCAGGAAGACGAGAACAAGGTTTATCCTGGTTTGCTGCTCATAGATACACAAAGAAATTATGCTGCTGAATTTCCTTTTATAAAGCAATCGACGATCAATCCCAACTTTTACCTGCTTGAAAACAATAAAAAACCAACGATGGAATTATTGAACAGCCTGGGCATTTGGTTTCGTCCTTTTAAATAGCATTTGGGGCACCATTTTCCTGCCTGAAAATTTTCAAACTTTCGTACATTTGCCTGCACAATTAATATTCTGAATAATGACTGGGCAACCATTCAAAAAGCTCAGCTTTCTTCTTCCGGTAGCAGTAATTTTCTGCTTGTTGCTCGTATGGTATCTCACCTGCCGTTTTCATCTTGTCGCCTCCTTTCAACTGCCTTCACCCGGTGATGTGGTTAGAAGCTTCAAAGAAGAATTTGCATCCGGCCGCCTGATCAACGACATCATCGCTTCTATGTGGCGTGTGACTGTTGGCTTTATTATTTCGGTTTGTCTTGCTATTCCATCCGGACTTTGGCTTGGCCAACATCTTGCGGCAAGAAAAGCATTTGTTCCGATGCTTAATTTTTTTCGTTTCCTATCCCCGCTCGCATGGATTCCTTTTGCAATACTGTGGTTTCACATTGGCGATAAGCCGGCCATCTTTCTGCTGTTCATGGCAACATTTTTTCCGCTTGCACTTTCAACCATGGCGGCAGTTGCAAATATTCCGAAAATTTATTTCCGTGTTGCGCATGATTATAATTACAAAGGCACAGAGTTGCTGACGAAAGTAACTTTTCCTGCAGTGCTTCCACAGATCGTCACAGCGCTGCGTGTTACTTATGGAATTGCATGGATCGTAATTGTTGCGGCAGAAATGGTCGGTTGCCAGGATGGACTTGGTTACGGAATTTGGGATGCGCGAAATGGTTTGCGGCTTGACACTGCCGTTTGTTACATGATAATCATCGGCGTGTTAGGAATGGGAGTAGATCGCCTGCTTGCACAACTTACAAAACTACCGAATCTACGCTGGGGTTATGAAAGATAATACTTCAAATCCGCTTATTCTCGATAACGTATCGCATAGTTACGGTGAACTTGCTGTGTTGCAAAACCTGGATATAAAAGTAGAGCGTGGCGAATTTGTTGTGCTTGTCGGACCTTCGGGCTGTGGCAAAACAACCTTGCTTAATTTATTGTCGGGCCATCTCAAACCGACGACAGGAAAAATAAAAGCGGAAGGAATAATGCGTACCGTTTATCAAAGCGATGGACTTTTCCCATGGCTGACGGTGACGGAAAATATAAACATGGGTTTACGATCTATTGCTGACGAATCGGAACGTAAAAAAGAATTAAGCGAACTTTTTGAGCTGATCAACCTGCAGGAATTTAAAGATCATTATCCACACGAGCTTTCAGGCGGAATGCGTCAACGCGTAGAACTTGCGCGTGTGCTGGCTGGTGATTCGGATATTTTACTGATGGATGAACCATTTTCTGCGCTTGATTATCAAACCCGTTTACGCCTGCGAAGCGAATTAAACCGTTTACTTGTAAAACGTCCGCGCACGGTTGTTTTTGTAACACATGACATTGAAGAAGCTGCCCAGCTTGCAGATCGCGTGCTTGTTTTATCCAATCGTCCTGCAACAATCAGCAAAGAATTACGCATTGATGCAAAACGTCCGCGCGACCTCACACATCCCGCAGTGATAGAAGCTATGCGTGGCATCCTAGCCGAGCTTGGTCTGCAAACTGATTCTTCAGATACTAACCGAACTCATACTCCATAAAAATGAAACGTAAAACAATATTTTTATTGTCCGGAATTATTGTTCTCATTGCCGCACTTGCATTGCTTCGTTTTAAGCCATGGGAAAATAAAGATGCCGCTGATGTAAATCATACAGGGCCAAACACGGAAGCAAAACAATCATTGATCATTGGTTATCTTCCTGTAACCTGCCATCTTACTTGCCCGGTTACAGATTTCGCTTCGAGAACAACAGCATCCAATACCAATTTCAGCTCACAGCGTTTTACAGATTTCCCGACTGTTGTAAGCGCACTTCAGGCAAAGCAGATCATGGCAACGTTTATGATTGCACCTCTTGCCATGAAAATGCGTGAAGATGGCGTTCCGATAAAGATCTGTTATCTCGGACACCGTGATGGCTCGGAAATAATCGTTGCGAAAAATAATCCTGCCACCAGCCTGCGTGATATGAAAGGCAAAACGATGGCACTACCAAGCTTGTACAGCAATCAGAATCTTATGATCCATAAATTAATGAGCGACCAGGGAATGAAAGAAGGCGATATCAATTTCGTTATCCTTCCGCCTCCTGATATGCCAACCTCATTAGCATCCGGCGCAATAGACGGTTACTTTGTCGGTGAGCCATTCTGCGCAAAAGCTGAGTTAGACGGATCAGGCCGTGTGCTTTATTTAGCGCGCGATCTATGGCCGGCTTTTATTTCGTGTGTGCTCGTCGTGCATGAAGATCTTATCAAAGAAAGGCCGGATGTTGTGCGTGATCTCGTGCGCGGAATTGCGGAATCGGGCGAATGGGCAGAAACACATCGTGCAGAAGCAGCTAAGCTTGTTGCTCCGTATTTCCGGCAGGATGAAAAGGTGCTCAATTACGTTCTTACATCATCTCCTTACCGGGTGTCGTATGTACAACTTACTCCGACGGATGCAGAATTGCAGGAAATTCAGGATATGGCAATCAGTATGGGAATTTTAAAACGGAAGATCCCGATGTCAGAATTAATTGATCGCCGGTTTGTTCCTGAGACAATAGTTCCTGCTGACATTGATATTAATAAAGTGCCTGTAAAATAAAACTTGTCTTGCGATAAGATTTACATTTTAGCATTGTATTAGAGGCTGTTCAATTTGATTTTTATTTTTTGTTTTATTTATTTTTAATCATAGCCGTGTCATGAAAAAAGAAACCGCAATCAAAATTTTTGAAACGAAGCAAGTCCGTTCTACCTGGAGCGAAGAAGATGAAAAATGGTATTTTTCCGTTATTGATATTATTGCAATTTAAACAGATAGTCCTGGTGCGAAAGACTATTGGTAGACGATAAAGACGGAGCCATTTTGAAAAGAGAATTTGTCAAATAACTTTATTAATTCAACATTCAAAAATAAATCGTAATTCCTACATCGTATCCGCCGCGGCGGATCTAAATCTTTTCCCTTGCCATTCCTGAATTCCATAGCATCCTGGTACATGGTGAAACGCATTCACCAGATCGATCTCTTTCGGAAATATCCGCATGAAGTGCAGGGCGAATGGTTTGAAAAATTAATTGAATCAGGGCGCGAAACCGCATTCGGGCTTCAACATGGTTTCAATGATATCAAGAACATGGAACAATTCAGGAGAGATGTTCCTTTGCAATCTTACGATTCATTGAAGCCTTACATCGACCGGCTTCGTCATGGCGAACAATTTCTCTTATGGCCGACAGAAGTGAAATGGTTTGCAAAATCGGCGGGAACAACAAACGATAAAAGTAAATTTCTTCCTATCACAGAAGAATCGCTTAAAGGTTGCCATTACAAAGGCGGTAAAGACATGATCACTTTTTATTGTGATAATTATCCCAATCACCAGCTTTTCACCGGAAAAAATCTTGCATTAGGCGGAAGTCATCAAACCGATTTATTTGAGAATTATGAAACATACGCAGGTGATGTATCTGCAATTATCATCCAGAACCTTCCGTTCATTGCTGACTATTTTCGTTCACCGAGCGTTGATATTGCACTTATCGGTGAATGGAATGAAAAGCTACAGAAGCTTTCGCATTCTACCATCGCTGAAAATGTAGTGAGCCTTGCCGGTGTGCCGTCCTGGATGCTGGTGCTGCTGAAAAGGATTCTTGAAGTTACCGGCAAAAAAACGATCAAAGAAATTTGGCCGAATCTTGAAGTTTATTTTCACGGCGGTGTCAGCTATTCTCCTTACCGGCACCAGGTAAATGAAATTCTCGGTTTCGATATTCACCTGCTTGAATTATACAATGCCTCGGAAGGATTTTTCGGAATGCAGGACCAGCGCGATTCCAATGAATTATTATTGATGCTGGACTATGGAATTTATTATGAATTCCTTCCCGAGAAAGAATGGGATAATGAGCAGGGAAAAACATTGACTTTGAGTGAAGTTGAAACCGGGCAAAACTATGCGCTCATCATTTCCACAACGGGCGGATTATGGCGATACAATGTGGGTGACACGATTGAATTTACATCACTGCTGCCCTATCGTTTTAAAATCACAGGTCGGACAAAACATTTCATCAATGTATTTGGTGAAGAGTTGATGATTGCCAATGCTGAGAAAGCGCTGGAAATAGCTTGTGAAAAAACGAATGCAAAAGTGAATGAATATACTGTCGCTCCAATTTTTATGGATAAGGACGCAAAACAAGGTGCGCACCAGTGGCTGATTGAATTCGGCACACCACCGGAAAACCTTCATTATTTTACAGAGATGCTGGATAATGCCTTAAAATCGATCAATTCCGATTACGAAGCAAAGCGTTACCACAACCATGTTTTGCAGGTGCCACAAATACATAGTATGCCACAAGGAACATTTTACAGGTGGCTGGAGTCGAAAGAAAAACTTGGCGGCCAGCATAAAATTCCGCGATTGTCGAATGAAAGAAAATTCGCCGAAGAGCTGCTTTCATTAAGGTGAGCGCTATTTACTGTTGAGTAAAAAATAAAACATGGATCCTTCATTTTTTTCTCACATCGCATTAAGCAATCATCAAGCCGCCATCCGCCGCCGCGGACACCAGGTCATTAAATTCTGGTTTGAAGGAAGGTCTCATTCATGGCTCCATTTTTGGAGTAACTTTAGATCAATGAACCGCCTTTACGCACTGATACTTCTTTTGCCGCTGATCTCTTTTATTGCCGGAACGAAAATTCCTGATGCAATTGTAAACACGGACGCAGATAAAATGACCAGCGATAATCTCGGGAATGTTTACCTGATCAAAGACGAATCAATCTTCAAATACGATTCGCTTGGCGTGCTTCAAAAAACATTCAGCAATAAAACATTCGGAGCGATCACTTCTGCAAACGCTACAAATGCCCTGCGGATTATTTTATTCTACAAGGATTTCAATCGTGTAGTAACGCTTGATAATACATTAAGTCAGAATGGCGAGGCGCTCACACTTGAAACAATCGGCTTTCCGATGACTTCACTGGTTGCTGCATCGCATGACAATGGTTTATGGATTTATGACATGCGTAATTTTGAGTTGTTGCGACTCAACCGCAGCCTTGAAGTAGAACATCGCAGTGGAAATCTTTCCCAGGTGCTTGGAATTGATCTTCAACCTAACTTCATTATTGAAAAAGACAATCGTTTATTTCTGAATAATCCTGCTACCGGAATTCTTGTCTTTGATGTGTTCGGCACTTATTCCAAAACATTGCCGGTACTTCAACTGAAAAGTTTCCAGGTTGTGGATAATACGGTAATTTATTACAAGGATGGAATGCTGCAGGCAGATGCAATCATTATCAACGAGCATATTAATTACACCAGCCCGGTTGGCGATTCCACAACAAAAGATATGCGCATGGAACGCAATGCTATTTTTGTGCTTGGCGAAAAGAGATTGGATATCTACAAAAAGTAGTTGCAGAAATAACAAAATGTAAATCGTACATCCCAAATTGTACATTTACTTTACCCACCCATCCTTACCGCAAGGTCAATCAACCGGTTGGAATATCCCATTTCATTATCATACCAGCCGATTACTTTCACCATATTTCCAACAACGGCACAGAACTCTGCATCGTAAATGCAGGAATGCGGATTGCCAACAATATCAATCGAAACGATCGGGTCTTCTGTGTATTCGAGAATGCCTTTTAATTCACCTTCAGCCGACTTTTTAAATGCAGCATTGATATCTGCTTCCGTTGCGTGTTTTGTCAGCACACACGTAATGTCTGTTAATGAACCATCAGGAACCGGAACACGAATACCGCAACCGCCCAGCTTTCCTTCGAGTTCAGGAAAAATCCGTGTGATCGCTTTCGCTGCACCGGTGGAGGTAGGCACCATAGAAACGGCTGCTGCACGCGCACGGCGAAGGTCTTTATGTGGCGCATCATGCAATCGCTGATCACCGGTATACGAGTGAATCGTTGTAATAAAACCATCTTCAATTCCCCAGTTATCATGCAGCACCTTGATCATCGGCGCAGCACAATTGGTGGTGCAGGATGCATTGGAAACAATACGATCATCATTTGTGAGAATAGAATCATTCACACCCATCACGATCGCTTTGATGTCATTTCCCTTAGGCGGAGCAGAGAGCAAAACTTTTTTTGCACCGGCATTCAAATGCAATGTTGCGCTTGCAAGATCCAGGAAATGGCCTGTTGATTCAATAACGATATCCGTATCATAAGCGCCCCAGTCAAGCTTCGCAGGATCTTTTTCAGCGGTAACCGGAATTCGTTTTCCATTTACAATAATGGCGTTTCCATCTGCTTTTACTTCACCGGGAAAGCGGCGGTGTACGGAATCATACTTCAGCAAATGTGCGAGCGTATGTGCATCTGTAAGATCATTTATTGCAACGATCTCGATATCCTTGCGTTCAAAAATCACTCTTAAGCTGACGCGGCCGATACGACCGAATCCATTTATGGCAATACGAAGTGGCTTCATAGGAAAATATATTTACTCAAAGTTAGCCACAGTTTTTGCAGATTACG
The DNA here is from genome assembly GCA_039918435.1 of Bacteroidia bacterium. Lineage (GTDB taxonomy): Bacteria > Bacteroidota > Bacteroidia > Palsa-965 > Palsa-965. The sequence continues at coordinate 2,727 of JBDSHN010000078.1, read as the reverse complement.
CAGATTACGGAGAGAAACATTTTTCGTTTGAGAAAAAAGTGTCACACTACAAGGGGAAAAAGGATGCCAGGGAAAAGTCTGATCATTGCTCATTGTTTGTTTGACATTGAACATTTTTTGTACCAGGGATTTCTGTAACCGAAATGAACAATGTCAAACAAACAATGATCAATTAACAAGGAAAAGAAAAGTGTAAAGCATAAAAAAAGGGGCGATAAAGCCCCCTTTCATTTGAAAATAGTCGGGAGACTATTTTACGTGCTTTGAAAGAACTTTTGCAAGTTCGAACATGGAAATTTGTGCTTTTCCACCGAAAACAACTTTAAGTTTCGCGTCAGCATTGATCATACGACGGTTCTTTTTGTCCTGGAGGCCATTCTTTTTAATGTAAACCCAGATTTTTTTAACGATTTCTGTACGTGGAATCGCTTTGTCTCCTACTACTTCAGCAAGTGCCGGAGAAGGTGTAAGCGCTTTCATGAATGCAGCATTAGGTTTACGTGCTGACTTCTTTTTCGGAGCTGCTTTTTTAGCTGCCTTTTTCGGAGCTGCTTTTTTAGCTGCCTTTTTAGCTACTTTTTTTGCCATGATTTTTTTGTTTTGTTTTTGTTAATACCAAATGGTGCCCCAAAAATAGGATAAATACTTATCGATAATCGTCTTTTTACCAATGGTTAATAAGTTCCGCTGAAAATCAAAAAAAAGAGTTCTCAGAAGGAGAAACTCAATTGCGAGGAGTAGCGTCATAGCGCTCAATTTTCAAGCGGCTTTTTTTCTTCGCATTTCTACCAATGAAAAACATTTTCCGGCGTGAGTAATTTATAAATAACAATAAATAATTTTTTAATTCCATTTTTAAAAACCTCTACAGCTATTGATTTTATTGGGTTACAGCGCTTCGGTATATTTCATTATAATTCTCTTCCAATGAAATTTTTGATTTTATTTTTTCTTCATAGGGAAAACCTCGCGTTGAATTATTTCAATGTTCTTGTGATAAAAAATTCTCATTGGGAAACCATGAATTTTTCCTGCTAAAAGTCCGGAAATGAGTTATTAACAACGCATCGAAAACCATTGACAAACGCGTCTTTTAGCATTTTTTGTATTGGGGTAAACCTTAAAAAAAAGGATTGTTCCATTGAGAAAATCACTAGAACCACGATTTCCAAATGCGTTTCAGAAAATGAAAACAGGCGGAAAAAGACGGGTTTTACCTATAGAAATTTAGCCTACAAATGTTTTTCAGCACGATAAGATGATCGAACCAGCGGACCACTTTCGACATAACGGAATCCTTTTTTCATTGCGGCTTCCTTGTAGGAAGCGAACTTATCAGGGTGAACAAACTCCAGGACAGGAAGATGTTTTTTCGTCGGCTGAAGATATTGTCCGAGTGTAAGGATCTCCACTCCTGCTTTCCGCAAATCATCCATCGTCTCCAACACTTCTTCTTCACGTTCTCCTAAACCAAGCATTACTCCCGATTTGGTTTTGCATCCTCCTTCACTCAGCATCCGTAAAACTTCAAGACTACGATCATATTTTGCCTGGATGCGCACTTGTTTTGTCAGGCGGCGAACAGTTTCCATATTGTGCGAAACAATTTCCGGCTTCACATCAATAATGCGCTGAACGTTTTCACGCACACCCTGAAAATCCGGAATCAGTGTTTCTATTGTTGTGCCGGGACTTACTCTGCGGATTGCATTTATTGTTTCCTGCCAGATAATTGAACCACCATCTTTCAGCTCATCACGATCAACCGAAGTAATCACACAATGTTTCACACCCATCAGCCGAACAGATTCTGCTACATTTTCCGGTTCGCTTTTATCTACAGCCAAAGGACGACCTGTAGCCACAGCGCAAAATCCACAAGAGCGTGTGCAGATATTTCCGAGGATCATAAATGTTGCCGTGCCTGCGCCCCAGCATTCGCCCATATTCGGACAATTGCCACTTTCGCAAATGGTATGCAGCTTGTATTTATCAACGAGGCTGCGCACATGAAGATAATTTTCCCCGGTAGGTAATTTTACACGAAGCCAATCCGGTTTTTTTACCCGCGGCTCAGTCGGCACAACATTTATATTTTCAGAAATCATTTCAGGGAGCGTATCAAAACCATTTTCCACCGTAGGTGAAGCTGATGTACAATGCGATGAGGTAATGATGGTTAAGTTCATTTGCCATCAACGGAATTGTTTTTGGATACAGATCGAGTGTGATACCTGTTTCAATTGCTTTAATATCATTGTCAAGCGCACCATACTCGAAGTTGATCCCGAACTTAGCATAACCACCGGGATAAATTTTTGTATTACCAACACCGCGCATAAATGGTGCACGTCCAAAAATATTATCAACGAAATGTTTTTCCGGATCGTAACGTTGTGTAATAATATTGCGCCTCCCAACAACTGGCTGCGGTTCAAGAATTTCCAGGTAAACAGGCTTGGCAAGTCCGAGCGAAACACCAATAAAACCAACCCACCGGATTTCAATTCCGTTGTGTTCCGGTTTTGAAAAAATCACATTCTGATAACCAAAACCGGGACGAAGAATAAAAAGACTGTTTAGCTTACCGTAAAAATATCCTTTCGGATGTTCGTAATATTGATTTACGATTTTCACTTCTTTCGGGTGACGATACGATACCATCTCAATTTCAAAAACACGCCTGCGCGCATTGGTAACATGCCAGCCCCGGCGGTAAGCAAGGCC
>JBDSHN010000077.1:0-5669 GCA_039918435.1 Bacteroidia bacterium | reverse complement strand
AGTTCTGCTTTGTTCATTTTGTATGGTTTTAAAGGTGAGTATTTTAATGCCATCCAAACAGCGTTTGGTGATCAAAACAAATATACGCTGAAACCTATACCAGTCAAGGCTTTCAGACATTCATTGGCATATTTGTTTATAAAAGACTGTGTTTTGTTAATAACGACTCGACTTTCTTAATGTTACATGTAGAGTTTGAAGATTTGATGCGGTGAACAATGATCCGTTTGTAAGGAAATTATTATTGCAAAATACAAATGAAAAAAACATGAGCTTATATCAAAAAATAAATTTCTTTTTCTTTTCGAATATTACGCGGCAACATCCTGGGTATTTTTTTCTGTGTGAAGAGCAATAAAGTTTTCTCTATTCTCAAAGAATGTCAGCATGTGTTTTAATTGAGAATCGTGACTGTAGCCATATACTTTATTGCACGAGGAGAATTTCCATTCAAAAGAGGAGGTGACGAATTGATGCCTGACAGGAAGCTGATGAATATTTATAATTTCCAGTTTCATATTTTCTTGGTCAATCAGCGTACGTCTGAATCTTCGTGCAAATACACTTCCCCTTCGTGTATAAGATTTATTAAATGCTTTGGCATACGCATTTGTAAAATGACCAAAACGCATGTAAATAGTTTTATTTATCTCATGCCAATGCATTCCCTCGAAATTTTCTTTCACACGAATGAGCATCACATAACTATCAGGCAAAATGCAATAACTGATAAGCTGCCATAAATCATCCATGTATTGACCGTGCTTCTTCAAAAAATAATAATAATTAGCATCTTTTTTAAAAATGATTTCACCGCCATTGCTGTGGTTAAAAATGAGGTAATAATTCCCTGGTCTAAAGAAAGCTTTCGTTTGCATAATTTTTTTTTCGAAAGTAGATGAAAGTGAAATTAATAAACGGTTGTTAAGCGTTTATATCCGTTTGTAAACGTTTGTTGTCTGGATTATATTAGTTAGTTAATTGATTTTCAGTGGGAAATCATGGTCAAGGTCTTATACCTGCGCAATCTTAAACCTTGACCGTATAACACCTGCGCAATCTTAAACCTTGACCGTATAACACATGCGCGGTGTTACACCTTGACCATGTAACACCTGCGCGGTGTTACATCTTGACCATGTAACACCTGCGCAATCTTACACCTTGACCATATAACACCTGCGCAGTCTTACACCTTGACCACATAACACCTGCGCAATCTTACACCTTGACCGTTTAAAAACGCAATCATCTACTACCTTTCATATCATCATCTCCCTTCCATTTGAAAAAATATCCTATTGCGTGTTAAGCTATTGAGATATTATTTAGCGTAATTCAACTGTCAATAAATTTTGTCTTGAAAAGTAACCTGCATTCAATAGGGAATTTCTGCAATTCATAGGCGGCGGTTTATCAGCGCATGACCTCCCCTTTTCTATTGCATGTTTTCCAATTTACAATGGCAGATTTCCCACCTCTTTTTTCTCAAAAGCGAGAGTGAATAAACCTTCAATTAAAAAGTTGATTGGGTGCGATCCACCGTGGCGGAACGAATGGACACGAATAGTTACTAATGATTGGGTGCGAAAAGTCGGCAAATTAATCCGGGTTTCATAAAAGAAAAGAAAATATAGAGAAGGCTCATCCCAAATGATCACCATTCTTTATTGTAAATCCACGCAGGAAATCGGCGGCAGGCATTTTCTTCTTTCCAGGTGCCTGTACTTCAAGAATACGAATGATTCCATCCTGTACGGCAACCGTTAAATCTTCAAGGATAGTTCCGTTTTCATCCGAATGAATTGAAGGAATAAATGCAGCGCGATAAATTTTCAGCATTACTTCCGTTTCATTTTCAGAATACAAATTTGTCCATGCTGCAGGGTATGGACTTAATCCGCGAATATGATCGTGTATTTTTTTACCGGGAAGATTCCAATCAATTTTACAATCTTCCCTGAAAATTTTCGGCGCTTCGTGAATTACTTCGCCCGGTTTTACCAATGAAGATTGTGGAATCTCCGGATATTTTTTTTCTGCAATCGAATCAACCGTTTTGGTTACGAGCTCTGCGCCGGTCATCATCATGCGATCATGAACATCGCCGGCAGTTTCATCTTCTCCGATCGGAATTTCTTCACGGAAGATGATATTGCCGGTGTCGATTTTATGCTGGAGAAAAAATGTGGTAACGCCTGTTTTCTTTTCACCGCTCATCACTGCGCGATTGATAGGTGCGGCACCGCGATATTGGGGAAGGAGGGAGCCATGCAGATTAAATGTTCCAAATGGCGGAAGCTGCCAAACGATTTCAGGGAGCATCCGGAAAGCGACTACGATTTGCAGATCGGGTTGAAACGATTTTAGTTGCTCAAGAAAATCGGGTGATTTTAATTTCTCCGGTTGCAGCACAGGAATATTATTTGCGACTGCGAATTGTTTTACTTCGCTCTCCTGTAATTTTTGTCCGCGACCTGCTGGCTTATCAGGAACAGTTACAACAGCAACAACATTGTATTTTTCATTCACCAGCTTCTCCAGGCTTGCCACTGCAAATCCGGGTGTGCCCATGAATATTATTCGGAGATTCGACTTTTCCATTTGATTCAACATTCAATATTCAAGATTAAAACGAATGTTCAATGTTGAATGTTAAATTATCGTTTTTTGATATCAACAATATCCACCGTTTGACCCGCCATACAAATTGACATCCGGTCGACAGATTTATATTTAACCCATACAGCTAAACTGTCGTGTTGAAAACCCGGTGGGATTTCATCAGGTTCAATTCTTTTTCCTGCGCTGTCGAGTTGGATCATCCATTTACAACCATCGAGTTGTACTTCCGTAACGTAACCTTTTGCATAACCATTGGCCGCATAATCATATTTGGCATCTGCTTTTTCAGATACAACTTCTTTTAATCGGTGACAGGAAAAGGCGATAACTGCAATAGCAAGAATGGATAGAAGGAAATATTTTTTCATAGTAGGGAATGCTTTTAACAAATATGATTCATTTTTTGAGACTTACGATTTATTTTTCGTTGTTTATTGGAAATTGTCCGTCGTGGCGGATGCTATTCAACATAAACAACCAATCCTTTGAGATATTCTCCCTCAGGATGAAAAATATTCACGGGATGATCCGCAGGCTGGGTAAGATGATGCATCACACGCACATTTCTTTTTGCAACAATTGCTGCCGACATGATTGTATCGAAAAACAACCTTCTGTCGACAACTTGTGAGCAGGAGAAAGTGAAAAGCAATCCGCCCGGACGAATCATCTTGATTGCTTCTGCATTTAAACGTTTGTAGCCCATCACAGCATTATGTTTTGCACTCATGTGTTTTGCAAATGCGGGCGGATCAAGAATAATAATGTCGTAAGCATTTTCTTTATCCTTGAGAAAATCAAACGTATCCATTGCGAATGACGTATGATTTTTAATTCCGTTCAATTCAATATTCCGGTCGGTAAGTGCCATTGCTTTTTTCGAGGAATCAACACTATGCACTTCGCTTGCACCTGCATTACCTGCATAGACAGAAAATCCGCCGGTGTAACAAAACGTATTCAGCACTTTTTTACCCTTTGCATATTTGGCAACAAGTGCACGGTTATCGCGCTGGTCAATGAAAAAACCTGTTTTCTGACCAGTTTCCCAATCCACATAAAACTTATTTCCATTCTCCATGATCTCACCATCGCCCGTTGAAGATCCTAGTAAATAAGAATTCGGATATTCAGCGCCATCACGATGCAGCGACTCACTGCTCTTATCATAAACGGCTTTGAGTGCATCGCCCATCACTTCTTTCAACGCATTCGCAATTTCCTGACGTTGTATATGAAAACCGATCGAATGTGCCTGTAAAACAGCAACGCCATTATAGAAATCAACAATCATTCCGGGCATTCCATCGCCTTCAGCATAGATGAGACGAAAAACATTCGTGTCTTTATTTCCGGCAACACCAATATTTTTCCGATAGTCTAATGCTTTCTGAATTTTTCCTTTCCAAAAATCTATTTTCGGATCGATCTGCTCAAATGAAAAAATGCGGATGGCGATTGAACCATCCTGTATGTGACCGGTGCCGAGATATTCTTCCTGATTAGAATACACATCCACAATATCGCCTTCCTGTACAGGTCCTTTTATTTTTTTTATTGCACCCGAAAATACCCACGGGTGAAAACGGCGAAGTGATTGGTCTTTTCCCGAAGATAGAATTACTCTTGAACGTTCTAAAGGCATATAAAAAAGAATGACCTCCGCTGTGGCGGGTGGGGTGTGAGAAATGCGATTTTAAAAGGTGCTGACTTGCCGCAAAGGTAATGCGCTAATGTGCTCATTTGCTAATGTGACAATAAAAAATGCATTACTGTGCCGGTTGCTTCGCAAGCATAATCTTTTTTCTGGCCTTTTCTACACCATTGACAGAAATGGCAAGAATATGCTCTCCCGGGTAATGTTTCCTTGTCGTAAAATCTTTGAAACGATGTGTTCGCTTAAATGTAGTTTCTCCCGGTTCAAAATGTTTTGAGCTGAGCTGAAAAACTTTCTTTGATTGTTTCCCGTTACTCTTCATGAAATAAACAACGTATTCCAATCGAAGCTGCTGTGATTTTTTAGCTTCATTCTTCAATATAAAATCAAAAGCCAAAGTATCACCGATTTTCAATTTTGTCTGCCCTGGCGGATAAATATTGAATTTGTCAATAGAAGCATTCACTTTAGAGTTAAACCCAAAAATTCCCAACGCTTCCGTATTTCCCTGTTTAAGCAATGTTCTGCAAGCGTGTTTGAGCAATCTGTCTGTGTTTTCCGATTTGCCGATCCATTGTTTCGCTGTTTTCAATACCAATGCCGGATGATCTTTGGTAATATCATTCAGGTTATTTGCAACACTTCTGCGCACATATTCACTTGGATCATTTTTCAGAACATCAAGTATCTCCAGAATTTTTGACGGATCTTTTTTGAATTCGGGCAGGGGAGTTGCCCACGGCAAACGCGGACGAATGCCTTCTGTAGCAAGTCGGCGCACATGTTCATTGGAATGTTTAGCCCATTGGGTCACTCTTTTTAAAACCAGCTTTTGATCTTTGGTTACAAGCGGACGAATGGCAAATTCAGAAGTAGAATATTGCGTCAGAATTTCAAGTGCATCAAGAGAAGTTTCAATGTCATTCAGTCCATTTACCTCGATAAAATCAGGAAAAACCAGTGCGCCTAATCCGCGGAATGCTGGTGCAGCTTTCAAAATAATTCCCACCTGCTTACGGAAAGTATAAGGCAAAGAAGTATTTATTGCATTTGAAATATGACGAATGCGTTGCTTGAGCTCTTTCTCTTTCCATGTTTTGTTAATGATGGAATACTGAAATGCAGCTTCATCAAAATTCCGATCTGCTTTTTTCAATCCTTTTGCAAGCAGACAAACAAAGTCAGCATTTAAAATATTTTTAAGCGGTTCAGGTTTTGCGGTGATAAATTTTCTGCTTTCAGGCATACTATTTATTTGAATATTAGAGTTTATGCCGATTAAGGTACTATGTTCAAAAATCGATCATTTTGACATTCAAGCTGCGGACTTGGCATCATGGATACCCAGTAAATGTTCAGTTTTTGATATTAAAACTCTTGAATCATT
>JBDSHN010000076.1:0-38853 GCA_039918435.1 Bacteroidia bacterium | reverse complement strand
GGGTTAAATTCAAAATAAAAAAGAGCTCCACAATGCCTCAATCCTTCACGCAAAAAAAAATCTCCAAAACAAAATTGCCCATCTCTTCAGACAGGCAATTTTGAATTCTGAATATGGAATGAATTGTCAGACCGAGTGTCCCGCTTTTTGAAATTTCTCTGTGAAAACAGAATGCTCAATAAAGCGGGATGTATCCGAGCTTACATCATTCCTTCCATGCCGCCACCACCTGGCATCGACATCGGTTTCTCTTCTTTTATTTCAGAAAGCACGCACTCAGTAGTCAGCAACATGCCTGCAATTGAAGCTGCATGTTCAAGCGCCACACGTGTAACTTTCGTCGGATCGATAACGCCTGCATCATACAATTTCTCATATACATCAGTGCGTGCATTGAATCCGAAATCACCTTTTCCATCGCGTACTTTTTGTACCACGATCGAACCTTCCACACCTGCATTCGCGCAGATCTGGCGAAGTGGTTCCTCCAGCGCACGACGTACGATCTGGATTCCGGTGGTTTCGTCTTCGTTATCGCCTTTCAGTTTGTCCAAAGCTTCCTGTGCGCGGATGTATGCAACGCCACCACCAGGTACAATTCCTTCTTCCACAGCAGCACGTGTTGCATGCAATGCATCGTCAACGCGGTCTTTCTTCTCTTTCATTTCGGTTTCTGTAGCTGCACCAATATAAAGTACAGCAACGCCACCGGCAAGCTTCGCCAAACGCTCCTGCAGTTTTTCTTTGTCGTAATCAGAAGTTGTCGATTCGATCTGCGCTTTGATTTGATTTACGCGACCAACGATATCTGCTTTTTTACCAGCACCACCAACAATGGTTGTATTGTCTTTATCAATGGTAACTTTTTCTGCTTTTCCAAGTGCAGTTATTTCAGCATTCTCCAATTTCATTCCCAGCTCTTCGCTGATCAATGTTCCGCCTGTAAGCACTGCAAGATCTTCCAGCATTGCTTTTCTGCGATCACCGAATCCGGGAGCTTTTACAGCACAGATACGCAGTGAACCACGGATCTTATTTACTACAAGCGTAGAAAGCGCTTCACTGTCTACATCTTCAGCAATGATCAGAACAGGTTTTCCTGTTTGTACAGCTTTCTCGAGAATAGGAAGTAATTCCTTCATCGTCGAGATCTTTTTATCGTAAATAAGGATCAATGGATTTTCGAGAACGGTTTGCATTTTTTCTACATCCGTTACGAAATATGCAGAGATATAGCCACGGTCAAATTGCATTCCTTCCACAACCTCAACAGTTGTTTCAGTTCCTTTTGCTTCTTCAACAGTTATAACGCCTTCTTTTTTTACTTTCGCCATCGCCTGCGCAATAAGCTTTCCGATTGCATGGTCGTTGTTGGCAGAGATCGTTGCTACTTGTTCGATCTTCTCATTATCGTCACCAACTTTTTTAGAAAGTTTTTTCAAACCTTCAACAACCTGCGCAACAGCTTTGTCAATTCCGCGCTTCAGATCCATCGGATTTGCACCCGCAGCAACGTTTTTCAATCCTGTGGTAATGATTGCCTGTGCAAGAACAGTTGCAGTTGTTGTTCCGTCTCCTGCAACATCAGCAGTTTTCGAAGCAACTTCTTTCACCATTTGAGCACCCATGTTTTCAACTACATCTTTCAGCTCAATTTCTTTTGCCACGGTCACACCATCTTTTGTAATAACAGGTGATCCGAATTTTTTATCAATTACAACATTACGGCCTTTTGGCCCGAGCGTTACTTTCACTGCATTTGCCAAAGCATCAACGCCGCGTTTCAGCGCGTCACGTGCTTCAAGATTAAAAGAGATATTCTTTGCCATTTTTTTTACAATTAAAAACGTTAAACTGATTTCTTACGGAGGAATCCCTTCGTGACTGATTAAATAACTGCGAAAATATCGGATTCACGCATGATGAGATATTCTTTTCCGTCGATCTGAACTTCTGTTCCGGAGTATTTTCCGTAAAGAATACTGTCCCCGACTTTTACAGTCATCGGTTCATCCACTTTTCCTGTTCCTACCGCTACAACTTTTCCACGTTGCGGTTTTTCTTTTCCTGTATCCGGAATGATGAGACCACCTGCTGTTTTTGTTTCTGCAGGAGCTGCTTCAACGACCACACGGTCGGCCAAAGGTTTAATCTTCGGGTTAGCCATCTTTTTAATTTGTATTGATTTGGTTAAACATTTGTTTTCTGAAAATCACGGGTAAAGAAAACCCAATGAAAAGTGCAATCTTGAATGCGCGAAAAATATGCCATTCAGCTATTGGCAGTCTATTTTGCCAATCTTTCCGTTTTTCGCTGACAAGTCGTCTCGTCTGAAATAAAAAATGTCAGGAGAATTCTTCCTGACATTTTTTTATTTTTTATTCAGCTTATTTGGTCGGCTTTGCTGGAGCATTCGGCGCTCCAAAAGGACTTGCCGGAGCGTTGGTTGCCGGAGCTTTTGTATTAAAATCCTGTGCTTTATCTTTTGTGGTAGAAGTTCCTTCATTGCTTCCTTTGGATCTTCCGGAAGGGCTTGATGAAGCAATGCTGAAAACCATAAGCAGTACCGCTAAAGTCCATGTTGCTTTTTCAAGAAAATCTGCTGTGCGGCGAACGCCCATTACCTGTGAACCCGAAGAGAATCCGGATGTGAGTCCACCGCCTTTTGGGTTTTGAACAAGTACTGCAAGAATAAGGATCGTGCAGGTAAGAATGATTAGGATGGATAAAAGTATTGACATTGCTGATGAATTATGATTTAGGTGTTCTTTTCAATTCCTCAATTAGGGCTGCAAAGTAACTGCTTTTTTCCGGAAATTTCAAAGAAAGCTTTTGATAAGCACGGATTCCTTTAGAAATATTGCCTTGTTTAACATAAATCTTCGCCAGGGTTTCCGTTATAAATTCATCGCTTTCCTGCACACTTTTCTTGGCCATATTGACAGGGCTGAAAAAACTCGCTTTATTAACCTGGATCCGTGGTGAATCCTGGATGAATTTATCCACGAGCTCAGACTTAAACGGCTGCTTAGCAGTTCTTTCTTGTTTTTCTTCCGAAACAGGAGTGGTGCCGACTTGTTTCAGCCATGAAGTAAAAGTTACTTCTTCGGCCGGCTCTTTTTTCTCTTTTGGAATGGAAACCGGGGAATTTTCCTTTTCAGTTTCAATCACTCGCGGTTTGTAATCCGGAATAGTTTTATGTCCTAATTCCTCCAGGCTTGGCATTGCATCATCCACTTCAAGCGCAATGGAAGAGCTTATTGCCCCGCGAAGTATTTCCTGCGAAAAGGCATCCTGCGGCACATTTAACGGTTCTGATTTTTTCTCCTTCGGATTTCCCTCTTCCTCATCCAGCACTTTTACATCCCAGTTTTCTTCCTGCTCAATAATTTCTTCCGCCAGAATTTCTTCCGTGGCCGAAATATCTTCCGCTTCGCCCGGCTCAACTAAAACGTAAAGTAATGTATTGATTTCATCGGCCGCTGTCGGCGTTTCTTCAATTATTTTTTCGTCTGTTGATATTGATTCTATCTTATTATTTTCAAGCGCATCAATTACGGCTTTTTCACTTTCATTTTTTGCTTTTTCCTTCTCCGCATTAATTTCTTCAATTCGTTTTGCAAGAATTTCCTGTGGCGTTGTTTTCCAATGATGCAACAATTGCAGCTGGCGCATCATTCCCGATTCCCACTCATCCTCATCTTTCGTAAACCGTTTTTTCGGAAATTCCGGTTGAAGGATTTCGTGTTCCGGGTTTTGAGTTTCGGGTTGTTTGTTTTCAATAATTTCTTTCTCTACATTCTTTTCATTTTTTTCGTCTCTCGTCTCAACATCCCTCGTCCCTTTCTCATCGACTGCCTCCAGCCCCTTTTTTTCTGCCCCTTTTTTTGTGATTAATTCGTAAAGCATCTTCCTATTTGTCGCATAAGCTGCCGAAACTTTCAGCTGGTTATTATAAAGAAAGCTATTCTCGTTATGCAGACTTTTTATGTAAAGCAATTGCGCCGTTTGGAAATACGGAAATGTTTGCGTGAGCGTATCCAGCTGCGCGCTTGCTTCCTTCCCGAGTGAGGAAGGCGTTTTCATCCAACCGATCAGTTGTTGCGTATTCATTTACCAGGCGTTAATTGATCGGTTCATTATGTCTTGAACAAGCTGATCAGAAATTTCTTTCAGCAATGCATCTTCTACGGATGAAAGATTTTGCGAGCTGGGGAAATCTGCAAACCGAGTAAACGTGCTTTCGAAATCCAGCTTTGGGTCAATAAGGTCGGTATATTTCACGCTTACACCAACTGTAAGCCTGTTCAGGGAAGCCTGGTTGGTTCCGCCGCCCTGGATAGAAACAGGTGTAACGGCATAAGCAATAACTGTCCCTTCATAATTCAGATCACCGTTTTTTGCAACGGATTGCAAGCGCGTCTGCCGTTGAATTGCATCACGCATGGTTTCAGAAAAAGATTGTGGAAAAGTTGCCTTTGCGAGCGGCGCAGAATTGGTAAAAGTCAGCACAGAAACAGTAACAGAATCATCGAATTTTCTTCCACCAGTAAATCCATATTTAACCTTACAGCTGCTGGTAAACAGCGCCGGAAAAAGAATCGCAAGAAGTAAAATTATCCTCAACTGCTTCATCCCTGTATATTGTATTCGTTGATCTTTCTGTACAATGTCCGTTCGGAAATGCCCAATTCCTTCGCCGCATTTTTACGTTTGCCGCGATGTTTTTCAAGCGCTTTTGTGATCAGCTCTATTTCTTTATCCTGCAACGATAAGGAATCTTCCACAATTTCTTCTGCAGGAACTTCATCGTGCTGGTCGTTCCACGTTGCATTATGAATAACCATTGATTCTCCATTCGAGGAAACAGGTTGCGCTTTAACTTCAGCAAAGTGTTTTTGAATCACCGGCGCATTTTGATTTAAAATTTCCGGTGTAATGCGTCCGCCATTCTGGATCAATTGCATCGTCAGCGTTTTGAGATCATTTAATTCCTGCCGCATCTGCTGCAAAAGCTGGTAAAGAAATTCCTTTTCGCGCGGATCATTCGCGGTTGCATCACCACGCGCAAGCACAGGCATGTTCGAAGCTGCAGATTTATAATCCGGCAGATATTTGTTCAAAGTCGTTACATCAATTTCGCGACTCTTTTCAATGATGGACAATTGCTCCGTCACATTTTTCAGCTGACGGATATTTCCATGCCAGTAATAGCTCGACAGCATTTGTTCCGCATCCGGAGTCAAACGAATGACCGGCATCCGGTATTTCGAAGCAAAATCAGCTGCGAATTTCCGGAACAGCATGTGAATATCCTGGCGGCGCTCACGTAAAGCAGGAAGCACGATCGGAACCGTATTTAACCGGTAATATAAATCTTCACGGAACTTTCCGCGATTGATTGCTTCCATCACATTCACATTCGTAGCAGCAACAACACGCACATTTGTTTTCTGCACTTTCGAAGAACCAACCCGGATAAATTCACCTGATTCCAAAACGCGCAGCAAGCGTGCTTGTGTTGCAATCGGCATTTCCGCCACTTCATCCAGGAAAATTGTTCCGCCGTCCGCCACTTCAAAATATCCTTTACGTGCTTCATTCGCACCCGTAAAAGATCCTTTCTCGTGACCAAATAATTCCGAGTCAATTGTCCCTTCCGGAATCGCCCCGCAATTTACTGCAATGTACGGACCATGTTTTCGCGCACTCAGGTGATGAATGATTTGCGGAAAAACTTCTTTACCAGTTCCGCTTTCACCTGTGATAAGAACGGAAAGATCAGTCGGTGCAACTTGCACTGCAATATCAATCGCACGATCCAGCTGCGGCGTTGTGCCTATGATGTTGAAGCGTAGTTTTATTTCTTGTAAGGTCATTTTAATATAGTCGTAATGTCGCGTCCATTATTTCAATTCACTATCAAATACTTTTATTTTGATTTTTTCTTCTTTGATTTTTTCTTTTTATCTCCGAAAATATATTCTACTACATCACCAAATGCTCTTTCCGCAATTTCCTGTTGAAGGTAATAGCGTCTTTCTTTTTCTTTTACCCATGCAGGCATTAGAGAAAGTGTTTCTTGCACATCAATAGGAGGATAGTTGGCAGATTGTTTCATTTGAAATATTTTTTAAAAAGCTTTGCGTCAAAAATTATTTTTTTCTTCTTGTTCTTCTCAGCGATTACTTTTCCATTTTCAGAATTATCAATCACAAACCATTCATCCGCTAACGGTGCATACAGTTCGATGAAATTTCTAAACGTCCGATCAAAACGTCTTCTGACAATTTCTTCAGGAATATCATGTCCTCCGAACTTAACTCTGTTTTCAATTCGTTTGAGTGATAATTCAATCGACTTTACAAACACAAAGTATATTTTGATCTTGTAACCTGATTTTCTGGCTTTTTTTAAATATGAAATCCAAATTCTGCCAGACATAGTGGTTTCAAATGCGAACGATTGATTGGTGTTGATAGCATTTTTAATTTGATTAAGCATGAAACGTCCGGCTTCATATTGTGCAATTTCATTTCCATTCGGACTGATTCCTTTTGCAATGCTATCTGAATTCAAAGAAAGCATTCCTGATCTTTTAATAAATGCATTATCAACGAAAGTCGTTTTCCCACTTCCATTTGGCCCAGCAAATATTTCGATCGTTTTTGACATTTAAAATTATTACTGACCACATTATTAATTAACCGCTTTCCCAATCAAAGTAGTCTTAGTACACTCATCCACCCACACATTCGCATAATCCCCAATCTTCAAATCTCCCTTCGGAAACACCACCACAATATTCTGCGAATTTCTTCCCGCCCACATTTGATCGGAACGTTTTGAACTTCTTTCAATCAGCACACGATGCGTCTTATTCAAATGCGTTTTCGTTTTTTTCTCGGACAACGCTTTTTGAACTTCAATCACTTCAGCCAATCTCCTTTTCTTCACTAATTCCGGAATATCATCCGTTAATTTTCTTTCAGCAGCAGTATTCGGACGCTCGGAATAGAAAAACATAAACGAAAAATCATAATCCGCCCATTCCATCAACGACAATGTTGCCTGGTGATCTTCTTCTGTTTCTGTACAAAATCCGGTGATAATATCAGATGAAATTCCACAATCAGGAAGGATTTTTCTGATCGCTAAAATCCGTTCTTCGTAATATTCACGTGTGTAACCGCGATTCATTAATTCAAGAATTCTCGAACTGCCACTTTGCACCGGAAGATGAATATTCTTGCAGATATTTTCATACTTCGCCATCACATACAACACATCATCCGTCATGTCTTTCGGGTTGGAAGTGCTGTAACGAACACGCAAGTCCGAATGAATCTGCGCAACCATTTCCAGCAATTCCGCAAACGAAGTTGCCTTTAAACCTTTATCGAGCGCAGCCGGGATATCTTTCTTCAATCCGCCGCCTGCCCAGATGTAAGAATCCACATTCTGACCAAGCAAAGTCACTTCACGATATCCTTTTTCAAATAAATCTTTTGCTTCCGCAAGAATGCTTTCCGGATCGCGTGAACGTTCACGGCCGCGTGTAAAAGGCACAACGCAAAACGAACACATATTATCACATCCGCGCATGATGCTGATGTATGCAGTCACGCCATTCGAATCCAAACGCACCGGCGTTATATCTGCATACGTTTCTTCTTTTGAAAGAATAACGTTCACCGCTTTTTGTCCTTCTTCAGCACGCGATAAAAGATTCGGAATATCACGATACGCATCCGGACCCACAACGATATCAACAAGCTTTTCTTCTTCCAGGAATTTTTCTTTCAGACGCTCCGCCATACAGCCAAGCACGCCAATGATCAATTCCGGATTATTCTTTTTCGCTTTTTTAAAATCCGTCAGGCGTTGACGCACGCGCTGTTCTGCATTATCACGGATTGCGCAGGTATTTACAAAGATCACATCTGCTTCATTGAAATCTTTGGTGGTCGCATAACCGCCATCTTTCAAAATAGAAGCGACAATTTCACTATCCGCGAAATTCATCTGGCAACCGTAACTTTCTAAATAAAGCTTCGGTTTTCCGGCATCATTTACTTCTAACATCAAAGCTTCACCTTGCCTCGATTCGTCAATTATTTTTTCAAATTCTTCCATGTGGCGGCCTTCTCGTTTAAAAAGGTGGGTAAAGGTACCAAAAATCAGCACTCCTGCCAAAATGTCACCTTTTTTAACAAAGCCCTTAAAAATTATTTTTTGACCCTGCTTTTAAGGCCCATTCATATTATATAAGTCGAGGTCGGAACTACCGTCCGGATTTGACCCGGTTGCTGTGCCGGATTTGGATTTGTGGTAAATGATTGTTTTTCTTTGCGACCCGATCAACGAATCCCCGGCAAAGAGATTTCGATGACCGGATTCCCGGCAACGATGAAAATAGCGCAGTACTATTATAATGTGAAGTTGAATTTTTAATAACGAAAAGACCCGATGGCAAAGAACCTCGTGATAGTGGAGTCTCCAGCGAAAGCGAAGACAATTGAAGGATTTTTAGGAAAAGATTTTATTGTAAAATCAAGTTTTGGCCATGTACGCGATCTTGCAAAAAAGCAGGAAGAACTTACTGTCGCCAAAAATTTTGAACCTGCTTACGAAGTTTCTTCCGATAAAGAAAAAGTGATTTCGGAATTAAAAAGACTCTCAAAAGACGCACAGGTTGTTTGGTTAGCGACGGATGAGGACCGTGAAGGAGAAGCAATTTCGTGGCATTTATCGGAAGCGTTGAAGCTGGACGAAAAAAAGACACGCAGGATCGTTTTTCATGAAATTACAAAAGGCGCTATTCTGAAAGCAATTGAATCGCCGAGAAAGATTGATAAAAACCTGGTCGACGCGCAGCAGGCAAGAAGAATTCTGGATCGTTTAGTTGGATTTGAATTGTCCCCGATCCTATGGAAAAAAGTAAAGCCATCACTTTCCGCCGGTCGTGTTCAAAGCGTTACAGTAAAATTAATTGTTGAACGCGAACGTGAAATTTCAAATTTCACATCTGTCTTTTCTTATAAAGTTTCGGGAATATTTTCCAGCGATGGACAAACTTTTAAGGCAGAATTAAAAAGTAATTTCAAAACAATAGAAGAAGCCCGCGAATTTCTGGAGAAATGTAAATCGGCGGCTTTTACAATTGGTTCGCTCGAAACAAAACCGGCAAAAAAATCACCCTCAGCGCCGTTTACAACATCTACGTTGCAGCAGGAAGCAAGTCGTAAACTCGGGTATTCCGTTAAGCGAACGATGATTGTTGCCCAGCATTTATACGAGCAGGGAAAAATAACTTATATGAGAACGGATTCAGTAAATCTTTCTGAAACCGCACTCGACCAGGCCCGCGCCACCATTGGAAAAAATTACGGGGAGAAATATATATTCATTCGTCATTTTAAAACAAAAAGCAAAGGCGCACAGGAAGCTCACGAAGCCATCCGCCCAACCTATCTTGAAAATTCTTCTGTAGATGTTGGTGGCGATGAGGCACGTTTGTATGACCTGATCTGGAAACGTACCATCGCGTCACAGATGGCTGATGCTGAACTGGAAAAAACAACGGCCGTCATCACTATCTCCACTGCAACAGAAAATTTTGTGGCACAGGGTGAAGTGATCAAGTTTGATGGTTTCCTGAAAATATATATGGAATCTTCAGATGAGGACGAAGAAAATTCCGATGAAATGAAAGAGGGAATGTTGCCTGCTTTGAAAACAGGACAATCGTTAAATGCAAATTCCATCACAGCAATACAGCGCTTCACGCATCATCCTGCCCGCTACACAGAAGCTGCGCTTGTAAAGAAACTGGAAGAATTAGGAATTGGCCGTCCTTCCACTTATGCGCCGACTATTTCTACCGTTCAGGATCGTGGTTATGTGGTGAAAGAAGACCGGGAAGGAAAGCCAAGAAATTACAATGTGCTGAATGTGCGCGATGGAAAAGTCTACGAAGAAATAAAATCAGAAAACACCGGCGCGGAAAAATCAAAATTATTCCCGACAGATATTGGAATGGTTGTTACCGATTTTCTGAACCAGTATTTCCCCGACATCATGAATTTTAATTTCACTGCAAACGTGGAAGAAGAATTCGATGAAATTGCAGAAGGGAAAGTACAATGGAAAAAAATGTTGAAAGACTTTTACATTCCATTCCATAAAACAGTAGAGCAAACCGAAGAAAATTCGGAACGTGCAAGCGGAGAACGTTTGCTTGGCGTGCATCCCGAATCAGGAAAAAATATTTACGCACGCATTGGCCGTTTTGGTCCGCTTGTGCAGATCGGTGAAGCAGACGAAACAGAAAAAAAATTCGCCAGCCTTAAAAAAGATCAGCGTTTGGAAGCCATCACATTGGAAGAGGCACTCGAACTTTTTAAACTCCCGCGTATTGCCGGACAATTCGAAGAGAAAGACATGAAGATCGCAATCGGTCGTTTCGGTCCGTACATTCAGCACAACAGTTTGTTTTTCTCCGTTCCGAAAGAAGACGATCCGCATACGCTTACCCACGAACGCGCAATTGAAATCATTTTAGCGAAAAGAAAATCAGACGCTGAAAAAGAAATCAAATCATTCCGCGGAGAGGGCAGGGAAGACGTGCGCATTCTCAACGGAAGATGGGGTCCGTATTTCTGTATCGGCAAAAGCAATTATAAAATTCCGAAAGACCGTGAGCCCGCTTCATTGAGCCTTGAAGAATGCCTCGCACTCGCCGAAGACCAAGAAAAAAACATGCCGCCCTACAAACGTGCGATGCTTGCCAAAAAAGCCGCCCTCGAAGCGAAACGCGCGCCAAAAGGCAAAAAAGCTGCTGCAGTTAAAAAAGTTCCGGCGATAAAACGAATGCCGGCGCCAACTCTTGCACCAGGCGAAAAAGCAAAACCGGTGAAAAAAGCAGCCAAAAAATCCGCAAAGAAAAAAGCAGTAAAGAAAAAATAAATATTAAAATTCAAATGAAAGGGTTGTTCGTCAATACGAATGATCCTTTTTTTTTGTTCATTGACCTGCCTGAACTTGTTGTTGAAGGATACTTTCTCCGTGCCTCCCTGCTTTTTTATTGGTAATCTGTAATCATTAATCCGGTAATCATTCCCCCACAGCCCATCCAATTTGTCATTTTCCAATTTGAAATTTACACATTCCCCATACCAGCCTCACAGCCCATCCAATTTGCCATTTGCCAATTTAAAATTTGCACATTCCCCATACCAGCCTCACAGCCCATCCAATTTGCCATTTGCCAATTTAAAATTTACACATTCCACGTTACCAACATCCCCCTGCTCATAATCCTGCCGCCTGCCGCCTTGTTTCCCTGCCCCTTTCCCCGATATTTGTTACCATGGCCACCTCCCTCGATTTCAGCGAATTTTTCGAACCCGTCAACCTCGAAAGAATTTCTTCAGGAAAAACTTTTCTCTCCACGCACTTCGGACAATTACTTAAAATCAATACACCCGAAAATGGCTGGCCCGAGCTCGATGGAATAAAGCTCGTCCTCATTGGCGTAAATGAAGATCGCCGCTGCATAAATAATAATGGCGCAGCATTAGGGCCGGAGCAAGTGCGCGAAAATCTCTACAAACTTTTCCAGGGCGACTGGCAGGTAAAAATGGCCGATCTCGGTGATATCCGCGCAGGCCACACACCAGAAGATACCGACTTCGCTTTGAAAACGGTGCTCGGTGCATTGCTCAAAAAAAATATTATCCCAATCATTATCGGCGGCGGACAAGATCTCACCTACGCACAATATCTCGGTTACGAAAAGCTGGAGCAAACCGTGAACGTTGTTTCCATCGATTCGCAATTTGATCTTGGCGAAGCAGGTGAAGAATTGAATTCACGTTCATTTCTGAGTAAAATTATTTTGCAGCAGCCCAATTATCTTTTCAATTTTTCCAATATCGGTTACCAGACATATTTCGTTGAGCAAACCGCTTTGGAATTAATGCAGAAATTAAATTTCGACATCCATCGTCTAGGGCAGGCGCGTTCGAAGATGGAAGACGTCGAACCAATTATTCGTAATGCCGATCTCGTCACTTTTGATCTCGGTGCAGTTCGGCAGAGTGAAGCTCCCGGCAATGGCAATGCTTCTCCAAACGGATTTTTCGGCGATGAAGCATGTCAGCTCGCACGATACGCAGGAATTTCCGATAAGTGCAGCTCATTCGGAATGTATGAATTGAATCCCGCATTCGACCGCAAGCAGGCAACCGCGCATCTCGTAGCGCAAATGATATGGTGCTTCGTCGACGGATTTTACAACCGCAAGCACGATTTCCCATTCGGAGATATTTCCGACTACACACGCTTCCGTGTTTTCCTTAAAGATCACAAGCACGAAATTGTTTTTTTCAAAAGCGCCCGCAGCGATCGTTGGTGGATGGAGGTTCCTTATCCGCCCAATCAGAAATTACGTTTCGAACGCCATGCATTGGTGCCGTGTTCCTACAACGATTACGAAGAAGCCTGCAAAGAAGAAATGCCCGATCGCTGGTTACAGACTTTTCAAAAACTTTCCTGATTATTCTTTTAGGTTCAACTGCTTCGTGTCACCTTTTTTTGCAGCAGCTTAATTTATGGGGCGTGTCCTTCCTGCGTCAGGCCGGGCTATTCGTTCCAAGTCCTCGCAAGTCACTTCCGAATTAATTTTATTTCCTGCGGGCTTTCCACTACTATCCCTCACGCATAAACACATCTCATAGCTTACGTCTCACCCTGTATCTTTTCTCTCTTAAAGTGTTATATCACCAAACACATGAAACATGAAAAGATTACTTACCATTTTTGTCTTAGCGTTCGGGAGCACGCTGGCAATTGCACAACAGGATCCGCAGTTTTCGCAATACATGCACAACAAACTTTTTATTAATCCTGCCTATGCGGGAATGAAAAAAGCATTTTGCATTTCAGCGCTTTACCGCAATCAGTGGAATGGTTTTGAAGGAGCGCCCAATACGGGAACATTCTCTGCCGATCTCGCGCTTCCGCGTAATGGTGGAGTTGGATTAAATGTGATGTACGATAAGCTTGGTTTTGAAAATAACGTAAGCTTTCGCGGCAGCTATTCATTTCATATTCCCATGCCCACAAAAGAAGGTCGTCTCGGAATAGGAATTGAACTGGGTGGTTATAGTAAACGTATCGGACCAACTGGTACACAGCATTGGCTTGCAACATCCGACTGGACCAGTGATCCTACAGTGCCAACACTATTAAAGAAAACAGTCCTCGATATGGGATTTGGATTGTGGTACCAGGATAAAAATGTTTGGTTCGGACTTTCCACTTCTCATCTCAATGCAAAAGCAATCAATTACGGAACAGCTGTTACTAACAACACGATACAAAGTTTGTTTTATCAGGTAACACGCCATTATTATATCACTGGCGGAGTAAACCTTCACCGTTCAGTAGATTGGGTAATAAAGCCCTCATTTCTTGTCAAAACCGATGCCGTCATCACTAGCTTTGATTTGAATGCAACCGCCGCTTTCAAAAACAGGTTTTGGTTTGGCGCATCATATCGTTTTCAGGATGCGGTTTGTCCTATGGCAGGCATTATGATTCCGATGTCCGATGAAAATGAAAATCTCGGATTAAAAATTGGTTTTGCTTACGATTACAATATTTCAAACCTCAAGCAATACAACAATGGTTCCTTCGAAGTTTTTATCAACTATTGCATGCCCGTTGACTGGAGCAAAGGCATTCATTTTGATGTAAGGCTTTTTAAATAGATTGCCTTGAACTCATCGGGAAAGTGCAAAGCAGTGCGATCGTGAATTGTTAAAAGAAGGGTTGTGAACAGGGTGTGGTTAAAAAAGATTTGTTTAAATAAAATGAATACCTATCTTAGCGACCTGTGTACCGAAAGTACGCTTCAATTTATGGCAAAATATACGACGAACATGAAGAAAACTCTTACTATCATTGCCTTTGCGCTCGGGAGCACAGCGGCGTTTTCCCAACAGGATCCGCAGTTTTCCCAGTACATGTACAACAAGCTTTTTATGAATCCGGGTTATGCAGGGATGCGTCAGGCGCTGTGTTTTACGGCTATCGCACGTCAGCAGTGGGCAGGTTTCGATGGAGCACCAAAAAGTGGTGTATTTTCCGGAGACTGCTTCCTTCCTGCAATTCATGGCGGAGTAGGTCTTAACATTATGTACGATCAATTGGGATTTGAAAATAACATGGGCTACCGCGTTAACTATTCATTTCACGCAAAAGTTGCCCAGGGTGTGCTTGGAATCGGACTTGAATTGGGAGCTTTCTCAAAACGTCTCGGACCAACAGGTACTAACTCTTGGTTAGCTACAACAAGCTGGCAGAATGACCAATCCATTCCACCACAGTTGAAAAAAACCATTTTTGACCTTGGCTTCGGACTTTGGTACCAGCGTCAGAATCTTTGGTTCGGAATTTCGTCTACCCATTTACCGGCCGGTAAATTGACAGGAACATCTTCAGCTCCTTTCAGCGCTGATCTTACCTACCAGGTTGCCCGCCACTATTTCGTAACAGGTGGTTACAATATTCCATTGGGAGCGTGGGAAATCCGCCCATCATTCCTTGTGAAATCGGATGCAACTATCACATCATTTGACATTAATGCAACAGCACTTTACAATCAGCGTTTTTGGGTGGGTGTTTCTTACCGTTTCCAGGATGCAATTGTTCCGATGCTCGGATTCATGATTCCTAATTCAAAAGCTACTTCTAACGAAATGCCCGGAGGTGGACTTAAAGTAGGATTCGCTTATGATTATACTACTTCAAACCTGAAAAATTATAACAACGGTACATTCGAATTAATGATCAACTACTGTGTTCCAATTGTAATCGTCCCAAAACGTCAAGGTCACGGAGACGTTCGTATTTTCGATTGATAACCAGCAGATTAAGACCCAACGTAACCTTAAGCAATCAACAAGCGTAAAAACGATTCTGTTCGTTAGTGAATCATCATACTTAAACAGTGTGATGATTTTCTGCAACAGTAAGGCAATTTCGGAAACGTTGCCTGCGTTTTAGTACTATCAACACCAGAGTATCATTACACTACACAAAGGGAAATTAAAGGAGGCACAAATGAAACGATTATTGTTTGTGGGCGTTATTGCCATCATGTTAGTTAGTTCCTGTCAGACAGAGAACGGACAAGTGATGGGCGTTCAAGACCGTCCGGCATGGTATGCGTTGGATCCGTATGGAATGTTGTATTGCCCTATGGGTTCATACAATATGGGACCCAGCGATGAGGATGTCCCGTACGCACACACAACCAAATCCAAAACGGTTTCTGTGCAGGCGTTTTACATGGATCAGACGGAGATCTCTAACAACGAGTATCGCCAGTTTGTATATTATGTAAGAGATTCGCTTGCACGCCGCTTGCTGGCTACTAATGGTTTTGAGGACGATTATCTCATTCCCGAAGAAGATTGGCACGGTTACGACCAGAACGGACCAGTTTATGTGGATGATGATATGCCGCAAGACCCATACCTTCCATTGAATTGGGAAGAAAAAGTACATTGGGATGCAGTTGATCCTGATTACAAAGCGGCTTTGAACGATATGTATCTTCCCGCTGAAGAGCGTTTTTGGCACCGCAAAGAGATTGATACTCGAAAACTCATCTATGAGTATTATCGTATCGACCTTCGTATGGCTGCTCAGAAGACCAATCGTTACATTCCGAAAACAACACCAAATCCATCTGAGAATGGACGCGTTATGCCTACACGTGAACAGGGAAACTACGACGTAACATCACGTCGTGTAACCAAAACAGGTGTTGATCGCAGCATATTCATTATTAAAGATGTGATCAACGTCTACCCTGATACGCTTGCATGGGTACATGATTTCACTTACTCTTTCAATGAGCCAATGACAAACATGTACTTTTGGCACCCTTGCTATGACGATTACCCTGTAGTTGGTGTAACCTGGAAACAAGCCCGTGCATTCTCCGTATGGCGTACCCAATTGCTTAACACTTTCAACGAAGGTAACGGTGAAGTAGCTGTTCAGGATTTCCGTCTTCCGACAGAATCAGAATGGGAATATGCTGCACGTGGTGGTCTGCAATTAAACGCTTACCCATGGGGAGGTCCTTACATCCGTAATGCACGTGGTTGTTTCTTAGGAAACTTCAAACCAATGCGTGGATCATACATCGATGATGGAGGATTTCACACCGTTAAGATTTTCTCTTACAACCCGAATGAATGGGGATTCTATTGCATGGCAGGTAATGCTGCAGAGTGGACTTCAGGCGCGTTTGATGAATCAGCGTATGATTTCATGCATGATCTTAACCCTGATTACCAATACGAAACTACAGTTCAGGACGAGAAAACCGCACCAGTTCTTTGCCGTAAAGTTATTCGCGGAGGTTCATGGAAAGATGTAGGATTTTACCTTCAGACCAGCACAAAAACGTATGAATACCAGGATACCGCAAAATGCTACGTCGGATTCCGTTGTGCAATGAGCTTCCTTGGACGTTCGAAGGATGACGATATTTAGTTAGGCTTTTCCCAATCACCAATCAATTTACCTCACCAATCAATTAACCTGAGTACTTAACCAACACAAAACAAGCACAAAAATGAGCGGTAAAAATAGTATCTTCGCTAGTAAGAAGTGGAAGCTCTTCATGGCCAAATTATATGGTTTTGGAGCAGCTGTGGTAATTATAGGAGCGCTTTTCAAAATTCAGCATTGGCCGGGCGCAAGTCCCATGTTGATTATTGGACTAGGTACTGAAGCTGTAATTTTCGCATTCTCAGCATTTGAACCTATTCACGAAGATCTTGACTGGACTTTGGTTTATCCCGAGTTGGCAGGAATGGCAGATGATGAAAAACGCAAGGAGCTGGATGACCGAGGTGAAGAAACATCGCTCACGCAGCAATTAGATAAGATGCTTGAGGAAGCCAAGATAGGACCCGAACTTCTTGAAAGTTTAGGTGCTGGTATGCGCGGACTCTCTGAAAGCGTAACAAAAATCGGTGATATCGCTGATGCTTCTGTAGCTTCAAAAGATTTCACCGATAATATCACAAAAGCAACCAGCAATGTAGATCAGCTTTCACAGGCTTACCAGCGTGCAAACGATAGCGTAAGCTCTTCAGTTGATCAGCTTGCAGGCGCATATTCACGTGCTTCCAAAACGCTTGAATCCTTTGCTTCTGCAAATGAAGAGTCTGAAAATTACAATGAGCAGCTCGGAAAAGTTTCTAAAAACCTTTCTGCACTTAATGCAGCTTACGAATTGCAACTCCAGGGTTCTAACGATCACCTGAAAGCAACAAACACGCTGTACGAAGGAATTCAAACTGTCCTTCAGAATCTCAACTCTTCTGTTGATGATACACAGCGTTATCGTTCTGAGATCAGCAACCTTGCCACAAACCTTGAAGCATTGAATAATGTTTACGGCAACATGCTGACCGCGATGAACGTTCGTAAATAAACCACGGTAACTAAATAATAATTAACAAAGGAGATTTAGAAAATGTCAGGTGGTAAACAAAGTCCAAGGCAGAAGATGATCGGTATGATGTACCTCGTACTGACTGCTCTTCTTGCCCTTAACATTTCCAAAGAGATTATCGGAGCCTTTATCACTATTGATTCTGGTTTGGTAACTACTAATAAAAACTTTGCTGAGAAGAATGAAATGACCTATACGGCATTCGAGAAAGCAAAGAAAAATGATGAAAAGAAAGTCGCTCCTATCTATGATTTAGCGATGAAAGCACGTGAAAAGTCAAAAAAGATGACCGATCTGATCACCACTATCCGTGGCGAAATGGTTGCACATTCTGCAGGTGTTGATCCGAAAGTCGGAGATACGCTTCGTTTGACTTTGCTCGACAAGCCGGACGATTACGATACACCAACTCACTTTATGATTGGTGACGATCCGTCTAATGTTACTGGTAAAGCGAAAGAGCTTGAAGCTGCGCTTATCACCTATTTTGATGAAATGACAAAGCTTGTTCCTGGAAATGAGCAAGTTGCGTTTAAAGCGCGTATCAAGCCTTCTATTCCTGCACCGATCTATTCTGCAGAGAATGAAAAAATGATCAACTGGGCATGGTACAATTTCTACCACGCACCGATTGTAGCGTCTATCGCTCAGCTTGATCGTATCGTCAACGATGTGAAAAATGCTGAAGGTGATGTTATCAATAGCTTGTTCGCTTCTATCTCTGCGAATGACTTTAAATTTGATGCACTGAGCGCAAAGGTAATTGCACCTACGAGCTACGTTTTCAGCGGAGATAAATACACTGCAGATATACTTGTAGTAGCATCCAGCACAACACAGAAACCTGTTGTTTGGCTTGGAAAATTTGATTCGATCAAACAGCCTGACGGTAGCTACAAACCATTGCCAGGAACAAACATCGATTCCACTTCTGTTAAGGTTGATGGTGGAGTTGGCAAATACATCATGGACGCTACTGCTGTAGGTCTTCAGCAATGGTCAGGTTTGATCCGTGTAAGAAAGCCAGATGGCATGTGGGACAATTACCCTTTCAAAGGTGAATACATGGTTGCGGCTCCGTCTGCAGCGGTATTCCTTGAGAAAATGAACGTGTTCTACATCGGTGTCGATAATCCGATCTCGATTTCTGCAGGTGGTGTTGCTCCAAGTGATCTTCAGCCATCTCTCACCGGCGGTACATTGCGTTCCAGCGGAAAACCTGGTTCCTATATTGTAACAGTAGCAGGTGGAACAGAAGCAACGCTTAACGTAAATGCGAAAACCAGCGGAGGAAATAAATCCATGGGAACTTTCAAATTTCGCGTTAAACGTGTACCCGATCCTGTTGCTTATGTCGGAAACCTCAAAGCTGATGGTATGATGACCAAAGCGGAATTACAGGCACAAAGCGGTGTATTTGCCCGTATGGATAACTTCGATTTCGATTTAAAATTCCAGGTAATGTCTTTTGTAATGTCGATGAGCATTAACGGTGTTTTCGTAGAAAAAAAATCTACTGGCCCCGGAATTACTCCTGAAATGAAATCAATGCTTGCCGGCGCTAAACCTGGTAATAAGGTCTTCTTTGAACAGGTAACAGTAAAAGGACCTGACGGAACATTCAGGAAAATTCCGGGTGTAAATATTAAAGTGAAGTAAACAAAAATTCCCAAGGAGGGATGTACCATGAAGACGATTAAGTTTGTACTGGTTGCAGTTGTAATGTTCCTTGCTTTCGACACAGTCAAAGCACAGGTGCTCGATCCGGTTTTCCCGGATCAGGTTTTTCTCCGTGAAAATACCCGAACCCGCAAGCCAATTCCTTACACATTCCTGCGTGAAGCAGACGTAATGTGGTCAAAGCGTGTATGGCGTACAATTGATCTTCGCGAGAAGTTCAATCACCCGCTGTATTACCCTGAAAGCCGCATCAACGATCGCAGAAGCCTTTTTGATGTTATCAAAGATGCTTTGATCGCAGGTGAGATCACCGCATTCGATAATCCGGCTATGGACGATGAGTTCAGAGTTAAAATGTCGAAAGCTGCGATTGAAGGAACGTTTGTTTCGTGGGATTCCACTAATCAGACAGAAGATCCGAACAATCCGGGAACATTCATTCTTGCTCCCTTAAAAACAGAGTTGAACTCCAACAACGTGAAAGCGTACTGGATGAAGGAAGACTGGTTCTTTGATAAGCAACGTTCTGTAATGGATGTACGCATCCTGGGACTTTGCCCGATGAAAGAAAAAGCAGATCCGACAACAGGTGAGATCATTGGTTATTCTCCTTTGTTTTGGGTGTATTTCCCGCAATGCCGGCCGGTATTTGCAAAAGCGGAAGTGTACAACACCAAGAATGATGCAGAACGCCGTTCATTGGATGATTTGTTCTGGAAGCGCATGTTCGCAAGTTACATTCACAAAGAATCAAACGTTTTTGATCGTGTGGTTATAACCTACTACACTGGAATCGATGCTTTGCTCGAATCTGACCGTATTAAGAATGACATCTTTGTAATGGAACACGATTTGTGGCACCTTTAGAAAGTCTTCAAAATCATATAGAAAATCCTCCGCTAAACACGGGGGATTTTTTTTGAAATAACAATTCCATTGAACGTTTGTAAAACGCCCGGAGAAATATTTTTGATTTCAGAGTGACTTTCCTTTTTTACCCGGCTTATGCTTTCAGAAACGCCCCAAAGGCCTTAACGAAAGAAAGGAAAGCAGTATGAAAAAGATCCCGCAACACCACAGTCATTCTTCAAACGCAGCCCGCAATCTTTGCCCGGCAATTGTGTTAACCCTTATTCTTGTTCTAAGCTGTTCCATTTTTATGGAGGCACAACCAGATCCTAATCCCTCTGTGCTTGATCCTGCATTCGCTGAAACATTTTACATCAAAGAAAATACACGTACACGCAAGCCGACACCGTATGTGCATGAAGGAGAACGCGATATTATGTGGTCAAAACGCGTATGGCGCACGATTGATTTGCGGGAGAAATTCAATCACCCGATGTATTATCCCGAAACACAGATCAACGACCGCAAAAGTTTATTCGATGTCATAAAAACAGGAATTCTGAATGGTGAAATTACTGCATTCGACAACCCATTTTTTGACGATGAATTCAAAGTGAAAATGTCAAGAAGCACTGCAAATGCTTTGTTTACCTGGTACGATTCTACCAACATGGTGCAGAATCCGAACGATCCGGACGGCCCATGGATATTGTCACCGCTGGAATTTCATCTTACTTCCAGGGACATAAAACAATATTGGGTAAAAGAGGATTGGTTCTTTGATAAAGAACGTTCTGTAATGGACGTGCGTATTATTGGATTATGCCCGATGAAAGAAAAAACCGATCCGACAACAGGAGAAATGATTGGTGTAAGTCCGCTGTTCTGGGTTTATTTCCCGCAATGCCGTGGTTCATTTGCATCATCTGAAGTTTACAATACAAAAAACGATGCGCAACGGAATTCTTATGATGATCTTTTTCAGAAAAGAATGTTCAGCAGCTTCGTCAGAAAAGAATCTAATGTGATGGATCGTGAAATTGCTTCTTATGCAACCGGTGTGGATGCACTGCTTGAAGCCGATCGCGTGAAAGACGACATTGGGAAAATGGAGCACGATGTGTGGCACTTGTAGAAAACCATTTGTGTCATAATCACTTGCTGACAAAAGCATTCACGAATATTAAACGAAGAGATTCAACACTATGAAAAAGATCGGAAAACAACACAGCCTTTGTCCTGGTGTAACAATTAATCTGCTCCCTGCAATTGTATTAACTGCATTTCTGCTATTGAGTTTTTCAATATACATGAATGCACAGCCCGGGAATGTGCTTGATCCGGCTTTCGCTGAAACGTTTTATATCAAGGAGAATTCACGCACAAGAAAACCTGCACCCTATGTTCACGAATCGGAAAGAGATATTATGTGGTCGAAACGCGTATGGCGCACGATTGATCTGCGTGAAAAATTCAATCACCCCATGTATTATCCCGAGACACAAATAAACGATCGTAAAAGTTTGTTTGATGTGCTCAAGGAAGGAATTATCACCGGAGAAATTTACGCCTATGATAATCCATTCTTTGATGATGAATTCAAAGTGAGAATGTCGAAGAAGACATACCTCGATCTTTTCACGCAGGTGGACAGCACTAATTATACACAGAACCCCAACGATCCGGATGGTCCTATGATTCTTGCACCGATCACAACTGAACTTAGTTCACGGGATATTAAACAATACTGGATAAAAGAAGACTGGTTCTTTGATAAGGAAAGGTCAGTGATGGATGTGCGTATTATCGGTATGTGTCCGCTAAAAGAAAAACTGAATCCATCAGGTGGAGGAATGCTGGGCGTGAGTCCGCTTTTCTGGGTTTATTTTCCACAATGCCGTAATGCTTTTGCCAGAGCAGAAGTATTCAACACGCACAATGATGCGCAGCGTACTACTTATGATGATCTTTTTCAGAAGCGAATGTTCAGCAGCTTTGTTCGCAAAGAATCAAACGTGATGGATCGTGAAATTGCTTCTTATGCAACCGGTGTGGATGCACTGCTTGAAGCCGATCGCGTGAAAGATGACATTGGGAAAATGGAGCACGACGTTTGGCATTTGTAGGTCGTGTGGTCTGCCGGAATCACTGGTCTGAGCGGCGGCAGACTTTGCACAGAACCCGGATGGAAGCGCAGTTTTATCCGGGTTCTTTTTCGGAAAAATTATGAAGCGTGACGGTTCAGATTTACAAGGGATGAACTGAACATAGCTTACGCTTCATAATTTTTCAAAAATAAAATTCTGCTTATACGAAAAGCTTTTCTTACACGTTATAATAAACAGAACCCAACTCACATGAAGCAATTTACTCCACCACGCTCATATTCATTAACAGGAGGCTTCTATGTATTTTCAGCACGAAATAAGAAAATCCGTATACCCGGAAAATGCCTTCAGGGGCAAGCGTAAACCACGTGTAATCAAAACAATTTCCTCGGAATTTTCTGCTGCGCTTAAGCTTGTGCTTCTTCTTATCGCGTTGTTTTTTGCTTCCAGGGCAAGTGCACAATGCAGCTCATGCGTTACGCAGGATACTACCACAAGCGTGTTAGGCCCCGGAACAAATGCGCGTCTGCCGATTCCGTATGTGTACGTGCGCGAAGCCGATGTAATGTGGTCTAAACGCATCTGGCGCACCATTGATCTGCGTGAAAAACTGAACCATCCGTATTTTTATCCGGAGACACCGCACAATGGTTTAAGCAGTTTGTTCGATGTAATAAAATGCGGCGTGCTCAGCGGTTGTGTTATTGCATTTGATAATCCGGCGATGGACGATGAATTCAAATTCAAAATGTCGGCGGAGGCGGTTGCAAATCTCCTGGTGCAGATAGACAGCGTGGATGTGGAAGATCCGTTTAACCCGGGAACATTTACGCGTGTGGAGCAGCGCACAGAAACCACCAGCAGCGATGTGATTGCTTATTGGATAAAAGAGGATTGGTTCTTCGACAAACAACGTTCAGTGATGGATGTGCGGATTTTAGGAATTTGCCCGATGGCGTCAAAAACAGATCCGACGACAGGAGAAGTTTTGGGATACAAGCCGTTGTTCTGGGTTTATTTTCCGCAGCTGCGACCGCTACTTGTTCGACAGCGTGTTTTCCTTGGGAAGAATTTTTCAGCACCAACAACTTACGATCATCTTTTTCAGGAACGTTATTTCAGCAGCTACATTCACAAGGAATCAAATGTGTATGACAGAACAGTTAATTCTTATTATACAGGATTAGATGCTTTGCTGGAAGGTGAGAAGATCAAAGAATCGATTTCTGATTTTGAAAGTGATCTCTGGCATTTTTGAATTGGGTACGAATTAAGAATATTTCGAATAGTTACGAATGAAAAGTTTTAAGCATTAAACCTGCACGCATCGATTAGTAACTATTCGTTTTGATTTGTAATTCGTACCCCGCATTTAGTCGATGGCTCTCTGTAAGAAAGTAATAAACGGTTGCATGGCTTTGCAAATACTTACGGCTGTTTTTACGTAGTTTTTGCTGAGCACATCTGCGTCTTTCAAATCGGCTACGACAATGAAACTTTTCAGGCGGAGTATCTCCATGGCTGGATGATCTTTGGGGAAACCTTTTGGAGCATTGACGAGGCTGTCTTCTGTGCTGAGCTTGCCGAAGATTTTTTTAAAGGTTTTGTCATTGATGATCTTTAAAAATTCGTCGAGGTTGTAATCGATTTCCTGGCGGATCTTATTCAGATTCGGCGCTTCGGGCATCCACATTCCGCCTGCTATAAAAGATTCGCCGGGCTGCATGTGAATATAATAGCCGGGCGAAACATCTTTTTTTCCACCGGGATTAATACTTGCACCGAGATTGTTTTTATAAGGTCGTTTGTCTTTTGCAAAACGAACATCGCGGTAAATGCGGAAGACACATTTTTTTGCTGCGAGATCGGCCGGAATACGTTTGTCGAATTTGCGAATGCCATCGAGTATCTCATCAATATTTTTTTCTACATCTTCTTTTGCGGTGATGTAAAGTCCTTTGTTTTTTTCGAACCAGTCGCGGTTGTTATTCTTTTTGATCTTTGTAAGAAAACCGAGTGTTGATTTCTGTATCATAGTAAACAGAATTAAATTTTTTCGGGAAGTACAGGCGCGGCTTCCAATTCATCAGTAAGCCGCTGGACAAAACGGTATTTGGAAAGAAATTCTTTTGCAATAATGCGGATGATGGTATAAAGGGGAACGGCAACAATCATCCCGCCGATTCCTGCAAGTGTTCCGGCAACGAGCACAACTAGAAAAATTTCTATTGGATGCGCTTTGACGCGTTTTGAAAAAATGAATGGCTGCACAACAAATGCATCGGTGAGATTCATGGCTACAAACACAAGAATGATTTTTTCGAAGAGCGGAAGCAGACCCGAATAAAAATCGAGCGTGAGGTTGGAAGAAACACCGATGATAATTGCAAATGCCCCGCCGATCAATGGTCCGACGTAGGGCACAATATTCATTATGCCGGCAAAAACACCAATGATAAATGCATTTTTTACGCCGAGAATAGAAAGCCCGATGCTGACAAAGGCTGCAACAAAAACGACATCGATAAGCACGCCGGTAAAATATTTGCGGAGCATGAGCTGACTTTCATTCAGAATATTTCTTGCACTTTTTAGCCTTGTGGCCGGTATGAGCAGGAAAAGCAATTCCATAATGGCCGAACCATCTTTGATGAAAAAGAAAGTAAAAAAGGAGATGGCGAAAAATGCAATCATGAATGAACCGAAGAAAGAAACGAGTCCGTTTGCGATGGAAGAAATTTTTGTGGCATCGAGCAATTTTACTGCGCCGTTCTCTGCATACGTATCGAGATTAACTACATGAGCTGTATCGGATTGCATTCTGGATAAGCCGTTGAATGCATTTTCAAGCTGTGTGATGGGCTCGTGAAATGCGGTGGTGAGCTGCGCGGTATTTACATTCGAAATGATCTTAGCCTGGTTGACCAGCAGTGGAATAAAAATGGCGATGAAAGAATAAATGATGAGATAAATGCCGAGCAGAATAATGATTGCGCGAATGCTCCTGGGCAACTTTCTTTTTCCAATACGGATCTTCTGTAGTGCGTTTTCCACGGGCCGTGTGATCATGGCGAGGATGGCGGAAACGAGCACGTACAAAAAGATGGTGTGCACCTGCCAGCAAGCCCAGCCCGCTGCGCAGATGAGAAGAATGGAGAGAAAAATAAGGATGCCGGAAATGGTATACGTGCGCACGTTTGCCATGGCAATAAAAGTAGTTAAAAATGTTTCGGGTTTCGGGTTCGGTGTTTCGGGTTCGGGGTTTATAGTTTTGGATTCAGGGTTCTGTGTTTCAGGTTTTGTTTTTTTGTTTTAGCCCGGATAGAAGTGTAAAGCCCGTCTCGGCTCAGCCGAGAGAGGACTTGTAACGGATAGCCGGAATAGCTTCTGATAATCCAAAAAATTACCTGCATCCTTCAAAAACACTACGAACTCAACACTCCCAACTCCAAACTAATAACTACCTTTGCGCCCTTATGATTTCGGCTAATAATATTACAGTTTCCTTCGGAGGTTTTACGCTTTATG
This sequence comes from Bacteroidia bacterium, assembly GCA_039918435.1. GTDB lineage: Bacteria > Bacteroidota > Bacteroidia > Palsa-965 > Palsa-965. The sequence goes on along the minus strand of JBDSHN010000076.1, from coordinate 13,143 downwards.
ACGGAATTTCCTTCCTGATTGGCGATCGTGACCGGATAGGTCTGGCGGGTAGAAATGGTGCGGGAAAATCCACGCTTCTTAAAATTCTTGCAGGACATCAGCGTCCGGACAGTGGCGATATTGCGCGGCCAAATGGCTGTACGCTTGGATACCTTGCGCAGGACATGGTGCATAATCTTGGCAAAACTGTTTTTGATGAAGCCTCAACTGCTTTTGCGGAATTAAAAGAGCTGGAAGAAAAAGTTGAATTTCTTACCGGGGAATTATCGAGCCGTACGGATTATGAAACGGACAGCTACATGGATATTATTCACCAGCTGACTTATGCGAATGAACGATTGCAAGTGCTGGATGGATTTTCGATGGAAGGAAAGATTGAAGTGACTTTGATGGGACTTGGGTTTGAGCGGAAAGATTTTCACCGGTTGATGGATGAATTCAGCGGTGGATGGAGAATGCGCGTGGAGCTGGCAAAATTGCTTTTGATGCAGCCGAATGTACTGTTGCTGGATGAGCCTACGAACCATTTGGATATTGAATCGATTCAATGGCTGGAAGAATATTTAAAGACTTATGATGGCGCTGTGATGATCGTTTCTCACGATAAAGCGTTTCTTGATAACCTTACCAATCGTACACTTGAATTATCGGTTGGAAAATTATTTGATTACAAAGCGAACTATTCAAAATACCTCGCGTTGCGTCAAGAGCGTCGCGATCAACAGGCTTCTGCTGCGAAAAATCAGCAGAAAGAAATTGAGCGTACCGAACAGCTGATCGATAAATTCCGTGCGAAGGCGAGTAAAGCTACATTCGCGCAATCGCTGATCAAGAAGCTTGACCGGATGGATATTATTGAAGTGGATGAAGAAGATACGGGCGGAATTCGTTTCCGTTTTCCTCCTGCGCCACGTTCAGGAAAAGTTGCTGTTGAAGCAATCGGCGCCTGCAAATCGTATGGTGAAAAAGTGATTTTCAGGAATGTTGATTTTAATATTGAGCGTGAAGAACGTATTGCATTTGTAGGAAAAAACGGTGAAGGAAAATCGACAATGATCAAATTGATCACGAAGGTTGAATTTCCAACATCGGGAACAGTAAGCCAGGGCTTCAGCATTGATGCCGGATATTTTGCGCAGGATGATGCAGACACGATGGATGGGAACAAAACTGTTTTCGAAACGATCGACGATCTTGCTGTTGGCGATATGCGTAAACAGGTGCGTGGATTGCTGGGTTCATTTTTGTTCAGCGGCGACACGGTAGATAAAAAAGTAAAAGTGCTTTCGGGCGGTGAGCGTACACGACTTGCCTTGTGCCGTTTGCTTTTGCATCCATACAATTTGCTTATTCTCGATGAGCCTACGAATCACCTTGACATGCGTTCGAAAGACGTGTTGAAAAGTGCGTTACAGAAATACGACGGAACACTGATCATCGTTTCTCACGATCGCGATTTTTTACAAGGGCTTACGAATAAGAGTTATGAGTTCCGCGGAGGAAATGTGAAGCAGCATATCGGCGACATTAACGAATTTCTCAAGTACAGGAAAATTGAAAATATTTCTGAGCTGAACAGGAAAACTACATTGGCACAAGCAACAGGAACAGTAGTAACAAAAGTTGCAGGTGTTACAAATGCAGATAATGAAGAAGCGCGCCGCAAGCAAAAAGAAAGTGGTGCATTGAAAAATAAAATCTCGAAAGCAGAAGAAGAAATTTCGAAGCTGGAGAAAGAAATAAAATCATTCGACGATCAGTTGCTGGATCCGGAAAAATACCAGCAAGCAATGAAAGATCCGTCAGCCTTTAAGAATTACGAAGCGAAAAAAGTGAAGCTGGAAGAGAAGATGAAAGAGTGGGAAGAGTTGAATTCGCAACTATAATCAGCGGGAAATATTTACTTGCTGGTGGTGCGATCCGCAGCGGCGGAACGAATGTTGACGAATAGATACGAATGTTATTTCTTAAGTCGCAGATTTTTTTCACTGCTATGTTTAAGAGGTGAAGTGGGTGATTTAAGCATGTAAAATTTTCGGATTATTTATTTGTTTATGGCGTATCCCTTCGGGTCGGGCTTTTCGCGCTACATGGTAGCTTGCTGCAATCCCTTACGCTTTTTTTTAACGCGGAGGCGGGGAGGCGCTGGGGAACGCGGACAAGGAAAGTAAGGGGCGCGGAGAAGGTGTAATTCTTTGGTACTTAATTTTTTTTTCCTTCATAAAAAAAATCGTAAAACATCTTTTCACTGCTGCGTTTTTGTCATTGATTCGGGAACGCAGATGATAAATTCTCCCAGGCCTGCGCTGGAATCTTCTAATGAATTTACATTTTGCTGTTCGGCAGCGGAGATCACCAGCACTTTTAATTTCGGATTGCTTTGCTTTAAATACCATGCAATGCCCGAGTGATTGTTGCTGTGATATGCGCCGTTGAAATGAAGGAATGTTTGCCCCGGCTTCCAGTTTGCGAGAATAAAATACGCCATCGTAGCATCTTTTACAGCTTGTGATTTAGGAAGATTTTGTCCGCCGTGTCCACCTGCATTTTCAAAAATTTCTTTGTACGCCTGCACGGTGCTGTCGTATAAAATTGGCAATGGTGCGATGAATTTTTTAGCAGATGCATCGATGCTGTCGAGTGATGCAAGTCCGCGGTTGTACACCATATTCGCGTAACGTCGAGGAATATTTGCGGCAATGAATTTCAGCTGATGTGCTTTTGCGAATTCAACAAGCGGTTTATAATCCGTTTCATAATTGCCCCATAATTTCATTTCTGCTTTAAATGTTTTTTCGGTGATAACGCCGCGCAGGTATTCATCCATGCTGAGCTGATCGTCTGATTCAAACATTTCGGCGCCTAATACGAGCTTTTCTTTTTTATCGGCGTACAGGTCTTTCGTAAGTTCCAGCTCAAGCCAATGACAAATTGCGTTATCATGAAATTCGCCGAATAAAACAATATCCGCTTCTTTCGCTGCTTTAAGCATTTTAGCATACGAGCTAAGCGTTCCTTTACGATCAAAAATTTCATACGCTTTTTTCTCACCGGTAAAGCTGAGGGTGAGCATGGCGATGCACGAATAAAGGAGCGCTTTTTTCATAAGAAGATGATTGATTATAGTTCTCTGTCAAAAGTAATTAATATCACGTCTAACCTGCGTTTGCCGGTAAAGTCATTTTTCAATTAACGAACGAATCATTTCAATAAAAGCGTCTATTTTTGCAGCATGTTCAATATTGATACATTACTGCGTAATAACATAAAAAATCTGCCTTCGCCTTCATCATCGGTTCGTGATGAATTAAAAGAAAAAATTGAAATCTTTCTTGATGGTAATGAAAATCCTTTTGGTTCGCCTTTAAATGAACGTTTCAATCGTTATCCTGATTCCTCGCAATCGGAGTTGAAAGAAAAGATCTCGCACATCAAAGGCGTTCCTTCAGAAAATATTTTTCTCGGCAATGGAAGCGATGAAGCTATCGATATGCTTTACCGGGCATTTTGTCATCCGGGGAAAGACAGCGTTATTCTTACTCCGCCAACATCGGGCATGTATGAAAAGGCTGCTATCCTCAATGATGTATTTATTAAAAGAGTTCCGCTTACGCCCGCATTCCAGCTTGATCTTGAATCCATTTCAGAAGTTGTAACGGAAAATACAAAACTTATTTTTCTGTGCTCGCCGAATTATCCGACCGGAAATGCATTGCACCGTGAAGACGTTGAACTGATCCTGAATAATTTTAGTGGCCTGCTGGTTATTGATGAAGCATTTATTAATTATTCACGTCACCGCAGCTTTATTCCGGAATTGCTGGAATATCCAAACCTGGTGATCCTTCAGACTTTTTCCAAAGCATGGGGAATGGCAGGCTTGCGTTTGGCGATGGCGTTTGCTTCGGGTGATATTATTTCTGTTTTTAATAAGATCAGACAATCGCATAATATAAATGCGGCAACGCAGGAGTATGCATTAAAGGCGCTGGATAATATCGGTGATGTAAATGCATGGACAAAAGAAACCGTTGCCGAGCGTGAAAAAATGGCGGGTGCCCTGAAGCAATTACCTTTTGTTCTTCATGTTTTTCCTTCGGATGCCAATTTCTTATTGGTAAAATTCAGCGAGCCGAAAATAATTTTTGACCAACTGCTTGGAAAAGGAATTATTATCCGCGATTGTTCTGCTGTTCTTTTATGCGAAGATTGTCTGCAGATCACGATTGGAACTGTAGAAGAAAACAACAAGCTGCTCGAAGCGCTGCGCGGATTTATTTAACCGAGTAATACTGATTCAGCAAATACAAATAGGGTCCGTATCCATGATGGCGAAAAACATTATTGTAATCATCCGGGTACATTTTGTGATAAGCAGCATCAGCGTAAAAAATAATTGGTACGCCGCAGGTCATGTAATTTAAGCTTGCAACGTATTCCTGCTTTGGAAATCCTTTGATCTTTTTGCGCACAAATTTCCCTGAGCCTTTTCCGAGATATTTTGTAAAACGTTTTCTTGCTTTGTTTGCAGAGCGGTTGATTTTACGCACAACATGTTTTGCAAGGGGGCGCACGGGCCATTTCGCACCGCCAAGCAGCGCATCAATATTTACAAACGGATTTCCCTTTTCAATATCGCTCAAGGTCTGAATTGTAAACGGCACTTCCGGAACCCAATCTGCGGTGCTTACAATGCGGAAAGCCCAGCCATCCCGTGTAATAAAATCAAAATCATAAGCGTAATATAAATTTCCTGTTTTAGGAACGCCGCTCGCATACGTTTTGAAACGGATATCTGCGGGAATGCTTTTCCCTTTTTCATAATACAAATACGAAGTAAGCAGATCTGCAATTGCCCCGCCCTGGCTGTGGCCCATGATAATAAAATCATGCACGCCTCTGCGGTATTGTTCATTTATCTGCGTAACAATTGCCGGTGTGAGATATGCAAGACCAACTGTCCAGCCGATGTGAACATAAGCATTTGAATCTGCTGCGAGCTTGTATTCAAATATTCTACCGTTGTCGAGATACAGTTTCCCGGTGGCTGGAACCATTCCTGCATAAAAGTTTTCAAGCCAGGAAACATCTGTGCCTGTTGTTCCGCGCACGCTGATGACACCGATGGAATCTTTTGTTGTCCACATATCCCATCGGTTATCCAATCCGCTCACAGGAGAACGATAGATCAATTCGTAACCGACAGGGTAAGGCATCCAGCTGCGCGTGGTGAATGGTGTATCGACCTGATGAGCAGAAATGGCGAGCATTTTACGGAATTCATTTCCATCGAAGCCGGGTTGTAAATGTTTTGCAGAAAGTAAATGTGACAGCAGCAGGAACAGGAGAAGTATGAACGTTTTTTTCATGAGCTTAAAGTTAAGATGAAAACGCAGTGTAAATGCTGTGTAAAGCTGGATGGGATTGAGTAAATTTACCTGCAGTACCAATGAACAAATTCAGTAAGCAGATAAAAAATGTTAATACTATGAACACAACAAGATGTAGTTTTTTAATAGGTTTTTTGATCATTTTCTGTACAACGTCATTCTCGCAAACTACTGTTTCCGGTAGTTTCATGTATCAATCTATTCTGCGGACTTACCGGATTTATATTCCCGCAATTTATAATCCATCAGTTGCTGTTCCGCTGGTTTTAAATCTGCACGGATACGGTTCGAATAATACGCAGCAAGAAGCGTATGGTGAATTCCGCCCGATTGCAGATACTGCGAATTTCATCCTCGTTCATCCGAATGGAACGCTTGATCAGACGGGTTCGCGGTATTGGAATTGTTTCGGTGGACCATCTACCGTAGATGATGTCGGATTTCTTTCTATGCTGATTGATACAATTTCTGCAAGTTATAACATCGATCAGGACCGCATTTACAGCACGGGTTTAAGCAATGGTGGATTCATGAGTTATGATCTTGCTTATCTTCTTGGTCATCGCATCGCTGCAATTGCATCTGTTGCCGGTGGTATGGTTTATTCACACCTTGGCGCGTGTAATCCCATTCATCCGACTCCCGTTATGCAGATTCACGGAACCGCTGACGGAACAGTTCCTTATGCGGGCGATGCTTATTTTGTGCCGGTAGATACGCTTATAAAATTCTGGGTGAATTTCAATCATTGCAATGCTGTGCCGGTGATCACGAATCTTCCGAATACAAATACAAGTGATGGCTGTACCGCGGATCATTATGTGTATTCGGGCGGTGATTCTGCTGCGACGGTTGAATTTTATAAAATACAAGGTGGCGGACATTCATGGCCGGGCGCAATTATAAATATCAATGTCACCAATATGGATTTTAGTGCGAGTAAAGAGATATGGCGGTTTTTCAGTCAATACAGGCTGAATAATTTATCCAATGCCATGGAAGAACATGGATTTGAAATTGGAATTCCTGTCTATCCGAATCCATCTAATGGAAATTTTAATTTGAAATTCATTGATGCATCCAGCAGGACTATTGCTGTAACTGATTGTCTCGGAAGAGTTGTTTCTGAATTTACAAGCGTTGGTACTGCTGCAGAATTTTATGTAGCATTGCCCGGTATATATTTTGTAACGGTTACGGATGGCGTACATTCATCCACACAAAAAGTGATCAGGAATTAATAACTGAATTAAAACTCCAATGACCAATAACGATATTCTTAAAAAGCTGCGTGTAGCATTAAAATTGCGTAATACGGATATTATTAAAATTCTTTCGCTTGTAGATTTTAAAGTCACCGAAAGCGAACTGGGTGCATTATTCCGTGCAGAAGATCATCCGAATTATATGCCTTGCGGTGACCAGATACTGCGTAATTTTTTAAACGGACTTATCATTCATTTACGCGGGCCACGTGATCCGAAAAAGGCAGAGCATGTTGAAGACGAACAATGAAAAAATTGTCAAATGGCGGAATTGAAAACAAAAGTCAACGCGTTAAGCGTTAAAAAATTTCTTGACGCAATTCCTGACAAGCAAATAAGTAAAGATGCTCATGCGATTTCTGACATCATGAAATCGGTCACGAACGTTGAACCTAAGATGTGGGGAAGTTCTATTGTAGGTTTTGATTCTTATCATTACAAATACGATAGCGGCCATGAAGGAGATATGTGTCTTGTAGGATTTTCTCCCCGCAAGAAAAATTTTTCTCTCTATCTCGGTGGATTTGATGAGTTGGGAGATTTAATGTCGAAGCTTGGCAAACATAAAGTTGGTAAAGGCTGTTTGTATATCAATAAGCTGGAAGATGTGGATATAAAAGTGCTGAAGAAGGTGATAGAGAAATGTATGGTCAACACGAAGAAGCAGCTCGCGCTTCAGAAGAAAAAGAATGAAAATAAAAAATGAAACGCATCCTCGTCTTTGATAATTACGATTCGTTTACTTATAATCTCGTTCATCTTATAGAAAAGATAACGGATATGAAAGTTGATGTGCTGCGTAATGATCAGCTGGTTTTAGCAGATGCAGCTGTTTATGATAAAATAATTCTTTCTCCTGGTCCAGGAATTCCAGAGGAAGCAGGTTTGTTATTGCCATTGATAAAAAAATATGCCGCTACAAAAAGTATTCTGGGTGTTTGTCTCGGCCACCAAGCTATTGCAGAAAGCTTAGGAGGAAAATTGAAACAGCTCGATACTGTTTTTCATGGTGTGGCGACGGATGTAAAACAAGAAGCGGATGGAGGCTTTCTTTTCAAAGGTTTGCCGGAAAAATTTAAGGCGGGGCGTTATCATTCATGGACGATTGACGAAGAAAAACTTCCGTCTGAATTAATCGTGACAGCGCGTGATGAGCAGGGAGGAATAATGGCGGTTCAGCATAAAACATTTGACCTGAGCGGTGTTCAGTTTCATCCGGAATCTATTATGACTGAATACGGGGAAGAGTTGTTACATAATTTTATTAATCGTCGCTTATGAAAATTGCAATTATTGATTACGATTCGAAAGAAGCAAAAGCTGTGCTTCGATCGTTGCAGGGTTTTGGATTCAATCCTGTGCTTACGAGTAATGCGGAAGAAATAAGAGCGGCCGACAAAGTTATTTTTCCCGGGGGAGGAGAAGCCCAGGATGGAATGAAAGCACTGAAGGAAAAAAAGCTGGATGATGTGATTTTGTCTTTGAATCAGCCGGTGCTTGGAATTTGTCTTGGAATGCATTTGATGTGCCGGCAATCGGAAGAGGGAGATACGCAATGCCTTGGTATCTTCCGTGTGAACGTGAAAAAATTTATTGCTCCTTCACCGGAGATAAAAATTCTTGAAGTAGGCTGGAATACTATTTCCAAGTTGAAAGGCCCGCTCTTCAAATCTGTTCCTGAAAAAGCGGCTGTGTATTATGTGCACAGCTTTTATCCCGAACTGGATGCATATACTTCTGCGGTTACAGATTATATTCATCCTTACAGCGCGGCATTGTCGTATGAAAATTTTCATGGCGTGCAATTTCATCCTGAAACGAGTGGAGTAGCGGGGGAATTTGTTTTCAGGAATTTTTTGAGTTTGTAGAATTATTCTGGAAAGTGAGAAATCACCCAGCCACCTCCGCCGCGGCGGATCATCACCACTTTTTCTCTTCGGTCAATTGATTGCGGACGTATTCCTGCGTAGAAAGTAACTTCCCGGCTTCATTGTAAACTTTCCAGGTTCCTTCTTTCATGAAGTTATCCAGCTCAAAATAATATTGCATTCCGCCTTCGTTTTCTACAAGTCCGTTTTCAAAATATTCTTTCAGGTAATATTTCTTTTTCTTTTTATCGAGCAGCTGAAGGTCGCTTTGGGTTTTTCCGTTTTCGTAATAAAATGTGCGATAAAGCAGAAACTCACATTTTTTTGAATACTCCTCGGCAATTTCGGGATTACCATTTTCATAGTATTCATGCGTAACCTCGTCTTGTCCCTGGAAATAAACAATGTCGGAGCGAATCTTTCCATTGATCCAATACAGGATCATTTCATTGCGGAAGTAATCTACATTATGGAAATCGCGTTCTACATTTCCATTCTCATAAAAGTTCTTGTAGCTGCGTAATTGTCCATCCACATAATAACCGGTATGGAGCACAGCGCCGCTTTTATAATAATCTTCCCACATGTTCTGGGCTGCGTAACCTTTCGGCGTATTTCTTACCGAATCGCCGCCCATTGCTAAATTCAGCTTTTCATAAATATTGATTCCTTCTGTAGAATCATAAATCGCTTCAAATGTGTAATAGCGGGTAGTGTTTTTCTGCTTGCCCAATTGTGCATACATGGGAGCAAAAAATAAAACAGCAAACAATGTAATGATGATCCGCATGGGAGATAAAAGGGTTAGCCTGAACGTATTTTATTATCCTGGAAATGTTCTTCCACATACGAAAGTGAAGCCAAAAGGTTTCACTAGTGAACGCCTTTATCAGCAAGATAACGTTCTGCATCCAGTGCGCCCATACATCCGCTTCCTGCAGCCGTTACAGCCTGTCGGTACACTTTGTCCTGCGCATCACCTACGGCAAACACGCCTTCTACATTCGTTTTGCTTGTTCCGGGAATTGTCATGATATAACCGGAGTCGTCCATTTTCAGCCAGGGCTTAAACACATCTGTATTCGGCTTGTGACCAATTGCAACAAAAAAACCGAAAATATCAAGGCGGCGTTCTTCGTTTGTTTTTGTATTGATAACGATTGCGCCGGTTACACCACTTTCATCGCCCAGAACTTCTTTCGTTTCAGCGTCCCACAGCACTTCGATATTGGGCGTATTCATCACACGATGTTGCATGGTTTTTGAAGCGCGCATTTCTCCTTCACTGCGGCGAACGATCATGTACACTTTTCTGCAAAGCTTCGCGAGATAAGTTGCTTCTTCACACGCTGTATCTCCCGCGCCGACAATGGCAACATCTTTTCCGCGATAGAAAAATCCATCACACACCGCGCATGCAGAAACGCCGCCAATGGATCGGTATTTCTGTTCTGTTTCAAGTCCAAGCCATTTAGCAGAAGCACCTGTTGCAATAATTACCGTATGCGCGTGCAACTCCACTTTTCCGTCATCGATCCAGACTTTATGAATTGGTCCGCTGAAATCAACTTTCGATGCCCAGCCAAAACGGATATCAGTTTCAAAACGTTCGGCCTGCGCCTTAAAAAGCTCCATCATTTCCGGTCCCTGGATTCCTTTCGGATAGCCCGGGTAATTTTCAACTTCTGTCGTAGTTGTCAATTGCCCGCCCGGTTCCGGTCCCATATACATCATTGGTTTAAGATCTGCACGTGCAGCATAGATGGCTGCCGTATATCCTGCAGGTCCTGATCCGATGATCAGCGTTTTTACTATTTCCGGTGTTGACATATTGGAGATGGATTGATTGTGTGCCGCAAAAATAGCGAATAAGTGATTAGAATCCGCTGCGGTGGAGGTGATTGTTGATTGGTAAAAAGTAATTGGCTAATAGATAAATTCGATAAAGAAGTAGCTGAAACCAGCTAATTGAAAATTTGTTTTGCCTTCAGAAAGCATCAAGAGAATTTTGTTTTAGCTCAAATAGTGTAATAAAATATTAGATTTGATTGAAATTATAAATTATTTCTAAATGCCACAGTCATCCAACACACTTGCAATCGTATCTGGTTTAGTAATTGCGATACTTCTGATTGTTTCTATTCTGATTGTGCTAATCCGTTTTTATCGTTTCCTTTTTCGGAATAAAAACATTTTCGGAAATACGTTACGAACACGGATTGCAAGCCTTGGAATTACCAGCTTGTTTTTTTCAACCGGTGTGATGATGATCTTTTATCAGCCTTTTGAAATGCTGTTTCAAAGCATGACAAATATCTACTATAGCATTAATGATATTTCGCAAAATGGCAATGGTATGAAAGGGGCCGGGATGGGCGACCTTTTTACTTCCATTTTCGGAAACCTGAATCAGAAGTTTCAATCTTTCCGGATTGTTCCGATTATCCTTGCAATTGCTGCGTGGTCATTGATTGGTCAATTGATCGATTCGTTTAACGGAGATGAAGCCGCAACAGGGAAAACGAAAAATATTGCATTGCGTCAGAATATTATCCTTGGAATGATTTTTATCCTCAGCATTTATTTATCGTTTGCTGCAATTATTACTGTTCCCTATTTTACAGAAGCTACAGAACCAAATCAATTAAAAGAAGATTTTCTCAAAGTGCAGCTGGATGAGATCCAAAAAAACTCCGGGGCGAAAACTACTTTAATGATAAAACCTGATGCGCCGGAATTTGAAAAAGACACGAACCTTGTAAGTAAAATAGAAAGTATACCAAATCCAGGGACAAAAGCGGAATTAAAACAGATTTACAATGACGCGAAGGACAATTATATAAGTAACCTTGCCAGCCGTAAAAATGCTTATGATGGTTTGGAGCAGAGCAAAGTTAAATTCAACAATAAACTGACAGAAGAAGAAACGCGGCTGCTGGCGATCTACTCAATAGAAAGTCCGAATCTTAAATCGCAGCTGAAAATTTCTTTCCGCAATTCCCTTGTAGAACATTACAAAGGTGTAGCAGAATTATCCTACGTAGGCATCGAGCAGGTAAATGACGGAATCTGGTATGCGGATGAAAATCTGAAAAATGATATCCTCGCATTCAAACGAGGTTTTAATGAACTTTTTATCCATGCAGCAACTGATTCGTCCGGATTAAATTCTGCCAATGAAAAAAGCTTCGCAGGTATAAATTCCAATTATTATTTTGCTGATAACCTTTACCTTACTTCTGCGGATTATGACATAGCAATTCCGGCTGTTCCGTCGCCGGGAGATGATCTCGGAATTTTTAAAGATATTGCTCAGTGGCTGATCAAGCCGCTTTCTATGGCGCTCGTTTTAATTGTGGGTATGTTGGGTTTCGGATTATTCGGCGCGGTGATTTCTACATTCGTGAAAGAAGCAAAAGAACAAGTGGGCCAGGACGGTGTAATCATTCGCGATGTTACCGGTGTTATTATCAGGGGAGTTTCTGCTGCGATTGTAATTTTTCTTGCTGTGAAAGGCGGACTTGCAATTTTCAGTTCAGGCGAGGGAGAACCAAATCCGTATGCGTTGTTTTTCACTTGTCTTATCGGTGCGGTGTATAGTGAGAAGATATGGGAATGGGCAAAAGAAAAACTTTCGAATAATTTTAAAACGGAGAATGGTGTAACAGTTGAAAAAAGTACTGCAGCGGTAATTGTTGTGCCTGAGACTGATTTGCCGGAAGATGAAAATGCGCAGTAAAAATTCTCAGAAGTTTAATGACAAATAATTGTGTCATAAGAAGGACTGTATCCACAGAAAATTCCTAATCCGCCTTCCACATTTGTTTTGATTACGCCCGGAGCAGCGAATGGATTTCCATTGCTCGCAACCACATTCTCATACGTGCGGAAGAAATTTACTTCGCGCTGACCAATCGTGCAGAATTGTACAACGATGGTGTCGCCCAGAATATAATATCCAGCCTGTTCATTATTGTCTTCGGGTGCAGATGAGCCGGGTGTGCTTGGACGATAATAAGCAAAATCAAAACTGCTTCCTTCAATAAATTTATCGTCGAACGTAGAACCGAAAGGAGCAAGGAATGCAGGATCTTTTGTAATACGTTTTGCAAACCAGCGATAACCATTTCCTGCGCCAACCGGATCTGTCATGTGGGCCCATGCATAACCAAAACTGTCGTTGGGCGGATCTAATTTGAACCAAACACTGTCGAGCGCAACGGGTGCATTTATTGTTGTAGTTGATGTCGCCGTTTTTCCTTCAGCAACAACAGTTAATGTATACGTATGTCCCACTTGTCCGGGAAGTGTGCCGCGCCATACAATCGGAATCGGCCTGTTCGGATTATAGGTAAGATGAAGTGTATCTGTCAATGCGCCATCCTGCACAACTACAACAGCATTGATGATAAGGTAATTTGCAAGCGATGCTGAATCGATCGGATCGAAATAGCCGGTTGACCAGGTGAGATTTATTTCCGCAGGCTCGCCAACAAAAATTCCGCCGTCGACAACAATTTTTTTCTCAGGCGCAGGAAGATCTATCGTCACTTCTTTCGTGCATGAAAAAATAAGAAGTGAGAATAAAGGAATGACCAGGAGCTTTTTCATTTGCAATTT
>JBDSHN010000075.1:0-87111 GCA_039918435.1 Bacteroidia bacterium | reverse complement strand
TGCCCTAACCAAAATAACCCAAGCCCCACTTAAACGCTATGGTGTTAACAATAGGAGAATGATTGCAAGCTGGAACGATGAATACCTGACAAAGGTCTTGAAAAATTTATAATGCGTGTTGCCCTGAGTATTGCATTAAGAGAGTTGCAAAGGTTAGGAAAACTGATAACTTTACATTGCATTCACGCAACCGTAACAGCTTATTCATATTGAAAAGCGGACGTTTGTACTGCAAATTCAAACTCTCTCTCTATGAAACGTTTTTTATTGCTCTCTGGAATTGCTTTTATTTTTGCACTTTCAGCTTGCGACAACGGCTCCGGCCCGGGCGGACAAGCAACTATTACCGGCAAGGTATATATAAAAGGGAACTGGAATTCAGCCTGTACTTTATACGCCGATACCAGCACAGGTTATACTGGCTTTTACGCTCCTGACGCTGACGTGTATCTGATCTATGGAGACGAACCTACTTATGGCGATCGCGTGAAAACAGCTCCCGACGGGACTTTCCAGTTCAAATACCTGCGTAAGGGAAGCTATACTGTGTATGCCTATTCAAAAGATTGCGCTGCACAATCGGGCACTTCAGCTACGACAACTATAGTAGAGATCACAGAGAAAAAGCAGGAAGTTGTTTTATCTAACCTGGATATTAACAAATAATTCGAATGAATCGCTTTCTTCTCCTATTATCAATTTCCTACTTTGCCGCATCTTCACTTTTTGCCCAGTCCAAAAAACAGGTAAGAGAACTGAAGATTAAAAGCATGACAGAAACTTCTGTTATTTATAAGGAAGGAAAAGAAGTTGCTAATTACAAATCGGAATATACAGCCTTCGATAAAGATGGAAACACCACCAGCCAGGTAGATTATAATGCTGACGGATCGGTCAAGCGCAAAGAGACCAACAAGTATGTTGGTAAAGAAAAAACCGAAGAGATCATTGAGCATCCTGTTCCATCGAACGATAATGGCGAACAGAAAAAATACAAACGCACAACATGGAAATTCAATCCGGCAGGTGATAAAACGGAAGAGACTGAATACGATGGTGCCGGAAATGTGGTAAAAAAAACAACGTATGCTTATAATACAAAAGGCAATCGTGTGTTTGAAATGGAGTATGACGGCGCAGGAAAGCTGCTGAAAAAATCGGCTTTCAGCTATGACACCAAAGGCTTGCGCACAGAGAAAAAAATTTATGGCCCGGGTGATGTGCTGGAGAAACATGTGAAATACACTTACACTTATTAATACATAAAGTGAAAGAGGCGATTAAAGTTGTATTGGATACATTCGAAACGATCACTCTTGAAGAGATGGATCGGGTAAAACTGATGGATCGTATCGATCAGAAATTCAATTTCAATATTTCCCAACTCGCCGCATTGCTGAACGAGGTTCGCGATCAATACCGCGTGCTGGAAGTTTCCGGTACGAAAATGAGCAGGTACGAAACATTGTATTACGACACGCCCACTTTTGATCTTTTTCATAAGCATCATAATGGGCAAACGAATCGTTATAAGATCCGCCTGCGTCGGTATGTAGAATCTGATCTTAATTTTTTCGAGATAAAATTTAAAAACAATAAAGGCCGCACCATTAAAAAACGAGTAAAGAAAAACGATCTCGAAAAAATCATTTCCGGTAAAGCAGAAGAACTCCTTGCGAATACATCAGGAATGGCGCCGCATCATATTGAACCGAAGCTTTGGGTTAATTACAACCGTGTAACACTCGTCAACCGTTTTGAAGAAGAGCGCATCACGATCGACCTTGATCTTGAAATGAAGAATGGCGATGATGTTGCTGATTTTTCAGGGCTTGTAATTGTTGAGGCAAAGCAGGCCAAGGCACATGATACTGCATTTGTAAAACGTTTAAAGAACCTGCATATACGCGAAGGAGGCACCAGCAAATACTGTCTCGCAGTAAGCAAGCTTATTCCTGACATCAAGAAAAATAATTTCAAACCTGCACTCATCACTATACAGAAAATTCTCAATGACAAGAACGTTGCTTAAATTTTTACTTCCGCTTTTGCTGCTTGTTTTTTCTCCTTCACCTTCCCTGCATGCACAAGATGCGAATGGAGAAAATACTGTTGTAACCGCCGCTGAAGGAAGCGCCGACGATAACGGCAGTGATGACAAGAAGAAAAAGAAAAAGGATAAAGAGGAGGAAAATGTCGATTCGAATTTTTTCTCTTTTAACATCGAACGTTTTTCCGCTGCATTTTTTGTGCGCCTGCTCATCGATCTCGTGTCAATGCTGATCCTGATCCGGTTGATCTACTTCCCGGTTTATAAACGCCGTGATCATCTGTTCACCTTTTTCATGTTCAACATCACGATATTTATTATTACTAATTTGCTGAATGCGAAATCCGGATTTTCTACTGGTGCGGCATTCGGTTTATTTGCTGTTTTCTCCCTGTTGCGTTATCGCACCGAAGACATTTCTGCACGCGATATGACGTATTTGTTCACCGTGATCGCGCTCGGACTGATGAGCTCGGTGAACAAAGGAAACATTCTTGAGATGTGTATCATTAATGCAATCATTCTTGTGGCAGCATTCTTACTCGATGGAAATCTGATCAAAACCGAATTCATGAAAACAGTGCAATACGAAAATATCGAGCTGATAAAACCTGATCGATATGGCGAGCTGCTTTCCGATCTCAGTACGCGAACAGGATTGAACGTTCACAAAGCAAGCATCGGAAAAGTTGATTTTCTCCGCGATACTGCTACGATCAAAATTTATTATCACGAGAATAAAAATCAGGAACAAGAATAACATGAAACGTTTTTTTCTCTTCATCTGCATTTTCGTTTTCGCACTTCCCGCATTTTCGCAAACCGAAAACTTTGGCTCATGGCTGACGCTCGGACTTAATAAAGATTTTGGTAAAAAATTCGGATTAAGCATTGACCAGGAGTTTCGATTAAAAGACAACCTGAGCACCGTTAATTTATTTTACACAAATGTTGGCATCAATTACAAAGTCGCCAAATTTTTAAAAGTTGCACTCGTCTACAGGAATATTCAAAAGCGAAAAGACGATGGCTTTTATGGTTTCCGCAGCCGTATTTATACTGACCTTTCCTTTAAGCTAAAGCCCGGCAAATGGACGCTCGGCTACCGCGCACGCTTACAGGCAGAATGGAGACAGTCCGGATATGACAATAAGAATGGAAATATGCCGGAAGTATATCTGCGCAATCTTTTTAAAGTGGGTTATGAAGTCGGCCCGCACCTCACACCTTACATCGGCACAGAGCTTCGTTTTCAATTACAGAATCCACGCCTTCCCTGGGCAAATGGTTTCGACCGCCAGCGTATCATAGCAGGAATGGATTACAAAATCAACGGCATGCATTCTTTCGGTACTTATTTTCTTTACCAGAAAGAATACAACGTAAATGATCCGCAAACGCTTTATATTATTGGATTGGAGTACACTATTTCTTTTGATTAGAAGGGGCAGGCGGCAGGAAAAAGTTGGGGACGAAATGGGGCGCAGGGACGAAGGACGATAAGGAGAAGATCAATTAGATAATCCTGCTACGGCAAAGAAATTAAAAAAATCGGAAATTATTTTTCAGCACACGCCACGCTTTTCTTCAGTCCATTCGCCACCTTTTTTTTCGCCCCTTTTTCCCGACCCATCGTCCCCCGTCCCCCTTTTCTTCCGTCCCCTTTTTTCTTAATCCCTATAGATCATCGCCACTGCCCAGGCATTTACGCCCTCTTCTTTCCCAACGTATCCCATGGTTTCATTTGTAGTGGCTTTGATGGAAACATTTTCTTGTCCGATATGAAGAATGCGCGCGATCGTTCCAATCATTTCAGGAACGTATGGATTTATTTTCGGACGCTCCATGGCTAATGTCGCATCAATATTTCCCACTGACCAGTTTTTTTCAATCAGCAGTTTCACTACTCTTGAAAGTAATATCTTGCTGTCAATATTCTTAAAATCCGAATCCGTATTGGGAAAATAAAATCCGATGTCACGCAGTCCTGCCGCACCCAGCAACGCATCACAGATCGCATGTAAAAGCACATCAGCATCGGAATGTCCATCGCAGCCGTAATCATGCGCAATACGCACACCACCAAGCCAAAGCTCGCGTCCTTTTTTCAAACGGTGAACATCAAAACCTAAACCGACGCGGATATTTGGAACCATTTTAAAACAATGTACAATTTGTGATGTACGATTTGAAGCTACAAGATAGAAATACAATTTTAAAATTCAATCAGGTTGATCACATCACAATTGAATAAGCATATCTATTTATTTCTGAAGTGATCAAATTGAAATTGCAGCGAGAAACGCATGGTGTCTTTCATCGGATTTCTTTTCCCGTTTGTGGCGACCAGGTAAGCAAGATCAAGCGATACAAATCTGAATTTTACTCCTCCGCCTAAGGTGATAAATTGCCGACTCCCTTTTGTCGGCGATTCATAAAAATAGCCGGTACGAAAAGCAAATGTATTGTTGTAAACATACTCAGCGCCGAATGAAAAATTAATTTCATGCATTTCTTCTTTTTTCCCACCGGGCGCATCAAAAAAAGATTGAACCATTCCCGTTGCTACAGAAACATGCGGATCTTTTCCGGCAACGATGTAAGGCTGCCCGGCAGAAGTGGTATCGTAGATCGGTTGTGTAGGAACCAATAATTTATTCAACTCCAGCTGGAATGATATTTTCTGCGATTCAGCAAAATCAATTTGAATGCCTTCTCCGACGCGCAGGTTGATGGGAATAAACTCTCCCGGATCGGAAGGCACGTATTTTATTTTATTACCCACATTCGTCAATGCTGCTCCGAAAGTCAACACGGAAGGATGGCTCAGAATTTTAATGCGGTCGCGGCCGTAATGATAAATACCAAGATCAATTGCAATGGCTTTTCCCTGCTGCGAACCGGTATTGATTCCATTTGTAAGATTTGAGTTAATGAACCGTGCAGCAATTCCAAGCGACCAATATTTTGCAATGCGTCTTGTGTAACCCAGGTCAATTGCAAATTCATAAGGCTTGTACTGAGCTACGCCTGATCCCGCACCATTTACGATTGTAAGCTCTCCCATAGAGAAATAACGCACCGACGCAGCAACGGCAGACACAGAATCAGGTTTCATGTACAAGGATAAGTAACCAAGATTCACGTCAGGGAAAATGCTGTGCAGCCATGGCGTATAAGAAAGTCCTGCGCCGAATTTTTTCTCTGCGAATGCGAGCTTTGCAATATTCCAATGCATGGAATACACATCAGGGGAAGTAGCAACGCCTGTCTCGCCCATTCCGGCAGCACGCGCGTCAGGTGCAATTGCAAGGAATGACGCTACTGTACGAACATCAGATCCATTCGCTGCCGGAACATTTTGCGATTGCATGCTATTCCACGAAATAAAAAGTAAAATGACTGCAAGAACTTTTCTCTTGTTTTTCATTTATCCGGCCTAAGTTATAAAACGTTAATGGCAGGTATCTAACGCACATACCGGATAAATATTTCATGCGAAAATCAAAAACTTAATCCATGAAAAAAGCGCCGTTTCTCATACAAGAACGGCGCTCTGAAATTTTACAGAAGAATTGTTTATTTATTTTGCATCTTCTCCGCCTGCACTTTTAGCGGAATCAAAATCAAATGTAAGTGTAAAGCGAAGTGTGTTTTGTAACGGACTGCGTTGTCCGTTGGTCGGAATAAGGTAAGCGAAATCAAGACCGAACACATGATATTTTACGCCTGCGCCGAGTGTAAGAAACTGGCGGTTACCTTTTGTTTTAGCTTCATAAAAATAACCAGTACGGACAGCAAAAATATTGTTGTACCAATACTCAACACCAGCGCACATATTGATCTCTTTTAATTCTTCATTGAAACCTGCGGGTGCATCATAGAAAGATTGGATCATTCCCTGCGGAACACTTACGTCAGGATCTTTTCCGGCAGCAATAACATACTTCTGCGTATTCGGATCAATTACACGATTTCCATTTGCATCAATTGCATAAACCGGTGGCGAAGGAACCAACAGCTTATTGAATTCAAGCTGGAATCCAATCTTGTTATAATCATCAGCATTGATCTGCATACCTGCACCAAGACGAAGATTGATCGGAATAAAATCGCGATTGACAGATGTGCTGTACGAAACTTTATTTCCCATGTTCGTGATGGCAATTCCGAACATTAATGTGCTTTCTTTTCCTTTAACGATTTTCACCTCATCATTATGATAATAAGCACCAAGATCTACCGCGAATGCTGTTCCTGCTTTTGTGCTTTGGTTTGCCACAGAAATTCCATTGGTCAGGTTCGAGCGCACAAAACGCCCCGTCATCGATGCCGAAAAATGATCGCTCAGACGACGTGCGTAACAACCATCAAATGCAAATTCATTCGGACGGAATTGCCCGATCGTATTACCAACAACATCGGTGAACGTAATATTTCCCATTGAGAAATATCGCATTGAACCACCGATTGCTGAATTTTTATCTTTCCCTACTTTGGTATAAAAAGAAAGGTAGGCAAGATTAATATCCGGCACCAGCGCCCGCAACCAGGGTGTATACGAAATTCCGACTGCAGACTTTTTCTCAGCGAAAGGAAGTTTTGCTGCATTCCAGTGAATGGAGTTTACATCAGGCGTTGTTGCAACACCAGTCTCACCCATTCCACCAGCACGTGAATCAGGTGTGATCATCAGGAAAGGCACTGCCGTAGTAATTGTATTAAGCTGACCCAGCAATTGAGCCCTGGTTAAATTTTGCGCCTGTAGATTACCCGAAAAAGGAAGCGTCATTACCGTTGCGAAAACGATTCCTGCAGATAATTTTATCGAATTGAAATTCATGCCAAGGATATTAGTGAACAAAAATAAAAAATTATGCTTCGGTTTTATGTTTTAATTAAGAATTACAAGCTTTTCATACTTCTCAGCCGTCATTCCATCTCTTGTTCTTGCAACAACATGATAAATATAAACCCCACGGCCTATTTTATCATTGTAATCGTCTGTTCCATCCCATTCAATAGGCTGAGAGCGAAACCCTTCAGATACTGAGTGCTCATTGATCGTTTTTACCAGTTTTCCTGAAACTGTAAACACCTGGATCATGATATCGTAGTCTGTGCAGCACTGGTTGTATTCGATGAAGAAAGACGTGTGCGTGGTAAAAGGATTCGGATAATTGATCACATGATCAAGCGTAAGTCCTGTCGGGTCTGTTACCGTAAATTCGGTTTTCACAGTGGAAGAATTATTGTAAACGTCCCACACTTTCAAAGTAAGTGTATGTTTTCCTGCGGGAAGATTTGAAAACGGATAAATAATTTTTCCGCTTTGGTAACTGTTCATATCCGCCTGGTAATAATCATTGAGCACGATGGCGTTACCGGTTTCTTCATCAAGGATTGCAACTACGTCATGACCAATTCCATTTCCTACAGTATTCACACCATTCGAGTCGCGGATAACAGCAAAAAGTTTCGGACTTGAATTGGTGATTCCTCCGAAAACAAAATTGCTGTCGTTCAGGAATAATTGCACTTGCGGACCTGTTACATCTACAGGAGCATTCAGATTTGAACCGCCTATAATTACATTTTCATAATTACCGCTTGCATCTGTTTTTCCGTTATCAGCAAAATAACTCACACGACCTTTTCCGTATTGATAAGCAATATCACGCGGCACAACAAATGAATACGAGAAATAACCATTGACCACGCTCACCTTTCCATGATACAAAACACTTTTCTGCAGCTGGAAAGTAAACGGCGGATTTGGCGGATCGTTTCCTAAAGTGGTGATGCTTTTTGATTTATCGAAAACGGTCGGGTACAAAACACCGTTGAATCCTGACATTATATTTCCATCATTATCCGCAACAAACCCTTTGATGGTGACATGGCTCAATGCACGAAGCGTATCCGGCTGCGAAGTAATGACAACATTATTTACCTCTGTAGTGGCAACCTGGTTTACTGGATAGCTTAAACGCACCGCAGGATCGCCGAGCAATGTGAAGTTTCTGTTGTTGGTATTATTTCCGCTGTAGAATTTTGTAAGCCGGTACAAGTCACCTACACGCGGCATCTCACCATTGATTGAATCAAAAGCGTTTTCGTAAAACTTGCGGTTAAGGTTGAAATTCGGTGTGGAATAAACCAAACGTACTGTCGTCAGCAAACCAATTCCACCGCCGCCGCCGTTGAGCAAAACATATTCACCTGCCGAAGTTCTTGCAGGATCATCAAACCTGCTGAACTCACAGGTTGCGGTAATAAACAACGGCATGTTGCAGATATTTCTCCATTCATTGATCTGAGGCACTTCTACTATACGTTCATGACCAAGACCAACTTCACCACCATGACCTGTATAATTGATCATCAGTGATCCCATATCTATGCGCTTGTTGATGGCTTCCTGCGCGGTCGGGTAACGTTCGCCGCCGGGAGTCTGCACCTGCTGATAAGCATCAAGATAAATCTTATCAATATTATAATTATCGTAAAGTGTATCAATGTATGTTGCCAGCTGATCTGCCTGACTCATGTGAATGTCACCGTCTTCATCATCCGCAATAAAAGTGATCCAGTTTTTCCATTCACCCCCTTTTGTACATGCATCACTTGCACAAACAGAAGGATTTGTCACGGGCTGCTGACGCGTTATATAGGTGCGCACTTTATTCACCATTGTTTGAGCTTCCGCAGCAGTACGGACAGGAAATCTTCCCACACCAATATCAAGCGTTCCGACATCACCTCCGTCGTCCCACTCACCCTGGTCATCAAGCAAACCAAAAAATTCATCCGCCACATACGATTCCGTTGGCCCTACAGAATTCAGGTTCTGAAAGGTGGGAATGTAATTGGTATTCCCAGGCGTACGGTGTTTATTGTCGTATGATCCGTCGCCGAACAATAATAAATAACGCGGAATCTCTGCAGGAGTAGCAGCACGGTCATAAATCATTTTCACAAAATCACGGATGGCAGTAACATCCTGCATGCCGGAAGAAAATTCATTGTAGATCTGTTGTGTTGTAACAACGAGATAAGTTAAACTGTCATTGATCAAATGTAATTGACCCAGCTCTTCGCTTTGCGCTAAAAAATCAGGATGTGTAATAATAATAAAATCAACCGGCTGCATGGCGTGCAGATTTTGATTGGGCACGCTTCCGAAATTAACCGGAGTAAAATAGCTTGCTCCGTCAAATGCAATGAATTCGCGTACGCTGTCGGCAGGAAGTGTCCATACAAACGTAGTTGTTTGTGGTGTTCCTGCTTGTAATCCGATATTTGCCAGGTCGGTTACATCCCAGATAGAAATATTGGAAGTGTAATTATCCAATACATACTGCGCAATATTTCCAACTCCGGCAGACCGTGAATCACGAAAACTCATTTGCGATCCTGACATTTTCAAATGACGACGTGCATTCACACGCACCCAATTCAACCATCCGATAGCAGCATTGGGATTATTGTTTGTGACGGTTACGGCAACAACAGGTCCGGTTGGATTACAACAAACCATTGTACCAGCCGATGCTGCATAAGGGCAATAATAACAGGTACTGCTGGTTATACCGGGAATAATGGTACCCGTGCAATTCCCTGCCGTAACAGAATAAGAATGAGTGCTATTACTGCGGGAAATAAGATCAACTTCTGTACAGGCTGGCTGTGTAAGATCGATATTCGGAAAAATGAATGAGAAGCTGTAAGAATTCAGAATGTCGAATTTCTCACCATACCATTCACGTCCTGATTTGATCATGTTTTCATAATCAAACTCATGAAACTGGTAATCATCAAAGGTGGTCACCGTGTGTGTGGGTATTGCAGGACTGGAAGCCTGTGATTGAATTCTTTTTCCCGGACCGAGATCAGTTGTGATAAAATAATACGTGGTATCGGAATAATTATGAACGGAATGATGATAATGTGCGTGACCAGGAGTAGAATTGTATTTCCAGGAATTCGGTGACGTGCCGTAGAACAAAGCGTAATCGTCTGTATCGAAAGTTCCGTTTGAATTCAGGTCACGGACGGCAATAGCATACTCCTGCAGATCATCCTGGTGCGCTCCGGAATTGGAATAAGGCAATTGACCATGACCATTTCCATACAAACGAAGGTTCGATGGACTTAACGTGCTCATGTCAATGCCAAGGCCGGAAAGAAAATTATAGCTCAGCTTGTGAATGCCGGTATTCGTTACGCCGATGCGGTACCATGTTCCGCTTGCCAAAACAGAAGAAGAAGCAAACGCAACAGCCGCTGAGCTTGAAATACGAAGTCCGTTTGAATTTCCATGGATGTCTAAAGAGAAGCTCACCAGCTTTTCAATTTGTCCGGTGGAAGGATTTTTACGTAATGGAATAATGGAAATGTCTGCAAAGGGCTCTTTCCTGCTTAAAGTAAAATTGACTTTGAGCTGTGCTTCTCCTGTAAGAAAAGAGGACGCTGTTCCAAGCGCTGTTACTGAAGCCTGGTCAAGCAGGGCATAAATGGGGTTCTGAATAGTTGCAGAAACTGCATTGCTGCCTGCTGGAAGCTTGCGCATTTCGGTAAAGAGAGGAAGATAATTTTTTTCAGCGTCGTAGGAGACGCCGTCGAAAACCAGAAAAGTTTTGGATTCAGCAACGGAAAACTGGGTGGTGACTGGTACCATCCAATTCAATACATACTTAGGTTCAGTCTTGGGTTCGGTTCTTACAACCGTTCTTTGTCCTGATGCCGGAAAAAAAAGCCCGGCGAGGGCGAATGAAAGGAGCAGGCATTGTTTAATGTTATAAATCCTCATGGTTTACCGCAGGTATAAGGGTTTCAAAGGTAGCGAATGCTTGAGTTAATCACGGTTTTCAGGGCCGCTTGTTGCTTTTTTCGGGAAATTACGATACTTTTGGTGATAACCGCATTTCCTGATGACTTTCAAACCACGGGAATAACGGAGGCAAACACAGTTTATTGCGCATGTCAGTTTCAGAAAAGAATATTTTTTGAAACTGTTTCATTTATTTTACGTAAAATTGTTTTCATATCTCTTACACCCTGCCCATGCTCAAGCGTGTCGTAATTGCTCTAGGTTTGATATTTACTGCCGGTTTAGGCGATCTGATGGCTCAGGATCCTGAGTTCACACAGTTCTATGCCAACCCTTTATATCTTAATCCTGCATTTGCAGGAACTGCCCGTTGTCCGCGTATCTGCCTGAACTATCGTAACCAATGGCCAGGTATTTCCGGAACATTCGTTACCTACAGCGCTTCCTACGATCAGCATATTGACGGAATCGGTGGCGGAATTGGGTTTATAATGACCAATGACCGCGCAGGACAGGCTACCATTAATACCACAAACATTTCGGGAATTTATTCTTACCAGCTTAACGTTACCCGTGAATTTTCAATTAAAGTAGGTTTACAGGCTACATACATGCAAAAGTCGGTAGACTGGAACAAGCTGAATTTCGGTGATATGATCGATCCGCGCCGTGGATTCGTATACACTACAGCTGAGGTTCCGAATGTTACAAGCCGCACCAACGTTGACTTTTCAGCAGGTTTACTCGGTTACAGCCGCCATTATTTCTTCGGGTTTGCCGTTCACCACATTACAGAACCTGATGAAGGATTTCTCGGACCCTCAAAACTTCCATTGAAATATACAGGCCACGCAGGCGCTGTTATTCCACTTGGGGGGCGTTATGGCGAATCAAGCATTTCTCCGAATATTCTTTTCCAAAAGCAGCAGGATTTCCAACAGCTTAATCTCGGTCTCTATTTCACCAAAGGCCCGATCGTAGGTGGTTTGTGGTACCGCAACCAGGATTCATTCATTCTCCTGATCGGTTTCCAGCAGGATCTCTTTAAATTCGGTTACAGCTATGACGTAACAGTCTCCAAGCTGACCAATGCAACGGCAGGTTCACACGAACTCTCTTTCCAGATGCAGTTCCAGTGTAAGCCTAAAAAGAAGAAATTCCGTACCGTAAGCTGCCCGTCGTTCTGATTTATTTTCAGAGCCACATGTAACAAAAGGGAAATTCAACGTTATACATCAAAGGGAAATCTACTACACTCAACAAAATTTATCATGAAGAAAGCAGCGATGCCGTTGATGCTTATTGCAGGAATTACTTTTCTGGCCTCTTGTCAGAAGGAACGTTCCAATGTAACAGGCTGGAATTACAACGACCCGAACAATGGCGGTTTTGAGGTTGTACCATACGAAGAACAGGAAACAGGTCCCGGCTTGGTTATGATCGAAGGTGGTACATTCACAATGGGCCGCGTGGAACAAGACGTAAATTACGATTGGAATAATCAGCCACGCCGTGTGACTGTTTCTTCCTTTTATATGGATGAAACCGAAGTCCGCAACCTCGATTACCTCGAGTATTTGTATTGGACTGGCCGTGTTTTTCAGGCAGATTATCCTGAAGTTTATGTAGGTGCATTGCCTGACACATTGGTATGGCGCGAAAAGCTTGCTTATAATGAGCCTTACGTAACTTATTACCTGCGCCATCCTTCTTACAGGGATTATCCTGTTGTAGGTGTGAACTGGCTTCAGGCTTCTAACTTCTGTAGCTGGCGCTCTGATCGTGTAAACGAATTCATCCTCATCCGTGAAGGTGTGCTTGATTTCGCACCGGATCAGGTAAATGATGCAACTTTTAATACGGATCATTATCTCGCAGGTTCAAAAGCAAACAATCCTTATGTAGGAAACGTGGTTCAGAATATTCCAAGCTTAAACCCTACCGGCCCTGAAGATCGTATGGTGCGCATGGAAGATGGAATCCTGCTTCCGAAATACCGCCTCCCAACAGAAGCGGAATGGGAATACGCAGCTTATGGATTGATCGGAAATACTGTTGGCGAGCGTATCACTGACCGTCGTCTTTATCCATGGAACGGGCATGCAGTTCGTAATCCTGACGAGCGTTACATCGGTCAGATGCAGGCAAACTTCAAACGTTCCAATGGAGATAACATGGGAACTGCGGGTATGTTGAATGATGCTGCTGATATTACTGCTCCTGTTTATTCTTACTGGCCGAATGATTACGGCTTGTACAATATGGCAGGTAACGTTTCTGAGTGGGTAATGGATGTATATCGTCCTTTGTCTGAAACAGATGACGCTGACTTCCGCGCTTTCCGTGGAAATGTATTCCAGACACAGCTGGAAGATTCACTCACCCCGGGAACTTACGCGGTAGAAGATTCAGTTCGTTATGACAAAGACAGCAATATCGTTTCAATTCCCGGAGGTATTCGTTACCGCGAGGTGAATATTGCTTACAAAGAAGATAAGCTCGACAAACGTCGTAACTATAAATATTCAGACAATATCAGCTTCGGAGATGGTGATGGAATATCATCTGTTTATTATACAGATCCAGCAAGTGTATCTCCAAACAAGCTGATGTATGAATTCGGAATGACTTCCCTTATTAACGACAAGGCTCACGTTTACAAAGGCGGTTCATGGCGTGACAGAGCTTATTGGATGGTGCCCGGAACACGTCGTTTCCTCGACCAGCAGCAGGCAACTGATTACATTGGATTCCGTTGCGCAATGGATCGCGTAGGAAGTCCTGTAGGATTGGGCGGCGGATAAAAGCTGATCACAAAATATTCTGAGGCTCTGAGTTCTTTGTAACTTGGAGCCTCTTTCTTTTACAAAGGGTACGAAAAACGAACAAAAACGAAAGTGCGAATCCGTCGCTTTGAAACGGATACGAATACAAGAATGATCGGCAGAGAAAAACTTTATTCTATTTTCCTCCAGCATCCGAAAATCTCTACGGATACACGGAATATTATTGCGGGCAGTATTTTCTTCGCGTTGAAAGGCGGAAATTTCAATGGCAATTTATTTGCAAAAGACGCACTCGCAAAAGGAGCTGCGTATGCGGTAATCGATGAAATGGAAGCCGGCGACGGAGAAGCTTTTCTGGTTGTGGAAGATGTACTTACTGCATTGCAAAATCTTGCACGTTATCATCGTCAGCAATTAGGAAAAAAAGGATTGCGCGTTTTTGGATTGACAGGCAGCAATGGAAAAACGACGACGAAAGAATTGCTTGCCCGCGTGCTTTCAAAAAAATTCAACACACTTTTTACGGAAGGAAATCTCAACAACCATATTGGTGTGCCGCTTACGTTGCTGCAATTGAATGAAGCACATGAAATGGCGGTGATTGAAATGGGCGCGAATCACCAGAAAGAAATTGAATTGCTGAGCTCCATCGCAGAGCCTGATTTCGGATTGATCACCAATGTTGGCCTTGCGCACCTGGAAGGTTTTGGTGGTGCGGAGGGCGTACTCATTGGTAAAACCGAACTTTTTATTGCTCTCGCGGAGAGAAGCGGTTTTGCTTTTGTACTCAGCGATGATGAACGTATTGTGCACCGTGCGGCGGAACTGAAGCAGCTTACCTACGGAACGAAAGGAAATGCAGATGTGAATGGAAAATTAATTTCTGCCGATCCTTTTGTGAAATTCGAATGGTCTGCGCCCGCTATTGAATCGCATGAGGTGCAGACAAAAATGGCAGGTGCATACAATCTTCCGAATTTAATTGCCGCCTGTGCTGTGGGATTTCATTTCGGAATTGAAGCAAAAGAAATTGATGATGCAATTGCTTCTTATGCTCCCTCAAACGCACGTTCGCAATTAGAAACGCGTGGCAGCAATTCAATGCTCCTCGATTGCTACAACGCAAATCCATCGAGCATGGCGGCGGCAATAGAAAACATGTCGAAAATGCCTGCGAAGAAAAAAATTCTTGTGCTGGGCGATATGTTTGAATTGGGAGATGCTGCTGCGAAAGAACATCAGCAGGTGGTAAATCTTATTGGAGAAAAAGTTCCTGATTCAACGGTTGTGCTGGTTGGAAAATTATTTGCGAATACTAAGTACCGTTACAATTCGGTTAAATTTGATGATGCAACTGCGGCGGCGGAATGGATGAAAAAGAATATGCCGGAGAATGCGTTGATTTTAATTAAAGGTTCGAGGGGCATGAAGATGGAGGTAATTGGAAATGTGCTAATCTGCTAATGGGTTAATTTGCTAATATGCTAATGAAAAAACGCCCCGATTTCAAACAGGCCGCTTTTGTGTTTCTTTTGTGTTTCTTTTTTGCCGCTTGTTCTTCTATAGGTGCAATCGACCTTCAGAAACGCCATTACCGGAAAGGTTTTTATGTTGAAAGCCTCAAATCAGTTTCCGCTTCTGAAAAACAGGAAGGCGCGATGGCTTCAATTTCGCCAATGGTTAAACTCAAACAACCCGATTCTGTTTCAGTTATAATTGCCGATGTAAAGACAAATGAAACAGTAATTACAACTGCTCCGGTTCCAAAAATAAATGCAGCAGAAAAGAAAACGCAGCAGAAAATTAAAAATCCGAAAAGCAGTTTATTTAAAGTTAAAACAACACACAAACTGTTACCAAGCAATGCCAGTGTGCCGGGATGGTTATCCGATGCAGTGACTATCTTTTTATTTACGCTCGTTTGTCTTGTGCTTCCTCCCTATTGGTTTTATTTTCTCGGATTCGTTTACATGATCGCGAAAAATAAAAAGAAATCAACTTTGTTTGTTTTAGCAGGAATTGCTGATACTGTCGGACTTATTTTTACTATTGTGTTGCTCGTTGCAGGATCAGCGTTGTTGTTGCCCGTTTATCTTATTACGCTGGCGCTTGGTTTGTTTGCGCTGACTTTTGCACTCATCCGGTATTTTAGTTTGTAATGATTTTTTTTAGCCCGGATAGCAGCGTAAAGCCCGGACCATAAAGTCAAGCGCAGCGCGTACTTTATGGGAGGACTTGCAGCGGATAGCCGGAATAGCTCCTGATCATTTTCAACTTCTTTTCCTAAACCCCACAAAAAAGCCGATCAACTAAGACCGGCTTTTTCATTAGCACATTAACCCATTAGCAGATTAGCACATTCCTTCCTTACCCAAGAATATTTCTTGAAATAACGATCTTCTGCACTTCTGAAGTTCCTTCGTAGATCTGCGTAATTTTAGCATCGCGCATTAAGCGTTCTACGTGGTATTCTTTCACGTAACCGTAACCGCCGTGCACCTGAACTGCTTCTGTGGTTACCCACATTGCTACACGCGATGCGAATAATTTTGCCATTGCGCTCGACAAACCATAATCCATGTGCATGTCTTTGTGCCATGCTGCTTTTAAACATAACAAACGCGCGGCTTCAATTTCAGTTGCCATATCGGCAAGCTTGAATGCAATGGCTTGGTGTTCGTGAATTGGCTTGCCAAATGCTTTTCTTTCTTTGGAATAACCGAGTGCTAATTCGTAAGCACCCGATGCAATCCCAAGTGCTTGAGATGCAATACCGATTCGTCCGCCGGTTAATGTTTTCATTGCGAACTTAAATCCGAATCCATCATCGCCGATGCGGTTTTCTTTCGGAACTTTTACGTCGGTGAACATGAGCGAATGTGTATCGCTGGCACGAATGCCCATTTTATTTTCTTTCGGACCAACAACAAATCCGGGCATTCCTTTTTCCAGGATGAATGCGTTGATTCCTTTGTGGCCTTTTGCAACATCAGTTTGTGCAATTACCAAATAAACAGAAGCGCTGTTTCCATTGGTAATCCAGTTCTTTGTTCCGTTTAGCAAATAATGATCGCCTTTGTCAATTGCAGTTGTGCGCTGTGAAGTTGCATCCGATCCTGCTTCCGGTTCTGAAAGGCAGAAAGCTCCGATGATCTCGCCTTTTGCAAGCGGAATTAAATATTTTTGCTTTTGCTCTTCTGTACCGAAATTTTGAATTCCCCAGCAAACAAGTGAATTATTCACCGACATGATCACGGAGCAGGAAGCATCTACTTTGGAAATTTCTTCCATCGCTAGCACGTAGGAAATGGTATCCATTCCGCCACCTCCATATTTCGGATCCACCATCATTCCTAAAAATCCGAGTTCGCCCATCTTTTTCACTTGCTCTGTCGGAAATTTCTGGTGCTCGTCGCGTTCAATTACGCCGGGCTTCAATTCGTTCTGCGCAAAATCACGGGCAGCTTTCTGGATCATTAAATGTTCTTCGGAAAGCTCGAAATTGAGTCCGTGGGAGATATCGGTTGCTAAGGTGGTTTCCATGCGACAAAGATAACTTTTAGTGCGAAAAATACCATAATTGTGGTGAACGAATTACTAATGAAAACGAATGCCGCGAATAATTTGAAAATGGGTCTTGGTCAAAGCCTTTCGTATATTCGTTTTGATTCGTAATTCGTATCCTTTTGTATATTAGTTTCATTCGTAATTCATTACCTAAAATGGCAACTGCTTCTCATCGCGTAATTGGCTTAATGTCGGGCACTTCGCTTGACGGCCTGGATATTTGCCTCGTGAAATTTTGGGAAAATGACGGGGAATGGAAGTATGAAATTGAAGAAGCAAAAACGATTATTTACCCGGAAGAATGGGTGAAAAAATTGTTGCATGCAGAAAAAACTTCCGGCGATGAATTGCAACGTTTTCATTCTGAATATGGTACTTATCTCGGCGAATGTGTGTTTACATTTTTAAAGAATTTCAATCTTCAGCCGCCAGATTTTGTTGCTTCGCACGGTCATACTATTTTTCATCAGCCTGCCCGCTCCTCCGGAGAAAAAGGTTACACGTTCCAGGCGGGTTCGGGCGCGGCATTGCGAATGGCTTGCGGCATTCCTGTTGTGTGTGATTTCCGTACGCTGGATGTAGCGCTGGGCGGACAAGGAGCGCCACTCGTTCCTATTGGCGATGCGTTGCTTTTTAAGAAATTCGATTACTGTTTGAATCTCGGAGGATTTGCAAATATTTCTTTTGAATCAAATGGAAAAAGAATTGCTTATGATATTTGCGCAGTCAATTATGTAATGAACCGATTGGCGTCGCGTTTGTATAAGCCATTCGATGAAAACGGATCATTCGCAGCATCTGGAAAGCTTATTCCGGAAATTTTTTCAACCCTGAATGCACTCGCCTACTTTCAAAAATCGCCACCAAAATCAATCGGGCGCGAATGGGTGGAAGAAGTTATTTTTCCCTTGCTTCCCGAATCAGAAAAAGCCGAAGACCTGCTTCGCACATTTACAGAGCATGTAGCGCACCAGATTTCTCTTGCGGCAAACGGAAATGGAAAAATGCTTGTTACAGGCGGCGGCGCACATAATGCATTTTTAATTTCATTGCTGAAAGAAAAATGCAAGGCAAAAATTATTCTTCCCGAAAGAGAAACGATTGATTTTAAAGAAGCGTTGATCTTTGCGTTTCTCGGATTATTACGCTGGCAGAACAAGATCAATACCTTAAACAGCGTAACTGGTGCGCGGCAGGATAGCAGCGGGGGAACTATTTATTATTAAAGTAATCCGGGCGTGTCCTCGTCAAACTGAGAATTCAATAAAAATTAAGTTTACCATTGACGAGGTCGTGCTTTCGGTAGTCGCTTTTTTTTGAAGTTGAACCCTCAAAGGGTTTGAAACCCTTTGAGGGTTCAACTTCAAAAAAAGAGCTCCAACAATACCTCAATCACTCACGCAAAAACAAAAAAAATCCGGCTCATCACCGGATTTTTGTATTCAAAAAGAATTTTGAAAACGATTAAAAGTTGTCGTCTTCGAAGAAAGGTTCTTCCTCATCCTCGTCATCCTCAAGATTTTCAATATCCACTTCTTCGATCTTGATTTTTTT
The DNA here is from genome assembly GCA_039918435.1 of Bacteroidia bacterium. Classification (GTDB taxonomy): domain Bacteria; phylum Bacteroidota; class Bacteroidia; order Palsa-965; family Palsa-965. The sequence continues at coordinate 68,321 of JBDSHN010000075.1, read as the reverse complement.
ATCATCAACATCGTCGCTGTCATCTTCCTCTTCAGGTTTTTCAAAATCGTCGTCCTCCTCTGGAAGATCCTCGTCTTCTGTTTCCTCTGCAGGAACATCTTCGTCATCATCTTCTTCAGAAGACTTTTTTTTCTTTGACGTTTTTTCAACGGCACCTGCTTTGTCTTTTGCAGAAGTAGTTTCTTTCGGTAGTTTATTTGTCTTTGCCATCTTGTGATGAATCTTATTGTCAGTAAAGGTAGAAAGGTTTTCTATCCTGCAATAATTATGAGGCAAGTTTAAATATTTTTTTTGCTCCGTCAATATTCGTATGATTAATTTTTTCAATCGCCTCATTTCGTACTTTTGCGCCTCACAATCCGGAAGCAACAATGAAAGATTTACTCGACGCATACGAAAACAAAAGACCCGAAATAATTTTTGAATGGAAAGACACTGAAACAGAAGCTGAAGGGTGGATTGTGATCAATTCCCTTCGCGGAGGTGCGGCAGGCGGCGGTACACGTATGCGTAAAGGATTGGATCGCCGGGAAGTGGAATCGCTTGCAAAAACAATGGAAGTGAAGTTCACAGTTGCCGGTCCGCCAATTGGTGGAGCAAAATCCGGAATTAATTTTGATCCTTCTGATCCACGCCGGAAAGGTGTGCTGGAGCGTTGGTTCAAAGCAGTAATGCCATTGCTGAAAAATTATTACGGCACAGGCGGCGATTTGAACGTGGATGAAATTCATGATGTGATAGCAATTACGCAGCAATATGGTTTGCTTCATCCGCAGGAAGGTGTTGTGCGTGGACATTTCGGCGCGGGAGATTCGGGCGCTTCAAAACGTATTGAGCAATTGCGCGAGGGCGTAGTAAAAAAAGTAACGGATGAAAAATATGTTCCTGTACAGGGATTGACAGTGGCAGACATGATCACTGGTTATGGTGTGGCGGAATCGGTGAAGCATTATTATGATGTGTGGGGCGGTGATGTAAAAGGGAAAAGAGCAATTATCCAGGGCTGGGGAAATGTTGCTTCTGCGGCTGCTTATTATCTTGCGCAAATGGGTGCGCGCATCACAGCGATCATCGATCGTGAAGGCGGACTTGTGAATGCTGATGGATTTACATTTGAAGAAATTACAACACTCTTTAATAATAAAACAAGTAATAAGCTGGTTGCTGAAAACCTGCTTTCACCTGAGGAAACCAAAAATGCAGCATGGTCTTGCGGTGCTGAAATTTTTATTCCTGCGGCCGCTTCAAGATTAGTAACAAGAGAGCAGCTTGATCTGATGATCGGTAATAGTCTCGAAGTAATTGCATGCGGTGCGAATGTTCCGTTTGCGGATAAAGAAATTTTCTTCGGACCAATCGGAGAATATGCAGATGAACGCGTCAGTCTCATTCCGGATTTCATTGCGAATTGCGGAATGGCAAGAGTGTTTGCTTACCTCATGCAGGAAGATGCCGTGCTTACCGATGATGCTATTTTTAATGATGTTTCTTTTACCATTAAAAAAGCAATGGAAAAAACATATTCTTTAAATCCCGGCAAAACGAATATTGCAAAAGCAGCATTTTCTATTGCGTTGAAGCAGCTTCTTTAACCGCAGCCCCGACCTCGATACATTCCGTCTGAATTAAATCTCATTGATAAACAGTAAGCATTTCTTTCAGACGGAACACACGGTATGACAACCTCGTTGGATTCAATATTTTTTGTTTTTCCATAACTAAAACAAGGAAATTCTTCTTTTATTTTGAATTTCCTTTTGCAATTTTGAATATTGAATAGTTGAATATTGAATTTCCCCCACTTACATCTTTTTCTCCGCCAGATATACATCTGTCGTTACTTGCATGAAACTTACTGCTTAACGTTGCTGTATACAATAGTGAAAGCAATATCCTTCCATAGATGATCTGAACTTTACTCTTCTATTTGTAAAAACCAATTGCGATCTGCTCATCCCGCAGATACATCCAACCGGTTGGCGAATACATCCCGGCAGCAAATAGAAGAATGTCTCCAGCTGCAGCACGAGACATTGAAACAGATTAACTAACCCGGTCACGCTGAATTTAAAAACAGCTGACACCAAAAACAAAAATCGTATGGACACTAATATGGTGCTTAATGCAAGCTTCAATGAGCTTGTATTCGAAAACCGGCACAAAAATTACGGTGCCTATCAAATCCGTAAACGTTATAGCAGGAATGTTTTGCTCGCCGCTTTTTTTGCGGTCACACTTTTCTCTATCGCGCTTGGCACGTATTTTATTAATATGCCGGAATCCAATGCAGCAATGCCAACATCAGTAACGACAATTCATGATTCGGTTATGATAATTGGAAATCCTCCGGTCAATCCGCCAATAAAACCAGTTGTGACCAAACCGCCCGCACCAAAGGGATCTTCAAACACAATTACAAGCAATATTGTAATTACAAAAGATTCCCTAAGCCATGTAGACCTGACCTTAACCCCCGGAAATCCGAATGGATCTGAAAAGGGAATTGGTTTATTGAAGGATACTGGTACTGTTGCGGTAAATCCTTGCCCGAATTGCAAAGATTCAATTCCGAAAAAGCCAACGCTTCGTGACTGGCTTCCATTTCCTCCGAAGGATCCGGGACTTGATGCATTTTTCGTGAAGAACATCAAATATCCGCAAGCTGCGAAAGACGATGGAATTCAGGGAACTGTTGTTCTCACCTTCATTGTTGATACCAAAGGAGACGTCCGCGATATCAAAATAGCGAAAGGTGTAAATCCGTTGCTTGACAGGGAAGTTTTGCGCGTGGCTAAGTTCATGCCTAAATGGGAACCTGTGAAGGATGAGAATGGGGAGATTGTAGAATATCTGTACAATAAACCTGTGAGATTTATATTGAAATAAAAAGAGGAGCAGGAAAAAAGGAGGCAGGCGGCAGAAAAAAAATTACTTGTGTTAATTAAATACAATAATATACTGCACCTGCCTCCTGCCCCTAAAACCCTGCCCCCTTTTTTTGATCGTCGCGACGAGGATTCTGCTGGGATGCAGGATCATGGGCCTCCGGAATGAACACGCTGGTGTTGAAAATCGGCTCAGAGCATACACCGGGGGCCCTTCGCTTTAAGATAATTTCGGGTGATTGTATGCGTTCTAATTAACAACAACCGAAAATCATGCTTCACCATATTCTTTTACAGGCTGCAGGCGCGGCTACTGACACAGCCCAGGCGGCAGGAATTATTGCACCAACCGGTATTCCGGGGCCAACCGGTCCGACGCAAAGCATTACTACTCCGCTCGGAATGCTCACCGAAGGCGGATGGGTAATGATACCGATGGTTATTTTCCTACTGATCGCGGTTTATTTTACCATTGAGCGATTAGTCGTTATTTCAAAAGCAGGAAAAGTCGATAGCAATTTTTCACTCAACATCAGGGATTACCTGCTCAACGGAAAAATTGATTCCGCGAGAGAATTATGCCGCGTGCAGAATACACCGGTTGCACGTGTCATTGAAAAAGGAATTTCACGATTGGGAAAACCAACGCGCGAAATTTCAGAAGCGATGGAAACAACAGGCAAGCTTGAAATTTCACGCGCAGAAAAAAACCTTCACTTTATCAGCCTTATTGCCCGCATTGCTCCGATGTTAGGTTTTATCGGAACTATTTTCGGTGTAATTGTCATCTTCCGTGACATTGCAAATTCAGGTGGTGAAGTAAGTATCCAGAATATTTCTCATGGATTGTATCTTAAAATGTTTTCATCCGCTGCCGGACTCACTGTAGGTGTGCTTGCTTTTATGATGTATCACTTCCTGAATACAATGGTCGATAATGTGGCGAAGAAAATTGAAATTGCTACGCTCGGATTTTTAGACGTGATAAACGAGCCGGGTAAATAATAATTGCAAATCTCCTGCGTTTTATATTAACACATTATCAACCATGCAGCTCAGACGGAAACAAAAAGAAGGTGCTGAAGTTTTTACAGATTCGTTGAACGATATTATGTTCTTCCTCCTGTTGTTCTTCATCATTCTTTCTACAATGGCGAACAGGAATGCAATTAAGCTTGAATTGCCGAGCTCTGTAAAAGTAGAGCAGATGCAATCAAAGCAAGTGTTGCTGCAAGTGGATGCGAATCATAAATACTGGATTAATAACGTCCCGATCACTATTGACCAGATGGAGCCGGCCTTATTAGCAGAAACAAAAGCGAAGCAAAACACAAACGTTACTTTGGTGATGGATAAATCACTTTCCATTCAAGATCTCGCAGACGTGATGCAAATAGGCAGCAAGTTGAATCTGAAAATGGTGCTTCAGGCTAAAACCACTAAATAAGATGAGCGCAAACAGCCTGAATATTTCTGCCGGCTTTGGCCTGGAGAAACAAGAACTTACTGAAGAAGAACGTAAAGGCCGGGTAATCGGAATAATCCTCACTGTTACGTTTGCAATTTTGCTTTTCCTGATTCTATTGCTCATCAAAATAATCACACCTATTCCGGCAATTCCGCCACCGGACGAAATGATCACTTTAGAGATCGGATTAAACATGGGCACCGGTGGCGGTGCAGAAGTTCGTGCCGGCGGATCAGAAGGAAATACCGGCACTCCCGGAATGCAAGATCCATCTGATGCTGCCAGTGCGCCGCCAACAAATCCTCCAGATAACGGCGCAGTGACAAGCAACAACCCCGATAATCCTGCTGCAACAAATACAAATCATACCGGTAATGCACAACAGCCAAGCACGGCAATGCTTGATGCGATTGCAAATTTTAATAAGAACAAAGGAAAAGCTTCCGTGAAAATTGGTGGTGATGGAAAAGGAGATCCGTACACTGCCGGTTTAGGGAACGGAAGCGGAAGTGATATTGGTCCGGGGAAAGGCGGCGATCCTGGTGTAGACGGTCCTGGCGGAGAAAATGGAAATGATAAAACAGGAAATGCCAAACGTTACCGCTCCATTGTTTTCGCGCCGCAGATTGTAAACCCGACGCAAGAAGAAGGAAAAGTGGTGGTGACAGTTACTGTAAACCGCCAGGGAAAAGTGACGAAAGCTGAACGAAGCTCTGCCGGAAGCACCACTTTTAATTCAACATTGGTTGCAACGGCCGTTCAGTCGGCTTACAATATTAAATTCAATCCTGATCCGCAAGCGCCGGAGTCATTAGCGCTTTCGATTGACATTATTTTTACGCTTAAGTAGAGTACGAAATATGAAATGAGTGAGAAAAAGCTTAGAAAGGAAATAGTGGAAGTCCCCATTATTTCCTTTCGTATTTTCGTACGCTTCGTAATTCGTATCCAATGACATCTCTCGATTATAAACAAACGCTCAATTATTTATACAGCTGCCTGCCGATGTTTCATCGTGTTGGTCCGGCTGCATATAAACCGGATCTTTCCAACACCCTGAAAATTTGCACTGCGTTAAATCATCCTGAAAATAAATTCAAGTCGATTCATATTGCAGGAACAAACGGAAAAGGTTCTGCTTCACATTTGCTTGCCGCGGTTTTACAGGAAGCAGGATATAAAACAGGATTGTACACTTCACCGCATCTCAAAGATTTTCGTGAACGCATTCGCATCAATGGAACTATGATTCCGAAACCGCGCGTGGTGAAATTTGTAGCCGATCACAAAAAATTATTTAAAAAAGTGCAGCCTTCTTTTTTTGAATGGACTGTTGGATTAGCATTTGATTATTTCGCGAAAGAAAAAGTGGCTATTGCTGTGATCGAAACCGGTCTCGGCGGAAGACTGGATTCTACCAATGTAATTACTCCTCTTGTTTCCGTCATAACCAATATCAGTCTTGATCACACCAATCTTTTAGGCAAGACACTGAAAAAAATCGCAGCTGAAAAAGCGGGAATAATTAAACCGGGAATTCCTGTCGTCATTGGTGAAACGCAGCAAGAAGTAAAAACCGTTTTTGAAAAGAAAGCCAAAGCTGAAAAAGCGCCATTACGATTTGCAGATGATGAATTTCAGCTGAGCAGGTTTCATCCATCCAAATCACTTCCGCTTTTACTGACTGGAGATGTAAAGGCCGGAAAAAACATCGTGCATAAAAATCTGCGTTGCGGCCTTCCAGGATTTTATCAGCAAAAAAATATCATCACCGTTCTTTCTGCGATTGATAGCTTACGCGAATCAGGTTTTCTTATTCCGGATAAAGCGATCCGCAACGGATTCCGAAATGTAATTGCACTTACCGGTTTGCAGGGACGTTGGCAGGTGATCGCAAAAAAACCGTTGACCATTGCAGATACGGGCCACAACGAAGCGGGAATAAAAGAAGTTGTCGCGCAATTAAAAAAGACACCGCATAAAAAGCTGCACATCGTTTTTGGCGTGGTTGGCGACAAAGATCCGGCTCGTGTTCTAGCACTTTTACCTAAAAGGGCCACTTATTATTTTTGCCGCGCCGACCTGCCGAGATCGATGGATGCGGAGGAATTGGCTCAAAAAGCGGGGAAAATTGGGTTGAAGGGAAAAATTTATGGTTCGGTGAAACAGGCATTAAAATCAGCCCAAGACGCAGCAAAGCAGGGAGATATGGTATTTTTGGGCGGAAGTACGTTTGTGGTTGCGGAGGTGATTTAGCCGCTTATTTAAAAGCAGAAAAGCCTGTCAATACAGCGTATTAACAGGCTTTTAGTTGTGGGAGCTATAGGGTTCCTCCCGACTTCATGTCGGGATGCTCTGAATCATATTTTTTGATTAGTTTTTCTATCAATTTTCTGCTCTTCCACCCTTTTATTTGTTTTTCTCTGATTAATGCTTCTTCTTTTGTTTCGAAAGACTCGAAATGCTTAATCTCCCAATCACCAAATCCGCCTGTAAAACCCGAGTGATTAGAATTATGCTTTCTCAAACGCTCTTCCAAATCATCAGAAGTATACCCAACGTAGTATTTATTCAATTTTTTGGAAAAGAGGATGTAGATTTTAGGCATAAAAAAACCCACTTTCATAATAGAAAGTGGGTAGAATGTGGTGGGAGCTATAGGGTTCGAACCTATGACCCCCTGCTTGTAAGGCAGGTGCTCTGAACCAGCTGAGCTAAGCTCCCATTTTTCCCTTGAGGGGTGCAAATATAACTGCTTCTTTTACATCTGCAAAATTCATTGGAAAATGTTTTAGCTGATTTTTTCCTCCAAACGGACAAAACGCAGATTATTTTGCAGGATTAATCACCCCTTTCGCAGACAAACTCCCCCGCTTTGCATATCGGTTTTCATAGGCGTTCAAGCCTTTTCTACTTTGGCAGCAAAATAAAGTTGCATGAACTGCATTGAGACAAAAAACCTTACCCATACATTTTCCGGCGGGGAAACGGCGCTGAAAGATATTAACCTGCAAGTGCCGCAAGGTTCATTGTATGGCTTCTTAGGCCCGAACGGAGCAGGAAAAACAACCACGCTCCGGCTGCTGCTCGGATTGATTAAAAAACAAAAAGGAGAGATTCTGATTTTCAATCAACCTTTCAGCACACACCGGATTGAACTATTAAAGCAAACCGGTTCGTTGATCGAATCGCCTTCTCTTTATGGACATTTAACTGCGGCAGAAAATTTACGCGTACTTCAAAAAGTATATCAATGTCCGGAGCAGCGGATTAACGAAGTGCTTGAAATTGTCGGGCTGTCTCATACCAAAAATAAAAAGACTTCGAATTTTTCGCTTGGAATGAAACAGCGGCTGAGCATCGCCATTGCATTGCTTCACTCGCCTTCCCTGCTTATTCTGGACGAACCCACCAACGGACTTGATCCGAATGGCATTCTGGAAATTCGTGACCTTTTGAAAAAACTGAATACGGAGCAGAACATGACCATTATTATTTCCAGCCATTTATTAGCTGAAATCGAAAAGATGGTGACTCACGTCGGTATAATCAACAAAGGCTCCATTATGTTCCAGGGAACACTTGATGAGTTGCATTTGAAACAAAAACAAACTGCTGTTATAAAGTTTGAAACGAATGATCCAGAACAAACGGCAAGGATAATTTCTGCAAATGGATTTACGCCAGTGCTTTTGCATGGAGCTGTTTCAATTCCGGTTACGGAAGAAAAAACAGTAGCCGGTTTAAACAAGCAGCTTGTACAAAACAATATTGAAGTATTCCAGATACATCATGTGAAAAATGACCTTGAATCTATTTTTATGGACCTGGTAAAAAACGATGCACAATGAGAAATTTTATTTATTCCTTTCAAAGTGAATGGTTAAAAAAGAAACGCAGCCTTGCTTCGATCCTTGTCGTGGCTGGTGCATTTTTTATTCCCGCAGTTATTTTAGTTGCGAAACTGGTACGACATAGCGCATTAAGCAAAGCAAGTATTTCAGCTCGTTATTGGGAAAATCTATGGAATGATGCGTTGGAACCGATGGCTGTTTTTTTGCTTCCGTTAGGAATTGCTTTGGCCGCCAGCCTGATTACACAGCTGGAATTCAAAAACAATACCTGGAAACAATTGCATACAACTCCACAAACATTAACCACCATTTTTTTTGCCAAGCTCACGGTGATTCTGGTTATGCTGGTGCAATTTTTCATTCTTTTCAACATCGGAATTTATCTTAGCGGCATTATTCCGAACCTTGTTTTCGGCATTGCATATCCAACGGAACCGATTCCGTGGTTATTTTTCGTGAAAGAAAATTTTCACTACTTTATCGATTGTCTTCCTGTTCTTGCACTTCAATACCTGATCAGTCTGCAGTTTAAAAATTTCCTTGTGCCGGTTGCGTTTGGAATTGCATGCTGGATCCTTTCCATCGCCGTACTTGGCTGGGAATATGGTCACTGGATTCCTTATAGCTATTGCGGTTTAAATTATTTACACGGCGTTGGAAAGTATAACAGGGAAACGCCAATTCATGTGCTTGCGCTCGGATACTTTTTGGTCTTTACAATTATCAGCTATATCCTTTACGTGAATAAAAAAGAAAAGGGATGAGCAGATTAAGAATGTACAAGCTGAATATTGCATAATTTACATGCGCAATCCAATGAAAAAAACCGTCACTCTTCTTTTGCATGCCGGATATTGGCTGCTGTACTTTTTATTACTGTTCGGCCTTCTGCTGGCAATGAGTGCGGGCTCAAACCGTTTTACGCCGGGGCTGATCCAGCTGATGAAGCTTTTGTTTTTATCGCCTTTAACGGCTTTAACCATCGGAACAGCTTTACTTTCATTCTACGCGTTTTATTTTTTCCTGTTTGATAAATTTCTAAAACGCAGAAAAATTCTTGCACTGATTGTCGCCGGAATTTTAGTGTCAATGATCAGCGCGATCATTCCTGAAACGTTCTTATCTGTTTTTGTTAATCCCCTTATTATGTTTGCTGACCATTGGAATTCCGCGATTACAATTACAATCGTAATTTCCATCCTGGCGCTTATTCATGGCATTATTGCTTTGGTCATGCGTGGATTTATTTCGTGGTATGGTGATATCAAACTAAAAGAAGAGCTGACACAAAAGAATTTCGAAATGGAAATGGCATTGGTAAAATCGCAGCTTAATCCGCATTTTTTATTCAACACGCTTAATAATATTGATGTGCTGATTGAAAAAGATGCGAAAAAAGCTTCGGCTTACCTGAATAAACTTTCGGGAATCATGCGCTTTATGCTGTATGAAACCAAAACGGAAAAAATATTGCTCACAAGGGAGTTAACTTACATTGAAGAATACATCAGCCTGCAGAAAATCAGAACTTCCAATCCTGATTACATTCAATACAGCGTGAAGGGTGATGCAGAAGGCATGCTGATTGAGCCGATGTTATTTGTTCCGTTTATAGAAAATGCATTTAAGCATTCCGAAAATAAAAAATCGTCCAACACGATCAGTATTGATTTTGAGATAGCGCCGGATAAAATTATTTTCAATTGCAAAAATCATTTCACGCAAAAACAAAAAGGTGATGAACAAGGCGGGCTTGGGAATGAATTGATAAAAAAACGGCTGGCGCTTTTATATCCCGGGATGCATACCTTAGATGTGACGAGTGCAGATGAAGTGTATCATGTTAAACTGATCATCAGGCGGAATGAAAATTAACTGCATTATTGTAGAGGACGAACCCTTAGCGCTTGAACGGGCGAGGAACTATGTATTAAAGCTTGCTCATTTGCATTTGCTTGCCACATTTGATAATGCTTACGCAGCACTTGCATTTTTAAAATCCAATACGGTTGATTTAGTGTTTTTGGATATTAATCTCGGTGAGCTTTCCGGCATTCAGCTTCTTGAATCAGCACAGACAAATGCAAAGATCATTATTACCACTGCATACCAGGAATTTGCGCTTAAAGGTTTCGAGCTGAATGTGACTGATTATTTATTAAAACCGTATACGTTCGAGCGTTTTTTCCAGGCTGTGGAACGTGTACGCATCGAATCGGAAAAAAATATTCCTGTAACCGGTAAGGATTATATTTTTGTCAAAACCGAGTATCGCCTTGAAAAAATTTCCCTTCCAGAAATAATTTATATCGAAGGAATGCGCGATTACAGAAGAATTCATACTACGACGAAAAAAATAATGACGCTTCAGACGTTTAAAGATTTTGAAGCGCAGATTTCATCCGAAATAATTTTCAGGGTGCATAAATCTTTTATGGTTGCGATTGACAAGATAGAATCGATCGAGCGTGACGAAATCAAGATCGGGGAAATTTTTATTCCTGTTTCGGAAACGTATAAGAAACCTTTTTTCGAACTGATCAAGCAACGCAAATAATTGTTTTGGCAGCAACTTCCATTTAATTATTTAATTTCGTGCCCGCAGGGATGTTAGCTCAGCTGGTTTAGAGCGCTACGTCGACAACGTAGAGGTCACTGGTTCGAACCCAGTACGTCCCACAAAATTTAATAATAACCATAGCTGCCAACTTCAATTGGTAGCTATTTTTTTGTTAAGCTATGTTTTATATTTATGTCATCTTTTCTGAAAAAGTTTGTAAAAAGTACACTGGGCATACTGAGGATATTGAAACCCGGCTAATTCAGCACAATCTTGGATTGCTTGGTGTTTATACCAAGAATAAAGGTCCATGGAGCTTGATTTACAAAGAAGAATTTGAAACACGATCCGAAGCAATAGCACGTGAGAAATTTCTTAAAAGCGGCAAGGGAAGAGATTTTATTAAATCTCAAACAGGATATTAAGTAGAGTTCACTGTCCGCCGCGGCGGACGAACCCAGTACGTCCCACTTTAATATTTTCATAGCTGCCCTCTTAAATGGCGGCTATTTTTTGTCTCAACGCTGTACTATTTCTTCCATCTTTTTAAAATAATTTGCCGCAGCTATACCAGGCAAAATAAAATAAAAATTTTTCCCAATATGGGGAATTGCTCAATAATTTTTCCTCCTGCTGCATATTATTTATTCACTCATCGCTGTCCATACGTCATCGGTCTGACCTGAATTTCCTGTCGTCTAATACTTTTCTTTCCTGTCATTATGAAAACTATTTTTGCATCCCTTAATTTATTCAGATGCAAACGTACCGCCGTTCACTTGTTCCTTTAGTCGCTTTTGTTTTTACGTTAACCGCCATTTTTTGCTCTTCGTGTAATGAAAGCAAGGCCGATCAGAAATCAACCGGTTCATCCGTTTTGTTAGCGCAACAGGTTTCCCTTTTCGAAAAGCAGTTGGCTGAAGTGAAGCTCATTCACGCTAACCATGTTAAAATATACAGCGATGAAATGGGCTGTGTAAAAGACAGCAAAGCGCTGGAAATTGTAAATCATCATAAAGACTTGCTTGAAAAGAATTCAGAACGCCAGGCTTACCATAAAATGCAATTGATACAGGCAGATACAACCAATGCAGAACGCAACGAAGCGCAGCTTGCGGAATTAAAAGCAGACTTATTACAGCTGCAGGCCGATGCAAATGAAATAAAAACAGGCTTCGATAATTTTTCTCCGGCGCACATCACAAAATAAAGTTCAATACTGAAAAAGGGGAATATGTGTTAAGTTTTCATGGGTTTGTCACAAGTTCTCCCCTAAAAGTCCCGTCTAGAGCGGGACTTTTTCATTTGTATCTTTGACGTATGCCTACAGGGAAGCGTCCGCGGCCTTTATTGCTGTTTTATATTGTTGTAGTTTACGTCTTCATCCAATTCGGATGGTGGGCATTTCTGCTCGTGCGTTTAAATAACGATGTAACTGTGCTCGAACAGCAAGCGCTTATTTCCATGTCGTCTCCTCAGCCTGTTACTTTGAATACGTCAGACCTTGCCCTTCAGAATGCGATCTTAAAAGAAAAGCTGCACAAACAATGGATGATGATCTTCGGCGAAGGATCTGTTTTTCTTGTGTTGCTTTTGCTGGGAATTCTGCGGACAAGAAACAGTTTCAAAAAAGAAGTTGCACTTTCTGCACAACAGAAAAACTTCCTGCTGTCTGTTACACATGAATTAAAATCGCCTCTTGCTTCTGTTCGTTTGCAGCTGGAAACGATACGCAAAAGAGATCTTCCGAAGGAGAAGCAACATGAAATGCTAGAAGATGCAATTGAAGATACAGACCGGCTGAATGCACTCGTTGAAAATATACTTGTTGCCGCGCGTCTTGATAATCATAGCTATTCGCATCATCCTGAAAAAATAAATCTTTCTGAAGAATTGAAAGCGCTTACAGAAAAGATTTCTTCAGGTTCAGCACGACATCATGAAGTTAAGGTTTTCATTGAACCGGATATTTATGCATCATTTGACCGTATTGGTTTTCACTCCATGTTCCTGAACATTGTGGAAAATGCTGTTAAATATTCGAAGCCGGGAACAGAAATAAAAATTTCACTTACAAAGAAAAATGATTCGACCGTTTTAGCTGTTGCCGATCGCGGCGCTGGAATTCCGGGTGCGGAAAGAGAAAATATTTTCGGAAGATTTTACCGCATTGGTAATGAAGAAACACGCACGACAAAAGGAACCGGACTGGGACTGTATATCGTCCGCTCACTTTCTGAAGCGCATAACTGGCAGGTTAAAATTCATGACAATGATGGAGGCGGAAGCATTTTTGAAATTACACTACCTAAAATATGAAAACGAATTCTTCAACAAGCACAGAACAAAAAAGGAAAGTGCAAAAGGCAGCGCTCATTATTCTTGATGGATGGGGAATCGGTGATGGAACAAAATCGGATGCCATTGCAAATGCGCGTACTCCATTCTTCGATCATCTGCTTGCAACCTATCCGCACAGCACATTAAAAACGTCCGGTGAAGATGTTGGTTTGCCTGATGGACAAATGGGAAATTCGGAAGTAGGCCATTTGAATATAGGGGCTGGTCGTATTGTTTACCAGGATCTCGCGAAAATAAATCTGGCCTGTAGAGAAAAAACAATTGATACACATCCGGTAATTCTTGAAACATTCGAATACGTAAAACAAAACCCCGAAGGAGCAAGAAAAAAAGCGCTGCATTTTATCGGGCTGGTTTCAGAAGGCGGTGTGCATTCTTCGCAGGCCCATTTGCATCATTTATTGAGTCTCGCAAAAAAACATAATGTGGAAAATGTATTTGTGCACGCCTTCACCGACGGACGTGATACAGATCCGAAAAGTGGCTATGCGTATATCAGCAACTTGCTGGAGCATATAAAATCTACCACAGGGAAACTTGCTTCAATTACGGGAAGATATTATGCCATGGACCGCGATAAAAGATGGGAACGCGTGAAGATTGCTTATGATGGTTTGGTAAACGGAATTGGAAATTTTTCAACGGATGCATTAAAAGCAATTACTGATTCGTATGCTGAAAATGTAACGGATGAATTTATTAAGCCGATCATCCTTACAGAAAATAATTCTCCGGTAGCGACGATCAGGGAAGGCGATGCTGTACTTTGTTTTAATTTCCGCACCGACCGTTGCAGGGAAATTACTACCGTGCTCACGCAAAAAGATATGCCCGACCAGGGAATGAAAACAATTCCGTTGTTTTACGTCACGATGACGAATTACGACCATTCATTTAAAAACGTGCATGTCATTTATGATAAAGATGATCTGAAAATGACCTTGGGTGAAGTGATCGCCAAAGCTAATCTGAAGCAGATCCGCATTGCTGAAACAGAAAAATATCCGCATGTTACTTTCTTTTTCTCCGGCGGCCGTGAGCAGGAATTCCATGGCGAATCACGCATTATGATTCCTTCACCGAAAGTTGCAACGTATGACCTGCAACCGGAAATGAGCGCAATTCCATTGACAGATGCAATTGTTCCCGAGCTTGAAAAAGGCAACCCGGATTTTGTTTGCCTCAATTTCGCCAACGCTGATATGGTGGGACACACCGGTGTTTATCCTTCGGTGATCAAAGCCGTTGAAACAGTCGATGTGTGTTTGCAGCGTGTGGTGGAAGCAGGAATAAAAAATAATTATTCTTTCATCATCATCGCCGATCATGGAAATGCGGATTATATGATCAACCCCGATGGTACGCCTAATACAGCGCATTCCACCAATCCTGTTCCCTGCATTTTGATTGATGCGAATTACAAAAAAATTAAAAACGGAAAGTTGGCTGATCTCGCTCCTTCCCTGCTCACCATGATGGGAATTGATGTTCCTGAAGAAATGACAGGTGAAGTTTTGGTTAGTGACTGAGTATATTTCAAAAAACTGGCATTACTTTTGTTTTACAGGAAAACATTCAGTCAAAGATTTTTTAAATAACGATCAAAATTAAAAACACAGAACACGGTAAACTTCCTCCCCTCATGAAAAAAATTACTTTTATTTTCTTCTTTGCTATTGCTTTTTCGCTGGCAGGTTTTTCACAGAATTGCATTAACCCGGTAAGTCAGCAAATTTTCCAGGCCAATTTTAACCAGGTAGCCATTCAGCAAACGAATCAGAAAAAGCTGGAAAAAGCCACAGCATTTGCCGGGACAAATTGCCTGATGGCGGCGCAGGTAAAAAATATTGCACTTCTTTTTACAGAAGACAATTACCGCCTTGAATTTTGCAAAGTTGCCTATTCGCATACGTTCGACCAGGTGAATTTTTATGATGTATACGATTCGTTCACTGCATTTTCTTATGCCTTCCGTCTCCACGATTACATTCACGAACCTGTTGCAGCTCCTGCACCTGTCGAACCGGCAATTCTTGTTGCACCAGCTCCAATGTCTCCCTCTTTTCCGAATGTAGCGTATCCATCAAGCATTAATTACAATGGCAAACGCGGCTGTAACGGACCAGTAATAACTGAAATGGCTTTCAAATCAATTGCACAAAATATTTTCGTGCAGCCGACAGATGAATCAAAACAAGTGGCAATTCAAAATGCATCCAATTCCTCCTGCCTTGATTTTGCACAGCTGATGAAATTGGTTTCCATGTTAAAGTCAGAAGATTTCCGCCTGCAGCAAATGCAATCCGCTTTCCCGAGAATCTATGATCTTGAAAATTACCAGTCGGGCATTGTTCTTTTTACAGATATACGTTTGCAGAATCAATGGAAGGAATTTGCGAGTGGCTACCTGACACCACCGGTCGCTGTTCCTGCGCCGGCACCCGTTGTATGCAGCGTATCAACTACAGATTTTAACGGCATTATGACTTCGTTGAAAGCAAAAAGTTTTCCTGCTGATAAAATGGGATTGGTAGAGCTTTTGGCAAAGGATCATTGCTTCAGCGTGGACCAGATCAAATTAATCGGAAAGGAATTTTCTTTCGGCGATGAAAAAGTCAAAGCATTCAAGTTGCTTTATGCAAAGTGTGCCGATCAGAATAATTACTACAAGCTCGTGGATGAATTGACATTCAGCAGCGATAAAGAAAAGCTGAATACATTTATTAAGAATGGCGGAAAATAAAAGTTTCAATGCTTATAAAATGAAAAGAGTCCCGCATTGCTACGGGACTCTTTTCATTTTATAAATAATTTTTGTTAGTGCGTCACAACAATTTTTTGTGATGATGCTTGTACGCCGTCAAGCGAAACAATTGCAAAATAAGAACCTGCTGCAAGCTCAGCTACGGAGAAAGCTATTTTATTTTCACCAACAAAACCTGCTGTGGTAATGCTCTTTCCGATTTCCTGTCCGGCATAATTATAAATTGTAACGTTCAATTCTTTTGCTTCATTCAGCTCAATATTGAAATTTGCAACATCGTTAGCGGGATTCGGAGCAAGTGATAAAGCGGTAAGTGCAGAAAAATCATTTACTCCGCTTACTACGTTGTTCATGTAAAATCCGCCCATAATAGTTGAAGTAAAATCTGGTGTAAGGATATAAACTGCTGCAATCACGGAATGGTTACCATTCAGGTACCACATGTACTCATCGTTCTCATATTCTAATATAACTGGCTGGCTCTGCATGTTTGCTGAATCGCTGTACACCTGATAAAAATGAACGCGTGTTACATTCGTAAATGTTCCATCAGGAGTAGTGAGAGTGCCGTAGGCATCAGCAGTTACAGTTGTTGTTCCCGAACGATAGTAAGTGGTTGAGGACGATACAAATGTTGTTGCCCAAGTGTCTGTATAAGTATTTGTATAAGTAAATGGGAAATGCAATATGTCCTCAAAATCAGAATAAGCCAGAACAACTCCATTCGGATCTACAAGTCCGCAATTCTGCCATGCAGCTGCTGTTCCTTTATAATAAACATAAGCTCCACCACCTGGCAATGAAACAGTTGACTGCGGAAAGTTTGCAGCATAAGGAGTAGAACCAGGAGTTACACCAGTAGAAGTAGAAGCACCGCCATTTGCAAATGCCAGGTTCCAGGTTTGGTTTGCACCAGCAGGTCCCGGATTTACATAACCGCCATTGGTTGTGCTGAGTACATTACCTACAACCGGCATAATGCCAGCAGCAGTAAGAACAGGCTGCGCAGCCAGTGTAGCGCACAATCCACCCGTCATTAAAAATAGCAGAGTAATTTTTTTCATAAGAAAACTGTTTAGGGTTATTAATTAAGTTTTAAATTTCTCGAAATGTACAACAATTCAGGCTGTTTTTTTTCACCGTCCTCTTTCATTGTGTTAAATATGATTTTTTTACATTTGTAATGCCTTATTCTTCTTCCTTTTTTGGTTTATCAAGTTCGGGAGTTGCCATTACTCTCGACATAAAATGTATTGTTCCTTTTCTGTTCCAAACGCGCGTAGCCCAGGTTATTCCAATGATTAATCCGAGTGCTGCAAGTGAAAATGCGATTGTAATTCCCGTTCCATCAGGTTTTGCGAGGTATACAACAAAGCCAATAATAATTCCTGTGAATAATGGCGATGCAACAATTTGAATCCAACCGAGAACTTCAATAATAAATTCGAATATGCTTTTCTTTGCTGCCATTGGAATTGTTTGGCAAACGATTTTTCTTCACCACAATTTGAAATTAAAAAACGCCCGTTCCTGAGGAAGAAAACGGGCGTTAAATGATCCGGGGGTTCGGGCTGCGGTCCCTGCCTTTCCCGGTCCGAAAGAGCTCCTTCGGCGAGGACAACCAGTAGTTTCCGTTGTTGTCAGTAGTATAACACCGTGCTTTCAAAAAGTTACAAAAGCGAAACTATTTTATTTGAAATTATTCTTTTGGATGCTTTTTGCTTTTGTGCTTGCGTGGTGCGCCGCGTGAAAATTCCCTGTAATTAATTTCTAAATCTTCTTTTACCGCTTCCTTAGGAACGGAATCTACTATCACATCTGTTGTAAATTTTTCTTCATTTACGCTCACAACTTCTTTTTCTTCAACAACAGTTTCATCTTTCACAACAATCTTCTTTTTTGCTATGAGCTTTATCTCGGGCTGTTGCTTTGATGCTGTTTTCGTTTCAGAAATAACAGCTTGAGTTTTTGTCGCGTTATTATTCAATATTCCAACAGTCAATGCGCCTTGTGAAACATCCACATATTCTTCATCGTCTTGATCATATCGGATCATTGTGCCGTTTTTTACATCGCCTGCCATATCCGCAAAACCATAAATTCCGGCGGTGACCATGGCGCAAATACAAATGGTGAGGAACGTTTTCATAAGATTAGAATTTAAGTGTGCTGAGGTATTTTTTTGATTGAGAGAAAATGATCGCTTCACAGACTAGCGCGTTTCCAAATACGCTTATCCAGAGCGAAAGGGAATAGTTATCGAAATGAACCATTCCCATTTTATCGAAGATGATGTGATAAATACGGAATGTAACTGCTGTAAGCGCCATGGAATATGATCGCATCATCCAGTATTTATGCGAAAGAAAATTTTTATCATACACCGCAGCTTTAAATCCGCGCAGCGTGGAATAAAACCAGAAGATGGCCATCAGCATAAAACAGATTCTTTCACCAACGCCGCCTTCTGCAAAAAATGTCATGTAAAATCCGGTTGGCGCGCCGATGAGCAATACCACAAACACATAAATTTTTCCGGAGATGATGTGCAGCTTTTTTCGTTTTTTCAATATCCAGGAAGAAAACTGCACGAGCGCAGTAAGAATGCAGAATGAACCGGCAGCAATATGCACGTAAAAACAAATTCTCCACACTGGTTTTGCGTACAATACTTCCCTTGTTTCCAGAAAAGGCATATCGGCGTTAAAAGAAAAATAGGGAATTGTGTTAAAAACAAGGAGCAGGCTCAGCAAGGTGACGGGAATCCAGAACAGCACAAACACCCCGAAGGTGATGGCGTTTTTGGCGGAAAGAATCCTGCTGTTCATGTTAGAGGTTTGCTGATTTATAACGCCAAATAAGCTGATAAGTCACAGACGGAGTAGTTAATTTTTGTTACTGGCCGACTTTCAACAACAAATGGCAGATCTGTTGAATAAGTGTATTTCAAAGGTGGAAAATGATTTTTGAAGGGGCAATAGTGCATTTGAAGTATAAAAAGGGGGGGTGGTTGAAAAAGAGTTGGTGGTTGGTGGTTTTTGACTCTTTTTAACCTTGTCCATTGACTATTGTGAGTTTGACATTGAACATTTTGCTGCCATGAGAATTTCTCCAAATCCGAAACAAACAATGTCAAATGTTCAATGCTCAATGAACAAGTAAATGCACCTTTCCAACAACTTTCGACCTTTTTACAACCAACCACCTACATTTTAACACCAACTACCAACCTCCTCACAGAAATATTTCCCAGCATTGACAAGGCTTCCAGGCTTAACCGCCGATTATTTGAATGATTTATACGATTTTACTTGACAAGGGGGTATGCGGAAGGATATATTTGCGCCCGTTCGAAGGTACAGGTGAAGGCAATCTCCCGTTAACTCGTAACAATTTCATGTAATTATCACGCGTCCGCAAAGGCCGTATAGACCCATTTCGAGTACTATGAAATTATCTCAATTCAAATTTCATCTTCCGCCAGAGCTGGTGGCAGATTACCCTTCAAAGAACCGTGATGAGTCGCGGATGATGGTCATTGACCGTAAAACCGGCAAGATCGAGCACAAGATCTTCAAAGACATCATCAACTACTTCGATGACGGCGATTGCATGATTTTGAATGACACGAAAGTATTTCCTGCACGCCTTTACGGAAACAAAGAAAAAACAGGCGCTAAAATTGAAGTTTTTCTTCTTCGTGAACTGAACCGTGAAAGCCGCCTCTGGGATGTGCTTGTAGATCCTGCGCGTAAAATCCGTATCGGCAATAAGCTTTACTTCGGCGAAAATGATAACCTCGTTGCTGAAGTAATTGATAACACCACAAGTCGTGGCCGTACATTGCGTTTCCTTTTCGACGGCCCGTTCGAAGAATTCAAAAAAACAATTGAACTTCTCGGAAATACACCTATTCCGAAATACATCAAACGTCCGCTGAGCCCGGAAGATAAAGACCGTTACCAGACTGTTTACGCTGATGTGGAAGGTGCTGTTGCTGCTCCGACTGCAGGATTGCACTTCTCACGTGAGCTGTTGAAACGCCTGGAATTAAAAGGCATTACATTCCCAAAGCTGACCTTGCACGTTGGATTGGGAAGTTTCCGTCCGGTTGAAGTGGAAGATCTCACCAAGCACAAAATGGAATCTGAAAAGCTTGAGATTCCCGTTAGTGCAACATTGCTGGTGAATGAAGCGAAACGCAATAAAAAACGCGTTTGTGCAGTAGGAACAACTACTATCCGTGCAACTGAAACTTCGGTTTCTACCGATGGATACCTGAAACCATTCAGCGGCTGGACAAACAAATTTGTTTTTCCTCCTTATGATTTTTCAATCGCAAACTGCATGATCTCTAATTTCCATGCGCCAGAATCTACTTTGCTGATGATGGTTTCGGCATTCGGTGGTTATGACCTGATCATGAAAGCATACAAAGAAGCGGTAAAAGAAAAATACCGTTTCCTGAGCTACGGCGATGCCATGCTTATCATATAGTTCGTAGTCCGCCGCGGTGGATTAGTTTTTAGTTCGGAGAAAATGGATGCGTCTGTTTTCTCCGATTTTTTTTGTTGGATGGAGAACAAATTCTGAATGGTACGAATAATATGTAATCCAAGAGCTTTCATAAATTCGTTTTCACTTGTAATTGGTTCTCTTTTTCAAAAAATTCCCCGAACTAATAACTTCTCCGCCGCGGACTAACTACTTCCCCCTATATTTGGAATCTTGAAACATTACGTCATCATCGTTGCAGCAGGAAGAGGTTCGCGGATGCAATCTCCCACACCAAAACAGTTTTTAAAGCTGGACGGACGCCCTGTTTTATTGCATAGCATTGCCGCGTTTGCTGATTACGATAAAGACATCATCGTTATTCTTGTTTTACCTGCCAGCGAGTTTTCACATTGGGAAAAGATCGCGCAGGAATATAAACTTCCGGTTCCGGTTCAGATCACGGCGGGAGGCGAAACGCGTTTTGAATCGGTGAAGAATGGTCTTTCTTTAATTCCGGATGAAGAGGCGCTTGTTGCAGTGCATGATGCTGTTCGTCCGCTGGTCACAAAAAAAACAATTCTCAATTCGTTCAATATGGCTGAGCTTAACGGAAGCGGTGTTCCTTCAATTCCGCTGAGTGATTCCATCCGCCAGAACGATTCAAAGCCCAGCGTTGCTGTTGACCGTTCAAAATATTGCCTGATACAAACGCCGCAATGTTTTTCTGTTCCGCTGCTGAAGAAAGCATATTCGCAGGAATACAAATACACATTTACCGACGATGCTTCTGTTGTAGAATCATTTGGGGAATCCATTCATCTCGTGGATGGCAACGTGGATAATTTCAAATTGACAACACCGACGGATTTAATTATTGCTGAAGCAATTTTGAAATCCAGGCGGACGGTGGCGGGAGATTTGAATGGTGGAACACTTCTGTGATTAATTAGTAATTGAGAAGGAGGAATTTCTGCGCTTGCTGAAATTATCATTCCTCAACAAATTCGCTTCACTTCACTTTCAGGCAACAGCTTAGCAACGGTACTTTTCGAAAGTAAATTCACTCCCGGTTTTTTATTTTTTTCGAATGTTCCGAGGGAAGATAAATTCAATGCTTCTGCACCGTTCTTTGTTGCCCAGGTAAGTAATTGCTCCAATGAAATTCCCGGAACGGTTTTAGCAATGACTTTTAACTCATCCAGCACAGAAAGCTTATCATTCGAAGCCAATGAATCTGTTCCAATGACAATTTTCGTTTTCCCTTCTATGAATAAATTGAAATCGGGAAGCTTATTCTCGATATATAAATTCGCATTCGGACAAAAACACCAATACAAATTCTTGCTGTAAAATTCGGCCCAGCGGATATCTTCAGCAGAAGTAAATGTATTGTGTACAAGAACAATATTCCTGTTATGCGGCAAATATTTGAGCGTGCTGCGAAGTGAATTTAATCCTGTTGGTTTGAAAAAGGAAATGTCAAGCCCGAGGAATTCATAAAAACCTTTCATCGGACCCGAACGTTTGGCAAAAAATTCACTTTCTCCCAGGCTTTCCTGGTTGTGAATAGTGAGCGGAACATTTTCTTCATGCGACGAATTTGCAATAATTTCCAACAGCTCAGGAGAAACGGAATATGGTGCATGCGGCACAAGTGAATTCGGTTTCGGTGCAGTACGCAGCAATTCTATTCCGGTAGCCGCTACTTTTTCCGCCATGGTAGGATTTAATGCAAGCACTTCGATAAACGTATGATAAAGAATTCTGTTCTTTTCTTTTTGTGAAAATGTATCGGCGTTATTTGAAATATCACCAACGCCGGCAATTCCGTTATTGAACATTTCTTCATCTGCTTTTTCAATGGCGGCAGAAATATCATCGTGCGAAAATGCAGACCGTTTTGAAAGCAGCTCTTTTGCAAATTCAACAAAACCTGTTTGTTTCGTGATCTTACCATGCAAATGAGAAAGTTCAAGATGACAATGCGCATTTACAAATCCGGGAAAAAGAATACCGTCGAATTTTTCGGCCACTGGAACCTTTTCTGTCTTTTCGGGATCAATCAGATCAAACACAACACCGTTTGCATCGATGGCAAGAATTCCTTTTTTTATAAATCCTGTATGGGCGGAAAAAATATAGTCGGCAGTAAGAAAACGCATAAATAAAATTAATTAAAACGCACTTATCAAAGATCGGGCGAATCTTCCCAATCCGGTAAAGATCGTGAATTTCCATCGTACCTTTGCAGTATGTCATTGGCAAAACCAAATATCCGCAGCCTTTCTCTTGATGAGCTGAAAACTTTTTTTACCGATCATGGTGAAAAAGCGTTCCGTGGGAAACAAGTATGGGAATGGCTTTGGCAAAAATCGGCGCGCGGATTTTCGGAAATGACGAATCTTTCGAAAGAAACACGAGCCGTGCTGGAAGAACATTTTTCTTTTCCAATTGTCGGCATTGATAATTTCCAGGTTTCTAACGACCGTACGATCAAGAGCGCATTCAGGCTTTATGACAATAACATTGTTGAAGGTGTTCTTATTCCCACCGATTCGCGGATGACTGCGTGCATTTCTTCACAGGTTGGCTGTAGTCTCACATGTAAATTCTGCGCAACAGGTCGTCTTGCACGATTAAGAAACCTTGGTGCAGAAGAAATTTACGACCAGGTGGTGCTCATCCGCAACCAAGCACAGGAGCGTTACCAGCAACCGCTCACGAATATCGTGTACATGGGAATGGGCGAACCGCTGCTGAATTATAAAAACGTGCTTACTTCGGTGGAGAAAATCACTTCGCCTGAAGGATTGAATATGTCGCCTTCACGTATCACGGTTTCTACTGCCGGCATTGCAAAAATGATCCACAAGCTGGGTGATGATGAAGTGAAATTCAATCTTGCACTTTCGCTTCACGCCGCGAATGATGTCAAACGAAATCACATCATGCCTATCAATGAAGAAAATTCACTTGACGCTTTGGCTGATTCAATGAATCATTTTTACGACAAAACAGGAACGCGTGTCACCTTTGAATTTATCGTGTTCAAAGATTTTAATGATGGTGCTGAAGACGCGAAAGAATTAGCCGCATTCTGCAAAAAAGTTCCAGCAAAAGTAAATATCATTGAATACAACCCGATTGATGATGGAGAATTTCAACAAACCTTACCTGAACGTTTAAATCGTTTCACTCACATTCTCGAAGAGCGGGGCGTAATCGTAAATGTTCGCCGTTCAAGAGGAAAAGACATCGACGCAGCATGCGGACAATTAGCGAATAAGAATGAAGCGATTACTAAGTCGGGAGAAGCGTTGAAGTTGAAGAAGTAACAGCATGTGCTAATTTGCCAATAATAAAGTGCTGACGGGATTAGCACATTAACTCATCAGCATATTAGCAAATTGATTTAAGCTAAAGATTAAATCCAAGTTTAATTCCTCCGCCTACAACAGGACCCCAATAATCTTCATGACCGAATTCTGCATCGAGTCCTGATTTTTCTACATAGTCCTGGTTGAAATGACGGAAGCCTGCGGACAAATACCATTCCCAGAAAAATGAATCATACGGATCAGGATCTTGTCGGCCAAACTGTAAGCGGATGTCGGTGTATTTCCTGTTTAACCGGTGCGGCTCCGAAATGAGTCCGGTATTCACGAGGTAATCCATTTTATAGGTGCGGTAGCTGATCTCAGGGGCAAAATAATAACCGGAAATTGCAGTTTCGTACCGGGAGGGATACCAACGAAATTGCAATCGCGTTGAAACACCTGAATAAAATTTTACAGCGTTTGCTTCGTTCGCTTTTAAAATAAAACGTCCTGCATTTTGCGTAAGCTCATAAACATAATCGACATACGTAACACCGAGCGCACCTTCCACACTATAATGCCGTGCTAAACGATACTCGTAATACAAAGAAAAATCGCCCCGCAAAAAGTTAGCAGGATTTATTTTTAATGCTTGCTGCACGCTGTCAACCGGCATCGAATGTCCGCTGTAAGCAACAGCTTGTTTTCCGTGCGGATTCAGCACAGCTACTTTAACAGTTGTTTTTGCAGGAGTGGTATCAACGGAGGTGTGAAGAACAATCTGAGCAGGAAGGATGATCCCATGCAAAAATAAAAAGAGCGAAATGTAAAAAGCAGTTCTCATTTTCTAATTCGTAGCTTTGTTAAAGTTACGAAATCTTCATCGGTATGCGGCGTTTCCGTCAGTATCTTTCACTGATTATTTTCTTTCCCATATTCCTTTCCGCACAAATGGAAATAACCTGGGGCGTGCCACAGAAAAAACCAAGGAAAACCGCCATGACCCGGATGCTCGGAGAAGATGGCACTTTTGTTTATACGCTGCGCAGTGAATATTCTCTTTTCGGAAACCACGATCCTATTATTGAACGGTATAAGCTGAATGATCTCAGCCTTGATTATACCAAGGTTATTTCTCTTGAAGGCCCGGGGAAAAATGAACTTTCGCTGGATGAAATTTATTTTATGGGTGGTAATATTCTCCTCTTCGCGCATGATTATGATCGCGTAAAAGATGTGAATATTCTTTATGCGAAAATTCTTGATGAGCACAGCACCTTAAAAAAAGAGTGGACCGCGGTAGCCAGCATTCCGGCAATAAAAAGGAGTAATCCCGGCAGTTTTTATACGGGCATGTCACTGGATTCGAATCATATTCTTGTTGTGGTCAATCCGCCTTACGATGAATATGCCAATGAAAAATTTTCACTTGAATTGCTTGACAAAGACCTGTTTTCATTATGGAAAAAAGAAATTGTTCCACCGTATAAAGATGAGTTCTTTTCACTTGATAATTTTATTGTTGCCGCGAATGATGATGTGTATATGATGGCGACGGTTTCGAAAGATAAATCTGTGATGTCGCGGCAGGAGCGGCGATCAATACCAACTTATTTTCATGCGGTATTAATGTATGAGCACGAAACAGATAACCTCAAAGAATATAAAGTAAGTCTTGATCCTAAATTTATTTCTGATGTGCGGATGACAGTAAATGAAAAAGGAGATATTATCTGTGCCGGTTTTTATTCCAATAAAAGCTCTGCTTCCATCATCGGCGCTTTTTATGTGAAGATCGATAAAGCGACAAAAGAGATCACCAAACAAGGCACGATGGATTTCCGCCCCGATTTTCTTTCGCAGTTTATGAGTGAACGGAAAGTCGAAAAACGAAAAGAGCTTTACGATTATATTCTCCGGCATCTTGTGTTGCGTGAAGATGGTGGAGCAATACTCGTTGCCGAACAATATTATGAAGTGATGGTACAGAGCTATGATCCGACAACACATTCTTATACGTACACTTACTATTATTATTACAATGATATTATTGTTGTAAGTATTAATCCGGCAGGTGAAATTTCATGGGCGAAAAAAATTCCGAAATACCAGGTCAGCCGGAATGATGGTGGTTATTATTCCTCTTTTACATTCGCTGTATCGGGTGATAAAATGTATTTCATGTTCAACGACAATGCAAAAAACCTGAAAAACGAAAACAGCCAGAAATTCCGCTACATGAATAATCCGAAAAAGTCAATTGCAGTTTTGGTAACCATGGACAGCAACGGTAACCCGGAACGGCAATCCATGTTCACCAACAGCGATCTTAAAATAATACTGCGACCGAAATTATTCATGCAGATAAACGAGCACCGGATGATCCTTTACGGTGAAAAAGGCAGCAGCTATAAACTGGCGGATGTTATGATCAGGTAATTGGAAAATGGGTAGAGGTAATTGGGGTTTCCAGGGAATTAAAGATTCAGCCCATTTGCCTCAATTAACCCAATACCTTAATTACCTTTGCACCTGATGACTTCAATTACCGAAATCAAATCCCCTGTTGCTGCCGAAATGGAAATTTTCGAGCAGAAATTCAGGTCTTCCATGAAGAGTTCGGTTCCGCTGCTCGATAAAATCACCCAATATATTGTCCGCAGGAAAGGAAAGCAGCTTCGTCCGATGTTCGTTTTCCTTTGTGCGAAAGTCTGTGGCGAAGTCAATGATTCGACCTATCGCGCTGCTGCTTTAATTGAATTGCTCCACACAGCAACATTGGTTCACGATGATGTTGTGGATGATTCCAATATGCGCCGCGGATTTTTTTCTGTGAATGCGTTATGGAAAAATAAAATCGCTGTGCTCGTGGGTGATTATCTGCTTTCGAGCGGCTTATTACTTTCAATTAACAATGGTGATTTTCATCTATTGAAAATTGTTTCCGAAGCGGTGCGCGAGATGAGTGAAGGCGAATTGCTCCAGATCGAAAAAGCACGCAGAATGGATATTGCTGAACCGGTTTATTTCGAGATCATCCGCCAGAAAACTGCATCATTGATTGCCTCCTGCTGCACAAGCGGCGCTGCAAGTGTAACCAACGACGAAGCAATACAAAAAAGAATGCACGAGTTCGGTGAGCTTACCGGAATTGCGTTCCAGCTGAAGGACGATCTTTTCGATTATGGCGCTGCAAGTGATATTGGTAAACCGACTGGCATTGATATCAAAGAAAAAAAGATGACGCTGCCTTTGATCTTCGCGCTTAATAATGCTTCACGTTCTGACAAGCGACGCATTATAAATCTTGTGAAGCATCACAATGAAGAACCGGATAAGGTGCAGGAAGTAATTGCATTTGTTCATGCATCAGGCGGAATTGCTTATGCACGCGAGCGTATGTATGAATTCCGCAAAAAAGCACTCGACCTATTGGCAACTTTTCCGGAAAGTCCATCGCGCCAATCCCTTCACGACCTGGTTCTTTATACTACCGAACGCGAAAAATGAAAAAAATAATCTTTCTTTTCTTCCTGTTTATCGCGGCCAACTTTCTGCATGCGCAGGATCATTACCAAAAATTCACTTTCTCAAGCGGTAAAACAAGCGGTGAAGGAATGGTGAATGCCGAAGGAAAGCTGAATGGTGACTGGACATTTTACCATGAGAACGGAATGAAAAAATCCGGTGGTAAATATGTGAATGGGAAATCAACAGGCTGCTGGTTTTTCTGGACACCGGAAGGAAAGCTCGACAGCTACGGCTGGTATAAGCAAGATCACCTCGACAGTCTTTGGTATTTCTTTTTTCCGAACGGCGGCATTCAGCGGATGGCTCATTTTAAAAATGATACGCTCGACGGTCTGTGGATTGAATATTGGGGCGATACGATCCGCAAAGAAGCGGGCGTTTACAAACATGGAATTAAAAACGGCCGCTGGCTTCGCTGGTACGCGAACGGGCAATTGCAGGAAGCCGCCGATTTTAAAAACAATCTGATCGATGGCTCCTTCTCACACTGGTACGACAATGGCCAGCTGGAAAGTTCTGGTCATATTGAAAAAGGCCAGGCACAAGGACATTGGATATTTTATGATGTTCCGGGAAATAAACTCGTGGAAGGCGACTACGACGGTGGACGGTATGATGGCAAATGGATCCAATATCAGCCCAGTGGTAAAGTAAGTTCGACCGGTTATTATAAAGATGGTGTAAAGATTAAAAAGTGGAAGTACTTTGGTGAAAATGGTAAAATCAAAAAGCTTGAATATTACCGTGACTCAAAACTTTACAAAGAAATTATCTATGCGTAAATTAATTTTTTCTACCACTTTCGCCTCGCTGTTTTTTATTTTCTCCTGTGGAAATGAAACTGCGGCAGATACAAAGAAGATCGATACCACGAACGGGAATAAAAAAGGCATGACGGTCAGCGATCCGCTTGAACATGTTGCGCATGCAGTGCAGGACACTATTTTAAACGGCGAGCACATTGAGCGTTATGAAAATGGTGTTATTTACATGCGCGGTGAAGTTGCCGGAGGTGTACGTTCGGGCGAATGGATTACTTTTTACAGGGACGGAAAAGAGTGGAGCCGCGGAATATATAAAGCGGGTTTCCGTGAAGGATATGGTGTTTCTTATTGGCAAAACGGCCTGAAAAGCACGGAAGGATATTACAAAGGAGATAAAATGGTTGGCGACTGGAAATTCTGGAATGAAGAAGGACGATTGGTGGAGAAAGATTTTGGCGGTGAATAACAGGATGTAAGAATTTTTATAAACCCATTCGCCCATGTATATAAAATTGCTGGTGATGAGGAACCACAGCAATGCGATAAGAGATTTAATTTTCTGCCAGTTCAGCTGCGAATGAAAAACCGGCCATTGGCGCTTTAATTCCATAAGCCGGAAACTCCAGCGATTTACACGCTTCATCACCATAAAGGAAATTGAATACCAGATTGTATTCGTTGTTTTCCTTTTGCTGTTGATAGAAAGCATTTATAAAATCGAAATCGTTGAGTGATTTCACTTCCTTCCTGCCGCTTTCTTTTACAACGAATTTCTCCATTTCAATATGCGCCTGCAATGTTTCGGGCGCTGAATGATTTGTCCGATACAAAGTGCGGTAGCAATAGTGCGACACGCGCGTGCGAATCAATTCTTCCGAAAATTCTTCGCCTGTCCAGAAAATGGGCGTGCAGAATTTCCGTCTTACAAGCGCATTGATTTTGAATTTACTATCGTAATCGCTGGTAAAACGATTGGTCCAGCCGCCTTGTAAATCATCAGAAAGGTTTAATGCAACTTTGAAGAGCTCATCATTTTCTTTCTGAAGTTTCTTATTCAGCCCATTCAACACATCAGTGGCAATTTCTTCAGCACCATTTTTTTGCAATTCCTTCAACTTCACAAGCGCATGTTCTTTCGCCATCGGGTTAAATCCGCCCGCGGGAAATACAAGATCGTCTTTTGAATTGCCTTGCAGCAGTTGCAGGTAATTTTTAAATCTTTCTGTGGATAAAGGCTGCCGGTAAAGCTCTGCCATTATCGCTAACGTCGGAAAAACTTCGAATTGCATTGAGTTGAGTTGAATTAAAAGCTTTGTTTAATTATGCGTTCAAAAATAGCAAGTATGTTTCACAAACCATCAATCTGCTTCTGAATAACCTGCTTATCGGTTTGTGTTTTTGCCAATTCAAATGCGTGTTGAAAATTGTTTTTTGCCTTAACGTTATCAATGCCCTTATACAATTCGCCAAGCAGTGTAAAATAGAAGTGATTGGAACTCAAATTCAATTTTTCCGCTTCCCGTATTGCTTCCTGCTTTCCATTTGTTTTTGAAAGCGCATACGTTCTGTTAAGCGCTGCAACAGGAGAATATTCAACCTGCAATAAACGATTATAAAGCTGCAGAATATTTTCCCACTTTTCTTTTGTATCTGCCTTGACTGTATGCCAATAAGCAATAGCTGCCTCCAAATGGTATTTTGAAAGCTCATTACCAATGGAAGCCTGCTTCAGAAAATAACTTCCCTCCGCAATCAGTTCATTATTCCACAGATTTTCATCCTGGGCTTCATACAAAACCATTTCTCCCTGCTTTCCTACCCGGGCTTCGAACCGTGAAGAATAAAAACACATTAAGGAAAGAAGTGCATTTACACGGGGCGTATTCGTCTGCTCATTCTCAATTAACAGGTAAGCAAGACGCATTGCTTCGAGGCAAAAATCTTTTCTTACTACCTGGTTATTGCTTTCAGAATAATAACCTTCATTGAACAAAAGATAAATCGTAGTTAAAACAGCGTCAAGACGATTTGCGATTTCTTCCTTCCCCGGAAATTTAATTTCTATTCGTTCTGCCCGCAACTTTTCCTTCGCCCTGAAAAGTCGTTTGTTGATCGTTTCCTTATTCGTAAGAAAAGCATCTGCAATCTCTTCAATGCCAAAACCACATAAAATACGAAGAGCTAAACCAACCTGCGCCTCTGAAGAAATGGAAGGATGACAAACAGTAAATAACATTTGAAGCTGACTGTCGGAAATATTTTTATCGGAAAGATCAATATCCTCTTCGTTAACAGAAATTGGAAATTGTTGCAAGGCAGGCGCCACCTTATTGCTGAAAATTTTATTACGCTTCAGGTAATTTGCCGCTTTGTTCTTCGCAACCGTATAAAGCCATCCTTTCGGATTTCCAGGAATGCCTTTATAGCTCCAGGTATCAAGCGCGGTGTGAAACGTTTCGCTTGCAATGTCTTCCGCCGCCTGGATATGATCTATGCCGAAATGATGGCAAAGCACAGCAACAATTTTCCTGTATTCCGAACGAAACAAATGTGGGATCAGCTGTTGTTGCTCCATGCTTCAAATATATGCAGGAGCATTTCAATCTGCTTTGGAAATGCTCCTGCAAAAATATTAATTAGTGAACACCATCTCCTTTTACAAGTTTTCGCACTTCAATTGTATTTCCTTCGCCCTGCAATACCGGTGAACCTTTTGCCATTTCAGCAGCTTCTTCAATAGAATTTGCTTTTACAATAACATAACCGCCGAGCGTTTCTTTAATATCGCCAAATGGTCCGTTGGTTATTGTTTTATTGTGATGCACAACTTTTGCGTTTTCAAATGCAAGACCATTCCCGCCGCTGAATTTATTTTGCGCCGCAATGCTGCCAATCCAGTCCATGGTTTGTTTCATCCATAGCTGGATCTGTTCCGGCGATGCTACTTTTTTTCCGTCTTCGTGCCTGAAAATTAAAATGAATTCGTCCATTTTGTTTTTGTATTTAATTGTTATGAATAT
Source organism: Bacteroidia bacterium (assembly GCA_039918435.1). Lineage (GTDB taxonomy): Bacteria > Bacteroidota > Bacteroidia > Palsa-965 > Palsa-965. The sequence continues at coordinate 37,300 of JBDSHN010000075.1, read as the reverse complement.
AAGAATTACTCTAATAACAAGTGGAAGTCTGAGAATTGGACAGTTCTGTTGTTTTTTTGTGTGAAGGATTGAGGCATTGTCGAGCTCTCTCGTCAAAAGAAAACTTATGGTTTATTGAGATCACTACCTTTTGACGGGAAGCGACTGCCGAAAGCGTGCCCCATGAAGTAATGCGAAGGAGCCTTACTTCATGGGGCACGCCCAAATTAGATTGCGCAGATTCAACGCTTTACATTTATACTCCCTCAGCCAATAATCCTTTTTCGTAACTTCACAATCCGAAAAAATGATCCCTAAAGAAACAGTTGACCGCATTTTTGACACTGCCCGCATTGACGAGGTGGTGGGTGAATTTGTGTCGCTGAAAAAGCGAGGAGGAAATATGATCGGGCTTTGTCCTTTTCATAATGAGAAGACGCCTTCGTTCAATGTATCGCCGGCGCGTGGAATTTATAAATGTTTTGGTTGTGGAAAGGGTGGAAACTCTGTGAACTTTATCATGGAGCATGAGCATATTACTTACCCCGAAGCGTTGAAGTGGCTGGCGAAAAAATATAATATCGAGATTGAAGAGGAAGAGGTTTCGAGTGAGCAGCAGGCGAAAGATAATGAACGCGAGAGTTTGTTTTTGGTTTCGGCATTTGCACAAAAACATTTTACAAAAAATTTACACGAGACGGAAGAAGGAAAAGCAATTGCACTTTCTTATTTCCATGAACGTGGAATGCGACCGGATATCATTGAGAAATTCATGCTGGGTTATTCGCCTGATGTGTGGAGAGACTTTGCAGATGCTGCACTCGCTGCCGGATACAAATTAGAATACCTGGTTAAGGCCGGACTCGTAATTCAAAACGAAGAAGACAAAGATAAATTTTTCGATCGCTTTAAAGGTCGTGTCATGTTTCCTGTTCATAATGCCAGCGGAAGAATTATTGCATTTGGCGGACGGACTTTAAAGACGGACAAAAAAGTTGCGAAGTATATTAACTCACCGGAGACGGACATTTATCATAAGAGCAATGTACTTTATGGTTTGTATTTCGCGAAGAAGCAGATCATCTCGGAAGATGTTTGTTACCTCGTGGAAGGTTATACGGATGTGACTTCGATGCACCAGGCGGGAATTGAAAACGTTGTTGCTTCGTCGGGAACTGCATTGACCGTTGAACAAATCCGTTTGATTCGCAGGTACACGAATAACATTACCATTTTGTATGATGGTGATGCTGCAGGAATAAAAGCAAGTTTCCGCGGTATTGACCTGATTCTCGAAGAGGGAATGAATGTGCGTGTATTGCTGTTTCCTGATGGTGATGATCCTGATTCTTATTCGAAAAAGGTTTCGAGTGAAGAATTGAAACAGTTTATTAAAGACAATACAAAAGACTTTATCAGTTTTAAAACTCAGCTATTATCAAAAGAAGTCGGTAACGATCCAATTAAAAAGGCGGGGCTTATCCGTGAAATCATTGAAAGTGTAGCCAAAATTCCCGATTCAATTACACGATCAGTTTATGTTAAGAATTGTAGCTATATATTAAAAATTGATGAGCAAACATTATTAAACGAATTAAACAAGCTTCGTAAAAGAGAATACGAAAAGAAAAAGGATAAGGATAAACCTAATGTCATTGAGCAATTAAGCCAAACTGGAATAATTGATTCCATTCAATTGGATTCAGAAGAAAAAGAAGAGGATAAACGATCTTCTAAATATTCATACTATGAAGATGGTTTAGGAAGAGGCATACCCCCTGAAAGGGATATTATTAGAATTTTATTAATGTATGGCTCTAATTCTGTAACGTTAACAAGGAACAGAACCGAAAATTCTGATTCGCCTGAACCGTCAGAAGCAATTTCAGTTACGTCTTTAATTTTTGAACTTTTAGATAACGAGGGCGGGGTACCACTTCCTTTTTGGCAAAGGGTATATCAACAAATTTTGGAGACGTATCGACAACACAATGCAATGGGCCTTCCTTTGACATTTGAACATTTTATTCGTTCTGAGGATGAAGATTTACGAATGATAGTATCAGATATTCTGTTTTCGCAATATGCCGTTCACCATTGGGAAATCGAATTTTTCATATCTCATAAAGATAAAGAAGAATATAAATCCGGACAGAGATATGAATTGCATGACTGGTTACGTCATAACATCTATGTGCAAACTGAGGACATGCAATTAGAGCGCGCGTGCTATGATGCTGTTTTCTTATTTAAAATTCGTCGCTTAGAATTCATGCTAAGAGATTACTATAGCTCACTTAAACTGCTGGAAGACGCAAAGCAATTACTTTCTATCAATGATCCTAAATCTGTACCTGATCCACCCGAACAAATTGAAGGAGATATTCAAGAGCTACTCCATCAAGTAATGAATCTGAATAAAGCCAGACAGTTTTTTCAGGCTGAATATCATATGGCATAGAATCCACATCCTTTTAAGGAAGGAAATAATCATTTTATTTTTTAACGCGGGGGCGCAAAAGGGCGCAGGGGTACGCGAAGACTTTTCTGTTATAGGTAATGTCTCCGCGTTTCTTTGCGTCTCTGCGCCTCCGCGTCTAAATGTCCTTACGATAATGTTTCTCCGAAGTTATTCAGTCCAGGAAAAAATCATTCACTTTCCTCTTAATTCCATCTTTCATTAAGGGAACATTAAAATTGAGCAAAAATCCCAGGCGTTTATCTGCAAGTTTTAAATGGGAGAGCAATTGAAATTCAAAAACAGGATGCATCAGCAAAACTGCTTTTAGCTCCAGCACAATTTCCCTCTCAATAAGAATATCAACCTCAAACCTCTTATCCAATCGATATCCTTTATAATAAAGCGGCACTACAACCTGAGACTCTGCAAAAATTCCACGCAACTCAAATTCCTTCATTAAACATTCCTCATATACGGATTCAAGTAATCCAGGTCCCATGTGACGATGAACTTCAATGCACGAACTGACAATCTCAGACGCAAGCCGGTGGTATTCTTCTTTCTTCATAAATAAATTTTGATTAAAAAATAATTTGATATTCCTCTTTCCCTAACATCGCATATCCTTCACTCCCAACTGCAAACTTACCTTCCCATTATATTCATTCTCATCAATCGTATAACAAACATTCACTTCATTTTTATTCGCTAGCGACGAAAGCATATTCCCGAAACCAAAAGCAATCGCAGGGAAAATTCTATCAGGATTGGAAGGATTAATTAAATCCATTTTCAGATGGCGCTCCCCTACTATTCTAGCCCAGCCGCGATCACAGACCTTTTTGCTCAGAAAAACAGGACTCATATTTCCCGGACCAAAAGGCGCAAATTGTTTTAGCACAGCGAAAAATTTCCAATCGATCATTTCGAAAGGAATCTCCATGTCGATTTCTATTTCAGGAATCATTTGCTCCTCCGTGATGCGTGCACAAACTTCTGATTCAAATTTTTCTATGAAGGTTTCTACCATTGCAGGATCCATCGTTAATCCGGCTGCATACTTATGTCCGCCGAATTGGATCAATAAATCACTGCATGCTTCGATGACTTCGTAAACATCAAAATCTTTTACCGATCGTGCAGAGCCTGTGACTTTGCCATTTGATTCCGTGAGCACAATTGTCGGACGGTAATATTTTTCAATGAGACGTGATGCAACAATTCCAACAACACCCTTGTGCCAGCCAGGATCAAAGACGACGGTGGATTTTCTTGACTGCATGACCACAGAAGCCGCCATCATTTCCATGGCATGCGACGTCATTGCTTTGTCAAGATCACGGCGATCAGCATTATTTTTATTGACAACTTCCGCAGCGACTTTGGCTGTTTCCTCATTCAGTGAAGTCAGCAATTCGACAGCAAGTTTGCCATGTTCAATTCTTCCTGCGGCGTTAATGCGCGGAGCGAAAATAAAAACCACATCAGAAATAGAAATGCTGCGTTTCAGCTTTGCCATTTGAAGCATTGCTTTAAAGCCGGGTCGCGGATCTTCATTGATGCGCTTCATTCCAAAGGTTGCCAGCACACGATTTTCACCGGTCAGTGGAACAATATCAGCAGCGATGGCAACTGCGACTAAGTCAAGCAGATGTTCCAATGAAGAAACGGATTCATTTCTATTTTGCGCGATGGCCTGGGCTAATTTAAAACCGATTCCGCATCCGCAAAGCTCATCATACGGATAAAAACAATCCTCACGTTTAGGATCGAGCACGGCAATGGCATCAGGTAAAACAGCTCCCGGACGATGATGATCACAAATGATAAAATCAATTCCTTTTTCATTTGCATAGCTGACTTTATCATTCGCTTTTATCCCGCAGTCAAGCGCAACGATGAGCGAATAATTTTCCTGCTTCGCAAAATCGATTGCTATAAATGAAATGCCATAACCTTCGGCATAACGATCAGGAATATAAAAACCACAATTGGCATTCTGCGATTTCAGGTACGTATAAAAAAGTGCGACTGCCGTTGTTCCGTCTACATCATAATCGCCGTATACAAGAATTTTTTCATTGTTGGAAATGGCTGCTTCAATACGTGCAACAGCTTTATCCATGTCTTTCATCAGGAATGGATCATGGAGGTCGTCGAGCGAGGGACGGAAAAATTTTTTTGCTTCATCGTATGTTGAAATTCCGCGTTGCAATAAAAGCGTGGCAACAACCTCATTCCCGTTCAGCTGTTGAGCAAGGTCTTTGACAGCAGTTGCAGGCGGACGGATTTTGCCTTTCCAGCGGTTTGCGGGTCGTTCGTAAATGAGTGATGCGTGCATTTCTAAGGTTAAATTTTCAGGTGCTTTCATATGGTGTTGAATTACAAATTTACTATTTGTTCCCGTGTGTTCTCGACTTCGCTCGAACAAACGGGAAAGATTTTTGTTGTGAACGGGGAGGAAATTCTTGTTTAGTCATTCTGCGTTTGTAGCAATGTAAATTTCAAACTAAAACATTTAAAAATAAACATGGAATAACTTTTAGGACTGCCTGAGTTTTTCGCTCGAAAAAAATACTAAATTTTCTAAGGAGGTGCCGTTTGCTCGAGCGAAAGAAAATAAATGTTTTAAGGAGGTCCCGTTTGCTCGAGCGAAAGAAATAAATGTTTTAAGGAGGTCCTGCTTGTTCGAGCGAAACAAAATAAATGTTTTAAGGCCCTCCCGTTTGTTCGAGCGAAGTCGAGAACACACGGGATTCAATTATTTTCTTCCAGTTTTCATGCGATGTTTTATTCAGGCAGCGCGCCAGGTTTTTCAGATCGTCAAATCGTTCTTCAATTAAGGCTTTTTTCTTGGCTGCAGACCACTTCTTTATTTTCCATTCCATTTTGTAAGCAAAACGTGGTGAGTCATACCGTTCCGTCCACATTAATTTAACTGGTAGCCGCGATGCGGTATATGATTTCGGATTATAAGCGGCTTCATGTTCCGCGAATCGACGACAGATATTGTTTGTCATACCGGTATAATAAGTGCCATCAGCACAAAGCAAAATATAAACATGAAATCTTCTTCTCATAAATTCGTTTGAATAATCAATAAAATCCTTAGCCCGTGTGTTCCCGACTTCGCTCGAACAAACGGGAGTTGTAATTCCTTGTTCTTTAACACAAAATGGCGCGTAATGTAATCTCATTTTTATCGCAATTGGAGATCACAAAATGCGACCTCTAATCTGTCAGTTCCTTTGCGCTAAGTTCAAACATAAAACCGGCAGGAAACCGGGCAAGATTACATTAAGAATTTGGCTTATAACCAATCATATCCCGGGGTGGCAATTCGGGATCCAACAGTTTTTGTAAAGCAGAAAAAATCTCTTCAATATCATCCCTGTTTGTATTTACGCTTGCCTCGAGTTGCTCAAGTTTTATTAATACTTCTCTATTAGAACTAACAATTTCCCGCATTCTTGTAAACACACGTATAATCTGAATGTTTACCGCGATTGCCTGTTTGCTGGAAAGCACGCTGGAAAGCATCGCTACTCCTTGTTCCGTAAATGCAAATGGTAAAAATTTAGTATGCTCACCTCGCTTTAAGGTGCCAAATTGGCTCCTTAAAGATTCTAATTCTTCTTTAGTAATTTGAAACATGAAATCTTGGGGAAAACGGTCAATATTCCTGTTAACCTGTCTTTTCAATTGCTTCGTCTCCACGACATACAATTCTGCCAGATCGCGATCGATCATTACTTTTTGTCCGCGAATGAAATGAATCTTGGTGACGAGTATTTCATCGGGAGTAATGGGTGTAGTGCTCATTTTTTAATATTTTAAGTTAAGTAGCCTGCATATACCGTTTGTCGAGATGCACCGATAACAAAACGAGCCGCAAATGTGAAAAATGAAAATGAGACTATCCGTTTTTAAACGTTTACAAACGGATATAAACGTTTAAACAGGGCTATGCAGCCATTTTACAAGAAACCAATAAAAAAAATCCGGAAGAATTTCCCCCGGACTTTGCTTCTGATTTTTATATTTTTATTTCTTTCCCACTCGTCGCCTGCTAACCAGCAATCCTTCCTTCTTACCACCAATCATTGTTCCTTCTCTCCATCCACCAGCTCCGAACTGCATTATTTTTGTATCGCGTAAATAAACACGCAGTGGCGGCAGATCAATTTCTTTTCCGTTCGGGCCAATCGCTTTAATGTTTTCAAACATCAGGATACCCCCGTTTTTATTCACATCCATCGAATCAATTTTTCGCTTCATCTGTGGCGTAAGCTGGTAACCTTTTGCGCTGATCGTATCGAATTTCTTGCCGTTCTTGATGTAAATCCTGAAAGAAATAACCTGGTATTTATCAGTTCCGTATTTCTGCTTGCATTGCAGGCGGCCAAGCGCAAGAACGGTGATCTTATCTATGACAGAATCATTCGGAACGCCATCTAATGTTACACGCGGAACTTCTCTTCCGAATAATTTATATGTCCATGTTAACGCGATCTTCTCTGTGCCGTTTTTCAGCTTTTCATAAATAACGAGGATCGCACTTGTTCCTGTTGTTGCTTTGAAATTGTAAATGGAATCTTTCTTCTCAATCGTTCCGCCCTTCAATTCCATGCGGCCCATTTTATTCTTGCCGGTATACTTTATTTTGAAAAAATTATCCTCATTCAAATACAAAAAGGATCGCTCAGGTAACACAGTAATTTTTGTCGCGACAGTTTTTACAACAATCGTATCACTCTGCGCCCGAAGTTGAAAAAGTCCGGCAAATAAAAAAAGAAAAAGAAAAATGCGCTTGGGGATCATTTTATAAAACTAAGAAAAGAAAAGGGACGAAAAAAGAAAGGGGCTGTGGGACGGAAAAAAACGGGGACGAAGGGACGAAAAATTTTCATACTTGCTTTTTCGTCCCCCGCCCTCATTTCGTCCTCTGCCTACAGATGCGTAGGCTTGCACTTTGGCAGGCAGGCTCGTCCCTTTTTCTTTTACATCCCAATACCAAGCACTGCCTTCGCCTGTTCTGCTGTTTTTAAATCTTCCGCGCTTACCGTCATCGTAAGATTTGCTTCTGATTTTCCTGCAATCGCTTTGAGATCTGCATCACTGCAAACTGCCAGTTTTCCATCCTGCGTTACAGCCCACAATAAATTTTCAGCATTGCTGTTGAATTTGAAATTTGCCAAATCATTCGCGTAATAAGTATAAACCGCGTTCCTGCCTTTTTCAACGAGGATAACGTGATTAACTATCATTGGCTTTTTTGTGCGGCTGTCAAGAAGTTTTACAAAAAGTGTTTCACCTTCCGGCAGGCTCGACGGACAATCAGAATTCCAGATTCCAAAATCAGCAATGATAAATTCGCGCACCACCATATCTTCTTTCTCACGGTTACGGTCAATTGCTGAACGGCGTGCAAGTGATGCTTTCATTGCCGCATCGTTACCGAAAATACGCTGACCATCTGCATTCAGTAATTTTGCTTCAGCGGCTTTATCGTCATTTGCGCTTTTATCATTGATCGCTTTTAGTGTTGCCTGGTAAGCAGCATATTTAGCATCATACACTTTTTTAGCAGCAGCGTAATCTTCTGCATTCACAACCACATCCGTAATGTAAGTGCTGGTTTTTACGCCGTGTGTGAATGTAACCGTGTAAGTTGCTCCGTCTTTGTTGCGAAGAATACTTACATCTTCCCATGTTATTTTGCGGTCTTCTTTATTGTAGGGTGTCTTTTCTTCATCTACCTGGAAACGCACGCCATCGTAAGAAGCTAATTCAGGAAATTCAACCGGATCAAATCCAATCACGAAGCTTGGTTTTTTCTTATCGGCTTTTTTCACTTCAAGTGGCGGAGAAACAGATGAAGAAATTTTTCCTTTTTTATTTGCGTCAGTTTTAACCGTGGTGTCTTTTTCAAATCCAACAACAACTGCTTTATCCTTCGCAATAAAATCCCAGTTCTTCTTCATTGTATCCAAATAGTACACATTGAACTTCTCATTATCAGAACTGGAAGCCATCGCTACTTTCACAGGCGCATCCGGATTTGCTTTCAACGGTTTTCCATTCTGCCATGCAGTAATTTCCAGCATACCGGCTGATTCAAAATGATACTTGGTTCCTGCAGAATCGTAAGTCATCGGAATTCCTGCAAGAAAAACATCGGCAGTATTATGAAATTCGCGGTAACGTATTTCCACGTTTCCTTTTACAATGTTTCCTGCGCTGTCTAAAAATCCGCCTTCAGGAATGCGAATGAGCGAGCCGGTCGTGTACATGAATTCTCCGCCTTCTGCGGCATCCAGTTTGAACACGGTGTCAGCTACATCTATTCCGTTCAATGCAGGTTGCACGTAAGCGGATTGGTTCACAACTTTTTCGTCCGAAAGCAAATAAGCGCCCACGCCAATCACCACTCCCAGCGCGATCACACTCATGTAAAATGTGCCGGTTTTGTAGAAAGGAATTTTCGCGCCCGAATATGCTTTTAAAAACGCGTCGAAGTTTTGCCCCTTCGAAATGTCAGCATCCGTTAACGGTTCACGGTTACGTTTGATGTTATAATTTTTCATGTTGATTATGATTGTAATCCGGTGTAAATTATTTTCAGTCGCTCCAGCAATCGATACACTCTTGCTTTGGCAGCAGTTTCAGAAATGCCTAATACATCACACACATCTTTAAAAGATCGTTTTTCAAAAAACCGCATTTCAAGTAATTGAATTTCTCCTGGTTCCAACTGCTGCATTGCGCTCATCAGCCTTGCATCCGTCACAGCGGTATTTTCTTCGCCGAGTTCACCCAGCATTTCAGCCACCTGGGTGTCGTCTATGCTTATTGCCTGGCGCACTTTCGAGCGGCGGTAAAAACGGCTCAGCTCATTCAGCGCTATGCGGAACAACCATGCCGAAAAGGGAACTCCCTGCGATTTATACTTGCCGATGTTTTCCAGCGCAGCAATAAAAGTCTGCGCAGTTATATCGTAAGCGTCGTCTTTCGTTTCCACCCTTTGATACACAAATCCGAGGATGCGTGCATAATAGCGGTTGTACAGTGAGGCAAACTTTGCAGGATTCCCCCTGGCGGCATCGATTTCCGCTTCCTCTGCGGTAATCTGTTCCCGGCTGGCGTGATATTTTGTTTCGATACTCATGGCATTGCCTTTTGCGGTAAGATACATGGCCGGTATTCTCTGGTCTGTAGGAATAAGGCGGTGGGTTAACAAAAGTGACGCGAAGGTGAGGAAAAAGTTTTGAGTTCGGCTTTTGAGGTCAGGGTTTTTGGGTTGCAGAACCGGGGCGTATGCTGGAAAATCTGAAAATTTCCTACAATCCGGCGGGTGAGGAAAATTAAATCAGCAATTTAGCATAGCAATTAAAAGTGTTGTATGTTGGCCGGATTATTTACACAACCATGAAAAATTATCTGGGTTTTACAGTTCTGGCCGCAATAGTAACAACATTCGGAACGCTTACAGGGCTTTTCCTTAAAGAATTTATTTTTGTTCGCTATTTCGACAATCTTAAAGAGCAGAAAACACTTGAAAAAATATCGCAAAAATATAAAGACCCCATTCTCTTGTCGTCTTCCGAACTACTGAGAAGATTTCATGATTATGCCGAAAACTATGTATGGTTGTCTAAATACTCATCGACAAAAATCTTGTTTGATAAAGTAGATAAAATGCAAAGTATCTATATAACCGATCCTTATTTTTTAAACTATAAGCTTTTAACTACTCTTTATAGATTTTGTTCTTTTTTTGCCTGGCTGGAGCTTTACCGGCAAGAAGTTACTTTTTTAGACAGTCAATCCAAAAGTAAAAACTTTCATTTTTTGAGTCTTATCTCGCATATCAGGGAAGCCATTGCGGACGGACAAATAAATACGGGTGATGATTGGGATGTTCAAATTTACCGGGAGGAATTAAGGGCAATTGGTGAAGGAATGATAGAAAATAATGGTGGACAAAAAACAATAATTGGTTATGGAAAATTCAGAATGCTGATCAGCCAGTATGAAACAAACAAGGAACCATTTTGGTTAAACCCGGCAATAAATTTTTTTACCGATCTGCGACCAGAGAAAGATTTCAGGCTTGAAAGGTTTAAAAGAATGACCAGCACTTTGACTGAATTAATCAAGTACCTGGACAATGATTATTATGAACGGATCAAGCCAACGTTAACAGCTCAATTCACCAGCGACTCTATCCGGCACATGAAAAATCCGAATTAAAAAATCGTGTCGTCAGCACAGTGTTTGATGAATTAAACCATCCTGAAAATGGACAAAAAACTACTCAGGCAGCAAAATCCTTTTTACCTTATCCACTACAAAACCTTACGCAAAACAGTCGGATGGCTCGGAATTTTATTGCCGGTTATTCTTGCTGTTGGTTCCGTGGTAATTTTTGGCTGCGATCATGTTGAGACTTCCATCAGCAATTATTATCATACTAATATGGGGAATGTTTTTGTTGGTGTCCTCTGCGCATTTTCTGTTTTTCTCTTTACCTACAAAGGCCCGCAAAAAATTGATGGGATAATGGGAAACATCGCAGGAACATTTGGCACTATCGCTGCTATTTGCCCGACAACACTAAAAGATGACATCTGCTTACCCGGCGGAATGATACCGGCAGCGCACGAAAAATATGTTGGCATTATTCATTTAAGCTCCGCCGCATTATTTTTTCTCGTGCTCGCTTATTTCTCACTGTTTCTTTTCACAAAAACTTCCGGCATTATCACAGCACAAAAAATAAGGAGGAATAAAGTGTATAAGATTTGTGGCTGGGTAATGATCGCCTGTATTCTTTTATTAATTCCTTACTTTGCAATGCCATCCTATAAGCCGCAATTCAATGCTTACAAATATGTTTTCTGTTTAGAAACACTCGCACTTTGGGCGTTCGGATTTTCATGGCTTACGAAGGGTGAATTTTTATTGAAGGATAAATAAAATAGCCGGAATGAAGATCCCCAGGATTGAAGGTACAATTGACAGACGAATCTTAATCAACTTTACTGTTGACAAAGACGTGCTTGCAAAATTTTTACCAAAACCATTTCGTCCAATTCTTATCGGAGACAAAGGCCTTGCAGGAATTTGCTTAATACGTTTGAAGTATATCCGCCCGTTTGGATTCCCGGAAATAATCGGGATCGGTTCTGAGAATGCTGCGCATAGAATTGCCGTAGAATGGACAGACAATAGCAAGGTTAAACAAGGTGTTTATATTCCCAGAAGGGATACAAACTCGTTGTTGAATCATTGGACCGGTGGGCGACTTTTTCCCGGCATCCATCATTTAGCAAAGTTCGACGTTGATGAGAATGTGGATGAATACAAAATTACTATTGTAAGCGCTGATGAAAATTTCATTTCCATTTCAGCAAAGCAATCAGGAAGTTTTGAGCACAATTCCATTTTTAAAAACCTTGAAACAGCTTCTGAGTTTTATAAGAATGGATCCATTGGCTTTTCACCGAATAAATCTGGTTATGACGGCATGGAATTAAAAACTATTCAATGGCATGTTGATCCGCTTGCTGTGGAAAATGTTAAGTCAGGGTTTTTTGAAGATGAAAGTGTTTTCCCAAAAGGCAGCGTAACATTTGACAATGCCTTATTGATGCGCGGCATAAAACACGAATGGAAAAACTATGAACCTTGCCCGGAAACTTAAAATAAATTCAATCGGTTCCAAATGCAAATGTGCAGACGAAACATTTTTCATCTGCACATTTGCTCATTTATAATTTGCACATTTTTTTATCTCGCTACAATAATTCTCCTGGTAACCTTCCCTCCACCCACCATTGCCATTTCCACAAAATACATTCCCGGCTGCTGCTCGCTTAAATCAATCTGATCCGGAACCGGCTGCTCTGGTGTTGCTATGTGCTCCTCTACCAGCGTGCCAAGCATATTGTAAACGATAAGGCTGGAAAGCTCTTCATCTTCTGTATTCACTTTAAAAATTCCTTCGCTTGGATTCGGGAAAAGACCAATCTGCGCTGAAGTTGTGACTGCTTCTTTTTTCTGTGTCGCATTATCGGCAGTAACTTTTACAGGAACTGTTTTTGAAGTCATCACAACATTATCAGGCTGAAAAACCGGGTGCAGTTTAAATCCATCCAGCCAAACACCGGAGTTTGAATTCGGATTATTCGCACGCACTGAAATATATTTTCCATCGTTCAGCGCAGTAAAACGTATAGTAAATTCCGACCATTCGCTTCCGATATTATCAGCAGAAACGGTATAAAAAATTTGTCCTGCCAAGGAATCAGCAACACTTTGACCTACTTCAATGTTTGCGGCAACAGTATGCAGCCGGGCAAAAAATGTAAGTGAATATTGTGTGCCTTTCACCAACGGTTGCGTCAATTCAAGTGTGATTGCTTCAGAGCGGATCCCACCATTTACATTCGTTGCAATTCCAACAAACCAGTTACCATCTTTTGCAGTGCCATAATTACAATCGCTGCTTACGATGTCAGGTTTTTTATACGAACCGAATGCACGTGTATTTTTAACATTGGCGTTAAAAACGGAAGTTGATGTATTGATAAGACAAAGTTTTCCGTTTTGTTCAAAGCTGCCGTTCATAAAATCCTGTGAAGTTCCGGCAAACGGTAAAGCCATCGGAACCAGTAGAAGCGCAGTACGCAAGAAGTGAATGTGTTTCATAATTTTTTCGGGAGATGTGGGTGAAACTTCTTGTTTTGGGTCAGGTAACTTTATACTATAACTGTATACAGGCTTAAAAGTTACAACGACCGTTCACCTCTTAAGCATGCAAGGCGCGTGCCAAGGGAAACGGTCGAAAGGTAATGACCTGTAAACAAAGACTTCCCGCGAGAGAAACCCTTGTTTTTAATTAAAACGAAAGCTTTTGTTAAAAATTGTTCGCGGAGGAAAAGGGAGGAGGGAGGGAAAAGTGGGGGCGATGGGACGGAAAAATGGGGGGACGGAAAAAAAGGGGGACGAGGGACGAAAAAAAAGGATGACGCGACAAAAAAGAGAGGAACAAAACATGAATGGAATTTATTCCTGTCCCTTTTGTTCCTCTCTTTTTTATTTTCGTCCCGCGTCCCTTGTCCCCTTTTCCGTCCCTTTTTTTTAAGCTATAGCATTAATCCCCGTAACATCCATTCCCGTAATGAGCAGATGAATATCATGTGTTCCTTCGTAGGTGATGACCGATTCTAAATTCATCATGTGGCGCATGATTGGGTATTCGCCGGTGATTCCCATTCCACCCAGCATCTGGCGTGCTTCACGAGCGATGGTGATGGCCATGTGAACGCTGTTACGCTTCGCCATAGAAATTTGTGCAGGTGTTGCGCGGTTTTCATTTTTCAACACACCTAATCTCCAGCAAAGCAATTGCGCTTTGGTAATTTCCGTGATCATCTCGGCTAATTTTTTCTGCTGCAATTGAAATCCGCCAATTGGCTTTCCGAATTGAATTCTTTCTTTCGAATAACGTAAAGCAGTATCATAACAATCCATTGCCGCGCCAATTGCGCCCCATGCAATTCCATAACGCGCACTGTTCAGGCAGCTCAATGGTCCTTTCAAACCTTTTACGGTTGGAAATAAATTTTCTTTTGGAACTTTTACGTTATCGAAAACCAATTCACCTGTTGCGCTTGCCCGCAGGCTCCATTTACCATGCGTTTCAGGTGTTGTAAATCCCTCCATGCCGCGCTCCACAATTAATCCGCGAATGTCGCCAGCTTCATCTTTCGCCCATACAACAGCGATATCAGCAAAAGGCGAATTAGAGATCCACATTTTTGCACCGTTCAAAAGCACATGATCACCTTTGTCTTTGAAATTGGTGGTCATTCCAGATGGATTTGAACCGTGATCCGGCTCGGTCAAACCGAAACAGCCCATCAATTCACCGGTTCCTAATTTTGGAAGGTATTTTCTTTTCTGCTCTTCAGTTCCGAATGTATAGATCGGATACATGACAAGCGAACTTTGAACGGATGCGGTGGAACGCACACCTGAATCGCCGCGCTCAAGTTCCTGCATGATCAAGCCGTAAGAAATTTGGTCAAGTCCGTGGCCGCCATATTCTGCCGGGATGTACGGACCGAATGCGCCTATTTCTCCAAGACCTTTGATGATCTGGGTTGGAAATTTTGCCTGCTGTGCGTAATCTTCAATGATCGGAGAAATTTCTTTTTTCACCCATGCACGGGCAGTGTCACGCACAAGCTTATGCTCATCCGTAAGCAAATCATCCATTTGATAATAATCAGGTGCCTGGAAATTGTCTGTAGCCATCGGTTAGTTCTTATTTTCTTATTGGAGCACAAAAATAGCCAAAACATATTCCCGTGAACTCAATTCATTTTATTCCCGGAAGATAGTTTTCTTGCATCCTGACGTTTTTTTTCTAATCTTTCATAAAATTAGCACTATTTGTATGTACATATAATTGTTAATTTTGACTAGACCAACACTCCTGCCGCTTATTCAATTTGAAATGGCAGGGTAATTGCAAACCGATTACAGACCAATCAAAAAAGCTAATTGCTATGAGAAAATCAATTTTTGTATTTATTGCGGTTTTGGCAACAGCCATTTCCATGAACGCGCAGGTTTATAAAGGTGCGAGAACGGCAGTCTCTTTCTATTCAAGCACACCGTTAGAAGATATTACTGCCAAAGACACGGTTGCTACTGTAATTCTGAATGGAAAATCAGGCGATGTGCTTGTTACTGTTCCGATGAAAGGTTTTGTATTTGCCAACTCGCTGATGCAGGAACACTTTAATGAAAATTACATGGAAACCGATAAAGCGGGTCCGAAAGATGCAAACGGAAAAGTTACTTATCCGAATCAAAAAGCAACCTTCAAAGGAAAGATCAATGAGGCGGTTGATTACACAAAAGATGGTACAACAAAAGTTACCATTACCGGAACGCTCACCATTCACGGTGTTGCAAAACCAAGAACAATTGATGCCACACTTATTGTAAAAGGCAGCACGGTTACCGTTGACACTAAATTCCAGGTGGCTCTTGTAGATCATAACATCGCAGTACCAACTGCAGTGGGCGCTAAAATTGCAGAGAAGATCGATGTTACTATTCACAGCGAATTGATCAATGCATCAAAAAAATAAGCAGCTCATTTCTTAAAAGCTCCGATCAAATGAAAATCCATATCTTAAATGATATGGATTTTTTATTTTCCAGTTCCTTCTTTAGCATGTAATTGCGCTTCCTAATGCTTAAATTTGCTTTCGGAAATCAAATCTCTTGCAATGCAATTATTTTTTCAACCTCCTCTTTTGCTGCAAGCTTCCGGAACCGAAATTCACGGCATCCCGTTTCCAAAAACATTTAATCCGTTACCACTTGCAACCGCAGAAGGAAACTGGTGGGGTGCTGCAATTCTCTTTTTCTCCTTTACACTAATCGTTATTCTACGCGTTTTCGATTACCGGAAATTAGCTTTGTTGTTCAATGGCTTTTTTCGCGCATCATCAGTAAGCGTGATGTACCGCGAAGAATATTCGATCACGAGTCGCATCTCTGTTTTATTGCTTGTGAATTATCTCCTTGTATTTCCACTTTTCATCTGGCAGGTGATGGGATATTTCGGCGCGGCGCGGGAAGGTCTTAACGGCTTTGGGATGATCAGCGTAATTATTCTTTGCGTCTATCTTGTAAAAATTATTGCTACACGGATGCTCGGAAACATCTTTGAAGTGAAAGAAGCATCATCAGAATATGTATATAATATCCTCCTTTTCAATAAAATCATCGGACTCGTTTTATTCCCGATTTGCCTGCTTTTGGCGTACGCAAGGCAGATTCCGGCAGAAATTTTAATTTGGTCAGGAATTGTTTCATGGTGTTTTATACTGATTTACAGGCTATTAAGAATTATCCTCATTGGAATTTCAAACTCTTCTGTTTCCTTTTTCTATATTATTCTGTACCTTTGCACCCTCGAAATAATTCCTTTTGTCGTGATTTTAAAGGTATTCGTTGGGACATTTGAATCGTTTAACCCCTAGCGCACTTGGCAGCAGCGAAGAACACTGACCTCAAAGTCAAAAGCATCCTGGTCACTCAGCCTAAACCTGAGTCCGACAAGTCGCCTTACGCGGATCTTGCGAAAAAGTACAGCCTGAAAATTGACTTTCGCGAGTTCATTCACGTAGAAGGAGTTGCGTCGCAGGATTTCCGTCAGCAGCGTGTAAACATCAATGAATACAACGCTGTTATCCTGACAAGCCGTAACGCTGTGGATCACTTCTTCCGCATGTGTTCCGAGATGCGCGTTACTGTGCCCGACACTTTAAAATATTTCTGCATCTCCGAATCAACGGCGTATTACCTTCAGAAATATGTGCAATACCGCAAGCGCAAGATCTTTCACGGGAAAGCCACATTCACCGATCTTATCGAAATCATCCGCAAGCACAAAGAAGATAAATTTCTTTATCCGTGTACGGATGTGCACAAAGAAGATATTCCTGAAATTCTCGACAAACACAAGATCAATTACACAAAGGCTATACTCTATCGCACCGTATGCAGCGATCTGAGCGACCTCGCCGATGTGTATTACGATATTCTCGTTTTCTTCTCACCGTCAGGCATCACCTCGCTGCTCAAAAATTTTCCGAAGTTCAAGCAGAATAAAACACGCATTGCAGCATTTGGTCCGTCCACTGCAAAAGCTGTTGAAGAAGCCGGCCTCCGCCTCGATATTCACGCGCCAAAACAAGGAACTCCTTCCATGACTATGGCGTTAGAGGAATATATCAAGCAGGTAAATAAGAAGTGATTGGTGAAAGGTGATTAGTGATTGGTAATCGGCATGTAACCTATTCCCCGATCGCCAATCACCAGTTACCATTCATCTTTTCCCATTCATGAAAAACACTTTCCAGAAAGAAGAACGGCTCTCCGGCAAAAAAACCTTCGACGCGCTCATGCGTCACGGGGAGGAATTTTATGTTTTTCCTTTCCGGGTGAAGTGGATGTTCACCGATGTGGAAATGCCTTTCCCGGCACAGATTGCTTTTGGTGTTCCCAAGCGTACCTTTAAAAAAGCAGTTACACGAAATCGTATTAAAAGAGTGCTGCGTGAAAGCTATCGCACCAACAAACATTTTTTTTACGATCACCTTAAAACAAAGAATGTTAAAGTGCGCGCTTTACTCATTTTTGTCCATAAAGAACCGCTCGAACTCAGGGAAAGCGAGGCGAAAATAATTTTAACTTTACAACGTTTGATAAAAGCAACGGATGCAGTTAAAAGCGGAACAAAAGCATAATATTTTCAGCCGCGCAGGATCTTTTTTCCTCGTAGGCTCCATCCGTTTTTATCAACGTGCCATCTCTCCTCACCTTCCTGCCAGCTGTCGTTACACTCCCAGCTGCTCGGAATACGGCATTCACGCTATTCGCAAGCACGGCCCTTTCAAAGGTGGCTGGCTCGCATTAAAAAGAATTGGCCGTTGTCATCCATGGGGCGGGCACGGGCATGATCCCGTTCCTTGATCATATTTCTTTTCTACTTCATTTGTCAGACTGAGTAGCGAAGCGTATCGAAAGCTGACAAATGAAAATAGAAAGCCTGACAATTAAGATTCAACTTCAAAATTATTGCAAATGAAAAACCCAGCTTCAGAAAAAACATCTCCGCTTACTTTTTTCAGAAAGAAGATGCGTCGTATTGCTATCCCGCTTGCATTAATCATTGGCGGTTATGTAGGATTTGCATTCGCAGATAAAGACGACGATCATTTGTTCGAGATCTCTAAGAACATGGAAATCTTTGGAACGCTTTTTCAGCAGCTCAACAAACTTTATGTGGATGAGCCAAAGCCGGGTCAGCTGATGAAAACGGGAATTGATGCCATGCTCGGCTCACTTGATCCGTACACGAATTACATTTCTGCAGAGGAAATTGAAGATTACCGCTACCAGACTTCTGGTGAATACGGTGGAATCGGTGCGCAGGTAAGACAGATTGGCGATGACTTTTATATTTCTCAGCCTTACGAAGGTTTTGCTGCACAGAAAGCAGGATTAAAAGCAGGCGACATTATTCTCGAGATCAATGGCATTGCTACGAAAGGAAAAACCTACGAAGAATTAGGAAAGCTGATGAAAGGAATTCCGAATACTTCTGTGAAAATAAAAGTGGGCCGTGCTGATGAACCGAAGCCATTGGAATTTAATATCGTGCGCGATGAAGTGAAAGTGAAAAACGTTCCTTACTACGCGCTGCTTGAAAACAAAGTAGGCTTCATTAAACTTTCCGGTTTTATGGATGGCGCTTCCAATGAAGTGCGTGAAGCATTGCTCAATCTTAAACAGCAGGGCGCAACTTCTATCGTGCTGGATGAACGTGAAAACCCGGGCGGACTTTTGCGCGAGGCCGTAGCTATCGTCAATCTTTTTGTTGAAAAAGGAAAACTTGTCGTGGTCATGAAAGGCCGCGTAAAAGAATGGGATAAGGAATATAAAACCGAAGCAACTCCAGTTGACCTGCAAATTCCTCTTGTGGTAATGGTCAATGCATGGTCGGCATCTGCCTCTGAAATTGTTGCTGGTGCACTTCAGGATTTAGATCGCGCTGTTATTGTTGGTCAGCGTTCTTTCGGAAAAGGGCTTGTGCAGCAAACGCTTCCGTTGACTTACGGCTCTATTTTTAAAGTAACGGTTGCAAAATATTATACGCCAAGCGGAAGATGCGTGCAGTCGATCGATTATTCGCACCGCAATCCTGACGGAAGCCTTGCGCGTTTTAATGATTCACTCATCACCGCATTCAAAACCAAAAACGGCCGCACGGTATGGGACGGACTCGGAGTAATTCCTGACCTTGAAGTTCCTGAACGCCGTTTCAGTGTGCTCACCGATTCATTGATCGCGAAAAATATTTTGTTTCATTACGCCACAATGTATGCCCGTAAACATGCGTCCATCGACAAGTCGGATAAATTCAGGCTGACAGATACGGAGTATGATGAATTTGTTGCGTGGGCAAAAACGCAGGATTACAAGTATACTTCGCGTGAAGAAAAAGATCTTGTGGAATATAAAACGCATGCGGAGAAAAATAATTCATTCGCAATGGCTTCTACCGAATATGATGCGCTGTTGCGAAAAGTGCAGTCAGGCAAAACAGATGATTTCCAGCAATTCAAAACGGAGATCAAAGTATTGCTCGAAGCTGAAATTGCTTCCCGTTATTATTTTGAATCAGGAAGAGTTGCGGCATCCCTGAAAGACGATCCTGATCTGAAAAAAGCAACAGAAATTTTATTGGATCCGAAAGGCTGGAAAAGTATTCTTACCACTATTGTTGTGAAGGAAAAACCGAAACAACGTGCTGACATGGCGCACAAAGCTGATTAAGCGAAGAAAGCTTTAAAAAGTTGAGTTCGTTTAGCTAACCGACACAATTTTCCTCTTTCCACTTCGTTGCCGGAATCGCTGTCAGAAGTTCCTTACTTTCGCACCACACACACCAGATAAATTTGATCTTCGGGGAAAAATACCATCGCTGGCTATTTATTTTTGGCTTGTTTCTCATGGCCGCGTCTTTGTCGTTAGGAAAATTCCTGATCGGCGCTTCCCTGTTTACGCTTAGCTTCAACTGGCTTTTCGAAGGTTCCCGCACTGAGCCCGTCTGGAAATATTACAAAGGGAAAAAATTCAGCCTGTCTGCTTTTTTTCATGACCTCGCCGAAGAAAATCTAAAGCCGAAATGGCGACTCTTCAAAGCACGTCCGGCCATTCCAGTGCTGATGGTGATTGTTGTGCTTCACTTTATCGGTATTCTCTGGTCGCCCGATCAGCATGCTGCGTGGAATGATCTGAAAATAAAATTGCCGCTTCTTATTGTTCCACTCATTATCGGAACGACGCAGCCGCTGAATAAAAAACTTTTTGAGTTCCTGATGCTCACTTTTGTGCTTGCCGTTTTTGTGAGCACCATTTCCACCATGCTTATTGCACAAGGAATTCTCCCGACAAAAAAACCGATCACTAACCTGCGCGATGCATCTGTTTTTGTTCCGTTGATCCGTCTTTCGCTGATGTGCGCATTGAGCGTATTTTTTCTCGGGCACTGGATTGTAAGGGAAAAGAAAATTATGCTGCGTGTCGGTGCAATGATATTGATCGCCTGGTTTCTCTGGTTCCTGCAATATATGCAATCGCTCACCGGGCTTGTCATTTTATTTTTGGGCGGATTTATTCTTCTGGTCAGCATGTTTTTTATCTACCGCAAAAAAATTGCAGCCATTGTGATCATCTTTATTTTCATTGCAGGTATTTCAATAGCAGCAATGTCAGGGAAGCATTTTTACAAAGAACATTTCACTATACTTCCCGCCGACCTTGAGCATTTGAATGATACCACCAAATACGGAAACCGGTATATGCACGATCTCAATTACCCAATGATCGAAAACGGTCACCAGGTAATGGTGTATTATTGTTGGGATGAGTTAGATTCAGCATGGACACGGCGGAGTCAAATTCCTTTCACCGGAAAAGATGTCAACGGCGACCAGATTTGCTTTACGATTCTCCGTTATCTTTCTTCCACAAATTCCCGAAAAGATGCAGAGGCAATTGAAAAGCTGAGCGACCAAGAAGTCCGCGCAATTGAAAATGGGGCTACCAATGAATTCGACAGCTTACGTTCGCCCCTGGAACGAAGAGCGTACCAGGTCTGCTGGGAATTGCACAATTATTTTTATGGCGGAAGTCCGAGCGGAAATTCAGTAACTATGAGAATGGAATTTGCGCAAACAGCATTGACAACAATCAAGCAACATCCATGGATTGGTGTGGGTACAGGAGGACAGCAAAAGTCGTATGAGAAAGTTTATCATTCTTACGGCACGAAGCTCGAACGTGAATATCAATGGATGCATGCGCACAACCAATTTCTTTCCATCGCCGTTTGTCTTGGCATTCCTGCGTTGTTGTATTTTATTTTTTCGCTCTGGTATGCGCCGCGCAGAATGAAACGCTGGAGAAGCTATCTCTACCTCGCCTTTTTCCTTGTTCTTTGTATGTCGTTCTTCGATGACGATACATTGGAAACGAGCCAGGGCGTAAACTTTTTCGCTTTCTTCAACGCATTGTTTCTATTTGCCATGCCGAGAGAAAGTGCCATCCGTTCAGAAGAAACCAAAAATCCAGGCGAAACAAATCCTTAAGTAAACCATTAGTAAGATTCGTAACGATTCGCCACATAGTGGTCACAATGTGATAATTCGTACTCCACATGCATATACTTGAAGTAAATACTGAAAAAACCTGGAGAGGGGGCGAACGGCAAACCTGGTACAACATCAAGGGTTTCCGTGACGTGGCTCAAAAGGTGGATTTACTTTGCATCGGTGGTTTTCCGCTTGAAGAAAAAACAAAAGCGCTCAACATTCCTGTGCATTGCATTCCTTCCAAAGCAAAAGCATTTGCATGGCTTGCACGGAATGGTTCTGCTTACGATATCATTCATGTGCAAACGGCCAACGCACAATTCCATGCACTACTTGCAAAACCTTTTCACGGGCGCCCGGTCGTTTATACACGCCGCGTTGATTTTGTTCCGAAAGGTTTTTTCACAAAGATGAAATACCGCATGACCGACAAGCTCATTGCGATCTCAACACCGATCAAAGAAATTCTTGAGCGCATTGGTGTGAAAAAGGTGGCGCTGATCACGGAGATTGTTGTTGCCAATAAACTGAATAAAGAACGCGCCGAATTTTTTCTCAGCGAACGGAATATTACTTTGAAAGGAGATAACGCTAAGAAAATTCTTGCAACCACTTCAGCCCTTGTGCAGCATAAAGATCCGCTGACGATGGCCGCTGCTGTTTATGAGCTTTCAAAAAAACGGCAGGATTTTATTTTTCTCCATTTCGGCGATGGTATTTTAAAAGAAGCGCTCGAAGCGAAGATCAAAGAATACGGGATTGAAGATTTTTATATGCTGATGGGATTCGTTGACCGCGTAGAAGATTTTTTCGCGGTGTTCGATGCATTTGTGATGAGTTCCGAAGAAGAAGGATTGGGAAGCAGCGTGCTCGATGCATTTATGTATAAAGTGCCGGTAGTTTCCACAAGTGCGGGCGGACTGAAAGAAATTATCGGTGATGCAGGATTGGTGAGCAACATTAAAGATCCGAAAGCGCTTGCGGTAAATCTTGATCTTATCTTATCGGATGAGGCGTTGAAAAAAACATTGACAGAAAAAGCGTTTGAAATTACTTCACGAAGAAATTCGATCGGTAATGTAACCGAACAATACCTTGAAGTATTTAAGCAGACGCTCGCTGAAGCGTAAGCAGCTTTTTATATTTCAGGTACGTCGCATAAGCAGAAATGCGCGAGATGACAAATCCATAATAGCCATCCAAAATTCCAAGTTTGAAAATATAATCTTTCAGGAATTTTGCGAATGGTTTTATGATCAGCTTTATTCCCGAAGATCTTTTTCCCTGCGCAAACATCGCCTTTGCAGAAATGGTGGTGAAGTATTCCACCTGCTTATAATGCTGATCGATTGAATAAAAGCTGTAATGCAGAATATCGCCTTCAATGTGGATGATCTTTGCCTCCGCATTCATTTCATATTTATCATGCGGATTAATTCCGCCCCATTTGCCTTTTCTTGAATCCCACAAACGCAATTTCACATCCGGGTACCAGCCGCAATGTTTAATCCATTTTCCGCAATAATTAGTAAGGCGGTTCATTTCGTAACCATCCGCTTTCCAATCTGCTTTCACTTTTTTAATTGAAGCGATTAATTTTTCTTCCGGCGCTTCATCCGCATCTAGTGAAAGCAAGTAAGGAAATTTCGCTTGCGTAATGGCGTAATTTTTTTGCTCGATATGTCCTTCAAATTTATGCTGCACAAACCGCGCACCTTTTTCCCGGCAGATACTTTCTGTTTTATCAGATGAGAAAGAATCAACCACAACAACATCATCCGCAATTTCGCGCACAGCATCCAGGCAACGGGCGATGTTACGCTCTTCGTTGAAAGTGATGATGACTACGGAAAGTTGAATTGGATTGGGCATTGTGGATGTAAAAATACGTTTCTGCCAGTAATTTCAACTGGTTACAGTTTGTAATTGTTTCATTCTGTTCCCCTTGCTGACGCTTTTCTTTTTGTGCTATTGCAACCATATTATCGCTCATTTGTCATCCATTCCACTCTTGAAATCCGAAAAATATTCACAGGATTATCCATATAAATCGTTTTCTTCTCTTTCACCATTCCATTCGCCATTGCCACTTTCGCTGAGTTGACATTATCAATATGAATAGTTGAAATGAGCGAGTCTCTTAAATTATTTTCGAATGCGAAATTTTTGCATTTTTTTGCAGCTTCCAGCGCGTAGCCTTTTTTTCTATGCTCCGGCATGATGGAATAACCAACTTCCATTTCTTCTATTCCGTCAATGGTTTGAATCAACAAACCGCATTGCCCGATAAATTCGTTTGTGTTTTTATCAATCAAAACATTTAATCCGCCGAGATTATTTTCATAGCGGTTAAAAATACGATCGAACCACGATTTACATTTCATTAAAGGATCATCGGGTGTTGATTGCGCGAAGAAGATATATTTCAGGGAGGTCGGATCACGACAGAATGCGAGCCAGTTTTCGAAATCTGACTCTTTAAGCTTCCTGAAATAAAGTCGTTCACTTTCCTGACCTTCAAGTAAATATTCAAGAGCGCTCACGGCTTTAATTTTGTTGTCCTGCTAACATACCCTTTCCTTCTCACCTCAACAAATTTTACGAATCAGTTTATCCTGAAATCTGCGCAATCTGCGTAATCTGTGGCTACCTTTGCCCAACCAATGTCAACCATCAAAACACTTTTCCAAAAAATCCAATCCGGCGACATGCTTGCATTAGCGCGTGGAATCACTATCGTGGAAAATAATCTTGATGGTGCTTCCGAACTTTTAGCTGCGCTCGATCCGGAAAATGCTCCTCCTGTTGTTGGCATCACGGGTCCGCCCGGCGCTGGCAAAAGCACACTGATCAATTCACTCATCACCGAGCTTACTGCGGAAGGAAAAAAAGTAGCCATCATCGCCGTTGATCCGACATCACCTTTCAATTTCGGTTCCTTGCTCGGTGATCGGTTACGCATGTCGGAGCATTTTACAAATCCGAATGTGTTTATCCGTTCACTTGCAACACGCGGTTCGCTCGGCGGACTTTCTGCAAAAGCAATTGAAATAAGTGATGTGGTACGTTCAGCAGGATTTGATTTAGTGATCATCGAAACAGTTGGCGTCGGACAATCGGAAGTAGAAATTGCGGGCATTGCAGATACTACAGTGCTTGTGCTTGTTCCTGAATCGGGCGATGAAGTGCAGGCGCTGAAATCGGGTGTTATGGAAATCGCGGATATTTATGTAGTGAATAAATCAGATCGTCCGGGTGCGAATACTTTTATTAAAAACCTGCAGGCGCTTTTGCATCATCGCGAAGGCACAAGCTGGATTCCGCGCGTGGTGAAAACGGTGGCAACAAAATCGGAAGGCGCAAAAGAATTGTATGCCGATATTCTCGCGCATAGTGAAGAAGCGCTGACAAATTCAAGAAAAGAATTCCTTTATACCGAAAAAGCCTGGCGACTTATTCAACAGGAAAAAATGAAAACGATTGACAAGGAACTACTCCGGAAAAAGGTTGGAATAGCAATTTCTACTGGTAAATTTCAACTTTATCGCTTTGTGAACAAATTCATTACTGAAAAACCTTGATTTTTCCATTCCTGCGACTTATCTTTCTTGTGCATATCCCATGAATTGTTTAATTATAGATGACGATGAAATAGCAAGACGCACTGTTCAACACTGTGTCGGTAAAACTGATTTTCTTCAGCTCGAAGGTTCATGCGCAAGCATTCCTGAAGCTTTGAAGATTATCCGCGAGAAAAAAATTGACCTTATTTTCCTGGATGTGGAAATGCCGGAAATGTCCGGGATCGATTTTCTGCGCACGTTCAAAGAAATTCCGCAGATCATTCTCATCACCGGCAAAAAAGAATATGCAGCAGAAGCTTTCGATTACGATGTAACAGATTTTCTGCTCAAGCCTGTTGACTATCCGAGATTTCTGAAAGCAGCCATGAAAGCGCAGGCCATTCACAACAGTATGGATGTGAATCATGAAAATGGCGAAGATTCTATTTTCATAAAAAAAGATGGTAATCGTCTTGTACGGCTTCCTGCAACAGATATTCTCTGGATCGAAGCGCTGGCAGATTATGTTAATATTCATACCACCGAGGCGCGTCATACTGTGCTTGCAACGATGAAATCAATCGAAGCAAAACTTCCCTCAAAAGATTTTATCCGGATTCACCGCTCTTACATTGTGCGTCTCGATAAAGTTTCTGAGATCGAAGAAAATTCTGTTATTCTTTCAGGGAAAGTATTACCTGTTAGTCGTTCACACAAAGAAGATCTTTTCAAAAGACTGAAACTGCTGTAATTCTTTTCAAAGGTAAATTTTTAGTTTTTTAACCTTTGAATTTTGCCATAAATAAAACTACTTAATGATTTTTTTCGTTCGTCCGTCTCAAATTGCTATTCGTCGGAACTTCTTCGCTTCGCATCGTTTTTAGTGAAATGTCATGAAATTTATTTTCACTTTTGTGGTGTGAAAATGATTGTAAGCCAAAGAGGCATGCAGTTGAAATGCAGAAACTCATGACAGAAGCGGATTACAAAAACGTGTTGGTTGGTCAAAAAAGAGAGATGCAGATCGGTATGATCACGGAGTTGCACCCTGTGTACAAAGATTTTAATTTTGGAAGATATAGCGATGATAAAATCGCAGAGATGTATAAAGTATTAGTGCAAAACCATCAAGGTGGCAGAAATACGGAAGCGCAAACAAAAGTGTAGGGGTTATGCTGTTTTGTGCTTCCGGCAGAAGGGTGTTCGTTTCGACGGACACCCTTTGAATTTTTCAGGAGATTTTAGATAAGAGAAGTGAGAAGTGAGAAAAACACAGAAGAATAACTTTGACTTTCTCCTTTAAATCAACTCTCATATCCTTAGCAAGGTCTCGTCCAAGTATCTCATGTCTTAAGTCTGACATCTCCTCCGGGAAAGTCGTAAATTCGGGGCAGCATGGACAGACTGCTCAGGATTTTTTTCACACGCTATTTTTTTCCTGAACGGATACTCTTCCTTTCCGTCGCGGGTGGAATGATGATTGACGGATGGCTGACCGCAGTTTTTAAAGATTTTTCTTCGGAAGTAATTTTGCGTATTGGTTTGAGCCTCCTCGCGCTTACTGCTTTGATTTTTACCTACACGAAAAAAGCTTCGAAGAAAAACATCCGCCTTCTTGCATTTCTCGCTATCATCACGCTTCTTTCTTTTTCTGCTTACCTCAATGTTATTCATCATTTTGATCATGATAACGCACTGACTTTTGTCGGAGCTTATGTCATTTGTAGTCTTTATTTTCTTTCTGTTCGTCACCTTATTATTTACCTGATTTTCGGATTTTTACTGGCCTGTATCGCTGTCGGACTTGTGGATTTTCCGCAGATCAATACGTCACTTTTTATTTTCCGGCTTTTTCTTGCAGCATTGCTTGTGCTGGGTTTATCTTTTGCCACGCGACAATTCCAGGCGCAGCTTCAGCTTTACAGCAAAAAGGTCGTGGAAGAAAACCGTTCTCTGACAGAAATAAAAACTGCGCTCGAAGACCGTCTCACACACGAACATATTCTTTCGCTCGTTGCAAGTCGTGTAAACACCGCAGTCATTATCAGCAATCCTGATGATGTGATTGAATGGGTGAACGAAGGATTTACCGAGCTCACCGGATATACTGCGGAAGAAGCTGTAGGAAAAAAACCGGAATTTTTACGCGGGCCATTCACCGATCCTTCGTCTGCAGAACGCATCGATGAGAAAAAAAAGAAGCTGATCGCTTTTCACGATACGATCTTGAATTATCGTAAAGACGGAACTCCGATCTGGATGCAGATGCACGTCACGCCGATTCTTGACGAAAATGGCAAGCCGGAAAGATTCATTGCCATCCAGGAAGATATTACGGAGATCAAGGAAACGGAAAAAGAATTAAGAAGAAGTCGTGAATTATTAAAGACCGCGCAACGCCAGGCGAAGATTGGTTCGTGGGAATGGAATGATAAAAGTGCGCTCGTCAATTGTTCAGATGAAATGG
This sequence comes from Bacteroidia bacterium, assembly GCA_039918435.1. Lineage (GTDB taxonomy): Bacteria > Bacteroidota > Bacteroidia > Palsa-965 > Palsa-965. Next base: position 9,580 of record JBDSHN010000075.1, on the reverse strand, counting down.
TGCGTATGCTGGGAATGGAATATTCTACAGCGGATGAAAAATCGGGACAAGGAAAAGCTGCACCGTTGCAATTTATCTGGGACCGCGTTCATCCCGGCGATTTAAGCGTAGTGAAAAAAGCAATTGAAAATGGCTTACGAAGAAATTCACCGTTTGAGATTGATTTTCGTTTGGTGATCAATGGCATTGTAAAATATGTTTATATCACCGGACAAGCAGTTAGTCTTCGCGGTGATCGTACGGAAATGCTTGTGGGAACCATCCAGGATATTACTGAACGCAAACGCATTGAAAATGAAATGCGCATTGCAGAGAAACAATACCGAAGCCTGTTCGAGCATTCACAGCACATGATCTGCATTCATGATTTGCAGGGAAATATCATGAGCATTAATCCCGCAGGCGCACATGCCGTTGGTTTTGAACCGGAAGAAATTATCGGTCGTAGCATCAAAACATTTTTCTGGATCAGGAATCCGGAAGAATATGAAAAGTATATGCAAGCCATTAATCACAACGGACAAGCGCAGGGATTGCTTCGGTTAAGCATGCGCGATGATTCAACAACTTATTGGTTGTATAATAATATCCTGCTCGCCGATCTTGAAGGAAATCCATACGTGCTGAGCAGTAATGTCGAAATCACAGGCCGTTATGAAATGGAGAAAGAGCTCCGCAATGCAAAACTTCTTGCAGAAGAAGCATTGGTGATCAAAGACCGTTTCGTAACGAACATCAGCCATGAGTTGCGAACGCCGATGAATGCCATCATCGGCTTCAGCGATTTGCTTATGAAAACTCCGCTTAATGAAGAGCAACGCGAATATTTACAGGCGATTCACATTGCAGGTGATAATCTCACATCGATGATCAACGATGTGCTGGACCTTGCAAAGATCGAAGCGGGAAAGATTGAATTCGAAGCAAAACCTTTTATGGTGCGCAATGTAATGTCGAATACGCACCGTTTGCTTTCACAGAATGCAACACAATCAAATCTTTCTTTCGAATGGAAATGTGATGATGCCGTTCCTTCTTATGTGCTCGGTGATGAATTGCGATTGACACAGATCCTTATCAATCTTGTTGGCAATGCTGTGAAATTTACTGAAAAAGGATTTGTCCATTTTCATTGTACAATAAAAAATGAAACAAATGAAAGTCTTGATCTTGAATTTTTAGTTGAAGATTCCGGAATAGGAATCGCATCTGAAAAGATGAATGTTGTTTTCGATCCGTTCATTCAAGGCAGCGCGGAGTCGACAAGGAAATTCGGGGGAACCGGCTTAGGATTAAGCATCGTGCGTAATCTTGTTGAACTGCAGGGCGGATCAGTATCAGTGAAAAGCGCAGAAGGAATTGGTTCGGCGTTCACTGTTATTCTTCCTGTAAAAAAAGTGAGCGTGGAAGTTATCGAGCAGGTTGAAAAAGCCCTTGAGCCGGTTGATGCGCCGGGGAATGTGCATGTGCTGCTCGTGGAAGATCAACCACTTAACCAACAGCTTGCAAAAAAATTAATTTCTGATTTTGGATTCACTGCCGAAACCGCTTTTAACGGAAAGGCCGCAGTGGATCTTTTACGCACAAGTACATTTGATATTGTGCTGATGGATCTTCAAATGCCGGAGATGGATGGTTATGATGCAGCGAAAATAATCCGTGAAAAGCTGGGTCTTGATATTCCGATCATCGCACTCACGGCACACTCGTCTGCAGGCGAACGCGAAAAATGTTTTGCACTTGGCATGAATGATTACCTGGTAAAACCTTTCCGCGCTCAGGAATTATATTTTAAGATTGTGAGTGCAGTAAGAAAAAAAGTCTCCGGTAATATTCCTGCTCCTGAAAGCGCCTCAAGCGAAAATCCATTACAGGAGCTTGCAGGTGGCGATGCAAAATTTGAAAAGGAAATGCTGGAGCTGATGCTCAAATCCATTCCGGAAGATCTCACACTCATCGAAGAAGCAATTGCTGCGAATGATATTTCAAAAATTAAAACAACTGCGCATCGCTTAAAATCTTCCGTCGCATTGCTGGGAGAAAAAGAATTAGCCCAGGCATTGGAAAACCTGGATAAAACCAACGCAGAAGTGGTTGCAGAAAAAGCGTCTGAAATTATCAATAAGAAACCCGCATTGACTGAATTGATTAAAAAACGATTGCAGGTAGTTGGAGAGTAGTTCTTACCGGCACAGATTCCAAATTAAAAATTCAATATTGAAGATCCGAAAATCCTGAGTTTTGAATTTTAGATTTACTTTAATTTCCACCAGCCCGTATCAGTTGAATAAATCCTGACTGGGAAGTCCACCATTGATTCAGATCGGCAACACGAACGATATAATAATAAACTCCATCCACAACCTTCTTTCCATTATTCATATACGTTCCATCCCAATAACCATCCAGGCCATCCCACTCATGCACCAGCACGCCCCAGCGGTCATAGATCTCGACGTGCATATCAGTTGCATAGGGCATGTAAATCGTAAAGACGTCATTCGTTCCATCACCATTCGGCGTAAATACATTCGGAATCTGCGGGGAACAATCCTGTGCATACACTGTTACAGGCTCCGGCTGACTTCTGCAAATTCCATCGTTGGTCAGCACGTAAAATACAGTTGTAGCTGTTACGCCGCCGACCTGTAATACCGGGCCTGTTGCCAACACATTTCCGCCGGGCGCATCATACCATGTCAGCGTTGGTGCACCGGATGCAATTAATGTAACCTGCGTACCAATGCAAACTGTTGTGTCATCTCCGAATGGTGAAGTAAGTGTATTCGGTGTAAAGTTTACCTGGAAAGAATCCTGCGCCAAACAGCTTCCGCTATCTGCTGTTGTAAGATAATACCACCCGTCCGTATAAACATAAATTGATGTATCTGTGCTTCCGCCCGGTTGCCAGTTGTACGTAGCCATGCCCGCATTCGCACCGAGCAGCACAGAATCTCCTACGCAAATGGTTGTGGTAGTTAATGGTGTAATGTCTGCACTTACTGAAGTTGATACAATCGTAATCGCAACTGTTGTGGCAAGGTTACATGCAAGCACCGTGCAACTGTAAACTCCGGGCGTTGTAATTGTTTGTGTGAGCGAATTTCCACTCAATGGTGCGTTCCACGTAACAGCGCTTCCGCTTGATGCAGTAAGTGAAATAACAATCGTATCGCCCGGGCATAAAATTCCGGATGGCATTGCCTGCAGCTGCGGCGTATTATATTGCTGTATCACTACGGAATTGGAAAGTAATGTACAACTGTCGGTCGTAGTTTCAATGCAATAATACGTCCCCGGACTATTTACATAAAGTGTATTTCCATTTCCTCCCAGAGGGCCATTCGGACCTTGCCACGAAAAAATGCCATTGCCTGAAACAGTAAGCTGCACAGAATCTCCCGGACAAATTAATCCATCAACAGGATTCATTAAAATAAGCGGCTGCGGCGTATAGCTGACATTTACAACTGCTGTTGCAGAACTTAACGTTGAGCATCCGTATGAATTTGAAACGGTGCTCGTTCCATTCACAAAATAATTTCCGGGATTATACACCACTATGGAATCATTTGTCGCCAGCGTGTTCCATATATAAGTTGTGCCGCCACTGACAACCAGTAATGCGCTGTCACCCGGACACAACAATACATTTGGTGAAATAGTCAGCACAAGCGAGCCGGGCGGCGGTGCAGGAAGAACAATAATATAAAAACTGTGCGTGCCTATAGTAGTATCATTACCACAGGCAGTTGTCCTGATAATTGTTTCTGTGATCGTATACCATCCGGTATCATGCACAGTAAGATAAGTGAGCGCAAAATTTGTATTGCAATCTGAGGTTGGAAAAATAGTGGCGCTTGCAGGAGTAACAGTCCACAGAACCTGCGTCAGGCCGTCAATACATTGGTAATTGGCTGTTGGATTACCTAACGTATCATAGGGAAATAAGGTGAGCATCACATTTTCGCATGTTGTAATGGTATCATTGAAATCCGGATCTTCCAGGCAGATCATTGCAGGATCAATCGGAACTAATGGATGGTCAAGTATTACATCCACGTGATTTGAAACCGAACAGCCAAACACATCAGTGACAATAAATACATAAGCACCGGAACTGTCAACCATGGCAGAATCATTCTGAACGGCATTCGGATAAAAAGCGGGACCTTGCCAATATACGCTGCTGCCATTTGCAAAATTTCCACCCACAAGCAACACAGAATCTGCACAGATATGAATTTCCTGCGGCGCCGGAGCATTCGTATTGATTACCACGTTATCACTGATCCACGGTGTAGGCGGACTCGGATGAATGGCCGCATAAATAGTATCCTCGCTTGAATAACATCCGTCAGCAGTAGTGATCACAACAGAATAATATCCGCTGGTCGAAACGTTGGTAAAAGGTGTGGTTGCGTTATTCGACCAGTGATAAGTAAAATCAGGGCCGGTGCCGCTGCTTGGCGGATTAAAAAAAGAAGTGTTCGTGCTTGCATAAAGTTGCCCCTGCTGACAGAAATCAACTGTATCGCCGCCGCACAAAAAATCAAGTCCTGTATATAAATTAATACAGGTTCCGACAAAATCTGTTGAACACCCACTTCCCGTGCGATAATAATAATCGTAAGGAGCACGGGCAGGATCGATTGGATTGCCTACAAAAATATCCGAGTTCCCTGCGGAGGCCGCTGTTGCATAATTTCCATAATTCGGATCGGAACAATTCTGTCCTTGCGGAACAATGCTGTCTGTAGCTGCAATTGCATATCCGGGATATAGTGAAAAACCGTAAAATGCAGGTGTCGTAGGTGTAACCAAAGAATAATTATAGGAGCCTGCCATGTGCGGATTTCCGGCAGGATCTACTGCAATGCCGTTACACAATTGATCTTGTTTTCCGCCGAGCTGCCTGCCCATCACCCATGTTCCAGCAGAAGTGTATTTTCCTTCAAAAATATCCCAATAGCCGCTGCTGTTAAAAAGTCCTGCACCATAACGTGCGCTATAGGAATCGAATGTGCATTTAAAATTTCCACCAATAAAAACATTTGAACCGTTGCAGGAAATGCTTTTTGAAGACAGAGGTGAATCTGAACTTTCGGCCAGGTTCCATGTCAGTCCGCCGGAAGCATCATACTTCGCAATAAAAATTCTATTTGCATACGTTGCATTCAACGTTGTAGTTGTTGCACCGAAAAATGAAATTGTTCCCTGGAAATCGCCGGTAAGATAAATTCCTCCTGCATTATCACAGGCAATAGAATTTGCAAAGTTGACAGCGCCGCCACCGATTGTTCTGAACCATTGTTCTGTACCAGCAGCATTATATTTTACAACATAAACAGCATTCAGCATCGTATTCAAATGCACTACATCGAATGTAATTGTATCTGAAAATTGCCCGGTGACATAAATATTTCCTGCTGCATCACAATCCACATCGATTCCGCGATCGGTTAACGATGCAGCACCTTGTTTTGTCCACAGAAAATTTCCATTAGCATCCAGCTTCGTGGTAAACACATCGGTGCTTCCGTTCATGCTGGTTAAGGTTGTGCTGCCGAATGAAGAGTTTCCTGCAAACTCTCCTGTTACAATTACATTTCCTGCATTGTCAACTGTAATTCCATTCCCGATATCTGCTCCACTTCCACCTGCGCTTTTCGCCCAGAGACAAGTACCGGCAGTATTGTATTTTGCAATAAAAACATCCTGCGCACCAGCTGAAGTAATTGTATTCGGACCAAAAGTAGCAGTCCCGTAAAAAAATCCGGTGACATAACTATTTCCCGCTGCATCTGATTTAATGGAAAGTGCGCGATCAGAATTAATGCCGCCGCCTTTTACCGCCCAGTTATACAATCCATTCACGCCTAACTTTGCGATGAACATATCGTCAATACCGGAAGAGCTTAAGGTAGTTGAACCGAAAGCCGCACTGGAAGTAAAGTAACCTGTTACATACGTGTTGCCCGCGCCGTCAACAGAAACATCTAATCCCTGGTCGATGGTTTGTCCACCCGCACTTTGCATCCAATAAGTTTGTGCTTCGAGTTTTTGCTGTAAGAGCAAAATGGTTACGAGCAGAATAAAAATTCGCTTGGTTAATAAATACATGAAGAAGTGTGTTTGTTGCCAATACCAAGGTAGACAAACCAATCGCATGTTTTGCAGAGAATTTGGTGGGCACGTAAGATTTAAGTTAAATATTTAAGCATAACTATTAACCTGTTTAATTTTTGCTGTTTCAGATTTGTAATATTTAAATACCAGATTCCGCATGGCGGGCGGACTACTAAAGGAGATTTGTTTGTGATTGGCGGAACTATTTTCCTATTCCACCAAGTATTTCATCATTCGTAGGAAATACAACGGTTGCTCTTTCTGAACTCGGCCTTGCCCACATTTTACTTATACCTGTTCCTTTAGAGCAAAAAGATCCTATTTCTTCATGCGGTGCAATTCCATCTGTTGAACCAATCACCCATCCCCCACCGATTTGTTCGAATGCGTATTTCAAATCCATATTCACAGTGCAATCATTCCGCCAGCGGATCTCAATGCAATCGGGATCTGCTTTTGCTGCAACGCCTTTTGTCTGTAGGATCACAGTAAAACAATCTTCGTATTTGGATACTTTGGTAGAAGGGCTTTGCTGAAATGAAGAACCCATTAAGAAAATGCTGATAAGAAAAACAAAAATTCCTGCCGTTTTCATAGTAAGTAATTTTAAGGTTATTGTCAGTAGTGAGTATCGGTTGTCAATAAAATGAATTGACTGACAACCGATAACTCACTACCGGCAATTTTCATTCCTTTTACGTTACTCCTGAAAATAAATCCGTTTTACTCGACGGCTGACATTTGTGAGCACTTCGTATGCAATAGTTCCCATATCGTTGGCAAGATCAGTAATGGAATGCTGTTCTCCGAATATGATAACTTCATCTCCTTCTGAGCAATTTATTCCACTTACATCGATCATGCACATATCCATACAAACATTTCCAACTATGCGCACAGGTTTTCCGCCGATAAACATTTTGCCCGCGCCATTACTCAGTTTTCTGCTCAATCCATCGGCGTAACCAATAGGAACAGTTGCAATCTTCATCGCTTCTTTTGCAAAACCTTTCCTGCTGTAGCCAATGGTTTCTCCTTTGGGAACATTTTTCAGCTGCGAAATGGTGGTTTTAAGTGTGCTTACATTTTTTAAATTTTTCTGCTCTTCTTTTGTTGCTGCAATTCCGTAAAGTCCGATTCCCAGCCGCACCATCTCGAACTGTGCATCGGGAAATCTTAAAATTCCTGCTGAGTTCAGAATATGACGTTGAACAGGATAGGTAAAATGTTTGCTCATTTCATTACTCATTGCCCTGAACAATTTCACCTGTCGTCGTGTAAATTCGTCATGTCCAGTTTCGTCGCTGGCTGCGAGATGAGAAAAAACGGAGCGGATAACAAGATCACGGCTATTGCTTAAACGAACAATGAGCTCATTCAGATCTGCTTCATCAAAACCCAACCTTCGCATTCCTGTATCAAATTTTACATGAACCGGAACAGGTGGCTGATCGGGATGACGAATACGATAACGTTTTGCTGCATCATCAAATAATTGCAGGACACGGAAAGAAAAAATTTCCGGCTCAAGGTGATAACGGATCATCGAATCATAACTCTGCTCTTCCGGGTTCATCACCATTATAGGAATTGTGATTCCGGCTTTTCGCAACTCAATTCCTTCATCCGCATAAGCAACTGCAAGATAATCCACGCGATGAAACTGCAGCACGTTTGCGATTTCAAAACTGCCGCTGCCATAGGAAAAAGCTTTCACCATCACCATCAGCTTCGTACCCGGATTTAATCTCGATTTTATATAATTCAGATTATGCACCAATGCATTGAGATCAATTTCCAGTACTGTCTCATGTGCTTTTTGCTGAATGATCTTACTGATCGCTTCAAATCCGAAAACACGCGCACCTTTTAAAAGAATTGTTTCGTTGTGAAATAATCCATGGTGATAGTCGGCAAGAAAATCTGCTGTTGATGGATAAAATGTTTTTTCCATCTCACCAAATATATGCTGCATGCCGGAAATCGCTTCACCAATTCCGATCAAACGGCTTATTCCTTTTCCTTTGATCAGCTGTGCAACTTCTCTGTACAATTCTTTTTCCTCTTTCCCGCTCTGAAGAATATCGGAAAGAATTAAAGTACGTTTGGGATATTGCTGCTGCTGGTTAAGAAAATCGAGCGCGACGGAAAGTGAACCTAAATCTGAATTATAACTGTCGTTGATGACGGAACAATTATTCACGCCCTCCTTTAATTCAAGTCGCATAGCAACAGGAATGAGTAAAGACATGCGCGATGCAATAGTTTCGTTACTGATTCCAAGATGCAAAAGCACCGCCCAGCAATGAATCGCATTTTCTACTGAGGCATCGTCAATAAAAGGAATGCGGATGGATGAAAAATTATTGTTCGCAATTCCCTGTATTACGGTTTCGTTTTTCTCTTTTGTAACACGTGCAATCTGCAGATCAGCTTTTGTTTTCCGCGACCACGCAAAAATTTTGCTGCTTGCTGCTTCCTGAATCTTTGTAAAAACAGCTGCATCATCTTTGCAGCAAATAATAATTTCTGCGTCCTTGAGCAATTTTATTTTTTCCGCTGATTTCTGATCCTTACCGGTAAAATTTTCGTCGTGTGCGGTTCCGATATTCGTAAACACAGCAATGTCCGGCTTTAAAATGGATTGCAATTTTTCCATTTCGCCCAACCGGGAAATACCGGCTTCGAAAATGGCAAGATTATGTGTTGCTTCCATCTGCCAGACAGAAAGCGGCACTCCTACTTGTGAATTATAACTTTTCGGACTGCGTACGATTGAAAAATCATCCCGTAACAATTGCCAGAGCCATTCTTTCACAATGGTTTTTCCATTGCTTCCGGTAATGGCGATAACAGGATAAGTGAATTGTTTGCGTTGATGCGCGGCGAGCGTTTGTAAAGCATCCAGCGTATTACTTACAACAATAAAATTCGCTTCCGGAAATTCCATCTCTGCATTTGCCGGCAACTCATTCACCACAAAATTGCGGATTCCTTTACCATAAATCGCCGGTAGAAATTCATGCGCATCATGCCGTTCGCCTTTGATCGCAAAAAACAAAACGCCCTCCGTATGTGTGAGATTACGACTGTCGATAAGCAAAGAATTCACCGGCCCGTCATTGCTGATGAGGGTTTGTGAAGCGCTTAGAATGCGTGCCGTATCGGAGATGGTGTATGTCAATGGATGTAATTGAAGAGAAATGTCTACTGATTAAGCAGTCTCAAAGGTAAAGATAAAGGTTGCTGTTGGAGAGCAGAGGCATCATTTTTCATACTTGCAGGCTCTCCTAATTAATCATTTCCTTTCTGGGAGAGAATAGGTCGCCCCTACAGGACGAAATAGTTAAGTAGGATTAAGTAGATAACTAACTATAAAACAGCATATTAATTAAAAATATAATTCCGAAAAATTTCATACATACGCTAATACATACACTCGCGAATAAAA
>JBDSHN010000074.1:0-21596 GCA_039918435.1 Bacteroidia bacterium | reverse complement strand
TACAATCTGAAAGCAATTCACAACTCCCATACGGAATTTCATTTCAAGCTGTAGGTTGTGCTTGATAAGAACGAAGATACAATCTGAAAGCAATTCACAACATAAAGAAGAAGCATAAGAGAACTTAAATCGTTGTGCTTGATAAGAACGAAGATACAATCTGAAAGCAATTCACAACTCTCAACAATACCTGCCACGCTTCCGATTAGTTGTGCTTGATAAGAACGAAGATACAATCTGAAAGCAATTCACAACCGTCACTAGACAGACACAAAATTTCTCTTGTTGTGCTTGATAAGAACGAAGATACAATCTGAAAGCAATTCACAACTTAGTCCGCTTTGGTATTCTTCCCCACTTTGTTGTGCTTGATAAGAACGAAGATACAATCTGAAAGCAATTCACAACTTGACCGCTACGTTGGTTGCAGATTCAAAAGTTGTGCTTGATAAGAACGAAGATACAATCTGAAAGCAATTCACAACACTTCAACTCCCATCCTTTCCAAATTTTCCGTTGTGCTTGATAAGAACGAAGATACAATCTGAAAGCAATTCACAACTGTTCATTCAGCGGGGTAGGGTTTATAATGTTGTGCTTGATAAGAACGAAGATACAATCTGAAAGCAATTCACAACATTATAGCTTGGAAGCATTCACATGATTATGTTGTGCTTGATAAGAACGAAGATACAATCTGAAAGCAATTCACAACTACGATTTCTATGTAATTAGAATTCGGAATGTTGTGCTTGATAAGAACGAAGATACAATCTGAAAGCAATTCACAACGTTATTCAAATTGGTTCCTGAGTATATGGAAATGTCACTTTGACTTTCGATATGTTAGCTGATGAAAATGTTCAGGTGCGGATTTTATCTTCTGATGGTAAACTTGTTTACACGAATGAACTGTTTTGTCCGGCAAATTCACACACCGAGCTACCTATTAATTTGTTTGAAAAGTCGGTTAATGCAGGAATGTATATTATTGAAGCGAGAACTGCCGATGCAATAATCAGGAAAAGCTGATTGTGACACGTCGGTGATGCGATCAAAAACCGGAATGCTGATTCTATTTTTAACCTGTTCGAAAAAGTCAGCCATGTACAGGACTGCTAAACAGTTAAAAAAAAGAAAACCGGGTGTTTGAAGCCCGGTTTTCTTTAACAAACAATAAAATTATTTAGCAACATTTACTTTCATGGATTGAACAAGATCTCCATCACTTGAAAGCGAAGCAACATAAACGCCTGCTGCAAGTCCTTCAACATTCCACTTCACTTCATAAGTTCCCGGCTGACGCATTTCATTATTGATAAGCGTAGCTATTTTCTGTCCGTTGACATCAAAAATATCAAGGCGGATGCGTGAAGCTGATGAGATGTTATATTTGAAAGTAGTCACATCAATTGCCGGGTTAGGGTAATTTTGTGCCATTACAATTCCAGGTGCTCCTACATTCATACCGAAGCCGTGAAGTCCGGTAACTACAGGAGGAGTTCCTCCGCAGCGACCGAATCCGCTCCATGGTCCCTGAACATAAGGGAACACTGTTTTGAATGTTGTATCATTCGCTTCAACACCTGTTGTGTAAGTGAGTACTCCAAGAAGATCTGGCGTAACCGGATTTCCTGTAGTATAATCATCATACCACAATCCGATTGCAGCAAGAACAACTCCTGAAACCGCTTGCAATTCAATACGTGTTACATCATCTTCCAAACGACGGCCGTTCGGGAAACCATCCATATTCGGAATCCACTCAAGATTTGCACTCGTATTGTAAGGCGCTGTTGTCAAACCAAGCACTGCCGCCTGGATCAATCCAAGTGAACTGAATTGCGGGTCATTTCTTGGTGTGATCGGAACCGCCATGTTCAGGCGAAGCATATCGCCGAAAGTAGGAAGGAAATTATTGATGAAAGGTTTTCCGTTCGCCAATGGGTTTCCGTTTTTACCTGTTGCAAGATGATACGGAGCAAGGTTAGGAACACCTGTGTAGAAAATCGGAAGAAGATCAACAGAGCGTGGAGCGCCCTGGCGAAGCAGGTAATTTCCGAAAAGGTTGGTGTCGAGCGCTGTTCCTGCACCACCATTGGTAGCGCGGATCGGCCAAAGACCATCATGTGTATTTCCAAAATCAAATGACTGCAACGAGTTGCGCTGAATGCGAAGTGCAGCAAAAGCAGGAACAGCATTTCCGAACAGAGAAGCGTCCATGTAAAGACCAAGCTCCGGGTTGCAGAAATAACTCTCCATTGCAGGATCTTCATTGTATGGTGTTAATGAATTCCAACGGTCTTTATCACCGATCGGAATAACTGCCTCGTTTGTCAGTGGCATTCCGATACGTGAAACCTGGATCCATGAACCGCTATACGATTCTGTTCCATTCGCGTTCAGTGTACGGATCTGCTGACGGCTTGCTGATGCCCAAACGCCGATTACAAAGTTTCCATCAAGAATGCTCGTCGCTGCAGTAACAGGTAAACCGGTTTTCTGCAATGTCGAAATCGGAACTTTGATTGCAATAGTGTGGATGTTTTTACAAGCCACTCCATCTACTGGTGCATTTACACCGGTTCCGCCTGCGCGTGTTTGTCCAAGGTCGAAAATACCACCGAGGTCAACGAAGAATGGATCATCTGCTGGTCCGCAGTAGATGGTTTCTCCACCGCCGCCTGTTGCATTTACGATAGCTGCATTCATCAACGCATCATAGTTAGCAGCACCGAGTCCTACAGTTGAACTGATCGAACGTGGTCCGATGTTCGGAGGAGGCACAATACCATTTACGTTGGTAACAATGGTTGTAAAAGTTACGCCACCATCTGTACTTTTTTCACACATGTAATTGGTCTTCAGATTTTCCTGTCCGAGACGAATGTTGAAAAAAGTAGACGGATCCTGGTTCACTTTTGAAAATGTGAAACGGTAAGTGATATCATCACCTGACACGCCATCATTTTCAACGTGAATTTCATAATGTATATTTTCACCGAAAGAAGCATAGTTCGGTCCGCCCTGTGGGAGCTGCAACGGAACATAGTTCGCGATGATGGTTACTGTATTAGTATCGTCAGGGCTTCTGAACGCATACAAGTCGGTGTTATCCGAAAGCGGGTCGTTGGCAATCAACGGCGCTTCCCGGTGGCTGGACGCCTCTGCCGGAGCTTTTTGAGAATCCCAGAATCCAAGTGCAACAGCAACAACTGCTACAGCTGAGATTTTGAGAATGGTTCGTGTTGATATTTTTTTCATTTTATTTTTTTTGAATTTGTAAATGACCTGCATGACAATTATTGTCCGCTATGATTTGCATAACCGCTCCATGGCGCCTGTACATAAGGGAATGCCGGCTTGAATGTGGTGTCGTTCTTTTCAATACCGGTTGTGTAACCGAGAACGCCAACCAAATTCGGAGTAACAGGATTTCCTGTTGTGTAATCATCATACCACAAACCGATCGCAGCGAGTACAACTCCTGAAACCGCTTGCAATTCGATACGAGTTACATCATCTTCCAAACGACGACCGTTAGGGAAACCATCCATGTTCGGGATCCACTGCATGCTCGCATTCTGATTGTAAGCAGGATCGGTAAGACCAAGTACTGCTGCCTGAATCAATCCGAGTGAACTGAATTGCGGGTGATTTCTTGGTGTAACAGGAACCGCCATATTCAGGCGAAGCATATCGCCGAACGTAGGAAGGAAATTATTGATGAAAGGTTTTCCGTTCGCCAATGGGTTTCCGTTTTTACCTGTTGCAAGATGATAAGGAGCAAGGTTAGGAACGCCCGTGTAGAAAATCGGAAGAAGATCTACAGAGCGTGGTGCTGCCGGACGAAGCAGGTAATTTCCGAAAAGGTTGGTGTCGAGTGCTGTACCTGCACCTGCGTTTGTTGCGCGAAGCGGGTAAAGACCAGGCTGGCCATTTCCAAAATCAAATGACTGAAGTGAATTGCGCTGAACTCTCAAAGCGGCAAAAGCAGGAACTGAAGGTCCGAATTGTGAATTGTCCATATAAAGCGCAAGCTCCGGGTTACAGAAGAAATTATCCATTGCAGGATCTTCTGTATAAGGAGTCAATGAATTCCAGCGGTCTTTGCTTCCGAGCGGAATAACTGCTTCGTTTGTCAATGGCATTCCGATACGTGACACTTGAACATAAGAACCACCATCAGAAGGATTTCCGCCGGAGTTACTCAATGTACGTGTCATAGGACGGCTTGCAGATGCCCAAACGCCGATGATATAATCGGAATCAAGGATGTTTGTAGCCATTGAAACCGGGTTTCCGAATTTCTGTAGTGTCGCGATCGGAATTTTGAGCGCGATGCTGTGAATATTTTTGTGACCTAAGCCATCCACAGGACCGAGACCGGCACGTGTCTGACCAAGATCAAAAATACCACCAAGATCCACGAAGAATGGATCATCAGCAGGGCCGCAATAAATTACTTCATTGCCACCACCTGTAGCAGTAACTGCAGCAGAGTTGATCAGTGCATCGTAGTTAGGAGCGTTCAGTCCTAAAATAGGATCGCTGATAGAACGCGGCCCAATGTTCGGAGGAGGAACAGTACCATTGGTAACAATTGTTGAGAATGTCACGCCGCCATCTGTGCTTTTCTCGCACATATAAGAGGTTTTGAGATTCTGCTGTCCGAGACGGATATTGAAAAATGTTGTAGGATCCTGGTTTACTTTTGTGAAAGTAAAACGGTAGGTAATATCATCACCTGCTGCACCATCATTCTCAATATGCACTTCGTAACGGATATTTTCACCAAACGAAGAATAGTTCGGTCCGCCCTGTGGGAGCTGTAACGGAATATAATTCGCGATGATGGTGACAGTGTTCGTGTCATCAGGACTCCGGAACGCGTAAAGGTCTGTATTGTCTGCCAACGGATCGTTAGCAATCAATGGAGCCTCCCGGTGGCTGGATGCCTCAACCGGATTTTCACGCGAATCCCAGAATCCAAGCATAGCAGCTGCAACCGCTACGACAGACACCTTAAGTAGTGTTTTGGATTTTTGTTTCATAAGTGTATGTGAATAATTATTTCCTTCAGTTTGCTGTTGCCCAGTTTAACATTCCTTAACTACGATAAAAGAGGGGTGACTGGATTCCCGCCAATGAAAAAATTGTATTGATAGAATTAAATGGAGGAAATAAGTGGAAAGCGAAGATAATCAGTGGATTAACGAAAAGTTGCGTGAAGGGCCGGAGCTTGCCAGCAGCATAGAAGCTTTACCAATGATGTGACTTTCAGGAACAAAGCCCCAATATCTTGAATCTTCCGAGTCATACCGGTTATCGCCCAAAACGAAAAAATAATCCTGTTTGAAAGTATAAGAAGGGGCATATTCTGAATTAATAAAAACAGAATCGCGTTTTAGCTCAAGCTTATTTTTTTCATAATCCACAATAACCGATCTGTAAAGCGAGATGTTTTTCGAATTCAGCTGAACAGGCTTTCCTTTTTGCGGAATACAAAGTGGGCCATAAAAATCAGCATTCCATTTGAAGTTAGGATCATGCGGAAAAAGGCTGTTAGTGTATGCTTTTTTATCAATATGATCAGCGCTGAATACAGCCAGTTTTCCACTAGCACGAAGCTGATTAAGCTGATAGGTGGTTGCAAAAATCACATAATGAATTTTATCAGCAGAAGGAGCGGCTTTCTGTATTTCAAACCGTTTAATTAATTCTTCGCCATCTGTGCCGCTTTTCAATTCAATAAAATAACGTTGCTGAATCCATTGCGGGCCTGTTGTTTGTTTGCTATTGATAAAAATAATTCCATTTTTAATTTCCAGCGTATCACCGGGCAAAGCCATGCAACGTTTTATAAAAGGCTTGCGGATATCGATAGGAAGAGAATTGCTTCCCGGAAGATTAAAAACAAGCACATCATTTCTTTTTACTCCGGAATATCCAGGAGCGCGATGGTAACCGAAAATTACCCAGTCGAGGTATGTTTCTGAACCGGAAAATGGCAATGAAAATAATGTCATCGGCATGCGCGAACCAAAAGCAAGCTTATTGACAAGAATATAATCGCCTTCGTGCAATGTGCCGCGCATGGAAGAAGAAGGAATATACATCACCTGGAAAAAAAAGCTGCGAAGGATCAGCCAGAGAAAAAAACCACCGAAGAGCAGTCTCACGATTGTGAGCTTTCTTTTGGGTTTGATTTTATCGGCTTCAATTGGCTCTTCCATGAGATGATGTACAATGCAGGTTCGCGACGGAGGATACGATGTGCGATTTGTCTGCGAATTACGATATATTTTCGATAAGAGACGTTCCGTTTATAAAAAAGGTATCGGGTCAATTTTTATTTTTTACCGTGCCGCTGTGCCTTTGTGCCAAAAAAACCACGGAGGCACGGAGAATATGTACGGAACTATTTTCTCAATTACACTACCTTTGTCTCATGCACAAAGCAGGTTTTGTAAATATCATCGGGAATCCTAATGCAGGAAAAAGTACGCTCATGAATGCGTTGGTTGGAGAGCGGATTTCTATTATTACTTCCAAAGCACAAACTACCCGTCACCGGATCATGGGAATTGTAAATGGCGACGAATTCCAGGTGGTTTATTCTGATACGCCCGGAATTCTGAAACCGAATTACAAGTTGCAGGAAGGAATGATGCAGTTTGTAAGTTCTGCATTAGCCGATGCGGATATTTTATTGCTGGTAGTTGATCTGACCGATGATAAATTAATTGAAGAAGAAACTTTTGAGCGCATCAAAAAGATCAATGTGCCGGTGATGGTGCTGTTGAATAAAACTGATCTCGTTATTGATGCGCGTGTTGCTGAAAAAGAAAAGCGCTGGAGAAAAGAGTTGCCGGATGCCGAGTATTTTCCCGTTTCCGCATTGTCAGGAAAAAATGTGGAAATGATCTTTAAGCGTATACTTGAAATACTTCCTGAACATCCCGCTTATTATCCGAAAGACGAGCTGACGGATAAACCGGAAAAGTTTTTTGTGGCCGAAATTATCCGTGAAAAGATCCTGCATAATTTTCAACAGGAAATTCCTTATTCAGTTGAAATTGTAGTAGAAGAATTCAAAGAAAACGACATCATTGTAAAAATCCGCGCGATCATTTATGTAGTGCGCGAATCTCAAAAAGGAATTCTCCTCGGTCACCAGGGAAGCGGAATTAAAAAGATCGGCACACAAGCACGTATCGACATCGAAAAATTCGTCCAGAAAAAAGTTTTCCTCGAACTGTTTATCAAAGTTGATAAGGACTGGCGTGATAGTGAGAGACAGTTGAAGAGATACGGTTATTTGTAGAAGGAAGGCGGCAGTAAAAAAGGTGGCCGGTGAAAAAGAGATTTTCATTTATGAAGCAGAAAAATCTATGGTTTAATTCATAGGTTTTTTTATTTACTCATGAAAAATCCTGATCAACCCGTGGCATTGTTTTCCTGCCGCCTGCCTGCTTTTTTCCTGCCCCTTTCCCTGCATAAAGTGCTGCATCCTGCCTCCTTCCGCCGCAGCGGATTGCCTGCCCCTTTCTCTTATATGCGAATAATCCCCTCTGAAAGGCTATCTTTGCAGCCATGTCTGATTTAATTGCAATTGTAGGCCGGCCGAATGTCGGGAAATCCACTCTTTTTAATCGTTTAGTAGGTCATCGCCAGGCGATTGTGGATGCTGTTTCCGGTGTTACACGCGATCGGCATTATGGCCATGCGGAATGGAACGGAAGGCAGTTTTCTGTTGTAGATACCGGCGGTTATTCGGAAGGTTCTGAAGATGCTTTTGAAGCGGAGATCCGCAGGCAGGTGGAGATTGCAATGCAGGAAGCGAACATTATTTTATTTGTAGTGGATGCCATGGAAGGTATTACTGCATTGGATGAAATTGTGGCCAACATTATCCGCAGAAGTAAAAAGACACATTTTGTCATTGCAAATAAAGTCGACACCGGCGATAAAACGTATGCTGCTGCCGAATTCTATCAATTAGGCTTAGGCGATCCTTATCCTGTTTCGGCAGTGAATGGCGCTGGTTCGGGTGAATTGCTTGACGAATTGGTGAAGCATCTCAGTCCCGAAGAAGAGGTGGAAGAAATTAAAATTCCTAAGATTGCTATCGTTGGTCGTCCGAATGCAGGAAAATCTTCAATTGTGAATGCGCTCCTCGGCGAAGAAAAACATATTGTTACTGATATTGCCGGAACCACGCGCGATGCAATTGATACGCATTTTACCGGTTTTGGTTTTGATGTAATGCTGATGGATACTGCTGGATTACGGAAAAAAACAAAGGTGCATGAAGACCTTGAATTTTATTCCGTCATGCGCACGATCAAAGCCATCGAGGAATGTGATATTTGTTTGCTCGTAATTGATGCGCTTGAAGGATTTGAAGGGCAGGACATGAATATTTTCCATCTTGCGATCAACAATAAAAAAGGAATTGTCATTCTTGTGAACAAGTGGGATCTTGTGGAAGAAAAAAGTCACAAGAGCACGAAAGAATTTGAAGCAGATATTCTTGAAAAGATCCGTCCTTTCAAAGACGTTCCTGTGCTTTTCACATCTGCGAAAACAAAGCAGCGTGTTTTGAAATCACTCGAACTCGCAATGAAAGTGTACGAAAACAGAACACGCCGCATTCCAACTGCGAAGCTAAATGATATCATGTTGCCGATTGTTGGCCATACACCGCCGCCTGCTTACAACGCGACGTATGTGAAGATCAAATACATTACACAGCTTCCTACAAAAACACCGGTCTTTGCATTCTTTTGTAATTACCCGCAATACATCCAGGAATCGTACAAACGTTTTCTTGAAAATCAGATCCGGGATAATTTTAATTTCACCGGCGCACCAATCGCAATCGTTTTCAGGAAAAAATAATTTCTGATGTGGAGATTAATTATTCCTTTCATCCTGCTCCGGATAATTTTCTTCGGACAGGATAGAATAATTGCTCCTTCGAAAGTTGCCTGCACCGATTCAATTTCCACAACTGATTCTATTCTTCATTCCTGGCTCGGAAAACAAGTCGTGGAAAATAATCAGCCGCGTTTTAAATCGCTTTGGCTTTTTGTTTCTGTGCAGGAACTCGATTCCATTCGCGAAAGCAAATCCTTGCTGCGTTCATTCACTTATGCAACAATTTCACAGCAGTATTATTATACGACGCTGACGGATGAAAAATTTGATAAACAGCCTCTCGCAGGTATTTTGCGTTCATCCGAAAAGCTTCGTCTGAAAGATGCATGGACTTCTTATTGGCCGGTTGTAAATGAAGATCAGCCGGGCAATCAGCTGGTGCAGGTTTTTATGGATGACAGCGCGCTGGTGATTGCTTTTCACCCGGATGAAAAAATTCCGTTTTCAGTTTATGATCTTGCGGGAAACAGCATTACGCTTCCACAGGCCATTCAAAGAGAACGGCATATTGCAGTTGTTTTTTTATCCGGAAAAATAAAAGCTGCCGACGGGAAAGCTGGTGTTTATCGCAGGTCATTTTATATTATCAACGAAAAAATGATCCGTCACTGGCAACATGCAACACCTGTAATGCAGGATGGAATTCTGAAGGACCTGAATTACCTGCTGCTGCTCGAAGCATGGGCGAAAGAAACGCCGGGGCATATAGCGAAGGCCGGCAAAAAAGGCAAAAACATCTTACGTGCCTGGAATGCATCTCCCCAAAAAATGTCAATCGGACAAAAAGTTTTTGCCTGCCGCAGAAATGCAGAAGCAATTGACTTTACAGAAAAGGAGGCAAGAGAAACAATTGCAGCCATCCGAAAGCTCTGGCCGTTACAGGTAAAGCCCATGGAAAAATTTCCTTCCAAAGGAATTCGCTGATTTTCATTTATAGCATGGATTTTGCTGACAAGTGATTTCGTATATTCGTAGAGATTAAAATTCCAACCCGGAGCATGTTTCGAAGTCTTATTTTCTTTTTGTTTTTAACGGGAATTGCATCCGCCCAAACCACGCGTATTTCAGGAAGAGTATATAATTCCGCAGAAACAGAACCGATGCCTTTCGTAAGCATCATTGCAGTCGGAACCAACTCTGGAACTGTTTCTGACATTGATGGAAATTTTGCTTTTACTGTTAACGGTACCGTCGATTCGATCCGTGCTGTGTATGTCGGCTATTTCAATACTACATTAAAAGTAAAGCAGGGCGAAGAGCAGGTCATCAATATTCCGATGACGATGAAGTCCAACGATCTTGACGCTGTAGTAATTCTTCCGGGTGAAAATCCTGCCGTAACACTTTTGAAACTCGTTTATAAACACAAGCCTGAGAATGATAAGGAGCGGCTTGATGCTTACCAGTACGAAGTGTACAATAAGCTCGAATTCGATCTGAACAATATTGACGAGAAATTTCAGAAGAGAAAAGTTATGCAGCCGGTGAAATTTATTTTCGACCGCATTGATACAACGAATCCAAGCGAAAAGCCACACCTGCCTCTTTTCTTCAGCGAATCGCTTTCTGATTTTTATTACCAAAAGAATCCGAAAATTCAGAAAGAAGTGATCAAAGGGTCAAAAGTCTCAGGGCTTGAAGATGCCAGCGTCGCACAATTCACCGGCGATATGTACCAGAATGTAAATATCTATGACAATAACATTCTTGTCTTCGGTAAATCATTCGTAAGCCCGGTTTCGAACAATGGCGTTGCGTATTATAAATATTACCTGGTCGACAGCATGACGATCGACGGGCACTGGTGTTACCAGATTCAGTTTAAGCCGAGACGTAAGCAGGAGCTTTTGTTTTATGGAAATGTCTGGATTGCGGATACTGCTTATGCGGTAAAGCGCCTGGAGATGAATATCGTTGATGATGCGAATATTAATTATGTCAACGGCTTCAACGTCATCCAGGAATTTGATAATAATTCCGGTGCCTGGATCATGGTGCGCGAGCGTGTGATTGGCGATTTTGTACTTGCAGATAAACGAATGGGCTTTTACGGACGTAAGACTGCTTCTTATAAAGACATTGTGGTCAATAAACCAATGCCTGCTGATTTTTATTCGCGCACGGATAATATCATTGTAGAAAATGGCGCGGAAAGCCGCAATGATTCTTTTTGGGTGGCAGTACGTCACGACTCGCTGAATAAAACAGAAAAAGGAATTTACGAAATGGTAGATTCTGTTCAGTCGCTGAATATTTATAAGACGTGGGAATCACTGGTCATTACGCTTTACACAGGTTACAAAGTTGTCGGCCCGTTTGAATTTGGTCCGTGGTATAAAACCATCAGTACGAACCAGATTGAAGGAACGCGATTCAGGATAGGAGGGAGGACGAGCAATAGTTTCAGCAAGTGGATGGAGTTCAGCGGCTATGTCGCTTATGGTACGCGGGATGAACAATTCAAATACAATATTGCCTACAAAACTTTTATCACGAAAAAGCCGCGGAGGCTGATGGGCATCAGCTATAAAAATGACAATGAGATTTTGGGTTTAAGCAATAATGCATTTTCATCCGACAATGTACTTGCAACCATTTTCAGGCGTTCACCATTCAGTAATTTCACGAAGGTAGAATCGTATGAATATTATTATGAACGGGAATGGTTCAAAGGCTTTGACACAAAATTATCCTTCAACGTGCGCAACATGTTTCCGATCGGCGAATCTGCTTACACGCGTAATGTTTCAGACGGAAGCACAGAAAATTTATTGCGTATTACAACAAGTGAGATTCGTCTTGGAGTTCGTTTTGCTTACAATGATAAATATGTGGAATCTGTTTTTACCCGAACAAGCGTCGGAACAAAAGCGCCCATCATTCAACTTCAGTATGTAGAAGGACTGAAAGGCGTTTTCGGTTCGCAATACAATTACCGAAGGGCGAGCATTAACGTGGATGATCGTGTACGCTTCGGTATTTTCGGATACACGAATTATATTCTTGAAGCAGGAAAAACATGGGGAAGAGTTCCTTACCCGCTGATGACCTTGCATCCGGGAAATGAAACATACGTATATGACTGGTCGGCTTACAACATGATGAATTATTTTGAATTTGTAAGCGACATGTACGCATCAGCAACGATCATTCATCATTTCGAGGGTTTTTTCCTGAATCATATTCCGTTGATGCGAAAATTAAAATGGCGTGAAGTTGCTACGTTCAAATGGCTCGTCGGAAGTGTGAACAATTATAACAAGAAGGAAGTTATTTTCCCGTCAACTTTATACACGCTCAACCACGGTCCATACATGGAAGCGGGCGCCGGAATAGAAAACATCTTCAAGTTTTTCCGCGTCGATTGCTTCTGGAGATTGTCGTACCTCGATCATCCGAACGTTGCACCGGTGGGGGTAAGATTTTCACTGCAGGTACTATTCTAGGTTGGGTACGAATTACGAAACTGACGAATAGTTACGAATAGAGGATGGGGTACGAATTACGAAACTGGCGAATAGTTACGAATTAAAGATTGGCTTTGAATTAAGAAACCAGAAACGACAAGGTGCGAAAAATGAAATAGTAGAAGAATGAAACAGCTTACCATCAAAACTTTCGTAACTATTCGTTTTTATTCGTAATTCGTACCCCATTGCTCACTCACACCACAAGAAAATGATCCTCGGAGCTGAAAATATCGTCAAGAAATACAAAAACCGTACGGTCGTAAAAGGCGTTTCAATTAATGTGCAGCAAGGCGAAATTGTTGGTTTGCTAGGGCCGAATGGTGCGGGAAAAACGACTTCATTTTATATGATTGTCGGAATGATCAAACCGAATGAAGGGCGTATTTACCTCGACGATTTGGATATTACGAATGAGCCGATGTACAAACGCGCGCAGTATGGCGTTGGTTATCTTGCGCAGGAAGCGTCTGTGTTTCGCAAATTAAGCGTGGAGCAGAATATTATGGCGATCCTCGAAACTTCAAAACAAACGAAAGCAGAACGTGAGCATAAATTGAACGTCCTGCTGGATGAATTCGGTCTGCAGCATATCCGTGGAAACAATGGCGATTCACTTTCCGGAGGTGAACGACGCAGAACAGAAATCGCCCGCGCACTTGCCACCGATCCTAAATTTATTTTACTTGATGAACCTTTCGCCGGCGTCGATCCGATTGCGGTGGAAGATATTCAGCAAGTGGTTGCCAGTTTGAAGAAAAAAAATATCGGCATCCTTATTACTGATCACAATGTACATGAGACATTGACAATTGTTGATCGCGCGTATTTATTGTTTGAAGGAAAAATATTGAAAGCAGGCACTGCAGATGAATTGGCGAATGATGAGCAGGTGAGAAGGGTTTATCTCGGGAAGAATTTTGAATTACGAAAGTAGCATGAACTTTGCATTAGCATTATTGTACCCAATCTATTTCACTGCGTTTTTCCGTTCTTCGTATTTCTTCAAACCTCGTTGTAGAAAATCTGCATATTCTGATGGGGCAGGCGTATAAGGTTGTGGAGGTGTAAGAACTTTTCCATCATTATCCACAAGCACATATAACGGTTGTGAATTCTGTTTGTAATAATTCGTTTCCACCTCGCTCCACTTATTACCGATAGTTCTGATCGGTCGGCCCGCTTCGTTTTTGTATTGATCCGCCAACGGCAATTCCTTTTTGTCATCCACATAAAGCGAGATTACAACGTATTTTTCATTGAGGTATTCATACACTTTCGGATCCGACCATACATTGTCTTCCATCTTTCTGCAATTCACACAGGCATAACCAGTGAAATCTATGAATACAGGTTTTCCCTGGGACTTCGCATAACATAACCCTTCTTTAAGATCGTGGAAGCAGGAAAGGTCTTGCGGACAATCGGTGCTTTGCGGATTTTTCCATTCGCGATAGCTGTTAGGAGGCAAGTAGCCGCTGACTAAATTAGTTGGTGCGCCGAACATTCCTGGAATTAAATAAGCTGCGAATGCAAATGTGAGCAATGCAAGAACCACACGCGTAGTAGAAACGTGCTTCATTTCACTATCGTGCGACAAGCGTAATTTCCCGAGGAGATAAAGTCCGAGCAGAATTGCAACTACGATCCAAATGGCAAGAAACATTTCGCGTTTCAAAAATCCCCAGTGATACGCAAGATCAACTGTGGAAAGGAATTTCATTGCAAGTGCGATCTCAATAAATCCAAGCGTCACTTTTACTGAGTTAAGCCAGCCACCCGATTTAGGAAGAGAATTCAGCCAGCCCGGAAACATTGCGAATAACGCAAATGGCAATGCAAGGGCAATTGCAAATCCACCCATTCCGATTGCAGGTCCTAAGTAGCTTCCCCCCCGGGCAGTTTCTGCAAGGAGCGTTCCGATAATCGGGCCCGTACAAGAAAATGAAACAAGTGAAAGCGTAAAGGCCATGAAAAATATCCCGAGCAATCCTCCGCGATCTGAAGCGCTGTCCATTTTATTAATGAAAGAGCTTGGTAAAGTAATTTCGAATGCCCCTAAAAACGAAAAGGCAAAGACAATAAAAACTACAAAGAAAATAAGATTGAAAACGGCGCTGCTTGACATCGCGTTTAACGCATCGGGTCCTAAAGGAATAGTAATTGCCATTCCCAGCGTTACATAAATTCCGATAATTGACAACGCATAAATGAACGCGTTACGTATTCCTGATTTTCTGTCTTTGCTGCGTTTTGTGAAAAAGCTCACTGTGAGCGGGATCATGGGAAACACACATGGTGTAAGCAATGCAATTAATCCACCGATAAATCCTGCAATGAAAATTCCAACATACGATTTGTCTGGTTTCACCGCACTAAGCTCCGCATCAGTTGGTTTTACAAGAACTGATTTGCAGGATGCAGTATCCACAAACTGGTGGCCGCTGCTATGATGCATTGCATTACCAACTGCTTTTTCAATTTCATCGGTGCAATTACAATTTCCACTGTGAAGAAAAGTATCAGTTGGTGTAACAACTGCAATTCCACCTGTTGCACCTGTCACGCCGGCTGTTCCTCCGGTCGCACCTGTTACACTCGTAGGTCCTGTTGAACCGGTGGATCCTGTAGAACCTGCGGGCGTACCCGCGCCAGCAGGAATATCAAATTTCATTGCAGCATAAACCTGCACGCACATACCACCTTCACCTTCCACGCAGGTTTGTGCATTTACTTCACCGGTAATTTGAAAAGGTGAAGAAGTTTTTATTTTAATTTTCTGCTTCCAGGTAATGGATCCCAGGAATAAAAAGCTATTCGTATTAAATCCGTCTTCGAAACGTTTGATCGGCTTTTGTGTTTCAATCACTCCACCCACCAGCTCGTAATTCGGGTTTGCTGTAAAGGTAAATTCGGTTGGCAGCGCACCTTCATCTCCATCATGCGAAACCAAAGCAAAAATATGCCAGCCCGGCTGTACATATGCTTTCATTATAAGTTCCGCTTCACCCGGCGCACCGGGCTTTACGGAGAAAGTCCATTTCGCATGATCAGATTGCGCGGAAAGAAATCCACCAATAAATAATAATGGAAGCAGCAATGCTGACCGGCGAATAAAAGAAAATAATTTTTTCATAAAAAATGGTCGTGAAGGAATCCCAAATTTACGGGTAATCCGTTCACGACCGAAAGATGGTTAAAAACGATCAAGAATTGGCCGGAAAATGCTTATGGCTCAATAGAAATGGTGAAATCTTCATCATCGGGAGGAAGAATTTCGCCGTCGCGGTTAAGCATATAGTTGATCACGCATTTTACAGCAAACGTTTTGTCCGATTTATAGCTTATATGCTGAACATACTGCGCTTTTCCTTCTAAGCAGTTCACTTCTATTCCAAGATCACTCTGAAAGAAAGAGATGGATTTTCCCATTTCTTTTGGAGCACCGACAATTTCAAAAGAAGGATTCGGATCAAATTCAATATTGGTTGCCAACGGGCCATCTACCCCAATCATATTCTGGCAGTACATTCTCCAGCCACCGGGAATTTCTGCATTAAAATGAATATCAGCTTCTCCCGGACCTGTGTGTACTACGTAAGCAGTCCATTTGGTAGTAACAGCATTGCTGCCGCTGCGGAAACTGATGATTAAAGAAGATACAAGGATCAGAGTGACAACCGCCATCAGGCGAGTGACATGGGGCATGCGTTGCATTTGTGTGTGTATTAAGTGGTTGTGAATTTGGGGGACAATCCGGTGGCGGTGTGTGAAGCCGTATCCCGAATATAACTCAGTTTAACTCAATAATGAGCGTTAAGGTTACGTATTGCCTCGATGAAATGATCTAATTAACTCTTTATCAGGTAACTATTTCATTGATTCGATTGATCGGAACCGCCATTCCACTCTTCAGAATAATCTGGAGTTCGGTAACGGCCCAAATAGTAGTCTCGACCATTTTAATTCCGTCAGCATCACTGAAAATAATGCGCACTTTATTGTGATCAATATTTCCGAGCACTACAGCCCGGTCGAGTTCCGCTTTGCGTTTCCTGATCTCTTCAGGATTGGCTAATACTTCTGACTGCGGAAACCGCAGATCCTTCACCTGATCTTTGTCGATCAGGAGCGGTTGTGTAGAGGTAGCGTTCATGTGTCGTGTGTTTGTGGATGTGTGAATGCGTGATTATATTAGACGTATACGTGTGGAGTTTGTAAAAGTTAAGACTTGTTCATAATTGATGCTTTTGTGGAAAACAACCACATGTCAATGAAATGGCGGATAGAATAAGCAATTTATGATTTAATTTTTCAATAAGCAAGTAGTATAATTTGAAGGTTGAAAAGCAGAAAGCCGTAAAAGTTTGGAATTCCCATTCTGAATTTTCCAGCTGATTCAGCCTGATTAACCAGTCACTAAATTCCCTTTATCTTTACCGCCATGCCAATTTCTCTTGTTACCGGTGGAGCCGGATTTATCGGATCACATGTTACCAATGAGTTGCTTTTAGCCGGGCATACTGTAATCGTGCTGGATGATCTCAGTGGCGGCTTCCTTGAAAACGTAAATGATAAAGCGACTTTTGTTGAAGGATCTGTTTTGGATCATGCATTGCTCGCTGAATTATTTGAAAAGCATAAATTCGATTATGTATATCACCTTGCTGCTTATGCGGCGGAAGGATTGAGCCATTTCATCAAACGTTTTAATTATTCGAATAACCTGATCGGGAGTGTGAATCTCATTAACGAATCAGTAAAACATAAAGTGAAATGTTTTGTTTTCACATCTTCCATTGCAGTATATGGTGCGCTAAAACCGCCAATGAAAGAAGACATGATTCCAATGCCGGAAGATCCGTATGGAATTGCAAAGTTTGCAGTTGAATTGGATTTGAAAACCACGCACGAAATGTTCGGATTGAAGTATGTGATTTTCCGTCCGCATAATGTGTATGGTGAATTTCAAAATATCGGTGACCGTTATCGCAATGTTGTCGGTATTTTTATGAATCAATTGATGCAGGGAAAATCACTTTCTGTTTTCGGCGACGGCTCACAAACGCGTGCATTCAGTTACATTGCCGATATCGCCCCGGTTATTGCAAATTGTGTGGATGTTCCGGGTGCGATGAACCAGGTATTCAACATTGGCGCTGATAAAGAATATGCTGTGCTGGAGCTGGCAAAAGAAACGATGCGGGCAATGGAAATCAGCGGAGAAGTACGGCACCTCGAAGCAAGAAATGAAGTGCTTCATGCACATGCTGATCATTCGAAAGTAAAAAAAATATTCGGTGAAGAAAATGCAACTTCACTCGAAGAAGGATTAAAACGTATGGCTGACTGGGCGAAAGCAGCTGGTGTGAGAAAAAGCAAACGTTTTGATGCCATAGAAGTTTCACAAAAACTTCCGCCGTTCTGGCTGGAAGATTAACGTGGTTACACAGCTGTGGTAAACTATAATCTCCAATCCTTACGAACTTTAACTATCGGCAACGATGAAATTGCTTCTTTCGTTTCTGCTGCTAACCTGAATGCGGATACAAAAACGGTCGACTCCTTCGGCGAAGAATGGAATCGCTTTGCTTCCTTTACAGATGAGCAGATTAAAACCGCAGGCGATCAGTATTTTGATATTGTTACGGATGAAATGCTGAATAAAAATTCACTCGTGCTCGACATTGGTTGCGGAACGGGGCGCTGGTCAAAATTTATTTCTTCACGCGTAAAATTTGTTGAAGCAATTGATCCCGGTGATGCGGTGCGTGCTGCTGTTCCGTTTACAAAATCATGCGGCAATGTGCGCGTCTCACAAGCCGGTTTTGGCGGAATTCCATTCGGGAAATCGTCTTTTGATTTTGTATTCAGTCTTGGTGTAGTGCATCACCTGCCCGATACGCAAGGTGCAATTTCGGAAGCGTCGTCGATGGTAAAACCAAATGGCTGGTTGCTGCTTTATATTTATTATGCACTCGATCAGCGTGGAATCTTTTTTCGTTTTATTTTCCGATGCGCTGATTTGCTGCGCAGGATGATTTCAAGGTTTCCGAAAGGATTGAAATTTTTCTGCTGCGAATTAATCGCCATCTTTATTTATGGCCCGTTTATCCTGCTTACAAAATTCATTCAGCTTTTCGGCGGAAAGGCATGGAAAAAAATTCCACTTTCGTATTATGCAGAACAGCCCTGGAAAGTGACACGTAATGATGCATTAGACCGTTTCGGAACGCCGCTGGAAAAACGATTCAGCAAAAACGAAATTGAATCAATGCTCGCAAAATCGGGCCTAAGAAATATCCGCTTTTCGGATCATGAACCGTACTGGCATGTTGTAGCACAAAAATGAAAAACAAACGCATTCTTTTTATTGCATCACATCGCCCCGGCCGCGCTCCCGGGCAACGGTTTCGTTTTGAACAATATTTCGAATACCTAGGCCATCATGGTTTTGATTGTGAATTGTCGTTTATCATTTCTGCAAATGACGACAAACAACTTTATCTCAAAGGCCATTACCTGCAGAAGTTAGGTATTCACCGGCGTGCTGTCGCGCAACGAAAAGCAGATGTAAAGCGCGCAGCTGATTTTGACATTATTTTTATTTTCCGTGAAGCGCTTATTACCGGCTCCATCAAATTTGAAAAACTTTTCCGCGAGTCAAAAGCGAAAATTGTTTTTGATTTTGATGATGCGATCTGGAAGCTGGATGTTTCTGATGCGAACAGGCGTTTCAGCTTTCTCAAAAACCCGGCAAAGACAGCAGAAATAATTGCGCTGAGCGATGTTGTTTTTGCAGGAAATGCTTACCTGGCCGATTACGCGGGAAAATTCAATAAAAATATTGCGATCGTTCCTACCACAATCGATACCGCAGAATACCTTCCTGTGAATCATGAGAAAGATCCGGCCAAAATAATTGTGGGCTGGAGCGGAAGCATTACTACCATCAAACATTTTGAATTCGCATTGCCCTTCCTCGAAATTTTAAAAAATAAATTCGGCGACAAGCTGGAAATAAAAGTGATCGGCGATGCAAATTACAGGAATGAAAAACTGGGAATAAAAGGAATTGGCTGGAGCAGGGAAAATGAAATTCACGAACTTTCCACTTTCGACATCGGCATCATGCCCTTGCCGGATGATGAATGGGCGAATGGAAAATGCGGACTGAAAGGTTTGCAGTATATGGCGCTGAATATTCCTACCCTGATGTCGCCTGTAGGAGTGAATTCGGAAATTGTACAAGATGGTGTGAATGGATTTTTACCTGCGAATAAACAAGAATGGGTGGCAACTATTGAAACGCTTATTGCGGATCCTGCACTAAGAATACGAATGGGTAAAGCGGCGAGGAAAACGGTGGAGGAAAAGTATTCGGTGAATGTTTGGAAGGGAAAGTATTTAGAATTGTTTGAGGGGTTGATAGAACACGGATGAGACGGATTGAACGGATAAAAGCGGATTCTGATCTGTGGAAAGCTGATTAAACCTTGTTGTTGGGAAAAGCGCCGGGGAAAACTGTGTAGGAGAAGTATTCTGTGAATGTTTGGAAGGGAAAGTATTTAGAATTGTGTGAGGGGTTGATAGAACACGGATGAGACGGATTGAACGGATAAAAGCGGATCCCTATCTGTGTAAATCTGTTTAATCCGTCTTATCCGTGTTCTTTTTTTTTCGTGTGAGGGATTGAAGCAAGCTGCCGTGTAGCGCGTAAAGCCCGAATGATCCTGATGACTATCGGGAGCAGGACACACTCAAATTGTTGTAATATTCTTCCAACTAAACAGTATACATCTTAGTAATTGTTAAATTTACATCTCTAAAATAATTCTCATGAGCGATACAATGACACTTAAAAGCACAGCACTTTCTGAAAAACATATTGCACTCGGCGCGAAAATGGTTCCGTTTGCAGGATATAATATGCCTGTTTCTTATACCGGGCTGAATGAAGAGCATGCGGTGGTAAGAAATTCAGTTGGTGTTTTTGATGTTTCGCACATGGGCGAATTTATTCTCAAAGGAGAAAAAGCGCTTGACCTGATTCAATATGTGACTTCTAATGATGCGGCGCAATTGTACGATGGCCGTGTTCAATATTCTTGCCTGCCCAATGGAAAAGGTGGAATTGTAGACGATCTTCTTGTGTACCGCATGGATGATAAAACATACATGCTTGTCGTGAACGCATCGAATATTGAAAAGGATTGGAATTGGATTTCGAAGCACAATACGTTTGGTGTTGAAATGAAAGATATTTCTGAACGTACTTCTTTGCTTGCAGTGCAGGGGCCGAAAGCGATGGAAGCGTTGCAGAAGCTGACAGATATAAAGCTTGCCGATATGCCGTATTATCATTTTGCAAAAGGAAAATTTGCTGGTGAAGATAATATCGTGATCTCAAATACAGGTTATACCGGTTCCGGCGGATTTGAAATTTATTTTGATAATGCTGTTGCTGAAAAAATGTGGGATGCAATTTTCAAAGCAGGTGAAGAATTCGGAATTAAACCAATTGGTTTAGGCGCACGCGATACATTGCGTCTTGAAATGGGATTTTGTCTTTACGGAAATGATATTGATGATACCACTTCGCCGATTGAAGCTGGCTTAGGCTGGGTGACAAAATTCAACAAGGATTTCATTGACAAAGCTTATTTGCAGGAACAAAAAGAAAAAGGTGTTGCGCGCAAGCTTGTTGCTTTTGAAATGATCGATCGCGGTATTCCACGTCATGATTATGAAATTGCAGATGCTTCAGGAAATGTGATCGGAACAGTTACTTCCGGAACACAAGCGCCTTCGTTGCAAAAAGGAATTGGAATGGGTTATGTGAAAACAGAATCAGCAAAAACGGATAATGAAATTTATATCAAAGTCCGCGATAAGGCATTGAAAGCGAAAATTGTTAAGTTGCCTTTTTATAAAAAGTAGTATGGGAGATTCGTTACGAATTGAGTACGCAAAGATCCTGGAATTTTGCAGCTCTAATCAGATTCCAGTGTTTCTTGGGGAATTTAATTATGATAAATTAATTGTAGTTGATTGGAGTATTAGAGTTTATATCGATTAAGTTTTTAAGAGTCTGCTGTTGAAACAAAGTTTTAATTGCCTGAAAACCCGTTCTTTGAAAGTGTAGTTTAACACAATGAAATTAGACTATAAAAGCCTAAAGAAAAA
>JBDSHN010000073.1:0-81303 GCA_039918435.1 Bacteroidia bacterium | reverse complement strand
ACTACTTCAAGCCGCGCAACGCTGGAAGGCATTTCTGTGAAAAAGCACACAAAGCCATCTGCAAAACATCCACAGGGTGGAATTGTAGATATGCCTGCAACTATTCACATCTCTAACCTTAAATTGGTTGGACCAGATGGAACTCCAACACGTGTTGGTCGTCGCCTGAACGAAAAAACAGGAAAACTCGAACGTTATTCCAAAAAATCTCAGGAGGCAATCAAATAATCATGGCAACTGCAACTTACGCACCTCGAATGAAAAAGCATTACCGCGAACTAGTTGTTCCGGCATTGCAGAAAAAATTTAATTACAGCAGCCCGATGCAGGTTCCCCGTTTGGAGAAAATCTGTATCAATCAGGGTGTTGGCGACGCTGTTGCTGACAAGAAACTGATTGAAGGCGCTTTAAAAGAAATGGCAACGATTACAGGTCAAAAGCCGGTAGCTACCATTTCCCGTAAAGATATTTCCAACTTCAAACTCCGTAAAGGCGTTGCTATCGGTGTGAAAATCACTCTTCGCGGCGACAGGATGTATGAATTCCTGGATCGTTTGATCGCGGCTTCATTGCCACGTATCCGCGATTTCCGTGGAATCAATGCAAAAGGATTTGACGGACGTGGAAATTACACGCTCGGGATCACAGAGCAGATCATTTTCCCTGAAATCGACATCGATAAAGTGAATAAGATCATGGGAATGGACATCACTTTCGTGACAAATACCGAATCTGACGAAGAAGCGCATGCTCTTTTAGCAGAATTTGGCTTACCATTCAAGAAATAAGAAAAAAATAACTATCTTCGCACCCCCAATTAGGGAAAAGACATGGCAAAAGAATCGATGAAGGCCCGTGAAGTGAAGCGTCAAAAGCTTGTTGACCGCTACGCTGAAAAACGTGCCACACTTAAGAAAGAAGGAAAATGGATGGAATTAGCTGAGCTGCCACGCAACTCTTCTAAAGTCCGCCTTCGCAACCGTTGCAAGCTTACAGGTCGTCCTCGTGGTTACAACCGCCAGTTCGGACTTTGCCGCAACATGTTCCGTGAATTAGCTCTTAACGGCAAAATACCTGGAATAACGAAATCAAGCTGGTAAGCACGACCAGAAAGACATACTGCGTCTCTTCATAGAACGAGACGTTTTGTATAATTATCCTGCGTGCGGGATAAAATATAAAACATTAAGATGACAGATACAATTTCAGATTACCTGACCCGCGTCAGAAACGCTATTAAAGCAAATCACCGTGTAGTAGAAGTTCCGGCTTCACGCATGAAGAAAGAGATCACCAAGATCCTCTTTGAAAAAGGATATATCCTGAACTATAAATTTGATGATGCCGTGAATGCTCAGGGCGTTATTAAAATTGCTCTCAAATACCATCCTGAAACAAAACAATCTGCAATTCGTGGGTTGCTTCGTATTTCTAAGCCTGGTCTGCGTAAATATTCTGGCGTTGACCGGATTCCACGCGTTCTTAACGGCCTTGGAATTGCGATTGTTTCAACGTCAAAAGGAATTATGACGGATAAAGAAGCCCGCAAAGAAAATGTTGGTGGAGAAGTAGTTTGCTTTATTTACTAAACGAATCTGAAGAAGAAACGATCATGTCACGTATAGGAAAATTACCCATCACATTGCCAAAAGGAGTTGAAGTAGCTGTCAGCGAGAAAAACGTTGTTACAGTGAAAGGCCCTAAAGGCGAACTCAAACGCACACTCGATCCTGCTATCACAGTAAAAAATGATGCAGGCGTACTTACACTCGAGCGTCCGACAGAGCAAAAACGTCATAAAGCGCTTCATGGTTTATACCGTGCGCTGATCAATAACATGATCACAGGCGTATCAACAGGCTACAAATCCGAACAGGAATTAGTAGGTGTTGGTTACCGTGCCGTTGCAAAAGGTCAGCAGCTGGAGCTTACACTTGGTTATTCCCACAATATTGTGTTCGAATTACCAACGGAGATCAAAGTTGTGACAACCGCAGAAAAAGGACAAAATCCTAAAATCATCATGGAATGTTCAGACAATGAACTTCTCGGATTGGTTTCTGCAAAGATCAGATCGCTTAGAAAGCCCGAGCCTTATAAAGGAAAAGGTATTAAATATACTGGTGAGATACTTCGCCGTAAAGCAGGTAAATCAGCAGGTAAATAATTAAAAAAAGTCTGACAATCCTTAATAGGAATCCGGCAAAAACCGGGTAATAAAGACAAAAAAGAAAATGGCAATTACAAAAATCGCACGCCGCAAACGCATCAAGATGCGCATCCGCAAACGCCTCACAGGTGTTACGGAATCACCACGCCTCAGCGTTTTCCGTTCAAACAAGGAAATTTACGCACAGGTAATTGATGATACAAATGGTGTTACAATCGCCGCAGTATCTTCCCGTGATAAGGGAATTGCAGGCACAAAAGGAAACAAAACCGAACAGGCTAAGCTTGTTGGTGAAGCAATCGCGAAAAAAGCAACCGCAGCTGGTGTTTCAGCTATCGTGTTTGATCGTGGTGGTTACCTCTATCATGGCCGTGTAAAAGCGCTTGCTGATGCAGCACGCGAAGCAGGTCTCAAATTCTAATAAACATCTCACACTGAGATAACGATAAGAAAAATGACAAACGTTAACGTAAAACGAGTTAAATCAAGCGATATCGAGCTTAAGGATAAATTGGTAGCGGTAAACCGTGTAACCAAAGTAACCAAAGGTGGCCGCGCATTCACTTTCACAGCAATTGTTGTTGTAGGAAATGAAAAAGGCGTGGTAGGATATGGTCTTGGAAAAGCAAAAGAGGTTTCAAACGCGATTACAAAAGCGATTGAAGACGCAAAGAAAAATCTTGTGAAAGTTTCTATCGTTAACGGAACTGTTCCACATGCACAGGAAGGCAAATTCGGCGGATCGCTGGTATTCCTTAAACCTGCTTCACACGGAACTGGTGTAATTGCCGGTGGTGCGATGCGTGCTGTTCTTGAGAGCGTTGGTATTACAGACGTTCTTGCGAAAAGCAAAGGATCTTCCAACCCGCACAACGTGGTGAAAGCTACAATGGACGCGCTCATGCACATGCGTGATGCATTCGCAGTAGCCCAGCAACGCGGAATCACAATGGATAAAGTATTCAACGGTTAATAAATTACCATCATGGCGAAAGTCAGAATTACACAGATCAAAAGCAAAATCGATTATCCGGAATATCAAAAGCGAACATTACTTGCTTTAGGTATCAGAAAGGTACACGGTTCTGTTGAGAAAGAAGCTACACCACAGATCATGGGTATGTGCGCAGCCGTACATCACCTGGTTAAAGTGGAAAATATTTAATAATACTAATAGCAGAAGACAATGAACTTATCCAGCCTACAACCGGCAAAAGGTTCTACTAAAAAAGAAGGCAAACGCCTTGGTCGCGGACAGGGATCAGGAAAAGGTGGCACGGCTTCTAAAGGACATAAAGGTGCGCAGTCACGTTCCGGTTATTCATCCAAACGTGGTTTTGAAGGAGGGCAGATGCCACTTCAGCGTCGCTTACCGAAATTCGGATTCACTAACATCAACCGCAAAGAGTTTAAAGGCATTAACCTTGACGCTCTGCAGCTGTTGGTAGAAAAGAAAAATCTTACCGTAATCGACCACGCAGCACTCATCGCAAACGGACTTGTTTCCAAAAGCGATAAGGTCAAAATTCTTGGCCGCGGAGAGTTGAAAGGAAAAGTTGATGTAAAAGTTCACGCATTCTCAGCAACAGCAAAGGCAGCCATCGAAGCACAAGGCGGTTCGGCTACAACGCTTTAATATGAAGAAGTTCTTAGGGACCATAAGAAACATTTTTGCAATCGAAGAATTGCGTCAGCGTATCCTGTATACGCTCGGATTCCTCCTGATCTACCGTTTGGGAAGCTATATCGTTCTCCCTGGTGTTGATCCCGCAAAACTATTAGCCTCACAGCAAGGCAGCCAGAACGGCATTCTCCAACTCATTAACATTTTTGCAGGCGGAGCTTTCTCCCGTGCATCAATCTTTGCGTTGGGAATCATGCCCTACATCTCGGCATCTATTATTCTCCAACTTCTCACCATGGCGCTTCCGCATTTCCAGCGTTTGCAGCGTGAAGGAGAGTCTGGTCGTAAAAAGATCACCCAATACACACGTTACCTTACTGTTGTGATCACTGCCATGCAGGCGGTTGGTTATCTTGCTTCACAAGTTGAAGGAAAAGCAGGAGTAGTGGTAGATGCAGGCCCATTCTGGTGGTTCCAGTCTGTACTCGTGCTCGTTACAGGTACTGTATTCGTAATGTGGCTTGGAGAAAAGATCACAGACAAAGGAATCGGTAACGGTATTTCCCTCATCATCATGATCGGAATTGTTGCCCGTCTTCCTTTCGCTATCAGCTCTGAATTCGGATCACGTCTTGAAGCATCAGGCGGTGGTCTTATCATGTTCCTCGTCGAACTCGCAGTTCTCCTGATGGTAATTGTTGGATGTATTCTCCTTGTACAAGGAACACGCCGCATCCCGATCCATTTTGCAAAACGTGTAGTCGGAAATCGACAGTATGGCGGACAGCGTAACTACATTCCATTGAAAGTGAATGCATCCGGTGTAATGCCGATTATCTTCGCACAGGCTATCGTTATGATTCCAATTCAGCTTGCAGGTTTCGGAAGCTCAGGAGATAGCTGGTTTGTACGGGAATTCGGGAACACGCATGGTTTCTGGTATAATTTGGCTTCATCCATTCTCATTATCGTATTTACCTATTTCTACACAGCGATCACGGTTAATCCTAACATGATGGCGGAAGAGATGAAACGTAATGAAGGTTACATCCCGGGTGTTAAGCCAGGAAAGAGAACCGCTGAATATATTGATCAGGTAATGTCGCGCATCACTTTACCAGGCGCTGTTATGCTCGCGTTTGTTGCGATCCTTCCTGCTATTGTTATCCACTTTGGAGTATCAAACGAATTCGCACAGTTTTATGGCGGAACAAGTATCCTCATCCTTGTAGGTGTTGTGCTTGACACGCTTCAACAAATTGAAAGCTATCTCTTAATGCGTCATTACGATGGATTGATGAAATCAGGTCGTATCAAGGGTCGTTCAACTGTTGGTATGCAAGGCGCATCAGCGCAGTACTAATGGAATGTTATGATTCATTATAAGACAAAAGAAGAGATTGAATTAATACGACTAAGTTCTTTACTTGTTGGCAGAACCCTCGCAACAGTCGCACGGGAAATTAAACCCGGTGTAACTACTGCAGCTATTGATAAAATAGCAGAGACGTTCATCATGGACAATGGCGGCAAGCCGGCGTTCAAAGGCTATCGCGGATTCCCCGGCACACTTTGTATGTCGCCGAATGCGCAGGTGGTGCACGGAATGCCCGGAAAATATGTGCTTCAGGATGGAGACATAATTTCAGTGGATTGCGGAGTGGTGATGAATGGTTTCTATGGCGATTCGGCATTTACGTTTCCGGTTGGGAATGTAAAACCTGAAATTCTGAGTTTGCTGCGTGTGACCAAGGAGAGTCTTTACAAAGGACTTGAAAAAGCAGTTGCAGGAGGAAGAATCGGAGATATCAGCGAAGCTGTTCAATCGCATGCTGAGAAAAACGGGTACTCGATCGTACGTGAGCTCGTTGGGCACGGTGTTGGAAAACATCTGCACGAAGAACCCGAAGTTCCGAATTATGGAAAAAAGGGAACGGGACCGAAGCTTGCAGAAGGGTTGGTTATCGCAGTGGAGCCGATGGTGAATATGGGTAAGAAAAATATCCGCCAGGATCGCGATGGATGGACGATCACGACAAGTGATGGTTTGCCATCAGCACATTTTGAGCATACAATTGCAGTAGGAATAAACAAAGTGGATATTCTGTCATCGTTCGAAGAGATCGAACAGGTTTTAAAAGAAAAAAATCAGGATGCTTGGTAACAGGCAGAACGAAAAAAGATAAATGGCAAAAACACCAAGTATTGAGCAGGACGGAACAATCCTCGAATCACTTTCCAACGCGATGTTTCGTGTGGAGCTTGAGAATGGACACGTTATTACTGCTCACATTTCAGGCAAGATGAGGATGCATTACATCAAGATCCTGCCGGGAGATAAAGTGAAAGTTGAAATTTCGCCTTACGATTTGACAAAAGGGAGAATATCATACAGGTACAAATAACAATGGGATTCATCCCGTTGATACAAACGACTAATAACAACGAAAATGAAAGTCAGAACATCAATAAAGAAAAGAAGCCCGGAGTGCATTGTGGTGCGCCGCAAGGGTCGTCTTTATGTGATCAACAAAAAGAACCCGAAATACAAACAGCGTCAGAAAAACTGATTTCGGTCACGGATTAATGAAACAATAATAACTCACGATAAATGGCAAGGATTGCTGGTATCGATTTACCAAAAAACAAAAGAGGCGTTATAGGCTTAACCTATATCTACGGTGTAGGCCGTAGCACAGCCCAGAAAATTCTAACTGAAGCGGATATCAATTGGGATATCAAAGTTTCTGAATGGAATGATGAACAGCTCGGAAAGATCCGTACGCTCATCGGCGACAAAGTAAAAGTCGAAGGTGCATTACGTTCTGAAGTGCAGCTGCACATTAAACGTCTCATGGACATTGGAAGCTACCGTGGCATTCGTCACCGTCTCGGCCTGCCTGTTCGCGGACAAACCACGAAGAACAACTCGCGTACCCGTAAAGGAAAACGCAAAACAGTTGCCAACAAGAAAAAGGTAACCAAATAATAAAAATCCATTCGCTGAGCTGGTAAATCAATTCACCAGGGCGGATACTGAAAACAAATCATGGCTAAACAAGCAGCTACTACAACGGGCAAAGGTGCCGCGGCAAAAGCCCCCGCAAAAAAACGTGTTGTTAAAGTTGAGGCAGTTGGTGAAGCACACATCAATGCAACCTTCAACAATATCATTATCACATTGACCAATATGACCGGTCAGACCATTTCCTGGTCAAGCGCCGGTAAAATGGGTTTCCGTGGTTCTAAGAAAAACACGCCATACGCAGCGCAGACCGCTTCTTCAGATGCAGCGAAAGTTGCTTTTGAATCTGGTCTTCGCAAAGTGAAAGTCTATGTTAAAGGTCCGGGAGCAGGTCGTGAGTCTGCAATCCGTACACTTAACCAGGCCGGAATCGAAGTAACTGAGATCATCGATCTTACGCCGATCCCACACAATGGCTGCCGTCCTCCAAAACGTCGCCGCGTATAATTCATTTCATTTAAACACAAATTCAAGAAGAGATAACAGATGGCAAGATACATCGGTCCAAAATCAAAAATCGCCCGCAAATTCAAGGAACCTATTTTCGGTCCTGACAAGGCGCTCGAAAAAAAGGCATATCCTCCGGGACAACACGGTCCTAACGCTAAACGCGCTAAGAAATCGGAATATGCTGTTCAGCTGACAGAAAAACAAAAGGTGAAATATACTTATGGCATTCTTGAAAAGCAGTTCGCGCTGACTTTCGATCGTGCTTCACGTGCAAAAGGAATCACAGGGGAAGTTCTTCTCCAGTTGATCGAAGCACGTCTTGATAACGTGGTTTATCGCATGGGAATTTCACCATCACGCTCTGGCGCACGTCAACTGGTTTCTCACCGTCACATTACCGTAAATGGTGAAGTGGTAAACATTCCATCTTACTCACTTGAACCAGGTGATGTAATAGGAGTGCGTGAAAAATCAAAATCCCTTGAAACTATTTCCAACTCTATCGGAGCAGGAAGTCAGTATTCATGGATCGAATTCAATCCGACATTGCTGGAAGGAAAATTCATCGGTTATCCTGAGCGTGCTCAGATTCCGGAGAACTTCAAAGAGCAGCTGATCGTCGAGTTGTACTCGAAATAGTAAGTGAAGTGCCGGGCAGGGGCCTTTAACGCCTGCTGTAGTTAAATAAAGATTCAAACGAACAAAGCATAAACCACAATGGGCATCCTAGCATTCCAGAAACCCGATAAAGTGATAATGATTCAATCGAGCGAAACCGACGGACTTTTCGAATTCCGCCCGCTTGAGCCAGGTTATGGTATCACAATCGGAAATGCACTCCGTCGTATTCTCCTTTCGTCACTCGAAGGATATGCAATCACCACGCTTCGCGTTGAAGGTGTTGAGCATGAATTTTCGACCGTAAAAGGCGTAATGGAAGATGTAACGGAAATCGTCCTCAATCTTAAACAAGTCCGCTTCAAACGCCAAATCGAATCAACAGACAGCGAAAAAGTGGTTGTAAATATCACTGGTAAAACACAGCTTACAGCAGGAGATATCGGAAAATTCACATCTGGTTTCCAGGTTTTGAATCCCGATTTCGTAATCTGCAACATGGAAGCAAGTGTGAAGCTGAAAATTGAGCTTACAATCGAAAAAGGACGCGGTTATGTTCCTGCTGACGAAAACAAGCCTTTAAACGCTCCGATTGGCCTTATTCCGATTGACGCAATTTATACACCGATCCGCAATGTAAAATATGCTGTAGAAAACTACCGTGTTGAACAGAAAACGGATTATGAGAAATTGGTTCTTGAAATCGTTACTGACGGATCTATTCACCCGAAAGAAGCGTTGAAAGAAGCAGCGAAAATCCTTATTCATCACTTCATGCTGTTCTCTGATGACAAGATTACGCTTGACACAGTTGAAAAAGCATCTACTGAAGAGTTTGATGAGGATTCATTGCACATGCGTCAATTGCTCAAAACAAAGCTTGTTGACATGGATCTTTCCGTGCGCGCACTCAATTGCCTCAAAGCAGCTGACGTTGAAACACTCGGTGATCTTGTTTCTTTCAACAAAAATGACCTTTTAAAATTCCGCAACTTCGGCAAAAAGTCTCTTACAGAGTTGGAAGAGCTTGTAGCTGCAAAAGGACTGCAGTTCGGAATGAATGTCGCTAAATACAAACTGGATCGCGACTAGACTTCTTCTAATCTGTAACTCCACAATTCATCGCGGAGTTCAGGAGACAGGGGTTCCAGCAACAAGTCGCCGCAATGCGACTAAATAAAAAAAAAGACGCGAACATCGCGACTAAACAAAATGAGACACGGAAATAAAAATAACAACCTCAAGCGCACGAAAGCTCATCGCGAATCGATGTTGTCGAACATGGCATGTTCTCTGATCATGCACAAACGTATCAATACGACGCTTGCTAAAGCGAAAGTTCTTCGTTCGTTCATTGAACCATTAATCACACGCTCTAAGCCTGTAACAACGAAAGTTGAAGACACGCACAACCGCCGTGTAGTATTCAGCTACCTCGCCGATAAATTCGCAGTTGCTGAATTGTTCAGAGAAATCGGACCAAAAGTTGCTGACCGTCCGGGTGGATACACACGTATCATCCGTTACAGCATCAGCACTAAGCCGGGAGTAAACGCAAAACGCCGTATGGATAATGCTGACATGGCGATGATTGAATTGGTAGACTACAACGAATTGATGTTGAATACTAAAGGCGACGCTAAAAAAGCAAAAACAACACGTCGTGGCCGCGCAAAGACCACCAAAAAAGCAGAAGACACAGAAACCACCGACACAACGACAGAAAAAGGTGAATAAATTGTCAGCAAGTTCATTTTAACACAAAAAAGGGATATGGTATTTTTGCCACATCCCTTTTTTCTTTCCTAAAACGCAAAAAAACCAGTGGACGAGAAAGAATCAAAATCACAGCGCGCGAAATATGTCGCATTACCTCCTGCAATTCTTTTGCTGGAAGATGGAACCGTATTTCACGGAAGAGCTGCAGGCGCTATCGGCACGACCACCGGCGAAATCTGTTTCAATACAGGAATGTCGGGATACCAGGAAATATTTACTGACCCGTCTTACTTCGGACAGATTCTCGTGGCTACAAATGTGCACATCGGGAATTATGGAATCAAGAATGAAGAAGTAGAATCGGAATCAATAAAGATTGCCGGGCTGGTCTGCAAAAAATTCTCTGATGTTTATTCGCGTCCGCAAGCAGATAAATCGATAAAGGATTATTTTATCGAAGAAGATATTGTGGGAATATGTGAAGTCGACACACGCGCGATCGTTCGTCACATTCGCAGCAAAGGCGCAATGAACGCGATCATTTCCAGCGATAACCTGGATGTTGAATCGTTGAAAGCGCAGCTCAAAAAAGTGCCTTCCATGAATGGGCTTGAGCTTTCTTCAAAAGTTTCTACAAAAACAGCATACACATCCGGCGATTCAGATGCATCTTATAAAGTAGCCATTTTCGATACCGGGCTCAAGAAAAACATTGTACGTTGCCTCGTTGAGCGCGGATGTTACGTGAAAGTATTTCCATTAAAAACGTCTGCTGAAGAAATGCTTTCGTGGGAGCCCGACGGATTTTTAATTTCAAATGGCCCAGGCGATCCTGCTGCAATGCCGGAGGAAGTTGAAACCGTAAAGAAAATTATTGATGCAGGAATTCCTGCTTTCGGAATTTGTCTCGGACAACAATTGATCGCGCAGGCATTCGGAATTTCCACTTACAAAATGTTCAATGGACACCGTGGAATAAATCACCCGGTGAAAAATATCATCACCGGAAAAAGCGAAATCACTTCCCAGAATCATGGATTTTCAGTGAAGGAAGAAGATGTTGCAAATAATCCGGATATCGAAATCACACACATCAACCTCAACGATAAAACGATTGAAGGCATCCGTCATAAAGTGAAGAAAGTTTTCTGTGTGCAGTATCATCCTGAAGCTTCACCCGGACCGGAAGATGCGCGTTATCTTTTTGATGATTTTGTAACCATGATGGCATCAGTAAAAAAAACAGTCTCTGCATAATTCATATTTGATTGCTGATGTTTAATGTTTGATTGATTTCGCTCAAACGTTTCTCTATTCAATCAAAAATAAACTTTCAAAAAGCAACAATTTATGAGCTTCATTGCACAAATTCAGGCCCGACAGATTCTTGATTCCCGTGGTAATCCAACTATTGAAGTGGATGTGATTACTTCAACCGGAACGCTCGGTCGTGCTGCTGTTCCATCCGGCGCATCTACCGGCACACACGAAGCGGTAGAATTGCGTGATGGCGATAAGAAGCTCTATATGGGCAAAGGTGTTTTGAAAGCGGTGAATAATGTGAATACAATTATCCGCGAAGAATTAAACGGAATTTACATTTTTGACCAGACTCAAATCGACGCGAAAATGATTGCGCTGGATGGAACGCCGAACAAAGCAAATCTTGGTGCGAATGCAATTCTTGGTGTTTCTCTTGCCTGCGCAAAAGCCGCAGCAGAAGAATTGGGTCAGCCGCTTTATCGTTACATCGGTGGCGTAAATGCAAATCTGCTTCCGATCCCGATGATGAATATTCTCAACGGCGGTGCACATGCAGATAACGGAATCGATTTCCAGGAGTTTATGATCATGCCGGTTGGTGCGCAGACATTCAGTGAAGGATTGAGAATGGGAACCGAAGTTTTTCATCACCTGAAAAAGGTTTTGAAAGACAAAGGTTATTCCACCAACGTTGGTGACGAAGGCGGATTTGCACCGGAATGCAAAGACAATGAAGAAGCGATTCAGCTGGTAATGCTTGCAATTGAAAATGCAGGCTATAAACCAGGCGAAGATATTTTTATTGCACTTGATCCTGCTGCATCAGAGTTTTATGATGCAAAATCAAAGCAATATATTTTCAAAAAGTCGGATGGCAGAAAGCTGAGCAGTGATGCTATGATCGATTATTGGAAATCATGGGTAGGAAAATATCCGATCATTTCCATTGAAGACGGACTTGCAGAAGACGATTGGAATGGTTGGGCAAAGATCACAGCTGATATTGGTAAAAAAGTACAGCTTGTTGGCGATGATTTATTCGTTACCAATACGGATCGTCTTTCAAAAGGAATTTCTAATGGTGTTGCCAATTCCATTCTTATTAAAGTCAACCAGATCGGAACGTTGACTGAAACGATCAACGCAGTTCAGATGGCTCAAAGCAATTCATACACGAGTGTAATGAGCCATCGTTCAGGAGAAACAGAAGACACGACTATCGCAGATCTTGCTGTTGCATTGAATTGCGGATTGATAAAAACGGGTTCCGCTTCCCGTTCCGACAGGATTGCAAAATACAATCAACTGTTACGCATTGAAGAGCAGTTAGGTGGGGCTGCCCGCTACCTTGGAAAACAATTCAGGTTTGTGCCATAGAAGAAATAATTCCTTGCAACAAACGCAACGGTAAGTCAAAACTCCCTAATTTAGAGGCACAGCATCTCCTTTTGAATTAATGCTGTTATCAGCACGCAATAAAAATTTTATGGATACTCTCAAAGAAAAATTCATTGCCAAAGCAAAGCCAATGGCTGCCGAGGTGAAAGCGCTTATCAAAGAACACGGCGATAAAAAATTAGGTGAATATACAGTGGCGCAGGTTTACCAGGGCATGAAAAGCATGACTGGTCTTGTTACTGAAACATCAAAGCTTGATCCTGAAGAAGGAATTCGTTTCCGTGGTTATTCCATTCCTGAGTTGCGTGAGAAGCTTCCGAAAGCTCAGAGTGGAACAGAGCCATTACCGGAAGGAATTTTTTATCTCATGCTTACCGGCGAATTGCCAACAAAAGAAGAAGCGTACCTGATCGGAAACGATTGGGCAAGACGTGCAATTGTTCCCAAACATGTTTTTGATACACTTGAAAAACTTCCTGCAGCAACACATCCCATGACCATGTTCAGCATTGCAGTAATGGCAATGCAGACAGAATCACTTTTTGCAAAAGGCTACAAAGAAGGCATGAGCAAAAAAGATTATTGGGATTATACCTATGAGGATTCGATGAATCTTATTGCACGTCTTCCGCGTGTTGCAGCATATATCTATCGCAAAAAATACAAAAACGATATTCACATCGAGCCGGATCCTAAACTGGATTGGGCTGCAAACATCGCTCACATGATGGGCTTTGATGAATTT
This sequence comes from Bacteroidia bacterium, assembly GCA_039918435.1. Taxonomy (GTDB): domain Bacteria; phylum Bacteroidota; class Bacteroidia; order Palsa-965; family Palsa-965. The sequence goes on along the minus strand of JBDSHN010000073.1, from coordinate 68,291 downwards.
GATGTAAAGCGTCTGATGCGTTTGTATATGACCATTCATGCCGATCATGAAGGTGGAAACGTTTCAGCGCACACCACGCATTTAGTAGGTTCTGCACTGAGCGATCCTTATCTTGCATTTGCAGCTGGTATGAACGGACTCGCTGGTCCATTGCATGGACTTGCTAACCAGGAAGTAATTTCCTGGATACTTAAAATGAGGGAAGAGATCGGTGCTGAACTTCCTACCGAGCAGCAGATCGCTGATTACATTCACAAAACATTAACTGAAGGTCGTGTTGTTCCGGGTTATGGTCATGCCGTTCTGCGCAAAACAGATCCGCGATTCGAAGCGCAGCAGGATTTTTACAATCGCTACATTAAAGAAGTAAAAGGCGTTGATCCGCTTTGTGAAATTGTTCAGATGATCTACAAAGTTGCCCCGCCTATTTTAGAATCTACAGGCAAGATCAAAAATCCATGGCCGAATGTGGATGCGCATTCCGGTGCTTTGCTGATGCATTTCGGCATTAAGGAATTTGATTTCTATACTGTGCTTTTCGGTGTTTCCCGTTCGCTTGGTGTTCTTGCTTCATTAATATGGGATCGTGCATTAGGGTCTCCTATTGAGCGTCCGGGATCAATCACAACAGAAGGAATTAAGAAGAAGATCGGGTTGACAGCAAAAGCATAAAATGAGCTGAGTTGTCAATGAAAAAGCATAAAACCCGCTTCACCTGAGGCGGGTTTTTCTTGTTTAATACTCCCGTTCTGAATAATAAATGACGGAATTAATGCAAATTGCGTCAGTATATTGACGGAATTAATCAAAATTGCGTCAGTATGTTGACGGGATTAATGAAAATTGCGTCAGGTCTGTTGTGAAATCGTATATTCGTGGTCTAATGGATAAGACGCAAACTATAAAACGTGCATTATTTGATTCCCTGGTAAAAAAGATTTTGCCCGGAAAAGTGGTGGTTATTCTTGGCCCGCGCCGCACGGGAAAATCTTTTTTATTAAAACAAATTCTTTCCGTAGTGAAGGAAAAATATCTTTTGCTTAATGGAGAAGATAATGCCGTGGTGGAGCTTTTACAGAACCGACGCGTAAGTAATTATAAAAAAATGCTCGGCGATGTACGTTTGCTTGTTATTGATGAAGCGCAGAAAATTCCCGGTATAGGATTCGCGCTGAAATTAATGGTGGACGAGATCGAAGATCTGAAGATAATTGCAACAGGGTCTTCTATGTTTGATCTTGATCAGAATATAGGCGAGCCATTAACCGGCAGGAAAAATACTTTTTATCTTTTTCCGCTTGCGCAAATGGAGCTCGACCAGGTTGAAAATGCTGTTGACATAAAAAACAACCTGGAAGACCGTTTGATTTTCGGGTCTTATCCTGAATTGCAGAAGCTGGAATCCCGCGAAGCAAAAGCAGAATATCTTAAAGAAATTGTCAATTCATATTTATTGAAAGATATTCTCTCGCTTGATTCTATCCGCAATTCTACAAAGATTCATGATTTACTGCGGCTGCTTGCATTGCAAGTGGGAAAGGAAGTGTCGCTGGAAGAATTGGGTAGGCAAACGGGAATGAGCAAAAATACAGTAGAGCGTTACTTCGATCTGCTTACGAAAGTTTTTGTGATCTATCGTGTGCAGGGATTCAGCCGGAATCTTCGGAAGGAAATTGTGAAGATGAGCAAATGGTATTTTTATGATAATGGAATTCGTAATACGATCATTGCAAATCATAATCCGTTACACTTGCGCGCCGACGTGGGTGAGCTTTGGGAAAATTATTTATTGAGCGAAAGATTGAAGTTTCAATCCTACAATAATGTTTTGGTAAATAATTATTTCTGGCGGACGTATGCGAGGCAGGAACTTGACTGGGTTGAAGATCGTGGCGGGAAATTGTATGGTTACGAATTTAAATGGAGTGAAAATAAAACACCAAAAGTGCCATCAGGATGGATTGAAAATTATCCTAATGCAGATTTTACAGTGATCAATTCCGGAAATTACCTTGATTGGATCACTGGTAAGAGTGATTTGTTTTTTCCAGCCACGGAAAAGAAAAAAAAGAAAGGAATCATAAAAAAGGAAAAGGGTATAGTGAAAAAAAATATTCCCCACAAAAAACCGACGAAGTCAAAGAAGTAAAGGACTAATTAAATTGCTTGTTCGATTGAACTTTAGTACTCCGTTTTAGTGTGTAGAGTATTATCCACACCCATCTTCTTTTTAACAATCTACAACTGATAAGTATAAACACATGGCATATCAATTGCACTCTTTATTCGTAAATTAGTAATAGTAACCCCGATTACTAACAGACCTGAAATATAAACCGTTTAATTCTCCCCAGAATGAAAGACGAATTTCGTAAAGTCCGGAAACTGATTACCGTATTGTCATGTGAAGGAATGATCCCCGTGTTTTCCTGTTCTGATTCCGGTAAAGTTGTTACAAGAAAAAAAATTGATAATCCTGTAGATGAATATCATCCTGCTGTAATTATCGGACGTGATCCTTTCTGCAGGGTTTGGGTAGCGCATAATCACTTTTCGGTGAAACGCCCTTCGTTCGAACTGTTGGATGATTACCTCAACGGACAGAAGTGTTTTCTTGATAACCGTACATTGCATTTCGATGCTGAACAGATTGTACATCGCACTATTTTTGAAGTGCTGTGCGGCGATGATTATCACTCCACAAATTACAACGGTCACACGTTTGTAAATAATATCGTGTGGCAGGATGTGGAAATGCAGAAATTGATGCTTTGGAGACGGAGACAGAAGTTCCATTAAGTTATGCAAACAGCCTCTGAATAAAAAAACGGCGATCCTTTCGGACCGCCGTTTTTTTATGCCTATTGTTTTATTATTCTTAATGTATGTTGCTGCGTTCCTTCCAGTCTTACAAAATAAGTACCGCACGCAAGGCCGTTCAGATCCAGTTCCATTTGATTGCCCTCAGGAATAAATGTCTGCAGCACACGACCGCTTACATCCAGCAAACTTACCTTCTGAACATCTGCACCGGGCCATTGAACAAGCACATGATCATGTGCAGGATTCGGATAAGCAACCGGAATTGCAGTTGCTGAAAAACCAGCATCAACTCCCAGGCAGATATCCACGTATACCCAATGCGAAGTCGAAGCAGGACATCCGTTTACATCTGTATAGGTATAAATGATTTCAATATCACCTGTGCCGGATTGCATTGGATCAAAGACTCCGTTGCTTACTCCTTGTCCGGAATATTGTCCACCTGCAGGTGAACCTCCGCTCAGCGCAAATGAGTTGCCAATCACACAGAACGTATCCTGCAACATGGTGAATGAAACAGTCGGAAGCGGATTCACAACTACTGTGGTGACAGGCGAAGTGTTATTACAATTACCATTGGAAGCAACTACGCTGTAATTACCAGCAGAAGTAATGCTGATGCTTGAGGTCGTCTGGCCACTGCTCCATAAGTAAGTCGTTCCACCTGATGCACTCAGCACCACATTATCACCGGCGCAGAATGTTGTCGGACCGCTTGCCGAAACTGTAACTACAGGAATTGCATCCACTGTAACGGCAATTGTATTGCTTGTGCCCGAACAGCCATTCGCATTGGTAGCGGTTACAAAATAATTGCCACCTGTTGTAACGTTGATGGAAGATGTCGTAGCGCCATTGCTCCACAAATAACTTCCGCCACCTGTTGCAGTAAGTGTTACATTTCCACCCTGGCAGAATGTTGTCGGACCAGATGAGGTAATTGTTGGTGTTGGTGCAGGAAGTACTGTTACGGAAGTTACTGATGAAACATCTGTGCAATTTCCATTCGCGCTATATGCGGTCACATAATAATTTCCGGAAGTTGTTACGGTAATGTCTGGGGTCGTTTGTCCATTGCTCCAGAGATAAGAGTTTCCGCCTGTCGCAGTAAGCACAACATTATTTCCCGAACAGAATGTTGTAGGCCCACTTGCACTTACGTTCACAACTGGTGCAGGATCTGCAATCACTGTTGTTGTGCTGCTTATCGCTGTGCATCCTCCCGGACCAGTCGCAGTAACATAATAATTTCCGCTTTGTGTTACTACAATACTGGTTGTTGTGCTTCCATCGCTCCACAAGTAGCTGCTGCCACCCGATGCAGTAAGTGTTACACTTCCACCCTGGCAGAATGTTGCAGGACCAGATGCGGTGATCGCTGGTGTTGGTGGTGGATAAACTGTTACCGTAGTTGTTGAGGAGTTGTCTGTACAATTTCCATTTGCGCTGTACGCTGTGACAGAATAATTTCCTGACGCAATTACGTTAATGCTGGATGTCGTTGCACCGTTGCTCCATAGGTAAGAACTTCCACCTGAAGCTGTAAGTATTACATTTCCACCCTGGCAGAAACTTGTGGGGCCGCTGACTGTAACATTCGCAGTTGGCGCCGGATCCACAATCACACTTACTGTAGTACTTGTTGCACTACAACCATTAACGCCCGTAGCAGTTACACTGTAATTACCACTGGTTGTAACGTTAATGGAAGTTGTTGTTGCACTATTGTTCCACAAGTAAGTATTTCCCCCTGATGCAGTGAGTGTAACATTACCGCCATTACAGAAAGTCAGCGGACCTGATGCGCTTATAGCAGGTGTCGGTAGAGGATTTACTGTTACTGTTACCGGCGAAGAAACGACAGAACAATTGCCATTCGCACTATACGACGTTACTGAATAATTACCGGAAGAATTTACTGTTATAGCGGCAGATGTATTTCCATTACTCCACAAATAACTGCTTCCGCCGGATGCATTAAGCGTAACGTTCCCTCCTGCGCAGAAAGTGAGTGGGCCGCCTGCGGTAATGCCTGCAGTAGGTGGCGTATCTACAGTAACATTATAAGAGCTCGTTAATGCAGAGCATCCTGCAGGTGATGTGATAGTCGCGCTGTAGCTTCCTGCTGTTGTTGCAGTAATACCCGATGTTGTTGCGCCGTTACTCCACAGATAAGTATTTCCGCCGGGCAGAGTAAACGTTACACTACCACCTGTGCAGAAGTTAAGCGGACCAGAAACAGTAACGTTTGCTGAAGGAAGTGGATTAACCGTTACAGTTACTTGTGTTGCATTTGCAGTACATCCATTACTATTTGTTGCAGTTACATTATAATTTCCACTGGATGTAACCGTAATGCTGCTCGTTGTTGCGCCTGTGCTCCACAGGTAAGTGTTTCCGCCGACCGCAGTAAGTGTAACACTTCCGCCCGAGCAGAATGTTGTCGGACCGCTTGCTGAAATAGTTGGTGTGGGAAGCGGATTTACGGTAACGTTTGTGATGCCGGAAGTAGAGGTACATCCGCCTGCATTGGTTACGGTTACCCAATAACCGCCGCTGCTGTTTACGGAAATATTAGGCGTTGTTGCGCCGGTGTTCCATACATAGCTTGTGTTATTACTTGCTGTCAATGTAACATTGCCACCTGCGCAAATTGTTGTAGGACCACTTGGTGTAATTGTCGCAAGTGGCTGATTCGGACAGCTGATTGTTGCTGCCCATCCGCTGCCGGTGTTGCCTCCGTCGCTCTGGAAACGGAAAGTCAACGCGTTGCCGCTTGATTGTAAAACAGGAGGCAGCGCCGCGCCGCTATATGTTCCGATCAATGTTGACGCGGTGCTTGGTCCGTCGTACACATATAATCTGTCGCAGCAGGTTTCTGTCAGGAATGCAGTGAATGTAAAACGAATGCCACAGCCGCTGTTGGATACAAATGTCATGGAACGGTTTTCACTATTGGCGTAGTTACCTGCGCTTCCGCCAACATCGTAAAAAGTTCCGCCACAGGTATAACGTACACCACCAGACATATTTATCACCGGATTATTATCCGGCGCACTCACGCAACTGATCCATGCCTGCCAGCCGATCGTGTTTGTTGCAGCATTGCTTTTGAAACGGAATGTAAGCACGCTTGTATTTGATGTAAGCGGTCCTGGTTGTGTATTGCCCGTTAAAATTGCAAATAATGGGGCGCTTGTGTTTGCTCCATCGTAGATGAAGAGTGAATCGCCTGAGGCAATGTTGAAATGATTTGCATTGAAATCAAATCGTAAATACTGATTGCTTGCAGAGGTAAATGTCACAGTACGATCTTCGCCATCCGGGTAGTTTCCGATTGGCCCGCCGGTATCATAAAATACGCCGCTGCAAACTGTGACAGTTCCTGACATTGGTGTGTACACATCGAGTACAGGGCCGGCGCATGCAAAGTTTGCTGACCATCCTGGTCCGGTGTTGGCTGCGTCAGAAGTAAACTGGAAGGTAAGTGATGTGCCGCTTGAGGTAATCGTTCCGGGATTCGTTGCATACGCGCCCAGCAATGGATAAGCAGCAGAAGGCCCGTCGTAGATGTAAAGACGATCGCAGCATGTTTCTATGGAGAACGTATTAAATGTTACGCTGAGACGATCACCATTATTCGAAACATACGTTTGCGAAATATTCGTGCTGTTGCCATAATTTCCGCTTGCACCACCAATATCGTAGAACGTTCCGCTGCATACGCCTCGAATACCTGTGCTCATGTCAAAAGATAATGGAGCGCCCGGCAATGGTGTGCATTGAAATTGTCCTGCCCATCCAACGGTATTGCCCGAAGCATTGCTTTTAAAACGTAACGTAACGCTGTTGCCTGTGGAAGTGAATGTTTCCATGTATGTGCTCAATGTGTGCGCTGCAATAAGCGGTGCACTCACTGTTGGGCCATCGTAAATGAAAAGCGTATCACCAACGGTGAATGCATTACCCAATGGGAGAAATGAAAACTGCAAATGATCTGTTGTACCTGATGTAAATGTTTCTGTAATGGTAGCATTGTCGGTGTAATAACCCGCAGGGCCACCATTATCAAATATTGCACCGCTGCATGCTGTTATGGTTCCGTTTGTGAGTGGATAAACAGTCAACGGTGGCGTTGTACAATTAATTGTTGCATCCCATCCTGCCGCAACGTTCGAAACATCTGATGTGAATTTGAACGTAAGTGAAGTGCCGGTAGATGTAATCGTTCCCGGATTGGTTGCATAAACACCGATCACCGGATAGTTTGTGTTTGGCCCATCGTAAATGTATAAACGGTCGCAACAGGTTTCCAATGCAAATGAATTAAACGTAATGCTGAGACGATTTCCATTTGTAGATAAATACGTTTGTGTGATGTTTGTGCTGTTGCCATAATTTCCGCTTGCACCACCTACATCATACAAAGTGCCGCTGCAAACACCACGAATTCCTGCAGTCATGTCAAAAGAAAGTGGAGGAGCAGGAGTTGTGGTACATTGAAATTGCCCAGCCCAGCCCGGCGCATTAGTAGATGAGTTGCTTTTGAATTTCAACGTTACGCTATTGCCCGAAGAGGTAAATGTTTCCATATACGTACCAACAACATGTGCAGCAATTAATGGCGCACTGGTTGTAGCTCCGTCGTAAATGAAAAGTGTATCACCTGAATTGAAATTGGTGGTTGCATTCAAAAAAGAAAAACGCAAAAAATCAGTTGTACCTGATGTGAATGTTTGCGTGATGGTTGCATTGTCCGTGTAATTTGCTCCTGGCCCGCCATTGTCAAAAATTGCACCGCTGCATGCTGTCACTGTTCCGTTTGTAAGCGGGTAAACTGTGAGCGGCGGCGTGGTGCAGGAAATATTTGCATCCCATCCGGAGCCGACATTCGCAGCATCCGAGATAAAACGGAAAGTGAGTGATGTACCGGTTGATGTAATCGTTCCCGGGTTCGTTGCATAGGCACCGATGAGCGGATAATTTGTATTCGGCCCATCGTAAATGTATAAGCGGTCGCAACATGTTTCAACGGAGAATGAATTGAATGTTACACTCAAACGATTTCCATTGGTGGACAAATAAGTTTGCGTGATATTGGTATTGTTGCCATAATTTCCACTTGCGCCACCAACATCATACAACGTTCCGCTGCATACGCCTCGGATTCCAGTCGTCATGTCAAAAGATAATGGAGCGCCCGGTAATGGAGTGCATTGAAATTGTCCGGCCCATCCAACGGTATTGCCCGAAGCATTGCTTTTAAATAAGAACGTAACACTATTGCCCGACGAGGTGAATGTTTCCATAAACGTGCTCAATGTGTGCGCTGCAATAAGTGGTGCGCTCACTGTTGCACCATCGTAAATGAAAAGCGTATCACCAACAGTGAATGCATTACCCAATGGCAGGAATGAAAATTGTAAATGATCAGTTGTACCTGATGTAAATGTTTCTGTAATGGTAGCATTGTCGGTGTAATAACCTGCCGCGCCACCATTGTCAAAAATTGCACCGCTGCATGCTGTTACCGTTCCGTTTGTGAGTGGATAAACAGTCAACGGTGGCGTTGTACAATTGATTGTTGCATCCCACCCTGCTGCAACGTTCGAAACATCTGATGTGAATTTGAACGTAAGTGAAGTGCCGGTGGATGTAATCGTTCCCGGATTGGTTGCATATACTCCGATCACCGGATAGTTTATGTTTGGGCCATCGTAAATGTACAAACGGTCGCAACAGGTTTCCAAAGCAAATGAATTGAACGTAATACTGAGCCGATTTCCATTTGTAGATAAATAGGTTTGTGACAAGTTGGTGCTGTTGCCATAATCGCCGTTTACGCCACCCACATCATATAATGTTCCGCTGCAAATGCCACGGATGCCAGTGCTCATGTTAAATGTAAGCGGTGCGCCGGGTGTGCTGGTACAATGAAATTCACCTGCCCATCCGACATTGTTTCCGGAAGCGTTGCTTTTGAAACGGAACGTAACACTGTTGCCCGAAGAAGTAAATCCTTCCATTTGCGAAGCTGTCGTGTGTGCAGCGATGAGCGGTGCACTTATCGTTGCTCCATCATAAATGAAAAGCGTATCTCCCGCTGAAAATGCATTTCCCAGTGGTAAAAAGCTGAATTGTAAAAAGGCTGAAGTGCCTGAGGTAAATGTTTGTGTGATATTAGCGCCATCTGCATAATTGCCCGATCCTCCTCCGTTGTCATATACTACGCCATCACACGCGGTTATTGTGCCATTGGTAAGCGGATATGCTGTAAGTGCAGGTGTAGTGCAATTTACACTTGCCGCCCATCCGGGTGCAACATTATTGGCGTCGGAATAAAAGTAAAACGAGAGTGCTGTGCCTGTCGAAGTAATTGTTCCGGGGTTGGTGGCATAGGAGCCAATCAAAGGAGAGTTTGTATTCGGCCCATCGTAAATGTACAAGCGATCACAACACGTTTCCAATGAAAAGGAATTGAACGTGATGCTTATCCGGTTGCCATTCGTCGACATTAATGTTTGCGAAATTGACGTGCTGTTGCCATAATTTCCCGTTGCACCACCAACATCATAAAACGATCCGCTGCATATTCCGCGAATACCACCGCTCATATCAAAAGACAAAGCTGCGCCCGGAGTAGTTGTGCATTGAAATTCTCCGGCCCATCCAACAGTGTTACCAGATGGATTGCTTTTGAAACGTAACGTGACGCTGTTGCCGGTGGATGTAAATGTTTCCATTGTAGATCCTAAAGTGTGTGCCGCAATTAAAGGAGCGCTTACTGTTGCGCCGTCGTAAATGAATAAGGTGTCGCCGGCTATAAAAGCATATCCAAGCGGAAGGAATGAGAACTGAAGAAAATCGGTTGTGCCCGAGGTAAATGTTTGCGTAATGTTTGCGCCGTCGCTGTAATATCCTGCCGGCCCGCCATTATCATATATGGCGCCACTGCATGCTGTAACGGTTCCACTGGTTAACGGGTAAACGGTAAGCGGTGGTGTAGTGCATGAAATATTTGCCGCCCAGCCTGTTCCTGTTCCGCTTCCATTTGAAGTAAATCGAAACGTAAGCGAAGTTCCCGTGGAAACAATTGTTCCCGGGTTCGCAGTGTAAACGCCGATAACAGGATAGGATGAAGTCGGCCCGTCGTAGATATATAATCTATCGCAGCACGTTTCGATATTCAAAAAACTGAACGCAAAACTCAACCTGGTTCCGCCCGACGAGGTGAACGTCATCGTGGTGTTTTCGTTGTTGCCGTAATTGCCTGCGCTTCCGCCGGAATCATAAAAAGTGCCGGAACAGTTGGACACTGTTGTTGTGCTCATGTTGTAAGTCTGCGCCTGTGTAAACGTTGCGCACAACAAGAAAAAAGCAAGTAAAGATCTGCGTATAAAGTCCATGAAGTAGTAGATTTAGTTGCAAAGTTATTGCAAGGGTTATTCCTTCATTTTGGCGGAGTAACGCATCAGGTAGTACGAAGCGGTCACTGTAAAACGCACGGGCTTGTTTTTCAGTGCATTGGTAAGGTATATTGTGAATTCACACAAAGCAGCGTTTTTTCAGAACACTGAAATAAAGAAGAAAAAAATGCTGTTTCAGAAGGAAAATGCAACAATTAGATATCCTGTATCAATGAAAACGAAGAAGAAATTTTCTTTGAATGCTTATTTGTGCTTAGCGTAAATCATTTTCCGGATTTCCCTGAGAGTACAAGTTTTGCTTTTACCTGTCTTGTATTCAGCATGTCTTTTTTCCAACAAAGAAATTCCTTCAGCGCTTAAATTAAATCGTGATTCATTTATGTCAATTCAGTTATCAATTAATCACCACCATCCTGCATCGACATCGCCTCAGTTCCCACAACAATTCCATTCGCGATAAAACAATCCAAACCATTATCCAGCTTTACAATTGTATACGCTTTCATGATTTCACTCAGTTTTTCAACAGATGCAAGTTTTGCTGTTCCGGCGCGGCCATCTTTACACCAGTCTTTGTTTGTGTAACAATCATCGCCGGCAACGATTTTTTTTACATCCTTCATCATCAGGATTCGCATTGTCATTTCAGGTTGGGTGGAACACCAGCCTTTATCTTTCACCCAGATCGGGTGATCCTGCGAAACAATGATTGATGTAGCAGGATAAACTTCAACTTCATTGCGCATTAACCTGTTGAAATTCATTTTTACAAAACCAGCATGCTCAGTAGAAAAAGTTTTTAAAACCTTCGATGGCTCAAACCGCTCTGTCGTTTTGTTGAACGCAAGAACAGTATCGCCCGCTTTCATATTCTCAATTAAAATATCTTTTCCATTTGCTAAACGAACGAGTGTCCCCTGCGAAAGACAGCAACCGCCATGTACAAACTTCTGCTTTTTATGCAAGCAGGAAAATGAAATACCAAGACAGATGAAAAGGGAAAATAAAACGTTTGATTTATGAAGGAAAACTGATTTTCTCATAATGAAAGTTACAATAAATTAACGATCCAATTCTCAGACTTCCGCCCACATCCGCAATAAGTTACTCCAGTTTTGCAATGCTAATTGTGTTTCCGGCGATTGTGCATCCTTCGCTGCCAAATGTTCATGCACTTTTTTCAGATTCGAAAGCAGCTGACGTTGTTCTGCTGAACGAACAGAACATTGAATCCACGTAACTGCTGCAATCCGCACGCCGCTTGTTACATCATTTACACAATGGATATACTGGCAGGGATAAATAACAGCATCACCCGCCTGTGGTTTGTAACTTGTTTCACCGGCTTCTGTGCGAATGACTAATTCTCCGCCTTCATACGTTGACGGATCGCTGAGAAAAACAGTCATGGCGAGATCGGTGCGGGTAGGAGGAACGCCCATCACGGGGCTATCTACATGCCAGCCATAACCCATTCCTGTTTCGCATTTGCTGAAAAGAATCTGGTAAATGCGCGCAGCATAAAATTCGGTGTTGAACTTCTGTTCATTCATCAGCGCCACGCCAATGATCTGTTGCAGTTGCGGAAAAATGTGAGGGTCGTTTGTATCCACCTGCAGGTTGCGTTTTACTTCACGTGCTGCTTGTGTGGCGGTGGTGCGCCCGTCGATGAAAGGTGCGTTGGCAAGAAGCGGATGAAGTGCGTTGATCAACTCCGGCTTAAGAAATCCGGGGAGGAGCTGTACATATTGTGTATGATTCATAACTGCGAAGATTTATTCCGCAAGCTACACAACCTCTCCGAATTGGACATTTTGACGGAACAAAAAATTCCCTGCCTATGAAGAATACTAGGCAGGGAATTACACTCCGGTTAACTTATTATTTGACTTTAATTGTTTTAGCTGCTTCCCACATAACTCTTACATCAGCTGGAGGCGGAACCTCCGTATAACCTTCTGAAGCATCAGCATAAGGAACTCCATTTATGGCATAAATGCATCCTTCTCCATTGGCAATCACCCATGAAAAACTCAATTCACCATCCGTCTTTTCTGTCATAAATCCATTTGTTTCTTCAGCAGCCATCTTCGCAAAAGAAGGATTCTCTTCTTTATCGAGAGCAAGTTCTTTTGTCATTTCATTAAAAGCTTTTGCGGTTGATCCTGTAAGAGCTTTGATATTCATCTGGAAATATTTTCCTGCCTGCACGCAAATGCTTCCGTCAGATGATTTTTTGATCGTTGCGCCTTTAGGTGCTTTCATTGTTGCGTTAATGCCGCCCGGTGTAAGATCAAGATCGGTGAAGTCAGCGGTGGTGTAATGTCCGTCTGCAGCGGTTTCATTTCCTGAATCGTCGGCTTTTTTATCAGCAGAACCGCCGCAGGCAACAAAAAATTGAGTCAGCGCAATTGCACTTAAGATAAGAAGGGTCTTTTTCATGATTTTGCTTTTGTTTTAATTGTTTTTATTTGGCTTTTTTTACTTCCATAACATCATTCGGATCGAAGTTGGCTCCTTTCACATCTACATTAGCAGTCAATGTGAATTTTGATTTTCACCTTTCATAAACCCGCTCATTTTTCCAATACCACCCATACTACCGCCTTTATCTGCCATGCTTTCGCTTGCCGATTTAGAATAGCTGAATGGTATTGTGAAATACACTTTTTTTTCACCCGCTTTGATTGCAAAACCAGTCATTTTTACGGTACCCGGTTTGTATTCTTTTGTTGTTTCATTATCTCCGTTGCCGGAATTGAACTGTTCATCAAAATCGATTTTCAACTGATTCGATCAGCAGATCGCTTTTTCATGTAATTACAACAGAACTTTTAATCTCCGACTCCGAGGTGCTGAAAGTAGGAGAGGAAGAGAGTTTTACAGACACTGTGCCCATGCCCAGCATTTGTTTGATCCTTCCGAATAATCCCATGGTTTTTTTAAGAAGAGTTTAAAAAACGATTTTCTTAATCGGGCGTAAAAGTAATTGTGTATTCCCCGTTTGAACTACCGTTAATTGGCTTTTTCGCACAATCCGAAAAGGCGCCAATTGTTTACTTTTGCAGTAATGCATTCGCTACCCCGTTTCCTGTGCTTTTTGTTTTTCATTTATGTAAATGAGTTGAAGAGCCAGCAACTGAGCTGTACCAATATTACACCGGACGATGGATTGCCCAGCTCCGAAGTGTATTATTGCCTGCAGGATCACAAAGGTTATATGTGGTTTGCCACCGATGCCGGTGTGTGCCGTTACAACGGGTGTGATTTCAGAACATTTACAAGCAGTGATGGATTACCTGGGAATACCGTTTTTCATCTGTGCGAAGATGCTGACGGACGCATGTGGTGTGATGCAATGGGCAGCATATCTTATATAAAAGACGATAAGGTTTATTCTATCCCGGCCAACGATACATTATTTCATCTTTTGCAAAAAGGACAAATTCTTATACGTAAGATTTTTATAGATCACGAAGGGACGCTTTGGATATGCAGCGGATCCGGTTTTATCTGGATAAAAAAAGAAGATGGTTATACGAAATGTTACCAGTTTAATAAAGATGAAGATTCCACTCGTTTATACGGCAAGCTGATCGACTCCACCTGGCTTTTTGTAGACATGATGAGTGGCATGCGCAACAGTAATACAATCCATACCACGCTTGATTACGGCACAAAGAAGATTTTTTTTTTAACCTCGTATAATGAGTTTTTACGGGTAACATCAGTATCCATGTGCGGAGTGATGACAAAAAGCGGTGACCTGGTTTGTAATGTATATACCAAGCTTCTTTATATCACAGGAACGGATCATAAGGAAGTTGCTACATTTAAAGACACTCCAATTTGTATTTATTATGGGGATGATCGCCTGGTTTGGGTGTGTGTACTTATGGATGGTGTTTATTGTTATAAAGACAACGATTTTTCAAAGCCGCTGGCACATTATTTTCCCGGCATTTCAGTTTCATCAATTTGCACTGACAGGGAAGGAGGATTGTGGTTTACGACACTTGAAAAAGGCGTGATGTATTGTCCTTCACGTGCAATTACCGACTACAGGAATTTGCCACTCATGAACCAGCGTGTATGTGCGCTTGGTCATGTACAGAACGGGCTTTTGATTGGAACATACGGTAATGGAATACTTAATTACAATGAAAAAGCAGATTCATTCAGCCAGGTTTTTCCGAACCCTTTTCCAATGACATTAAATGATGTTCATCAAACTTCCGATGGCGTTCTTGTTGCCGGGTCGTTTCATGTTGGAGTCATCAATAAGGGACTCGACAAATTGATTCCGTATTATGAATGCCTGCCTGACCCGAACACAGGAATGGTTTTTCCGTCAGGAGGTTATAAAGTAACAGAAACAAAAGAGGGCAGGCGACTCGTTCTTACCAGCATTTACCTGCGTGAACTGTGCGATACGGCTATTATCGCAGACCATTCTTCAAAAGTAAAAACGTACCATTATCAAACCAGGATGATTGCACTTCCGTCACGTGGACGTGAATTATACTGTACGCGTGAAAATGAGATTTTAGTGGGCTGCATGGATGGACTTTACCAGTATGAAAACTATCAATTCACTACCCTGGGAAAAAAAGACAGCCTCTTCTATTCGGAACCTTTCGGAATAAAGGAAGATAAGAATGGAGTAATATGGATCATTACAAAAGGAAATGGCATCGTTATCTGGAACAGGAAAAAGACGATTCATCTTACCATAGAAAATGGACTTCCGACAAATTCATGCCGTGCAATTGATTTTGATGAAGATGGAAATGCATGGATCGGAACTACAAAAGGCCTGGTGAAAGTGATCGTAAATTACGGTGTGTACGAAAGATCGCGCATCGAATCTTATAACACTGCAAATGGAATTATTTCGGATGAGATCATGAAGATTTGCATTTTGAACGACAAGGTATGGCTCGGCACAAATAAGGGCGTTTGCACTGTTGATATCAAAAAGCTAAAGCCGAATTCATACGCACCACCTGTTTTTATTTCAGGAATACAGGTGGATGATAAACGTTATTCCAGCTTCGATACATTGCCTGCGTGGCGATACGACCAGCATAATTTTCGTTTTTTCCTTGATGCGCTTTCCTATAGAGGGGACGTGGATTTTCTGTATCACCTCGAAGGGTTTGATGAAAAATGGGAAAGCACAGGACAGCATGAAATAGTTTACCGGAATCTTCCTCCCGGCTCATACAAGCTCGTTGTGTATGCGCGCAACAATGATAAAGTACGGAGCGATGCGCCGGCCATTTTTAATTTTAAAATTCCATCCCCGTTCTGGAAAACAGGATGGTTCTTTGCGCTGGAAATCATAATTGTTGCCGGTATAGTCGTGTTCTTTGTCCGACTTCGTCTGCGCAAAATACGCGCACAAGAGGAAGAAAAAACACATGTAAATAAATTGCTTGCTGAATTTCAACTAACTGCATTGCGTGCGCAGATGAACCCGCATTTTATTTTTAACGCGATCAATTCCATCCAAAGCTTTGTGCTGCTGAATAATTCGCAGGAAGCATATAATTATCTTGCAAAATTTTCTAGGCTCATTCGGATGGTTTTGAATAATGCACAGGAAAGGCTTATTCTTCTTGAGCAGGAATTAAGCATGCTGAATCTTTACGTAGAACTGGAACAATTGCGCTTCAGCAGCAAATTCGCATACAAACTCCGGCTTGATCCTGCTATTGATGATTCGCAAGTACTTATTCCTCCTATGATGTTTCAGCCCTATGTTGAAAATGCAATCTGCATGGATTGATGAACCTTCCCAAAGAGTCGCACGGTGTATTGACAATTACCATTCGTTTGGCAGGTGAATATCTTCATATCAGTATCGAAGACAATGGAATCGGACGTGAAAAGGCAAAATTGCTGAAACGTAAATTTTCACATAAATCATTGGGTATGGAACTTTCTCAGCAACGTGTCGAACTGATGGGCAGTATGCCCGCTGTCGAAAAACCGAATGTGCGTGTAATTGACCTGCATGACAACTCGGGCAGATCAACGGGCACACGTGTTGAGGTTACGATCCCTGTTAATTATTAATTACAGTTATGAAGATTAAGGTTCTCCTTGTTGATGATGAAGCAAAAAGCCGCGTAGTATTGCGAAGCCTGCTTGAGAATTTATTTCCGGAGATAGAAATAGTGGCAGAAGCTGAAAATGTAGAAGAAGCTTTTCTTGCTGTCAATGCACATTTACCCGGGCTTGTTTTTCTTGATATACAAATGCCCGGTGGCGATGGTTTTAACCTGCTGCGTAAATGGGAAGAAGTTCCATTTGAGGTGATCTTCGTAACGAGCTTTGATACTTTTATGATCGATGCCATCCGCTTTAGTGCACTGGATTACCTGCTGAAACCCGTTGAGGTGGATGATCTGAAAAATGCCGTGACGCGTGCAATACAAAAAGCAAAAAACAAAGAACGTAATCGTAATAAGGTACAGATCGGAAATATGCTGAACAGTCTAGGCGCCGAAATAAAAGACCGTAAGATTGCTGTTCATGTTCGCGATAAAGTAAAGCTCTTGCCTGTTATGTCTATTGCTTACATCGAAGCCGATACGAGCTGGTGCCGTATAACGATGGACGACGGGGAACAATACATGATCGCGAAAAACCTGAAAGAGTTTGATGAATTTTTTTCTAGCGTCACAGCTTTTATCCGTGTACATAAAAGTTACCTGATAAATGTGAATTTTATTATCGAATACTCAAAAGGTGAGCCGTTCATTATTACCATGCACGATCAAAAAATCTTTGAAGTAGCACGCAGGAAAAAAAGAGAAATTCTTGCGTTAGTGAATATGCAGAAGTAATTCATGGTTTTTAAATTCAATATTCACTGAAACTGGTTCTGTTACGCTTCCGGATAAAAAAATCCCTGCCAGTAGTTAAACAGGCAGGGATAAACTTATCTGAACAAAAAAAAATTATGCTTTTGCTTTTTTCAGCTCCATTACATCATTCGGATCGAATGTTGCGCCTTTAACATCAACAGTTGCAATAAGCGTGAATTTTGATTTTTCGCCTTTCATAAATCCGCCGACCTTTCCGATGCCGCCCAATACACCGCCTTTTTCTGCAAGGTTTTCACTTGCTGTTTTGGAATAGGTGAATGGCAATGTGAATACGACGTTTTTCGTTTCGTCTTTATTGATTGCAAAGCCAGGTAGTTTCACACTTCCAAGCTCGAATTTTTTGGTTGTTGCATTGTCGCCCGAACCGGTAGTGAATGCTTCTTCAAATTCGATCTTTACTGATTCGATCAGTTGGTCACTTTTTCCTGTAATTACAACAGCGCCTTTTATTTCAGCGTCAGAAGTGCTGAATGTTGGCGTTGCTGAAATTTTAACAGATACAGTTCCGATACCAAGTACTTGTTTGATCTTTCCAAAGAATCCCATGAGTTTTTATTTAAAGGGTTTAAATTGTCGGCCAAAGGTAAAAAATAAGCGATACACGGCCTTTCAATTATTTGCACGATGTCCCGGATAAAATGCGAAAAGCGTTTACATAGGTATTCGAGCCTGTTTATCACTTTTTAAGTTCTTTTTTCATCACTTTTAGAACAATCGCGATTATCTTGTTAATTCCTGTATTAACTTTGGAAATTATGAATAATCCCCGACTCATTTGGATGCTTTTGGTGTTGTTGCCAGTTTTTGTATTAGCGCAAACTCCTGCTGCCAAACCCAATCTTGATAATTATAAACCTGCACGTGCAAACGGCCCCCTGCCGCAGGAATTTCTCATTTCCACTGCTGAAAAAGCGGCAAAGGATAATGAAAAAATTGACCAGGCGCAGGATCAGAAAATGCGTGATGCGCAGGTTGAATTTTACCTGCAGACAAATTATTCGGTCGATCAGATGCGTTTCAGCGGCGAAGTGCTCGTCAATGATACGTTCAGTATTTACATCAACCGTGTTGCTGATTCATTGCTGCTCCGCCAGGACCCTGAACTGCGCAAAAAATTGAAATTTTATATACTTCGCTCGCCAACGGTAAATGCTTTCACCACTGACCAGGGCGCTATCTTCGTTACCATCGGTCTGCTCACGCGTCTGAAAAATGAATCGGAGCTTGCATTTGTTATTGCACATGAAGTTATTCACTACAAACGCAATCACGTACTTACCGGTTATGTGGAGGGTGTAAAAGCACGTGAAGGAATCGGCCAGTACGATCAGACTACTTTTGAAAATCGCTTTTTAAAACGCCACCGTTATTCCCGTGCATACGAATCACAGGCGGATGAAGAAGGATTTGAATTGCTGCTCAATTCTAATTATGACCCGCATGCAAGTATGGCTGCTTTCGATATTCTTGCATTGGCAGATGCGCCTTTCAGTGATACTTTATTTAAAAAATCTTTTTTCGAATCTGATTATTTTATCTTCCCTTCGAAGTTTTATGTAGATACCATCAAGAAGATAAAACCTGCGGATGAAGATGAGGACGATGATCTTGCAACACATCCAAGTGTATACAAGCGCAGAAAAGTTATTGTCAGGAAATTCGGAAAGCTTAGTGCTGATACTACAGGAAGCAAATATCTCGTTTCTGAAACGATGTTTTGGCGAATAAAAGAAATGGCACGCTTTGAGGAAATTGCAGAGCACACAGCAGTAGGTGAATTCAACGAGGCAATTTACTCGAATTATGCAGAGCAGGAAGTTTACCCTGATAATCATTACCTCACCCGTGAATTGATCCGGGCGATGTATGGAAGCGTGATCAAGAAAAACAGGCTGTATGATTACACAGATCTTTCGTCCTTATTCGAATCGCTTTTTTCTGCTTCCTATGAAGATAATTCAAAGCCGGTTGGTGAACAGGGACGACTGAAAGCATTCGTCAATAAGACCGATGCGACCGGCTGGAACGCAGCAGCGCTGAAATATGCATGGAAGGCACACACATTGTTTCCGGAAGATAATGACATCACACGCTGGACAACAGGATTATTCCTTGAACTTGCTGTGAAGAATGAAATTCCCATGACGGAATTTCAAAAAACGGACAGTGCATTGGTAGCCATCGGAAATAAAGCATTTGCCGATACAACTATTGCGAAAAAAATAAAGACAGATTCTCCTGTTGCAAGATTCCAGGCCGGCATCGATCATCTCGACCGCGATTCACTCGATCATTTTAAATACTGGCAGTTTGCTTTCATTGATGAAATGAAAGATTCTGGTTTTGTGCAGATGTACCGCATAGCGCAAGCTTATGCAGACAGCATCGGAATTTCTGATTCGTTATGGTATGAAAAAAGCAATAAGGAGCAGAAGAAAATCAAAGACGCGAGAAAAGAAGGTTATTCCGGTCCGCAGGGAATCTTAAATATTGTTGCTGTTAATCCGATCTATGTTTCTTATGATGCCACCGGCGGTGCGGAAGATGTAGACGTGAAATCATCACTTGAGGGACACGACATCCTGGTTGCTGATATGAAACAAAGCGCTTCACAGCTTGGGATGAATCTGCAGATACTTGATGGCAATAATATGGATACCGGAACAGTAACGCGTTTCAATGATCTTGTTACAGTGAACGAATGGTTTGATCAGCGCCAGGATTACGGCGATAACCAGATTCTTCCTTATCCGCAGGAAGATATGAAAGCGCTGGCTGCAAAATACGGAACGAATTATTTCATGTGGTCGGCTTACCAAACATATAAAGCAAAACGCGGCGGAACTGTTTTAAGAATTCTTTCACTCGTCGCTGTGCCGCTAGCGCCGCATATTCTGTATCGCCTTTTCACGCCGAAGGAAGATGTTTATTATACCGTTATTATTTACGATGTGGTTTCCGGAAAGCCGCTATTTGTTCAACGCACACAAATGACCAATCAAAAAGCAACCGATTCACGAAGGAAGCTGCATGTTTTTGATTTGATGCGCACATTGTCAACCCCTAAAAAAGCTGCGAAATGAAAAAGACTCTGATCCTTGCTGCGCTGATTTTTACAGCGGGTTTTTTGAAAGCAGCTCCCGGCAAAGGTGGTTATATGGGCCATCGTTTTATTATTGGAGTGGAAGGTGCGTATGCTCCGTTTTATACTTCCGTCTCTGATTTTTTTACGAAATATAATTTTCAATACGGTGGAAACATCGGCGTCATAACCGGAAGGCGCACACAGCTGAATCTGAATTATAATATGTGGTCGTTGGGTAATAACCAGGTTTATAATAAAGGAATAGAATCCGTTTATCATAAAAGTGATCGCATAAAGGGAATGGAATTCGGAGCTACGCTCAGAACATTCAAAAAGAAACGTGGCGGCATCGCACCAATAGGAAAGTTTTATGATATTGGATTAACGTACACGCATAATGAATATATAATCGGAAAAGGTAATCCCGGTTATAATACACTTATGTTAACGGATGATTTTTTAAATCAAATTATATTTCACGTGGCGGCAGGAACGCAAATGGTTTTCTGGGATCACATTGTTGCAAATACAGGAATCCGTTTAGCAGCTCCGGTCTTAAGTCTTGACAGTTCAAGGGAAAGCAAGTTTTTAATGCAGAGAACTTTTGAGAAAGACATCTTCCAGGTATTCTTCGGCGTGGGAGTCCTCCTGTAGGGTACGAATTACGAATAACTTCTAATAGTTACGAAGAAGTTAGTGGGGATTGCAAAAACAGAAAGGGTGCTAAATTGAATTAGCACCCTTTTTATTTTACTTCAAGGAATATTTCTATTAGTAACTATTCGAAGTTATTCGTACTAGTTACATGCCTCTTTCTAATTCCGTTACCGGCTTCCCATCTGATTTTGGTTTTTTCGTTTTGTGCAGTTTGTCGAAAAGACCTTTGTAATATTCCTGTGTGTTTTCGGATTCTTTTCCTTTGAGCTTCGTGGCGTGACGTATCATGATTACTTCACCGGTTTTCATATCGAGCACACAAGCGTCATAGCTCATGTTGTTGCGCGGAATAAATGCACGAATCACAGGCACCACTGCGAGGCAGGAAACGCCAAACCAGAACGGATGCTGGATGCGTTTGCGGTATTCCACTTCAACGCCGGTGAACATCACATAGCGTGTTCCGTATTTTGCAGCGATTGAATCCACCTGTGCCTGGTTATTGATCGTGGAAGCATAACCGCTGTTGCCATGTTGCATGCGCTCGAAAAACCATTCGTTAAGTACGGCAAGATCTGAAAATGCATCGCCGTTCGAACTGTCCATGGAAAAAGCAGAAAGTAAAATGCAATCAAGACCCGCATTTGTTGCTTCCGTTTTAATTGCGGTGCCTAAATTTTCCTGCCCCTTTTCACTCGATGCAAAATCCTGCTCCGATGTTTGTTTCCGTTTTAGTTGATTGTAAAATTCATAATCGGGAGAAACCACAATTATCTTCTGAATACCTGAACCGTACGCTGCATTTTCTTTTTCCTCCTGCGCAATTTCAGTTTTTGATTTATTGCCATACCATGTTTCATCGCCGGCCGAAACAAGACTTGTGCGATGATCGGTGTAATATTTAAAACGGGTAACAAAAGCGGAATCTTTCAGCATTTCCACAAAAGCGAATTTGGTGAATCGTTCTTTTTGTGAATTGAGGCGGAATTTATCCATGCGTGAATATTTTGAATCGCCTGCTTCGCCGGTTTCCACCACACGCTGCAGGGAATCTTTCCGGAATTGCTCTTTCGCTTCATCAGGAGTTTGGGCAGAAAAATAGCTCAGGTGCAAATTCTGTTTATTCACCAGCATAATGAACAAGCTGTCGCAAAGCCCTTTCTGAAACTCATCTGCAGGATCAGCTTTATGCAATCCCCAATTATAAGAAAGCGCCAAAACAGTTAATTCATCCGCGTCAATTTCATGAAAGAGATGATACAATTGCTGCTGCTGGCCGGGAAAATCTTTGAAATCAGGAATGCGGTAATAGCCGCTGCGTTTCAGACCTGCATAACGGCCGCCGGAATTGTTGTAATCGTATGCGAGGTAAGGATTGTAATATCCCCTGGAGGAGGCGGTCTGATTATAAGCTGCAATTTCATAGAGCGAATGACCGATAATTTTTTTCAGGTAAAGGTCTTCCGGGTGACGCTGCAAAAGCATGTACGCGGAATAAATTGCACCGGGATAATTTCGCTCGATGAGATAAAGGCGGCACATTTCATAACGGGAAGTTTCACGAACAGAAAGAAAATCGTTTTTAGAAACCACGTACAAATGTGTGCCTGCATTTTTTACCGTATCCACTTCCGTCATCAAGGCCATGCGCCGCTTACGCACATTCGGATGCGTTGAATTGCGATCCTCATAATTATCATCAGAATAAACAGGATCTACTTCCTTCATAAAGTAACCTGATGGAATGGTCATGTAATCTTTATTGAAAAATGTAGTGTCAAAAGGAACATCATCAAACGGAAGATCAGAATAATCGAGCACGTCGAAAGAACGCAAAGCTTCTCTTACACTGTAAGGTGATTTTTTGTACAATTCAAATCCCATCTGATCGGCTTCAAGTTCTTGTTCCTGGTTATAGGAATAATAGGAGGAAAGCAATAAATAAGATGGCGTAGTGCTGCTTTGTTCTTTCAGCTCTTCACGATTGAGATAACCTTTGAGCATGTGTCCCTGGCGATAATGCGTGATCTCATGCGCAAGAATAAATGCGAGTTGTGCTTCATTATCCAATTGTCCGAGCAAGCCAACCGTGATGAGAATATTTCCCGTTGCCGAAGTATAAGCGTTCGGATCAGGCGATTTGTAAACGTAAAAATGCAGCTTGTTGAAAGTAGCAGTATCATCTTTCAAAAGCACTTTTGCGACTTTGCTCACATACGCGCTGAGTGAATCATTGAAGAGTACAATTCCGCTGATCATTCTTTGCTGTGCGAAATAGCTCATCTCGCGGATAAATGCTTCTTCTTTTACGCTCACATAATCACCGGAAGCATTTCGTTTATTTATTTCCTGGTCGACAAGCACATGGCTTGGGTTATAAAAGAAGGAGGGAAGCTTTCCGTTTGGTTCTAATGGTGCGTGGGTTTGCGCGAAGGCAAATGAGGGAATGAAAAAGGCGAGGAAAGCAGGAATGAAATTGCGCATAGTAAGAATTAAGGCTGTAAAAGGACTTCCTCTAAGTTACGAATCAGCAAGGAATTTATTGCGCTGGGGTGCGTGCCTGAATGGGATTAAGGATCAAAGTTTGTTAAAAAGGGAAAAAGGGCAAAAGCGCTTTATCTGGTATCCAAAATAGTTACAGAGCTTTAACGTTTTAAACAATTAATCAGGTCTTTTATTACGCGCTATTTTCCG
Source organism: Bacteroidia bacterium (assembly GCA_039918435.1). GTDB lineage: Bacteria > Bacteroidota > Bacteroidia > Palsa-965 > Palsa-965. The sequence continues at coordinate 44,709 of JBDSHN010000073.1, read as the reverse complement.
AAAAACGCTGTTATAATATGTTGTCATTGTTGTTGCCTGAGCTTTGGATTTGGTATAATCTTCATAGACCAATACTAATGCGCCGCTTTTTAAATCATAAACATAACATTCCATTTGGGAACGGTTTCTTGGAATGACCCCATAAATAACAGCAAATGGAAGCGTAAATGGAATTAAGCAGGGTAATATGAATCTGCCGACGTCCCTTATACGTTTCTGTTTTTCACAGGCGATGGAAGACAGCATAACGTATTGTGTACCCAATCTTTTTACAAGTGAATCGACAAGCTCGGCGTGTGCAAGATTAAGTGCTAATGCATTTGATGAATGTGAAGTTTGTTCTTCAAGCCATTGTTGCAGCATACAGTACGTATTATAATCTGCAGTGCGGGTAGAATCTAATGTTTGAGGACTAAGCATGAAATAGGTCTTTTTGGTTGCATTACTGCTTGTTATAAGAGCTGTTTGCTGGGCTTGCTGCATAACGTTGCTTGCCTGCTCGTTATACAGATAGGTGCGCGTTCGTTTTATTTCTTTTAAACTATAATAATCAGGCTGAACGATGCACATGGTTGTAATCCCCAATCCGTAGGTACTTTTCCTTTGCTTTTCTGATCTTTCCCAAATATCCTCCGGGTATTCAAAAGGCAATCGCTTACTGCCTTCACGCCTTTCAAAGTGATTGAAAAATATGGAGTCCCTTATGATACTATCAAATCCCCGGTAAGAATATTCTGCGATTTTTGTTTCGTAGCCCGGGGAGGTTTTGATAATTGATTTGAAATCGTTTTTCTGGAATTTTCCCGTTTGATAATCCCTAAACTCTTTTTTATAGTCCAGGCTTTTACCTTTTGTAATAAGCGAGTCGAGCTTTTTGTCTTTGTTTCTTTCTGCAATAGCAGGAAAGTCAAAGTCAGCTACTTCTAAGCCATGATAGGCAGTTAACAAAAGAAAGAGATTTTCACATATACGTGATTCTGTTTCATCTTTGAAATTGCCATCACTATACAATTTCCAATTCCACCTCATTGCAAGAACAGTTATTTCTCCGCTATTTAAGCTTGCAAGGAAATGATGCAATTGCTGGCTTTCACCGGGGATAAAACCATAATAGTCTATTGGGGCAAACGATCGTGTTGAACTTAAATCAAAATCATGGTCCTGATCAATGTCAACAATGAAGTTTTCAGGGACAATGACAGGTAAAAATGAAATAGAATAAGCCGCGATATTATAAAGCCCTTTTCCAATGATTTTTTTTGCAGTAATGCTTGTGCTGTCTTCAACAAGTAAGACATACGCACAATAAATTGCTTCACCATATCTGCGCTCTTCAAGAAAAAGAGTGCAACATTCTTCCCGGGCCAACAAACGAAGCGCTTTAAAAACATCTTCAGGAAATAGAAATAACCGGCCTTCTGAATTTAGGTCTTTAGTGAGCGATTGCATTTTGTTCTTCCTGTTTTCACAGCTCGGATGCGTGCTTGCTTTTTCATCATAATCTGTGTTTTCTACAGCGAATAACGAATCAAGTAAATAATCAGGCGGGAATCTGTAAAAACCTTCTTCAAAAACACGAGGCGTAAATGAAATTTGTTCTTCCGCCATTTCAGAGGCTCCAAGCATATCAAAAACCGTTACTGCTTCTGATAATGCGTAGCCTGAGGATTTATACATTTCGAAGCCGAGGCTATCCGCCTCCTGTTCTAATTCTCTCGAATAGTTTAATACAGCTTGCAATGGATCTTCCTCTTCAGTTAAATCTTTGGCATAACGAAGAGATTTAAGAAAGTGACTTTCGCGGTAATGACAAACTTCATGCGCAAGGATAAAAGCAAGCTGCGCTTCGTTTTTTACATGCGCCATTAATCCAAGCTCAATAATGATCATTCCATTGTCGAGTGTTACAGCGTTGCTGCCCGGTGAATAATAAAAATAGACGCAAAGCTCTTTTCGTAATGCTGGATTATCCTTAAGTAAAATGTCAAGAATGCGATTTGCATATGAGCTTAATGTATCATTAATCATTAACCTGCCACTCTTTGCAATCGCCTGACAAAGATTCACAGTGCCATCAATAAGTACACGTTGATCATTGGAAACAATTTCATTTTTGGTTTTGATTCGATTGATTTCGTGGTTGGATTGCTGCTGTCGCGTTCCAATAATATTTTTTGGAAGCGTTCCTCGGGAACGAAGCAATTCATTATTCTGAGAAAAACACGGCAAAGAAAATGAAACTAAAAAGAGGAGGGTTAAAAAGCGCATTTGTGGGGAGATTTTATTTTCATTTAATTATTCCGTGCAATGATCCACCTTTTTCAAACAAGCGGTCAATCCTTCTCTCCACCGCTTCATCCTTCTCCAGCACCGGAGCATGATGTGGTTTTATTCTCGCATCAATGATCAGCGATCCTTTACAGCCCCAATGCTTATGACGCACAAATGAATCCACACCATAAATATCATGAGCCGGATTACTTCTTGTAAAGGTCACCCACAGAAAATTGTTCAGGTTCTGCGAAACAAATTTACTGTCGTCGCACAAAATCACCAAGGGAAAACCAGAAAGTTCCTGTTTTGAAAGTGCTTCTGTTAATTGCAGCAATTCTATTTCTGTTGCTGCTGTGGTGGAATATTTTTTTCCTTTTACAGCGAGAATTCCCGGAAGTGCTACACGTGCATTTTCAAAACCATCAGGAAGATTTAAGTATGAAATTTCTTTTTTCAATTCGCGACGTTTATTTCCGGTTGCTGCAAAAACAACTTTTGATCCTGTATTTAATCCGTCGCCGCTGTAATCAAGCGTATCGATGCTGGTGTTGGTGTAGAAATGAACATCGTGACTGAGGTCAATCCGTTCGAGCAGGTGATTGAAAAATGCAGGAATATTATTTACATCGAGTTGCGGATTATCATGCTCTGCGCTGATGAAAAGATATTTTGCCAATGACAATTGACCGGAACCAAGAATGTGATTCGCAATCGTAAGCAATTCGGATGGACGTTTGTCTTCGAGATAAGGCGTATAACGTTCGCTTCCGATGGCAAGCAAAAGCGGATGCACACCAGCAGCGTCTACCGCATTTACATTTTTTAATCCGGGGATTTCGGCTTGTATTCCTTTGCCTGCAAGATCATGAATGAGCCAGCCGAAACTGGTATCTTCTTGGGGCGGGCGACCAACAACAGTGAAAGGCCAGATCGCATTTTCACGGTGCCACACTTTTTTCACGCGCATCAACGGAAAATTATGCTTCAGGCTGTAATAACCAAGATGATCTCCGAAAGGTCCTTCTGTTTTATTTTCACCCGGATAAACTTCACCGGTGATTACAAAATCGGCATCTGTTGCGATACAAAATCCATCATTGTATGCATACCTGATCTTGCGGTTTCCTAGAACGCCTGCAAAGCTCAATTCCGATAATCCTTCCGGCAAAGGCATTACTGCGCTGAATGGAAGGGACGGAGGTCCGCCAACAAAAATGGAAACTTTCAACGGCTGTTTTTTTGCATTCGCTTTCGTCTGGTGAACGCCGATACCGCGATGCAATTGATAATGCAAACCAATTTCTTTATCCTGCACATACTCATTTCCGCTGAGCTGAATTCTGTACATTCCCAAATTAGAATGTGTGATTCCCGGCTCATCAATATCCTCCGTATAAACGGCAGGAAGCGTTACAAATGCGCCACCATCATCCGGCCAGTGTTTAATTTGCGGCAGCTGAGAAATTGTTGTTTCATGCTTCATCACAGGCTTATTAAATCCTGCTTTTTTCGGAATGGATTTTAATCCAGCAAATAACGCTCCTGCATTTTTAAACGGATGACGTATCGCATTCATCGGATCTGATTTGATCGCGATAAGTTTTTTTACATTTTCAACGGAGTCGCGGAAAATAAATTGCGAGCGTTCTTTCGTGCCGAAAATATTCGATGCCGCACGAAACTTGCACCCTTTTACTTTTTCAAAAAGCAATGCTGGCCCCCCCGCTGCGTACACCCGCAAATGAATGGCCGCCATTTCAAGATCAGGATCAACTTCTTCTGTAACACGAATAAGATGCCCGTGCTTTTCAAGATCAAGGAGGCATTCTTCGAGACTGCTGTAGGCCATACGCAAAGGTAAAGGAAAAAGGGACGGAAGGAAAAGGCGAAAGAAAACCTGCCGAAATGTTGAGTCTTCGCGATTTCGCCCCTCGTCATCACGTGCATTTTTTCGTCCCTTTTTTTTATACATTTGGTAAGCTAACACTTCAGACTTTGATTTTGAAAAGGATTATATTTTCGCTGTTTATTTTTGTTCCTGTTTTTTTAATTGGCCAGGATAAATCAGATAGTTTACGTGCATTATTAAAAACACAAGTTCCTGATACCAATCACGTCTCCACGCTTTATGCTTATGCCAACCTGATCAGCAGCAGTAATCCTCAGGAAGCAATAAAACTTGCCGATGAAGGTCTTGTGCTTTCGGAAAAACTGGATTACAAACGCGGACTTTCCTATATGATGATTCCCAAAGGAGATGGATTAAGATTACTGGGAAAAACAGGTGAAGCAATCACGTGTTACGAAGAAGGAATTAAAAGAGCAACCGAAATAAAATATTATCGTGGTCGTGCAGTAATGTCAAACAGGTTGGCAAATGTGCTCAGAGGCCAAGGAAAAAATACGGAAGCACTTGCACATTTCAGAGAAGCTGTTGTTTTTGATAGCATTGCAAAGATGTATAATCTGCAAAGCGAAGCATACCGCGCTATGGGAGAAATTTACACTTCACTTGGTGAACATGGACTTGCAATGGAAAACTTTCTTCAGGCACTTCGTGTGGCGGAAGATGGAAAAGAAGATGTACAGGTGGGTTATGCTTATTTATCTATGGGAAACAGTCAGCAGTACCAGAAAGATTATGATAAGGCACTTGAAAATTTCAAAAAATCGCTGACTGCGATGGAGAAAGCAAAAAACAGCTATGGCATTTCAGGAGCATACCTTTCCATTGCCAATATTTATTTTTATAAAAGTGATTATGAAAATGCAATTGCTAATTATAAGATCGCGAAAGACCTGATGATACAGCTGAAGCAAGACGCTTACGTTGCCCGTATAAATTCGGACATCGGGAATGTGCTGCTGCAACAAAAAATTTATGAAGAAGCGCTGGATTATTATCAATCGGCGGTAGAGGTATTTTTAAATTCCAACGATACGGATGCGCTTGCCGCTGCTTATGGAAATATGGGTGCTGCATACCGCGAGCTGAAAAATTATTCTGCATCAGAAACGTATTACCTAAAAGCGCTTCAGATTGCAAGGAAAGGAAGATTGAATAACTGGCTACAGGATTCTTATGCTGGAATAGCTGTGCTTTATGCTGATATGGGAAAGTATAAGGAAGCCTATTTATACAAAGATTCCGCAAGCACATTGGATAGTATTATTGTCGGACAAGAGCATGCTCGTTTGTCGAAAGAAATGGAAGCGCGTTTTGAAAACAGGAAAAAGGAAACGGAGATAACGCAGCTGAATATTGTAAATGCGGAACAAACTGAGATTGATAAAAAACAAAAACAAATTATCCTCGCCGTTTCCTTTGGGCTTGGAATTGTTCTTTTACTTGCATTCTTCCTGATCAGTGCCAACACTGCAAAACGAAAAGTAAATCAACGGCTTGAAGTGCAGAACAAATTGATTGCAGAAAAAAATAAAGATATTACCGACAGTATCACGTACGCATTGAGAATTCAGAAGTCTGTAATGCCTGATGAACGTATACTGCAAAAAGCGGTGAGTGAATATTTTATTTTCAATAGGCCGCGTGATATTGTAAGCGGCGATTTTTTCTGGCTGGCGCAAAAAGACAACCGCACTTACATTGCTGTTGCCGATTGTACAGGCCATGGCGTTCCCGGCGCGCTGGTTTCGGTTGTAGGTATAAATATCCTGAATAAAATTATCGAACTTCCCGGTACACCATCACCTGCTGCTGTGCTTGAGCTGCTGCATAGAATGATGATCAATACATTAAATAAAGATGCAGAAGCACGTGAATCGAAAGATGGAATGGACATTGCGCTGCTTTGTATCGACAGGAATTCCAACAAGGCGGTTTTTGCCGGCGCAGGTCGTCCATTATATTTTACTGATAAAAGCGGACTGAATTATTTCAAAGGTGATCTTTATTCTATTGCTGGTGAGAAAAAAGAAGATGATGCGCCTTTCAACGAACAGGAAATTAATTTAGCAGGGCCGATTAATTTTTACATGAGCTCTGATGGTTATGTAGATCAGTTCGGAGAAAATACAGGGAAGAAATTTCTTTCCAAACGTTTCCGGGAATTGTTGGAATCCATTTCACATCTGCCAATGAAAGAACAGCAGGAACGAATTGAAAAACAATTTGCATCCTGGAAAGGTCAGCTCGAACAAGTGGATGACGTGATGGTGATGGGGATTCGGGTGTAGGAAGTTGACTTTGCGTTTTTTCGTCACAACAATCCCGGCAAGAAACTATTTACTATAAATTTTCAAAAAAGCATTTTCATAACTTCCTCCAATAGGAATTTCACCACCCGGGAGAAAGATGGTCTTATTCCGCACATGTGAAATTTTGCTGAACGGAACAATGAAAGAACGATGCACCCGAATGAATTCTTTTGAAGGTAGCTTTTCAGAAATGGCTTTCATCGTCATGCGTGTTACAATTGTTTTTTGTCCCTGCACATGCACCTTCAGGTAATCATCCAATCCTTCAATGAAAAGAATGTCTTCAATATTTATTTTCAGGAGGCTGTAATCTGCCCGCAAAAAAATATGCTGACTTGTAACATCCGTTTTCTGATGTTGAAAGCTGTAAAATTCTTTTGCCTTATTCACGGCCTGCAAAAAACGCTCTGTGGTAAAAGGCTTTAGCAAATAATCCGTTGCGTTAAGAGTAAAACCTTCCACTGCATATTGACTGTGCGCAGTGGTAAAGATCACTTGTGTTTCCTGCTTTATCTCTTTGTAAAAATCAATTCCGGAAACAGAGGGCATTTGTATATCGAGAAAAATAAGGTCTACGGGAAATTTGCGCAGGTGCTTCAACGCTTCACTGGGCTTAGTGAATGTTTTTTCGAGTGCAATAAAATCCACGCTTCCACAAAAACTTTCAATAATGCTCAGCGCCAATGGTTCATCGTCTATAGCAATTGCTTTCATGCGAGCGTTATCGTTAAGCTGACAGTATATTCGTTTTCACCATCCTCGATCTTTAATTTATGCTTCCCCGGGTAGCTATGTGCCAACCGCTGCGAAGCATTATTGATGCCGTAACCACTTTCAGCTGATTTGCTGAAATCAATTTTCACCTTTTTGTTTGCAGCGTTAAATAGCAGCACATTTTCATTTACTACAATTGAAATAGTAATGTAACAAACTTCTTCCGGATTTACGCCGTACTTAAACGCATTTTCAACAAAGGGGATCAGCACCAATGGTGTGATCAGCTTGTTACGCAGTACGCCTTCACTTTTGTAATTGATCGTAACGGTATTGCCCAGTCGGATTTTTTGCAACTCTATATAATTGCTCACATAATTCAATTCTTTTTCGAGACTTACAAAATCGCTGTGCGCTTCGGTGGTAACATAACGCATCATCTCCGAAAGTTTCACTACAGCTGTAGGTGTTTCATCTGAACGCTGGATGGCGAGCGAATAAATGCTGTTAAGTGTATTGAATAAAAAGTGAGGATTGATCTGTGCTTTGAGATACGAAAGCTCCACGGAAAGTTTTTCTTTTTCCACTTGTTTCCACCGGTCGCTGATCTTCAGCAAAAGGGAAAATACAAGTATGACAAGGAATTGGAGGAGCCGGATTCCATAATCGACAAAACGACGATGGTTAGGAGAAGGTCCGGGAGGTGGTCTTTGTAGTTGAAAAACGCCGGCGTGATGTGGAGGCCCAGACGGGTGAAAACCTTCGGGAAACAATAAGCGAGGAAAGAATAAAATAAAAAGAAAGCAAGCAGTTGCTGAAAGAAAAAAGTAAAGATGTTTTTTATTAAGATAAAGTTCAGGAATGAGTACAAAAAAATTGAAATAGAAAAAGCCGACCAGCAGCAGGTACGCTAAAAAATCTCTTTTAAAAGGGGCAATCCTCAAAAAGCTTCCCGAACTGTTAAGCTCTGGTGAAAACAAAATAGGGATAAGCAAAAATCCTGCGCAGCCAAGAATATGCACCAGGATCTTTACGCGCTTTTTATTCATCTCTCAAAGTTATGGAGATTAAGTGACTGGATAATTTAATGAGGTAGATTGAAGTTTTGTGACGGTGTTCTGATAATTTTTTTTCCGTCCCCCGTCCCTCCGCGGCGGCAGATTCCGTCCCATCGTCCCTTTTCAATATCGAAGCGTAAACGCACAACAAAACTTTTCTCGCTGATTCCGCAGAGATAACGCAGATAAAGTTTTCGTCCCATCGTCCCCGTTTTTTTTTTCGTCCATCGTCCTTTTTTTTCGTCCACCTATGCTGAGAATGGTTCTGTGCTTATCCTATTTCATAATGACCACAATTGTATCTTTACCTTCATTTTATAAAATCAGGAATCAGTGCAGCAAATTCCCCTTAAAGTAAATTTAGCATACGCTTCTGGAATGGCGGGGTGGAGCATTCTCGTGAATATCATTGGTGTAATGTTGCCGTATTATTATTTGCCACCGGGTTCGGCAGGATGGTCGCCATTGATTTCACAGGTTACTATTTTCGGAATTTTCAATTTGCTTGCCATCATTGCTACAGCGGGACGCTTAACGGATGCTATTTACGATCCGTTTATCGGGCAGAAAAGTGACAGCAGCAAGCATAAAAAAGGCCGCCGCATACCTTTCATGATGTGGAGCTTTATTCCGGCTGTAATTTTTTGCGCGATGGTTTTTTCTCCGCCTGATGCAACTGCTACAACTGCAAATGCGTGGTGGCTGATTATTACGCTTACATTATTTTTTATTGCTGCTACTACTTACATCATTCCATGTAATGCGTTATTGCCTGAGCTCGCTCACACACCTGAAGCGCGCGTTCGTCTGGCTACGCTGCAGCAGGTGGGATTTGTAGTGGGAATTGTAATTGCATCCGCTACTAATAATGTTGCCGACCTTGTGCAGTATCTTTTTCATCTCGATGCGGCACATCGTGTTGATGCAATCCGGCTGGCCATTGAGGCAATTTGTATTGTAGGTGGAATTTTTCTTGTGGTGCCTGTAATCGTTATTGATGAAAAAAAATATTGCAAAGGAAAACCTTCTCATCTGCCGCTTTTTGTTGCGCTGCGTGCGACGTTGAAGAATAAGAATTTTATCCTGTATGCAGCTGCTGATTTCTCCTGGTACATGGCGTTATATATTATCACCAGCGGACTTTTATATTATGTAACTGTGCTGGCAGGAGAAAAAGAATCTCTTGGTGTTATTCTGATGGGAACGATGGTGGCTGTTTCCATTCTTTTTTACCCGCTGATTATTTCATGGGCAAAAAAATACGGAAAGAAAAAACTTGTGCTGATTGCATTTGCTGTGCTGGCTGTTGTATGTGCAAGTGTATACGGATTGGGAAAATATCCGGTATCACATAAGCTACAGCTCTTTTTGTTTGTCGGACTTGCAGCTTTTCCGCTTGCAGCGCTTGGGATTTTACCGCCGGCAATTTTAGGTGATATTGCAAGTGAAGACGCAAAAAAAACCGGTGAGAACAATGAAGGGTTATTTTTCGCTGTAAAATATTTTGTGGTGAAGCTAGGCCAGACGTTTGGAATTGCTGTGTTTGCCATGCTGACTGTATTGGGAAAAGATCCGGGTGATGATCATGGTTTAAGATTGTCCGGATTTGTAGTTGCTGCATTATGCATTTGTGCCGCAGCAGTATTTTCGAGGTTCAAAGAAACCCAAAACGGGTAATTAGTTCCCCACATTTTTTATTGATTTAAACTTGCTCTATAATAGAAAGTGACGTTTTTGCCGTGGCATTGCAATTGCTAATATGTGTAGAAACCTTAAAACTACACATTATGAAAAAGCAATTTCTTTGTTTAATGATAGCAGGCCTTTCGTTATTCGCATCACCATACAATTTAAGCGCAGGTAATGTGTCAGTAAAAGCAAATACGGAACAAACAGCTCCACCGTTAATCACTCCTGCATTGGAGAAAAAAATGGAAAATTTCAAGCACAAGCACCCTGCTATGTTTTCTGAAAAGCAAAATAAAGCTGAAAACAATTCTTCCAATTCAAAGCAAGCTCGCGGTGGCGGAGTTTATTATATCTCAGGAACCGCACTTGTCCTGATTATCATACTTCTGATTATTTTATTGTAAGATTCGAAGAGATTAAAACAAACCTAAAAAATTATTTATGAAAAAGATGTTTAGTTGTTTAATGATTGCAGGCCTTTCATTATTCGCATATCCATTGATGGCTGAAACGCTTCCTGTTGTAAGCGCAGCTACAGAAGCAACAGCACCACCGGTTGTTACTCCGGCAATGGAGAAAAAAATTGACGATTTTAAAACGAAACACCCTGATATGTTTTCTAAAAAAGAAAACAAAAGTAAATCTGAAAACGCTGCTAAAAGTCATGATGGCGGTGCGATTTATATTTCAGGTGGAGCGCTTTTGTTGATTATTATCCTGCTCATTATCTTCTTATAAAAAGTGGATTGCTATGCGGTAAACAGTAAAAAAGAACACGTTGTACCACCTGTTCTGACTTCTGCATTGGAAAAAAAGTAACTGCATTCAAAGAAAATCACACGTTTGTATTTTCAAAATAGAAACCAGGGAAGAAAACAAAACAGCGAACGAGACGCAAAATGCCAGGGCTATATTTCTTTTCCATACAGTGAAGTCTCGTCATCATTATATTGGTTTTAGTAATCTTATGCTCGTTTAAAATATGTAGAAAATTATTCCCGTTTTCGTCATTTAAAGATGTTAAGGGTTGAAGCATTGACCTTTGGCATTTGTTTGTCGGAGGTTAATTTTTATAAGGATAATATGAAAATCAACAATTTCCAGCGAACATGATTCAAGTACCGGCACTTTATTTGTAACTGATTATTTAAAACAAGGCATTATGAAAAAGCAAGACAATGATAAATCTTCCGTAAATAAAAAAGAAGATATTACGAATTCTAAAAACAAGGAAAATGAAAATCTTCCCGGTTATCCACATTATCCGGAATCAGAAGATATTATGAATACGGAAAAAGAAAAATTTGCGATTGATATTGAGAATCCGGAAAAACCGTTTGTTGTGGATGGTGTAATTTCAAAAGGCTCAACAAATGATAATTTGCTGCGGCAAGGAAACAGTGCAGATGTAACAAATGAAGATCTGAGAAATCTTGGTAGCGAAGAACTGGCGATGGATATGGGAGCTGATGAACAGTTGAAGGAACGGATTTTTCCAGTCGACATGGAAGGGAAAGATTTAATTGTACCGGGCGCAGAACTGGATGATAAGCAGGAGGATATCGGGAGTGAGGATGAGGAAAATAATTTATACAGTAATGCTGATAATTAATTTATCTTTTAAGTAATCTTATCAGAATATGTGTTTTTCTGCCGAAGTAAGTTTTACTGCGAGTGCCGTTCTGACAGTTACCGGAATTGTTGCAGTAAAAAAATGTTCTTCCAGGGAGCAGATTTTTTTTGCATGTATACCTTTTATTTTTGCCACACAGCAATTAGCAGAGGGATTTCTCTGGCTCAGTTTTAGCCATGCAGAATTTGAAAAGTTCAGGCAACTTTCGATGTTCCTGTTTCTTGTATTCGCCCAGGTAATATGGCCATCCTGGGTTCCGTTTTCAGTGCTGATGGTGGAGAAGAATCCTGCACGAAAGATAGTATTGAAAGCGTTCCTGCTTGTAGGAATTACACTTTCTGTTTATGTCTCGTATGGCTTGTTTGTATATACTGCAATTGCCTTTCCGGATTCTCATCATTTGAAATACGAGCTTGGATTTCCTTTAGCACATTCGCTGGTGGCCGCTTTATTCTATTTTATCCCTACAGTGCTTTCCTGTATTGTATCAAGCGCAAAACGAATGACTTCGCTCGGGCTCATAATTTTCGGTTCTTATATTATTGCACGAATATTTTTCAATGAGTATGCACTTTCCGTATGGTGCTTTTTCTCTGCTATTATAAGCATTACTGTTATTTATGTTGTGATGCTGATGAGGCCACTTTCCACAGGCAATACAGAACGATCCATTCATGCTATGGAAGGTTAGCTGTTTTAAGAAGCAGAAGAATAAACTACCGTCAGGTTTGTTGAAGGCATTGCAGGATTTAAGTCTGGCAAATACACGGAAAAGGTAGAGCCTTTATTTATTTCACTTTCCAATATCACGCGGCCATTTAATTTGTCAAGTGCATTCTTTAAAATGTAGAGTCCAAGACCAGTTCCTTTTGAATCTTCTGTGCCACGGAAAAAGAGATTGAAGATTTTACTTTGAACATCTTTTCGGATGCCAATTCCATTGTCCATTACTTTCATCATTATGCCATTGCCAAAACTGCGGATCTGTATATAAACAAATGGATCTTCTTCGCCATTTTGTTTTCTGTAATTAACTGCATTTGCAACAAGATTATAAAGTATGGTGTCGATCAGCTTTTCGTCGCCGTGAAAAATAAGATTTGGTTCAACCCAAACTTTAAAATCAACAATGTCACGGCCGGTTGAATATTTAATCGATTGAACAATACTGTCGGATAGCTTGTAAAAATTGATGAGTTGGATTTCTGTCGTTCTTTCCTTGATCTGCATAATTTTGATGAAGTCAAGAAGAATATTATCCAGCCGGGAAGCACTCTGCTCAATTTTATCCACGCACATGCCAATTACTTTAACATCAGTTTCTTTTTTTGCCAATCGTGTTAAACCAATAATTGAAGCAACCGGCCCTTTAAGATCATGTGTTGTACGATAAAAAAATGTATTAAGCTCTTCCTTCTTTTCTTTCAACTCTTCTTCATGAATGGCGAGTTGTTTTTCAGCCTGTATTAATTCAGACATATCATGAATCAATAACATGACCAATTGTTTGCCTGGTAGTCCTCTGAAAGAGGTTGCTGATATCAGTACAGGAATCCTGCGCCCGGATTCGGAGATGAACTCCGTTGAGTAGCTGATTGCATTTTCTCCCTCCAGCACAGGAAAAATCAGCTGGTCTGTTATTTTGCCTGCTTCTTCATTTTTTAATGTAAGGAAATCTTCAAGATGCTGGTCATGCTTGTCCACGTCCTTTATGCCGAGTATAATTTCTCCTTGTTTATTTACATATTGTATTTTCCTATCCGGAGAAACAATAATAATTACATCTTTCATCGCCTGGAGAATGGTTTCCGTCTGCAAAGAGCTAACGCTGAAAAGTCCGAGCCTTTTTAATGCAATCAGAATGGATGCTGAAAAGAAGGTCATAAAAGCGGAAGAAAGCGGAATGGATTTTTCACCATTTATAAGCGGGAGAACCACCTCGGTGCAAATAGCCATTACCAGTGGAATTGAAAGACCCGCTGCCATAAGCTGTGATTGTTTTCTCTTCATACTTCCTGCCGGCGATCTTACGGCATGAACGATCAATAGCACAAGCATCATAATTCCTTGCGAGCCCGCGAGGTAACCCGACAAAATGCTTATTGGTGAGGCTGCATCTTTATAAACCCATCCCCAGAAATCAGATGGATAGAATTGGAAAGCAGTTTTACCTACCAGCAGGAGAATAAGCAAAACGGCAACCGGCAAATAAAGAAAAAGTTGAAATACAAAGGAATCAGCAATTTTTTTCTTTCCGATAAAAAGCAAGGTGAAATGTAACCCGATGGGCGTCATAAAAAGTACACCAAACATAAATATAGAACTCCACATAGTGGCCGCTTCAAGCGTATTGCTCATCCGGAGAAATGTATCGGAGACCTGAAAGGAAATTAAAGCAATCAGGTAAAAGGAAAAGACTCTTGATATTTTATCCGATGGAAATTTCACCCTCACGTAAATAAAAATAAAAAGATTGAGAAGGGCAGGCAGTGCGGATAACAAGATCGCCAGCCAATGTGTAAGGCTGAGGTCAGATAAAATAGTATTCATTCCAGGGAGTTTATGCTTTTTATAATTTACTGATTGATGGGGGTGGTGGTTAATGCACTGCAATGCTACAACAAAGGCTTAGCCTGATAAAATGCAATTTGCCTTGTTTCATACGGATGTAAGGTTTTGAGTAAATTCTGTCAAAACCGGAACTGCAATTGATTTCTTTTCAAATTCAATGGTGAATGTCGTTCCTTTATTGAGTTCGCTCGTCACTGTAATATTTCCTTCCAGCGATTCAACCTGAGTTTTCACCATAAATAATCCCATTCCTCTTCCTTCCACATCATAATGAAAGCGTTTGTAGAGCCCGAAAATTTTATCGCCATATAGCGACAAGTCAATTCCGCTGCCATTATCTTTAAATGTGAGGATTATTTTGCTCTCGGTTTCCCTGCTGTTGATTTCAATAACAGGATCCCGGCCGGCTGCTTTGTATTTGATGCTGTTGGAGATGAGGTTGTAAAAAATACTGTGCATGTAACTTTTTACGCTATAAATAGAAGGGGCAGAAAAGTCCATCTTGAATGAGACATTTTCCTTTTCAATAAAATGCTCAACGCTGATCTTGATATCTTCAAGCAGGGATGAAAAATACAGCACTTCTCTCTTTTCATTTATCCCTCTTTTTACCTGGAGAATATTGGTGAGATCGTTAATGACGTCATCCAGTTTTTGAACGGACGTAACCAACCCATCCATGGTCATCTTTCTGATTTTTGCTTCGAGCCGGGGCGCTTGAATGATGCGCAACAAACCGCTGATGTTTGCAAGCGGGGCGCGGAGGTTATGCGATACGATATAAGCGAACTGTTCCAGATTTTTATTTTGCCTGATCAGGTCTGCTGTGATTTTGTCGCGTTCAATTTCAAATATTTTTCCTGCGGTGATGTCGCGCATGGCACCAACCATACGCACAGGCTTTTTATTTTCATTATAAATAATATAGCCCCTGTCCTGCACATAAGCCAGCTCACCATTATGCCTGTAGTAGCGATACTCATCTTCCCAAAGGATAGCGTTCGAATCCTCTATTTTTTGAGTAATGCTATTGAATATCCGCTCTCCATCTTCAGGATGAATATGGTTGGCTTCTGATCGAATAAAATCGTAACCGCCCTGGGCTAAATTGCTTTCCGATTGGATATAAGCATTATCCCCGGAATCAGCATATCCGAATACCTGCTTGTAATTTTCGGAACGATAGAGCTTATTGTTTTTAATGTCCCAATCCCAGATCACATCGTTCGTAGCTTTCGTCACTAGCTCATGGCGTTCATTACTCAGTTTAATAAGTTGTTCGGTGTATTTTCTTTTCGTTATGTCTGTTGTAGCAACGCTTACTCCCAGCACTTTTCCTGTGTGATCAGAAATTGGATGCATGCTTACTGAAACCCATTTGTCTGTATCATCCGGGCTCGTGTATTTTAGCTCATAACGATAAGGCACTTTTGTCTGTAGTATATTAGTAATAACCGCTTTAATAGCATCACGATTTTCCGAAAGTGTTATCCCTGCATAATCTTTTCCTTCTTCAAGCGGCATTTTCATTTCTTTCAAAGCGAATTCTTCCGCAAGCCGGTTAAAGGAAATAATATGTGCCTGTTCGTCCAACAGCACATAAGCAGTATCGGTATTCTCAAGGATGTTTTTCAGGTTAGCTTCTGATTTGCGAAGGGATTCTTCTGCCGTTTTTTTCGGAGTAATGTCCTGGACAACCGCAACAACAAAAGAATCTTTGCCTGCAGCATCTTTCACTGCACTGACACTGAGTTCTACCCAGATTATTTTTTTCGATTTTGTAACATAGCGCTTCTCCAGCTGATACGTATCTAATTCTCCATTGGCCATTCGAAGAATAAACGGGAGCTCTTTTTCAGCATCCTCCGGTAATGTGAATTTTGAGAAATGGTTACTCTTCAACTCCTGCCGCGTATAACCAAGCATCTTACAAAAGGCATCATTCACATTTTGTAAAACGCCATCAATAGAACCGATCGCAATTCCAAGAAATGGATTTTCATACACCATCCTGTACCTGCTCTGACTTTCTGCAAGACTTTCTTCTGCTTCAATACGCTTTGTTACGTCTCTGTAATTGCATGCAATGGCATTTATTCCCTGGATATGAAGCATGTTGGTTACATGGCCTTCAATACAAATGTAATCGCCATCTTTTTTCTTTACACGATAAGTTATGGCAACTGGAACATCCTTATTTCGCAGGATATACCCAAAAATTTCTTCTACATTCTTTTGATCTTCAGGATGAACTAAAGCATAACCGAAGTTGCCAAGATTTTCTTCTGGAAGGTAACCAAGGGTTTTCGCTACAGAATGACTTTCATAAAATATTTTTCTGTCCTCACCAATAAGCGTAAGCATATCCGCGCTGTTTTCAATAAGCGTGCGGAAGCGCATTTCACTTTCCTGTAATTTCTGAGCGTTGTTTCTTTTAGAAGTGATGTCATTCGTAAGACCATCAATGCGTATAAGACGACCTGTTTCGTCCAGTGTCGGTATGATTTTATTTTCGATCCAGTGTATACTGCCGTCTTTGTGAATGATGCGGTATTGATTAAAAACCTGCTGGCCTTTTTTAAGCGTTTGCACCTGATTGTGTGAAATATGTTTATCATCAGGATGAATTACTTCTTGCCAAAGGCCAGGCTGCGTAAGAAATTCATTCGAAACATAACCATATACTTTCTCACATGCTTCCGACATTTGAATAAGTCTGAAAGAAACCATATCCACAGAATAAAACACTTCATTAAGATTGTGAAAAAGCTTATTGAAGTCGTTGTTTGCAATTTCAAGCTTTTGCTGCGCCTGTTTTGTTGCTGTTATATCGTTAACGAAAATATCCAGCATGAGCAGTTTTCCTTTTTCATCAAGTGTGGGTTTTACACGTGCAGCAAGCCATCGAATGCTTTTGTCGCTGTGAATGATACGGAATTGTTTAGGAAGTATTTTCCCCTCGTACAATGGTTCATTATCCGTATCAATAATATGCGTGTCCTCAGGATGAATAACATCTTTCCACAACATCGGATTTTTAATGAACTCGCTTACCGGGTAACCATATACAATACTGCATGCG
Organism: Bacteroidia bacterium; assembly: GCA_039918435.1. Classification (GTDB taxonomy): domain Bacteria; phylum Bacteroidota; class Bacteroidia; order Palsa-965; family Palsa-965. The sequence goes on along the minus strand of JBDSHN010000073.1, from coordinate 27,470 downwards.
GCAGAGATATAAGCGTATTTACCGGTGACCATATTCAATGAAAAAACAACCTCGCTGATATTTTCCAGTATGCGGTTCAATTCATTGTGAGCTTCTTCAAGTTTCTTTTCAGCGAGCTTCTTTTCATTTATATCATTTGTAACACCATCGATCCGGATAAGTATGCCGGCCTGGTCAAGGGTAGGAGTGACCTTCGTGGAGATCCAACGCGTTGATCCGTCTTTATGCCTGATGCGATAATCATGTGCAATTGCCTCTCCTCTCAACAATATCGGAAAATGATGGTCCAGGATATGCCTGTCATCTTCGATAGTAATATCCCTCAACAACGTCGGATTATCCATGAAACTTTTGCTGTCATAACCATACACGGTTAAACAGGCTGGAGACATGTGTAAAGTTCTGAAAACAGGTTTTTTGCCGGTAAACTTTATTTCCACCGCAAAAAGCGCTTCCTGTATATTCTCGAATAAAGACTGAAGATCAGAAGATAAAATTGTGGATCCGGTCGTTTCTTTGCTGAGCGTATCGGCCGTGTCGGCAATCTTTTCTTTTTCATGCTGATCATACGAGTGACTGATGTCTTCGAAAAGAGAAGCCATCTCTTCAGGAATATTTTCAGACGCTCCAAAATGTTTTTGAATCTGCTGTTGCAAAAATGTATTCATGGCTTCGTTTTTTCTGTCAGTATTGAATTATAATCTTCATGATCAGAAAGAGAATCTTTGTTTTGGAAGCTTCGGACAAGATGACAATTTTCCATTACGGAAAAAGTAAATCCTGTTATTTCCCGGCCGTGCTGCGGGAAAAATAATTTTTGAAGGGTCATAACGTCGGATGCTAAACCAGGGGTTTGAAGGAGCGGGGAAACGGCTGATCTTCACTGGAATTCTATCCATTACAATAATACTATTATCAATGCAATTTTTCCTGGTCAACCCCTGTTCATTCATACAGATGTAAGATTTTTGATGTTTTTGTAAATTTGACTTTCGCAGGCAGATTGCATATAATTGTCGCTTATCTTGTACGTACCCGTAATATTTTCAACTCCCCATTCTCATGAATTTTCTCACCAGCCTTTCAAACGCTATCAAGGGTAAAAATCAACACTGGATTTTTGCGTTGCTTTTATTGATTATCACTACCCACGTTTTTGCAAGTGCCGGTGGTGGCGGCGGCGGCGGCAGCGACAGGGATGACGGAGGGCTGATCGTGCTCATCTATTACATCATTTACCTGATTCCTTTTCCCTGGAATTTCGTCACAATTGCTGTAGTGTTGCTCATTTATTACCTGGGACGAAAAAAAGTCAAAACATTTTCGGGCCTTAATAAGATCGCTTCTTTCGATACAATGGACCAGGCACCTGCGTTTATTCCAATGGAATTTATGCAACGCAATCCTTCTTTTAACGAGCAGAAATTTTACGGCAAAGTAACAACGGCATTCACTGAAATTCAGACTGCATGGATGAAACAGGATTTATCGTCCGTGAGAAAATGGATATCCGATGGCGTCTGGCAGCGTTTTAATACACAATTCATCACCATGCAGACATTGGGACAGATGAATGTCATGGACGAAATAAAAATCAAAAAGACCGTGATTTCCGATGTGCAGCAGGATGGAAATTATGATGTGATTGATGTAGGAATCCATTTTACAATGATGGATAATTTCGTTACCAAAAATCATCCGGAACTGAGCACGGAAGGATACCTTGAAAATGTAGAATACTGGACATTTATCCGGAAAAGCGGCGTTGCAGAAAACGATATTTACCATTCTCAGAATTGTCCATCCTGCGGATCGCAGCTTCCTTCAAATATGGGAGAAGTAGGCAAATGCGAAAGCTGCGGTGTTATCACTACACTTGGTGATTATGATTGGGTACTTTCCGAAATTACCCAGGCTGCGGATTATGTAAATGATAATGTGAAACTGGATAAGAACGGAAAACTCACACAAAAAATTCGTTCAGCAATGCAACGCGACGCAAATTTTTCTGTTCAGCTGCTCGAGGATAAAGCTTCCAACGGTTATATGCAGATCATGTCGGCCCTGGTTACAAAAAAGCCGGAACGTATGCGCCGGTTTGTGGATAATGTTTTATTTGAAAACCTCAGTGCACAGCTCAAATCAGAACCTGCATATACTTTCAATCGTCTTTACCTGAATAATGTGACTTTGATGGATTATTACCAGGATAAAGGGAAAGATAATATGGTCATTGCTTTTAAACGAACGGCTCAAAAAGTGAGCATTGCTTCCGGAAATCTGCAGCTGATCGATTATGCACCTTATACTTCCAATGAAATAATGGTGATATCGCGTGATACCGGGGCGGGCATTCCGAAAGGCTCACTGTATGCACACAGTTGTCCGAATTGCGCGGGACCTGTTGGTGACACAATTGATATCAACTGTCAGTATTGCGGTGCGGCATTGAACAGCACAAAAAATGAATGGATCATCACACAGCTTTTACCTGCCAGTGCTTACAGCAACTTTGCAAGCAATGAAGATTTGCCATTGGTGACCAATGCGGGAGTAAATGATCTCGACCCGCTTTTCAAAGTGCGTGATTATGCGCTGAATAATGTGATGCTCATTGCAGCTGCTGATGGAATTTTTCACCAGGAAGAAATTGAATTTACAAAACGTCTTGCAAAAAAACTTGGTTATGATAATGCAAAACTTGCAGGAATGTATGACCTTGCAAAAAACAACCAGCTTACCATCCGTCTGCCGGAAAACCGGAAAGGTGCATTAAAAGTGTACGAGATGATGCTTAAAGCCGCAAATGCAGATGGAAACATCAGCGCCGAAGAACAGCAGATTCTCAACGAAGTTCAATCACGCATCGCACTTCTTGCCTAGAGGAGATTGTTTACTGAGAACTGGTCACTGAAAATTGACTACTGACAACCGGCAACCAATTACAGCCAACAAATCCTCCTTTGAAAAACGCAGCATATCTCTTTATTTCGTTTCTCTTTCTGTTGTCGCCATTCCTTGTAAAGGCACAACCATTTGTTGACATTGTAAATATGAATGCGCAGGTTTTTGGAATAAAGTATAAGGATTCGTCCCGTGCCAACAGCCTGGCGACAACTTATAACGGCTCTGTTTTTATTCCCAAAAAATTTGTCAATGATAATATGTTTTTGTTTCGGCTGTCAGGTGAAGTTGTGCAGCTAGGGAAGCTGGAACCCTATGAAAACCTGTATGCTTTTGGCGCGTCGGTAGGCTTTCAGTTTGTGAGTAAAAGTAAAAATTGGAAAGCGGCAGTCGTGGCTATGCCGAAACTGAGCTCAGATTTGAGGGACAATATTTCGAAAAATGACTTTCAATTCGGAGGAACAACCTTGTTTAATTATGTAGCGAACGATACGTCTTTGAAAATAAAATTCGGACTTTATTACAACAGAGAATGCTTTGGAAATTTTTTCGTTCCATTGGCAGGAATTGACTGGAAAGTAAACAAACGATTATCTGTTTATGGAATTTTGCCCAACAACATGCGCGTGGAATATAAGATCTGTAGGAATTTTTATACCGGAATAGGTTATAAAAATTACCAGCGTTCCTATCGTCTTGGTTTAAATGATCAAAATGATTTTGTCAGAATAAAAGAAAGCCAGGCAAAAGTATTTTTTGATTTTTTCGTTTGGAAGCACGCGCTGCTGTTTGCTGATGTGGCTTACATGTTAAAGTACAGTCTCATCCGGTATGACGATCAGAATAAAAACGAGGTGCACGCTTCATCCGTTTATGCGCCGATGGAAAATAATATAGTTTTCACTTTTGGTTTCGCATATCGGCTGAGATTGGATTGACCGGAATGGTGATTGGTTCAAGAAAAGGTGATTGGTGATTGGGAAAAGCGTTGTTGGTAAAAGTTGGTGGCAGATTTTTTACGTCAATTTTTCAACTATTCCTCACCTTGAACCAATCACCATTCGGACGCAGCCACGAACACCTATCACAGCATAGACAAAATCAATATGCCCGAGGTTTGTGTATGAAGCGGTATTTCTACCTTTGCGGATATGAAATTGCTCTTCTCCTACCTTAAGAATTTCAAGTTTTTTGTTTTTCTGGCTTTATTACTGGCTGCTATAAACCAGGTCTTTTCGCTTCTTGATCCTGTTGTCGGACAGAAAATCATTGATCAGTATATTGTTCCGAAAAACGGAAGACTGCTTTCCGATATTTCACGTGAAGAATTTATCAGGGGCGTATCCTCGTTGATTCTTCTTGCAATAAGCGTGGCGATGATATCGCGTATTGCAAAAGCTTTCCAGGATTATTATGTCAATGTAATTGTGAAGCGCGTTGGTGCGCAGATTTATTCCGACGGTCTACGTCATTCACTTGAATTGCCTTATTCTGTTTTTGAAGATCAGCGCAGCGGTGAAACGTTGGGCAAGCTGCAGAAAGTGCGTGAAGATGTGGAACGACTTGGTTCTGCATTTATCAATATTATTTTCACCTCTTTTGTCGGTATCGTTTTCGTTATTACACTTGCGGTAATTGCGTATTGGCCTTTAGCCGTGATTTATTTTGTAACAATACCATTGATCGGTACGCTGAGCTATTTCCTGAGCAAGAAGATTAAAGTAATGCAGAAGAAGATCGTGAAAGAAACGATTGCGCTTTCCGGATCAACAACTGAATCATTGCGGAATATTGAACTGGTGAAAAGTCTTGGCCTTGCACAACAGGAAACAGAACGCCTGAATGGCACCACGGAAAAAATCCTGAAGCTTGAATTAAAAAAAGTCCGTTACCTGCGCAGCCTCAGCTTTGTTCAGGGAACTTTTATTAATTTATTGCGGAATTCCATTCTTTTTATTCTGCTGTATCTCGTGTATACCGGGAAGATCAGCTTCGGAGATTATTTTAAATTCTTCATCTTTTCCTTCTTCATTTTCGGGCCTTTGCAGGAATTAGGAAGCATCATAAATATTTATCGCGAAGCAGAAGTGTCGCTCGATAATTTCCAGGCCATTCTTGATACACCACGTGATCCGAAACCTGAAAATCCGGTAACACTTCCGGAAATTCACAAACTCGAATTCAGAGATGTTGATTTTAAGCACCTCACTGCATCGCACAATGCTATTGAAAAAATATCCTTTCGTGTAAATGTGGGTGAAACGATTGCATTCGTCGGTCCATCCGGTTCAGGCAAATCCACATTGGTAAAATTGCTCGTCGGATTGTATAAACCGCTTTCAGGAGCCATATTTTATAATGACCATCCCGGTTCCTCTATCGACCTTGATAAGATGCGCGAACAAATTGGTATGGTTACACAAGACACGCAATTATTTTCAGGCACGATCCGCGAAAATCTTTTATTCGTTGCACCAAAAGCGACTGATGAAGAATGCATCGAAGTGCTGAATAAAGCCGCTTGTCAAAGTCTGTTGGCCCGCGCTGATAAAGGTCTTGATTCTGTTATCGGTGAAGGTGGCGTAAAAGTTTCGGGCGGAGAAAAGCAACGACTTTCCATTGCAAGAGCATTATTACGCCGCCCGTCTTTGCTCGTGTTTGATGAAGCAACTTCTTCACTTGATTCAATCACCGAAGAAGAAATTGGCAAAACAGTGCGCGATGTTTCAAAAAGCAAAAAGCACATCACCATTCTTGTTGCTCACCGGCTTTCCACGATCATGCATGCAGATAAAATTTTCGTGCTTGAAAAAGGACATATCATTGAATCCGGAAAACACGAAGAGCTTCTCAATGAAAAGGGTCTTTATTACGCCATGTGGCGACAGCAGATCGGTGAAAGAATGAGGTAAGGGAAAAAAGGGACTGAGGGAAGGAAAAGGGACGAAGTGACGGAAGGAAAAGGGGACGAAGTGACGGAAGGAAAAGGGACGAAGTGACGGAAGGAAAAGGGACGAGGGGACGTTTTTTTGTTACCTGTTGATCAATATAATTCTGCTTGCCTGGATACCTTTTCGTCCCGCGTCCCTTTTCTAAGCCGCCTTTCTCTCCAATATAACTTTGCATGGAACGGCAGAAGTAACTTTCACTTCGTGATCGGTGTGGAGGGGAATGCTTAAATAATCACCGGGCACCAGCTGATGGATTTTATCGCCGATTTTAATATCGCACGTGCCTTCGAGTATTAAAAAGCTTTCATGCTCGTCGTGATGAATTTCATCGGGAGCCATTTCTTTTATCCAGACAATGGCAGTTGTAGCTTGTGGTGTGTGACCAATGATCTTTAAAAAAATATTCTCAACATCAGCAGGTACAACCATATCAGGACGTTCTGTCCATGCTGTGTAATCGGAATTTTTGGAGTTTTTATTAAGCAACGGAGGAAATGAAGGCGCTTCCCCTTTTTGCAACCGTTCTGTATAATCGATAGTTGCAAATAAAAGCGGCTTCATAGTGGCATGAGGAGTAACTGCATGTGTTGAAGCGTATTGTTCAAGTGAAATTTCAATTTGCTCCAGCTCTTCTTTTATTTCCGGATGAGCAATCGCTAATTTTTCGACAACAGCATTTTCTTCCTGTGTCCCTATACCTAAAACATACGCTTCCAGTATTCCTGAATTGATATAAGAGGAAAACTTATCCATTTGATTTCATTCCTCCATGCATTTTGAATTCCATTCGTATTTTTGTTTTGAGAACATCAACTGTAATATTCAATTCGTGAGCCGCGCGTGTCAGGCTGTAACCTTTGAAGTACAACATTTCAAGCGCCGGGCTTTGCGCCTCATAACGGATTGAAGGTATTGATATCCTTGATCTATTCGGGGTTGATGCGGGATTTTGAGTATTTACGGGGTTTTCTGCTACACGGATTTCTTCCGGTTGAATTTTATGTTCAGCAGCAGCAAAAGCGGTATTTCTTGTAATAGCGAGCATCCACATCAGCAAAGAATCTTTCATCGGATCGAACGAGCTTATTTCCATCCAAAGACGCATAAAAGATTTCTGAAGAATTTCTTCAGCAATCTTTTTATCGCCTGTAATCTTCAGAATAACGCCATTCAATATTGGAGCGTATTTATCATATAACTTAGAAAATGCTTCAATATTGCCTTGCTGAATATGCTCACTAAGTGCATGCTCGATTGATTGACGGCGAATTTTTCCTGTTGTGGAATTCATTGGAGAACAGATAAAAATAGAAAATTTAAAGGCACGGTGAATAAAAAGCCGGAAGTAAAAAAGGGTTGCGTCCGCTGCGCCAGAAGTATTCGGATTTTCTCATGAAAAAAAAATGAGCAATGCCAAACCAACAATGCTCAATTCAGTATTGAATGAAACTCCGGCAAACCAGTTTTTTTACCAGGGGAACACCAACCTTTTCAATACGGTGTAAATACCGCATTCGTTCCTGTGGGATCCAACGCTTCAAACTGTCCGTAGTGTGGCTTGATACTCAATACAGGAATTCGCGAATGATTTACAATTTGTTTTGCAAGCGCTCCCATAAAGAATCCTGTCAAAGCAGATTCATGATCGGTCATGATGATGATAAGGTCAGCCTTTACATCCTTGCCGTATTTCAACGCTTCTGTTGCAAGGTGCTTTCCTTTTACGGTATGCCGTGTATAAGCGACCCCAGCATTTTCTACAGCATCCTGCACCTGGTCGAGAACGATCTGAAGCTTATCGTATGCGTTCTCTTCTTCTGCATCAGACAGCAAACCAAATATATGGATCTTCGCGCCATACATTTTTGCGAGGCTGGTTGCAATTCCTACTTTCTGGCGCGAGTGAAGACTTCTGTCGATAGGCAAAACAATATTTGTAAATCCTGGTTTGCCCGAATGAACCTGCACCGTGAGCACCGGGCAAGGCGCAAGCTCTGTTATTTTATGCGCATTGCTTCCGAGAAATAATTCTTCAAAACCTTTTGCGCCATGTGTTCCCATTATGATGAGATCTGTTTTTTCCTGCTGTGCCAGCAACATAATTTCATTGGCAACATGGCCTGTTATGGTCAGATGACGTGGACGGAGACCATACTCCGCTTCAACTTGATCTGCAAGTTCATTAAGTTTGCCTTCTATAAAATTATCCAGCTTCGAATGATCCTGTACCACAAGAAGCGGCTCCGGAATTTCAAAATAAAACGGATCGAATGCCTGCACATGAACAAGCATCAGTTCAGCATGGATCAGGCGCGAAAGAAATGCGGCATGTGCAAGCGCCATTTTGCTTGTTTCAGAAAAGTCTGTCGGCACCATTATTTTTTTGATCTCTGAATTCATAATAGAAGAAGATTTTTTAATGTTTTTATGCTTGTCCGTGTTGAGTATCTAACATGTTTATCCGTGTCGTGAGCTTCTGGATGTTGATGGGCTTCACAAAATAATCGTCAGCGCCGAGTCCCATTCCTGAAAGTACAGTGGAGGGTTGGTCAAGACTTGAAATAATAATCACCGGAACTTTTCCTATTAGATAACTTTGCAAAAGGCTCAGCAGTGTAAGCCCGGAAATATCAGGAATCATTAAATCCGTTATTAAAAGATCGTACTCATTATGCGAGAGTTTGGTAATTGCTTCCCAGCCGTTCCCAGCACACTCTACACAATGCCCTGTTTCGACGAGTCTTGCAGAAAGTAATTCCGTGATCATAGCATCATCATCAACCAATAAAATTTTCATTATATCGCTCCCTTCTTTTTCACTATTTATCATTCACTAGTATGAGGATTGAATGAAAGTAAACTGAAATCTTCTACACCTCTATAAATATACGAAGCCCGAATAGTAAGGCTGCAACTCTTCGATGCATGGTTGGTTTGTACGGATATTCTGTAAAACAAAAAGTTGACAGCCAGCAGTTGTAGTAACGGCATGCTTTTATTTTATTGAGAGGAAGAGGCGGGAAAATGGCGGAAGAGAAAATATCAGGAGAAAAAATTTCCCCGGTTGATTAAAGCGATTAAAAAAAATAAAAAGCAAATCCTGCCCCTGTTTAAGAAATCAGGTTCAATCGCTGCATAAGAGGTTTTACTCTTGAACGGCTCACAGGAAGCAACTTTTTGTTTATCATCACCATATTATCCTCGATGATGGAAATCCGTTCGAGGTTGACGATGTATGAATTGTGAACACGGAAAAATTTGGAGGCGGGCAATGATTCCTGTATCGTTTTCATTGTGGAATGAACCGTATAACGATTCTCGGCAGTATGAATCGTTACATAATCAGCCATTGCTTCGATGTAAAGGATTTCAGCAATATTGATTTTTACGAGCGAAGAATTAACCTTTACAAATAAATGATTTTCATTTGCCGGGTTTATTACGGGAGCATGCACAAGAGCCGATGCGCGCATAACAGCTTTAAGAAATCGTTCATCAGAAACAGGCTTCACTAAAAAATCAGTCACTTCATATTCGAAAGCTTCAGCAGCAAATTGTTTTTCTGAAGTAACAAAAATAATCTGCGGGCGGTTTGAGCTGAGGCTTTGAAGAAACTGCATGCCGGTCATTTCAGGCATCATGATATCCAAAAATACAAGATCGATTTTCTCTTTTAATAAAATTTCCGCTGCGGCAATAGCAGAAGAGCAGGAGGCAACCAGGTGGAGAAAAGGTTTGCTGCTGATTTTTCGTTCGAGATCGATGCGGATCATTTCATCGTCGTCTACTATAATGCAGTTAATTTTATTCATAGGGTTGTGAAGTACAAAAACCGAGCCTGCCCGGAATGAAGAAACCGTGGATTTTGAAAGCTGAAAAATACAATAATGTTCCCGAAAATCGACAAATTAAACCAATCATGTGTAAAAACGGACAAGTGATCTAAAAGTCAAATTCATAACCATAATCCTTATTTATCTTTGAAATGAAGCTAATGCAAATCAGCTTTGTTTTTCTTTCATAATAGTTTAGGTGCGCCATTATTATTAAGCATTTCAAGACAGGGTTCATTCTTATTGGTTAGGTTGGTGAAAGGCGCATTATACGGGAGCAGAAGCTGAGGGGTTAGCTTCTCTCCCGTTTTTTTATCAGAAAAATTTAATCCTCAGAACATTTCTTTCCTGCATGATTTTCCAAAATGGGAAATTGATTTTTTTATTGCTTTAGAGCATATTATCCTGTGTCTTTCTTTAGCTATTATTACCTCTTTCATTTCCTTTAAACACTTAAAGCATTTCCAATTCCTGCTGTAGCTCTTTAATGGCAAGAGTACACGAGTGTATGACTTCCTCTACCATGGCAGGAAGCAGCTCAAGGTGAATTTCTTCATTGGAATATTTTTCAATATCCTTCACGGTTTGTTTGATGGAATGAAGGCCAACAAAATCGATCGATGGCTTCATCTTATGAGCAACAGCACGCAGATCCTGCCATTTTTTTCCTTCGAGGGATTTGGACATATCTGTGAGCATAACCGGTGTTTGTAAGAGGTATGCCTCTATCATCTTTTTAATGAAGTCAGAATTTCCTTCTGCAATTTCTTTGAGATAGCCCAGGTCAATTTGCTTTTTTTGGTTGGTTGGCAGATTATTGTTTTCTTTTGTCATGGGAGTGTGTGAAATATATTTCCGCTTTTTATGAAGTGCTGAAACGATCTTGTCGTACAGATTCTGTTGATTAAATGGTTTTGAAATGTAATCATCCATTCCCAGCGCAATGCATTTATCAGATTCACCAACCATGGCATGTGCAGTCATCGCAATAATTGGAACTGTTGATTTAGGTGGCTGCATGTTAGTGCGGATCTGCCGTGTGGCTTCATAACCATCCATCACCGGCATCTGTATATCCATCAGCACAAGATCAAAGTCTTCTGCCTGTAATTTTTCAATTGCCTTTTGGCCGTTCTCTGCTACTTCAAGGTGAAGCTTCCAGCGTGCGAAAATTTTTCCGGCCAGCATTTGATTCATCTCATTGTCTTCAGCAAGAAGAATGCGTGCGCCGTTTATATTTTCATCGGGAACTATTTTCTGAGTTTTTGTTACCGGCTCAACTGCAGATGTATACTTTTTATAAAGAATAGTCACATAAAAAATGGAACCTTCATCAAGCGTGCTTTCGACGGAAACCGTTCCGCCCTGTAGCTCGGTCAGTTGTTTTACAATTGTAAGACCAAGGCCTGTGCCTCCGTATTTTCTTGATGTTTCATTGCTTGCCTGTGTGAAGCTGTCAAAAATGTTTGCAATACGATCAGCCGGAATTCCTATTCCCGTATCACTTATGATAAATTGAATCCTGCAATTTTCACCATCGTCTTCTACAACGTTGGACTTTATGGTTACGCTGCCATGCTCGGTGAATTTAATAGCATTGCTGAAAAGGTTCAGGATGATCTGCCGCAGGCGCACAGAATCACCAATGATATATCGAGGCAGCTCATTTTCTTCTTTCCGGAAAATAAGACTTATCCCTTTTTTCGTTGCGGAAAATCTTAACGTAAATAAAACTGCGTCAATAATTTCTCCGGGATTAAAAGGAATCGCTTCCATTGAAACATTTCCGGATTCAAGCTTTGAGAAATCCAGTATATCGTTGATGATCGACAAAAGATTATCAGATGAAAGTTTAATAGCGTCAATACATTCTTTCTGCTCATGTGTGATCTCACTCTCCAGGAGAATATCCGTGAGGCCGACGATTGCATTCATTGGCGTACGTATTTCATGACTCATCTTTGCGAGAAACTGCTCTTTCACATGCATGGAATCTTCCAGCTGTTTTTTTGCATTCATCAGCTCCTGCAAAGCCCGGCTTCCTTTTTTCAAAGAATGTTCTGCGATCTTATTTGCAAAAATCAGGTCCTCTTCAATCTTTTTTCTTTCTGTAATATCAGAATCAATAGCTATGATCCGCTCAACTTTTCCATCTGTTCCAAGCACAGGCGTAAGCGTAGTGATCACCCAATATTCCTGTCCGGCTTTAGTGAAATTTTTTCCTTCGTACATAACTGATTTCTTTTTCGAAAAAACAGTTTCATACAATTCGCTGCCTGGTTGCACACCGGTTGTTCCTCCGTTCCTCAGTAATTCACCATGAGTTCCTTTTACTTCTTCAAATGAATAACCTGTGAGCAATGAAAATCCTTCATTCACCCATTCGATTTTTCCGGTATGATCAGCAATGATTACAGCATTGTTCGATTTTGTAGCAGCCATTACAAGCTTTTCCATTTGCTCCTCTCGAAACCTGTCGGTAACATCCTGGTCTGTTCCGATCATTGTTTCCGCTTCGCCATGCTCATTTAAAATTACGTTTCCTCTTGAATGGATATGGCGCAATGTTCCATCCTTGCGTATGATACGGTAATAGAATTCAAAAGGCTTATGTGTTTTTTTTGAATCATCAATAATCTTGATCATTCGTCCTAAATCTTCAGGATGAACCATTTTATTCACTTCCTGAATAAGATCTTTTATGCTTTTGTCGAGTTCGAAGATATTATAAAGCTCCTCCGACCAGGTTAGTGTGCTGTCTTTTAAATTCCATTCCCAGCTGCCCAGGTGCGCGAGCCTTTGCGCCATGGCCAACTGCTGCTGATTTTTCAGGCGTTCATTTTCCGCCAGCTTCCGATCGGTGATGTCACGCACAATCTTTCCATAACCATGCAGTTTCCCTTCTTCATCGTATACAGGAGTAACAAAAATATCCGCCCAGAATAAGGTTCCGTCCTTTCTTTTTCTCCAGCCATCATCCTGGTAATGGCCTTCTTTTTTGGCCACCTTAAGATTCTCAGATGGCTTATTTTTCGCTTTATCTTCATCTGTAAAAAAGATCGAAATATTTTTCCCCAATATTTCTGCTTCCTCATAACCTTTGATTTTTTTCGCGCCTTTATTCCAGCTGATCACATTTCCTTCCGTGTCAGTCATCACAATGGCAACATCTTTAATGTTTTCCACAATGAGCCGGAAACGTTCTTCACTTTCTTTTAACCGGTCCTTCGATTGTTTCCGTTCTATCGTGTGATGCTCCAGCTCATCGGCCATCAGGTTAAATGAATCTGCGAGATTGCCAATCTCATCATTAGAGATTTTTTTTGCGCGAATCTTATAATTCCCTTTTGCAATTTCTGCGGAACTTAAAATAATTTCTTTTAATCCGCGACGTATACTTCTTGTAACCGACAAGGTTAATATCAATCCGCTCAGCTCTACAGTCAGGGCAATTGCAAAAAGAACTTTTAGAACTAAATTGTCCAGCCAGCGTGAACCTTCTCCCAGCGTATATGAAAATTCCTCTTCGAGATTGGTGAGCTCAAAATTGATCGGGCCGATTTCCTGTAATGCTGCATTGATTTTTTCCTGTGAAGGATTCTCCGATGCAATCTCACTATGCAGGCGTTCTCCGATCGGTAAAAGCATAAGTCCGATTGAATCAGCAACTGTCCACGTTTTGATCGCCTTGTTGATGTAAGAAATATTTGAGAAATTTCTGAACAGCCTGGTTATTCCTTCTGCATCATCCGGATGATTTTTTCCTTGAATAAATCCTTGCTGTGCAACTTCCAGGTCAGGGTTTGGTTTCTGTAATTCAATACGAGCTATGCGGTCGCCCTCAGGAACCTGCATAAACTTCAGGAAGTAAGTGTACTCATTATTGTCATGCGTATGGGCGTACCGGCCTAGATGATAAATCGCATTCTTTTGTGCTTTGGACCAGAGGCTTTCTCCTGCTACACCTGCACGCACAGCAGAAAGTGTGCTGAGTGCAAACCACAGAGTAAATAATTCCACAGCGATCAGCACTGCCATAATTCCCATGGCGAAATAAAGGCGTTTAGCGATGGAAATATTTTTCAGCCAACGTAACAGGAAAAATTTTTTCATAGAATATCGTGAACGTGGCCCTTAGGAAATGTTAAACTGCATTTGTTTTCCTGGTGTGATACCACTCATGAATAGTATTGCGACAGGCGAAAATGCAAAGAAAATCATGGAATGCAATGAAAAATTTGGTTCTGACTTATTTGGTTGCATAATTTCCAGGTATCCTTTGCCACCGTACCCGATAAGCATGGAATAAAATGTGTAGCAAATCTAATGCCGGTACTATTATGCTTCTTTCATAAAGAAAGTTAGGTTAAAGGTGAGATAAATAATTATAAATGGTGAATTTTTTACCCAATTTCTGTTCTTTTATTCTCTGCCTGGCAAGCGGTTTCCCCACAAATAACGCTTTCAATGAATAACTTAAAACAGCATGATTTTTGTTTCTTTAATTAAAACAGTACAAATGAGTAAAATGTGAGATTATGGATGCCTTGTTAAATGTGGGTACAATTTTTTATCGGCCTGAAATGAAAAAGAATAAAACCGGTGCTGTCAGGATTGCGGTAGTGGAAGACGATCCAATGTTTCGTCATGCTATTGAATATTTCCTGAAGAAAAATCCTGGTAACCGGGTTTTTTCATTCGCCTCAGGTGAAGCGTGTTTCGAACATTACCATTCACTCGAGCCTGATATTCTTATTCTCGATTATAAGCTGAATGAAAATTTTGAAACGGAACGTATGAATGGATTGGACATTCTCCGGAAAATAAAATCATTTAAGCCTGAAACAGAAATACTTTTTTTGTCCGGCCAGGATAGCTTTGAAGTTGCCACCACTGCAATTAAGGATGGCGCAGCAGAATACATTGTGAAAGATGATAAAGCATTGCCAAAGATGCTGCATGAGGTAAACAAAATCAGCTTTCTTATACGCTCGCGCAGGGAAGAGCTGACAACGATCCGCTGGACAATTGGTCTTACTGTTGTGGTAGCATTTCTTTTAGTACTTGCTTATGTAACCGGGTACGATCGTTTCGGCGGACTCATTAATGTCCTTATTATTGCGGCAGCCGGTGCTTGTGCTGTATTTCTGACTTTAGTGTTGCGCAGAAAAAAGCGCGAAAAAATTCAGGTGAACAAAACCGTGGAGAATGAAAAACGCCCTGGCGAGTGGTTAGATTAATTAAAATACACCTGCTTTTATGAATCCTGTTTTTAATCCTCCGGCAGATAATCAGGCCACGAAAAAAACATTCTCTGTTTTTATTGTGGATGATGATCAGGCTTATCTTACTGCGCTCGGGTTCCGGCTGATGAAAGAAAGTAAAGTCAACGGCACAAAGGTGTTCTGCTATTCGAGCGGTGAAGAGTGTCTGCGGAACATGGACCTCAATCCTTCAGTTATCATTCTTGATCATCACCTCGCTACTGCTGATTCAGGTGCTATAAATGGTCTTGAAGTGCTGCGCAGGATAAAAGAAGTGAACAAGGATGTGCCCGTTGTTATCGTTTCTGGCCAAAGCAATATGGATATAGCAATTGAAATTTACGAAGAGGGTGCACATTCCTATATCGTAAAAAATAAACACGCGCTCGCCGAAATTGAAAAGGTGATAGAAGAGCTTGCATTGAAGCACAAGGAGCAATAATCAATCGGCAATGTATTTCATAGAATCTTCAGAAACCAGCCAGCCATCGAATTAATCTGTATCCGTAAAAACTTGTTGGCTATCTTTTATCCTGCATCAGCTATTATCAAGTAAGTTTTCTCCGGTGGCAATCGTAATGCAACAATGGAAGTCATGTAAAAATGTCTTCCATTGTTTTTTATGTTAATACAGATTACTGTTTTGGTCTTCCATTTCATTCAGCAAGATCCAATAATACGCAATTGTTGAAACGGTTTTTGTGAATTCATTAAAATCAAAAGGCTTCAATAGAAAACTGTTCACGCCAAGGTTATAGCTCTCCAGCAGATCGCTATCACGTTTTGAAGATGTCATAACAACAATAGGAATGTTTTGTGTGTCCGGATCACTTTTCAAAGTACGAAGCACCTCAAGTCCGTTTATTTTCGGAAGATTCAGATCGAGAATGATCAGCCTAGGTAATCCGCTTGCTTCAAGGTTCTGATAATTCCCCTTGCGGTAGATGTAATTCAAAGCATCTTCGCCATCAGCAACGTGCGTGATTTTATTGACCGTATGATTTTTCTTTAATGTGCGCAAAGTTAATTCCGCATCACCCGGGTCATCTTCTACCAGTAAAATTTCAACATATTTCATTCAGTTGCGGGTTTAAACAATTAATCCGATTGTAATTATTCACACGGCAATGAAAAAGAAAATGTCGCGCCATTATCTACTTTTGCTTCTGCCCATACACGACCATGGTGCTTTGAAACAATCCTTTGTACAATGGCCAGCCCGACACCAGTTCCTTCAAATTCATCCGAACGGTGTAAACGCTGAAACACACCAAATAATTTATCTGCATATTTCATGCTGAACCCGACACCATTATCTTTTATGGAATAAATTATTTCTTTATTTTTCTTTTCACATGAAATTTCAATTTTCGGTGTTTCCTTTTTCGAGGAATATTTTATTGCATTGGACAAAAGATTCAGCCAGACCTGGTGAATGAGGCCATAGTCGACATGCGTCGGAAGCAGGTTGTTGATTTGAATCTGTGCTTTATTGGGATTGTTTTTATTGGTTTCCAGCAGCACACCTTCTACAAGCTCATTCATATTTTCAAATGTACGGTCAAGATCCTTTCTGCCGAGCTTGGAAAACGCAAGGAGGTCATCAATCAGGCATCCCATTTTTTCTGCATTGTAACGCATCATTTCAAGCAGCCGTTTTCCTTCATCATCTACCAGGTTGCCATAATCTTCTTTAAACATATTTGCATAACCATTGATCGCCCGCAGAGGCGCCCGCAAATCATGAGAAACGGTATAGGTGAATGCTTCAAGCTCCCTGTTCAGTTGTATGTTCAGATCTTCCTGTATTTTCTTTTCCGTAATATCTTCTGAAATGCCAAGCAGGAAAACCGGTTTGCCATCTTTATCCAGCACAGGAATTTTTTTTGTGTGAAGCCAGCGTGAACCTTTCTTAAGCGTATTTATTTCTTCTTCCGGAATGTCAAGCAGCTTTTTTTTCGCAAGCACTTCTTTATCCTTGTGTGTAAAAAATTCTGCCTGCTCTTTCGGAAAAAAATCGAAATCATTTTTTCCGATCAGCACTTCATTTGTAAATCCGAGTAATTCTTCGCCGGCTTTATTCAAGCGGACAAACCGCAATTCATCAGCACCTTTTACAAAGATCATGTTCGGGATATTCTCCAGAACAGTATCGAGAAAAATATTAATGTTCTTAAGATTTTGTTCTTTTTCTTTCCGCCATTTAAATAACAGACTTATTGAAATGTCTAGCAGGTTTGCATAAAGCAACTCCAGCTCATTTAAAATTTCAATAATTTCGGACGCAACATTTGTATAACGCGGAATGAATTTGCTCAACGCTTTTTTTTGCGCCGAATACATCAATATAAAATCACTGGGATGTATATCTTCTTTTTTTACACCTCGTTCCACGTTATCTTCTCCCCAGCTTTTCAGGGTAAGCATTTGCTTCTCCATAAATGTACCATCAGCAACAGAAGAACTGAATTCTTTAAGTGACTTTATATATAATTTAATGAGCTCCTCCTCTGGAAGACGTACGAATTTTTGGAATAACGGAAAGCCGCTCGCTCTTGATTCAATCAGGTTTTCTTTAGCGGCCTCTTCCAGACATTCACTACTAATAAATGCTAAAAATCCTGTTAAGTTCCTCATGGCAATTCTCCCGGATCTTGCGTATAAATGGAATACGCAGCATGCTAATCTAATTTTTAAATACAAAAGAAAAAAACACTTTTCTATCCCTCAACACGAATTGTCGATAACAAGTCAGATAAGAAGCACAATCTGCATAAATAATTTTTTCACATAACGTATAATATAAAAAGAAGGTTACCGTTTATTTTAAAAAACTTTTACCTTCGTCGTGCGCTGGTTATTAATATTAACAAGTGTTTCAACAGGACCCAATCTTTGAATGCGTATACCCAAATGCAAAAGCTCAAGATTATATTAGTTGATGATTCTGATGAGGATATTGAACTTGCTCTGTATACCCTTAAAAAAAACGGATACATTCAGCAGATCGATCATTTTAAAGATGGCGCTGTTGCGTTGGATTATATCAGCGGAAATTCTGTTCCTGATATTGCCTCGGTTTTTATTTTGCTCGACATGAATATGCCCGGTATGGGCGGACTTGATTTTATAAAGCGTGTCAAAGCAGATAACAAAACAAAAAATATTCCCATTGCAGTTTTAACCTCCACCACCGATCTGCCAGATATTAAAGAAAGTATGCGCCTTGGAGTAAAATTCTACATCCCAAAGCCAATCGAATCAGAAGACATCGATAAGATAGCAATCGAGCTTGGTTACACGCCAATCTGATAATTTTCCTGGTTTTATTTTTCTTGCTTTTTTCCTGCATCCTCACTGTAAGAAAATTCAATCGTCTATTTAAAAACGCTGCCTCCTGCCTTCTTTTTTCTGCCCTTCGTCTCTTTTTTGGTTCGTCCCTCGCCCCTCCGTCGCGGCGGATCCCGTCCCCTTTTTTTATAAAAAAAAGCGAGCCCGCATTACTGCAAAGCCCGCCTCAAATCCGGGCGGCGACCCGAAAGCGTATAGTACTGAATGAACAGTTAATTCCTTCTGATAAAATTTACGATTGAGAGATCGTTGAAAGTGCGAAACGAAATTACTTCTTTGAATTAAAGCAAATATGACTTTTCGATGCAATGTAATATTTTAGCTACAAGTTGTTGAAATAACAGCGCTAAAATTAGTTTTTTTTTATTTGTTTTTTTTGCTAAACATCAATAAATGCGGGACTTTTAGGACGACCCGGCATGTTCCAACGGTGTTTTATTTTTATCCTTTTATCGATGGAATTTAACCTGAAATCGAATATTTTTGACCGAATACCATTCTAAAAGTATATTTAAAGCAGATAAGAAAAACAATAAAAACCAGATCAGCTGCGGAGCCCCTTTTCCCGCTGGCTTTTTCTTTGGTGTTAAAAGCCACAGCTGGTTTTTGAAATCGACAAGAATTATAAAAATCTCTATATGCCGCCAGTAAAAGTTTTAAAACCGAAAGCACGGGCTAAAAATGGTGCGAATGGAACCGCTTCCAAAAACGGGTCGACGAAAAACAGGTCGGCAAAAAACGGCGCTTCTAAGAATGGTAATGGACACACCTCCAAAAATGGTAAAGGTCATGTCTCAAAGCCGTTATTCGCCAATATTCCTCTTCCCCGGATCGTACATGAAACAGCACTGACGGAAGTGGATTTGTTTAAAGTGCTGCTGCGCGTAAAAAACGGTGACTTTTCTGTTCGCCTTCCGGATGACCAGGTTGGAATGACCGGTAAGATTTGTGATACGCTCAATGAAATTATTGAACTGAACGAACGAATGGTTTTCGAATTTGAAAAAGTCGGAACCAGTATCGGTAAGCAGGGAAAGCTTACAAATCGCGTCGAGCTTCATGGAGCAAAAGGTTCATGGGGCTCCTGCGTTGATTCAGTAAACATGCTCATCTCCGATCTTGTGCATCCAACCATCCAGATTGCACACGTTATTACCTCGGTGGCGAAAGGAAATCTTTCACAGGAGATGCCGCTTTCCATTGAAGGAAACGCATTGCAGGGAGAGTTTCTTCGTATCGCGAAAGAGGTAAACGGAATGGTAAAACAACTGAACCTTTTCTCGATGGAGGTAACACGTGTAGCACGTGAGGTAGGTACAGAAGGAAAGCTCGGTGGACAAGCGAAAGTAAAAGGTGTAGGTGGTGTATGGAAAGATTTAACCGATTCCGTAAATAAAATGGCGAGTAACCTTACCGGCCAGGTAAGAAATATTGCCGACGTAACAACAGCGGTAGCGAAAGGCGACTTATCGAAAAAAATTACGGTTGACGTAAAAGGAGAAATTCTTGAGCTTAAGAACACGATCAATACGATGGTGGATCAGCTCAACTCGTTCTCTTCCGAGGTAACACGGGTTGCGAGGGAAGTAGGTTCGGAAGGAAAGCTCGGTGGGCAAGCGCACGTAAAAGGTGTTGGTGGAACATGGAAAGATCTGACCGATTCTGTAAACCAGATGGCGTCGAACTTAACAGGACAGGTACGTAACATCGCCGATGTAACAACAGCGGTGGCGAAAGGTGACTTATCGAAAAAAATTACGGTTGACGTAAAAGGAGAAATTCTTGAGCTGAAGAATACGATCAACACCATGGTGGATCAGTTGAACTCATTTGGTTCAGAGGTAACCCGTGTGGCGAGGGAGGTAGGTACAGAAGGAAAACTTGGCGGACAAGCTAAAGTGCGTGGTGTTGGTGGTGTATGGAAAGACCTGACAGATTCTGTAAACCAGATGGCGTCGAACTTGACTGCGCAGGTACGTAACATTGCCGAGGTAACAACCGCCGTAGCGAAAGGTGACTTGTCGAAAAAAATTACAGTAAACGTAGAAGGAGAAATTCTTGAGCTGAAAAACACGATCAATACGATGGTGGATCAGCTCAACTCATTCGGTGCGGAGGTAACGCGTGTTGCACGTGAAGTAGGATCGGAAGGAAAGCTCGGCGGACAAGCGAAAGTAAAAGGTGTTGGTGGAACATGGAAAGATCTGACCGATTCTGTAAACCAGATGGCATCCAACTTAACAGGACAAGTGCGTAACATCGCCGAGGTAACAACAGCGGTAGCGAATGGTGACTTGTCGAAAAAAATTACAGTAAACGTAGAAGGAGAAATTCTTGAGTTGAAGAAAACCATTAATACGATGGTGGATCAGCTCAACTCATTCTCTTCTGAAGTTACGCGTGTTGCACGTGAAGTAGGAACAGAAGGAAAACTCGGCGGTCAGGCAAAAGTAAAAGGTGTTGGTGGAACATGGAAAGATTTGACGGATTCTGTAAACCAAATGGCGTCGAACTTAACGGGACAGGTGAGAAATATTGCAGAGGTAACAACCGCCGTAGCGAAAGGTGACTTATCGCGGCAAATCACAGTAGATACAAAAGGTGAAATTCTTGAGCTCAAAAACACAATCAATACGATGGTGGATCAGCTCAACTCGTTCGCTTCCGAGGTAACACGTGTAGCGAGAGAGGTAGGAACAGAAGGAAAACTGGGCGGACAAGCGCAGGTAAAAGGTGTTGGTGGAACATGGAAAGATTTGACCGACTCTGTAAACCAGATGGCGTCGAACTTAACAGGACAAGTGAGAAATATTGCGGAGGTAACAACCGCTGTAGCGAAAGGTGATTTATCGCGTCAAATTACTGTAGATACAAAAGGAGAGATTCTTGAGCTGAAAAACACGATCAACACGATGGTGGATCAGCTGCGTGCCTTTGCTTCCGAGGTAACGCGTGTGGCGAGAGAAGTAGGAACAGAAGGAAAGCTTGGTGGACAGGCCGATGTTCCTGGTGTTGCGGGAACATGGAAAGATTTGACTGATTCGGTAAATCAGATGGCCGGTAACTTAACTGCGCAGGTAAGAAATATTGCTGACGTGGCGATTGCCGTAGCGAGTGGTGACATGTCGCGGAAAATTACTGTTGACGTGCAAGGAGAAATTCTCCAGCTGAAAGAAACACTGAACACCATGGTGGATCAGCTGCGTGCGTTTGCTTCTGAGGTAACGCGTGTGGCGAGAGAGGTAGGAACAGAAGGGAAATTAGGTGGACAAGCGAACGTTCCTGGTGTTGCGGGAACATGGAAAGATTTGACCGATTCCGTAAACCAGATGGCCGGCAATTTAACGGCGCAGGTAAGAAATATTGCTGATGTAACCATTGCAGTAGCGAACGGTGACATGTCGAAAAAAATTACGGTTGACGTACGCGGAGAAATTCTGCAGCTGAAAGAAACCATTAACACGATGGTGGATCAGCTGCGTGCGTTTGCTTCTGAGGTAACGCGTGTGGCGAGAGAAGTAGGAACAGAAGGAAAACTGGGTGGACAAGCGTTCGTGCCGGGTGTGGCGGGAACATGGAAAGATTTAACGGATTCAGTAAACCAGATGGCCGGTAACTTAACGGCGCAGGTACGCAACATTGCTGAGGTAACGAAAGCGGTGGCGTCTGGTGACCTCTCAAAAACAATTACTGTTGACGTAAAGGGAGAGATCTTCGATTTGAAGAACACGATCAATACGATGGTGGATCAGCTGAACTCTTTTGCATCCGAAGTAACGCGTGTTGCGCGTGAGGTAGGAACAGAAGGAAAACTCGGCGGACAATCAGAAGTAAAAGGTGTTGCTGGAACATGGAAAGATCTGACCGACTCCGTGAATTTGATGGCGTCGAATCTTACAGGACAAGTTCGTGGTATCGCGAAAGTTGTAACATCCGTTGCTAAAGGAAATCTCAAACAAAAACTTTCCATCAATGCAAAAGGTGAAGTAGCGCAATTGACAGATACGATCAACGAGATGATCGATACGCTCGCAACATTCTCCGACCAGGTAACGACTGTGGCGCGTGAGGTAGGTGCGGAAGGTAAGTTGGGCGGACAGGCGAACGTACCTGGTGCATCCGGAACATGGAAAAACTTAACAGAAAACGTAAATCAGCTTGCCGCGAATCTCACCACACAAGTACGTGCAATTTCCGAAGTAGCTTCAGCGGTAACACAAGGTGACTTAACACGTACGATCGGTGTCGAAGCGAAAGGGGAAGTAGAAGCGTTGAAAGATACCATCAACCAGATGATCGCGAATCTGAAAGCGACCACGCTCCGTAACCAGGAGCAAGATTGGTTGAAATCGAATCTTGCGAAGTTCACCCAGATGTTGCAGGGACAAAAAGAATTGAATTCCGTTACCAAAAAAATCCTCTCCGAGCTTGCACAGGTTGTAACAGCACAGCATGGCTTGTTCTATGTCATGAACGAAGCAGAGAATTTCATGGATTCGAAATTGATGCTCATCGCTTCGTATGCATTCCGCAAACGTAAAAATGCCCCGACAGAATTCGCAATGGGTGAAGGTCTGATCGGACAATGTGCGATGGAGAAAGAGCGGATTTTATTAACGCACGTGCCCGACGATTACATCACGATCAATTCTGGTCTTGGTGAATCGAAGCCGCTTAACATCATTGTACTTCCCGTACTTTTCGAAGGAAAATTAAAAGCTGTAATCGAGCTTGCGTCTTTCGATCTGTTCTCGCAGACGCACCAGGATTTCCTTGAAGGTCTCACCGAATCCATCGGTATCGTATTGAACACGATCGAATCGAACTCGAGAACAGAAGAGCTTCTTGTACAATCACAATCTCTTGCAAGCGAGTTGAAGCAGCAGCAGGAGGTATTGAGAAATACAAACGAAGAGCTTGAGGAGAAAGCGATTCTTCTTGCGAATCAGAAAGAAGAAGTGGAAGCAAAAAACAAAGAAGTGGAGGAAGCCCGTGCATCGCTCGAGGAAAAGGCCGCCCAGCTTACACTTACATCAAAATACAAATCGGAATTCCTTGCGAACATGTCGCATGAATTGCGTACTCCTCTTAACTCACTGCAGATCCTCGCGCATGAGCTCATCGAAAATCATGATGGTAACCTTACCGGAAAACAAATTCAGTTTGCGAAAACCATCAATGCCTGCGGTGATGACCTTATCCAGCTGATCAACGATATTCTTGACCTTTCGAAAATCGAGTCAGGATATATTTCAGTGGATTACACCACGATCAGCTTCCTCGAGATCAGCAAATTCGTGGAATCTACTTTCCGTCATATTTCTGCAGCGAAACATCTCAAGTTCAGCATCGAGATGGACGAAAATCTTCCGGAAAATATCGACACCGATCCGCAACGTCTCAACCAGATCCTCAAAAATCTTCTTTCCAACTCCTTCAAGTTTACAGAAAAAGGAGGGGTGCGTTTACGTATCTATAAATCCGAACGTGGATGGAAAACACAGAATGCAAACCTTGACGCATCAGAAAGTGTTATCGCATTTGAGATCACAGATACCGGTATCGGAATTTCGAAAGAAAAACAGAACATTATCTTCGAAGCGTTCCAGCAGGCGGAAGGATCAACATCACGTAAATATGGCGGAACAGGTCTCGGACTTTCCATCTCACGCGGCCTGTCCGATCTTCTCGGCGGAACAATTGAACTGGAATCAGAAGTAGAACAGGGAAGTAAATTCACGCTCTTCCTGCCGCTGACCATTTCACACGTGATCGAAAACAAACCTGAAGCACAAGAACCACAGGAAAAACAACTTTCATCACCAAAAAGCGGACTGAAATCTTCGCCGACATCCTCCTTCCAGAAATCGGATATGGAGCAATTCTTTGTAGATGAAATTGGCGATGACCGGATGAATGTTCAACCGGGGGAGCCGCTTGTGCTGATCGTAGAGGATGATCTGCGTTTTGCAAAGATCATGCTCGACAAAGCACATGAGAATAATTTCAAAGCAGTAGTGTCTACAAAAGGTTCTGATGTAATTGATTTCCTGAATCAATTTAATCCTTCAGCAATCACGATGGATATTCACATGCCGGATGCCAGCGGATGGAAAATTCTTGATCGTCTGAAGAATGATTTAGCGTTGCGTCACATTCCTGTTTACATTATTTCAGGTGAGCAGGATCGTGGCAACGGCCTTAAACGCGGCGCAAGAAATTACCTTGTTAAACCAATAAAAGCCGGAGCGCTGAAGAATCTTTTTGATGATGTAAACGACTTCTCTGTACGCAAAGTGAAAAAGCTGCTGGTCATCGATGATAATGTGCAGGAGCTTGAAACAATGGTAAAAGCAGTAGAGGGAATTGATGTTGAAATTTCTACTGCTTCAACCGGTAAAGAGGCAATAAAGCTTATCCGCGAAACTACATTTGACTGCATTATACTGGATTTGATCCTGCCCGATATAACAGGTCTTGATATTGTAAAAGAACTGGAAAGCGATAATGCCGAGCCACAAACCGCACTCATTATTTATTCAGCGAAAGACCTGCACAAAAAAGAGAAATTAAGACTGCAGCGTTTTGCAAATCGCATCATACTGAAGAGCGCTTACTCCATGACACAACTGGTAGACCAGGTTTCCTTATTCCTGCACCGTGTTCACAAAGAATTGCCGGCCGAAATGCGTAAGAACATTGAAAATCTTCACAAGAGCGAGGATGTGCTCAAAGACAAAAAAGTATTGATTGTCGATGATGACGTTCGTAACTTGTTTGCACTTACAACAGCTTTGGAAAGATTCGGGTTGAATATTATCAATGCAGAATCAGGCCAAGAAGCAATTAACTTTCTCGAAAAATTACGGGATATTGACATCGTGCTCATGGATATCATGATGCCGGAGATGGACGGATACGAAACGATGAAAAATATCCGGAAAGACAATGCGAACAGGGACATTACCATTATTGCAGTTACTGCAAAAGCGATGAAAGGCGACAGGCAGAAATGTATTGAATCGGGCGCTTCCGATTACATTACCAAGCCGGTAAACGTGGAACAACTCTTGTCACTCATGCGTGTGTGGCTCAAATAAAATAACATGAAGACGACGGCGGTTGAACTAAAAAAGGCAGAAGCTGATGCTCCGGGTAAACCGGTAAAATTATTACTCGTCGATGACAGGGAAGAAAACCTGCTGTCGCTTGAAGTCGTACTCGGAGATAAAAACTACGAGTTGATTAAAGCACACTCCGGTCGTGATGCATTGAAGATCCTGTTATCCGAGCAGGATTTCGCACTCATCCTCATGGACGTACAGATGCCGATCATGGATGGTTTTGAAACCGCAGAACTTATTCGCCAGAGTGAAAGACTGAAACATGTGCCGATCATTTTTCTTACCGCCAATAACAATGCGCCGGATAATATTTTCAAAGGTTACCAGGCCGGTGCAGTGGATTATATCCTTAAGCCATTTTCAGTTCAGATCATGCAGGCGAAAGTTGCAGTCTTCGTTGACTTATATAATAAAACACGCGAACTCCGGATACAAGGCGAACATTTGCAGAAAATAAATGAGCAAATGGCACAGCATGCCGAGGAGCTTATCCGCATCAACCAAGAGCTTGAATCATTTTCTTATTCTGTTTCGCATGATTTGCGTGCACCTTTACGCGCGATCAGCGGATTTGCGCGCTTGCTGAAAGAAGGTTATGACGACAAGCTGGATGATGAAGGGAAAAGAATTCTCGGCATCATCGGAAACAATGGAATGAAAATGGGCAAGCTCATCGATGACCTGCTTGCATTTTCAAGATTGGGAAGAAAAGAACTGGAGAAAAGCAAGGTGGATATGAATGAGTTGGTTGCCAATGTGCTTGTTGATATTGAAAAAACAGTAAAGCATAATGCAAAGATTGAGATCGAAGAGTTGCCGCCCGCAACTACAGAAGATACGCTCATGCACCAAGTTTGGTGTAACCTGATAACGAATGCAATAAAATATTCCTCCAAAAAAACTCCGGCACAGATCCAGGTAGGTTGCTATGAAGATCAAAGAGAAGGAAATATTTATTTTGTGAAAGATAATGGCGTTGGCTTTGACATGAGTTATTATGACAAGCTGTTCGGAGTTTTCCAGCGCTTACATTCTGCCGAAGAATTTGAAGGCACAGGAATCGGACTTGCAATTGTTCACCGTATTATTTCCAAGCATGGTGGTAAAATATGGGCGGAAGGAAAGCCGGATGAAGGCGCTACATTTTATTTTACAACAGGCAAAAAATAACCAGGAGTATA
Source organism: Bacteroidia bacterium (assembly GCA_039918435.1). Classification (GTDB taxonomy): domain Bacteria; phylum Bacteroidota; class Bacteroidia; order Palsa-965; family Palsa-965. The sequence goes on along the minus strand of JBDSHN010000073.1, from coordinate 862 downwards.
TGAAATTTTTTGAGGTGGAAATTTTGCTGGTTGAGGATAACTCCAGCGATGCGGAGCTCACTTCAAGAGCTTTAAAGAAGAAGAACCTGACAGAACGTGTTTACCACGTAAAAGATGGCGCAGAAGCAATCAGTTTCGTTTTTGCAGAGGGGGAATATGCGGGCGAACGCGAAGTGAATTTACCGAAGCTGATCCTGCTTGATCTGAAAATGCCGAAAGTAAGCGGACTTGAAGTGCTGCGTAAAGTGCGGGAAGATGAACGGACTAAAATGATCCCGGTAGTTATTCTTACTTCTTCCAAAGAAGCGCGTGATATTGCACAGGCTTATAAGTTAGGGGCAAACAGCTTTATAGAAAAACCGTTGGAATTTGATAAGTACATGTCTGCTGTGACGGAGATCGCAAACTACTGGATGGTGCTGAATTTGCCTCCATGGTAAAATTTACATTGCAGCAAATAAAAAAACCGAAGTGTACTAACCCCTTAATACACTTCGGCGAATAAAATCCCTGCTTTTCAGCGAAGGGGATGAAAAGTAAAGATAAAGCTAAACACGAACATTCATAGTATAATTGCAAAATAATTAACATATAGGTCTATTATTTCATGCCTTACTTTGTGAATGACCTGCGTTTCATTGCAATGCCTGTGAATTCATCTTCTCCACTATATCGTTTCCGAATGGTACAATCGCTTCCACGATAAAATACATATCAATTTCGCCTTTATTTTTCGCTTTCACTTTTCCACGGTGTTCGCAGGTGAATTTATCTTTTACAAGTGCATAAGTGCTTTCCGATATATTTATCCGTCCCGGTTCACCACTGCTTTCCATTCTCGAAGCAATATTTACAGCATCGC
>JBDSHN010000072.1:0-9274 GCA_039918435.1 Bacteroidia bacterium | reverse complement strand
GGATTGCCGAAAGCCATGGAAATATAAACGACCATTTGCTTCTTTTTTTTCAGGCAAAGCTGCTGGATTTCTTCCACCCGCACAAGCGACTCTGCAATGGTTGCATTTGTATTCCGCAATTGAAACGTTTCTGAAATTGAAAACGGGTAACCGAGAAAATCGATCTCTTCAAAATTCAATGCATCTGCAGCACCACGTGCATTTGCTACAATGGCAAGCAGCTTTGTATTGGAAGAGCTCAGATCAAGCTGCTCTAAAACGTCTGCTGTGTCTTTTAATTGCGGAATTGCTTTCGGTGAAACAAAGCTTCCGAAATCAAGCGTATCAAATCCACATTTCATTAATGCATTGAGATAAGCTGCTTTTTTTTCGGTTTCAATGAATGTGTGAATCCCCTGCATCGCATCGCGCGGACATTCTACTAATTGTATTTCAGACATAAACTATTCTAATAATCAGGTTAGTATTTTTCAAATTTATTTTAGCGCCATGACTAATAAAAAATTTCATTTTTGAATTGTCAGACCGAGTGTCTCGTCAGACGAAAATACAACCCGGAGAATAAAAAACTAATTCTGACGAGAAGTATCGAGGGCGAGGTCCGGACTCGTTCAATTCGCAAAGATCATTTCTTTTGTTGAAATAACGCGTCCATCAACGACCAGCGAATACAATAAAATTCCACTGGCGCCATAACCGTGTTCATATAACACTTCATTAATTCCCTGCTGCAGATCAACCGGAATTTCCCGAACAATCTTTCCGGAAAGATCAGTAATGCGCATAGACGCTTTTTTATACGCAGGAATTTTATCCACCTGAAAAATCATGTACGTTGCCTCATCAAATGGATTAGGGCGATTCTGTAGCAATGTAATTCCCGGATTGAGTTGCTGATATTCTGTAATTCCAACGGGAGTTGTTGTGTATTCACGCGAAAAAACGCTTTCAATTCCATTCGTATCAACCGAACAAATGCTAACATAATAATTCGTAGCAGGCGGAACATCGATCGTATCATCCAGCATTCCCGTAAATGTGTAAACAGAATCCCAGTCATTCGATAAAGTCCGCACGCCAACACGGTAAACATTAAATTGTGTTTGTTGCGTTACATGAATGATCAGATCGCTGTCGCTTACCGTTAAAAGAAAGTCAGGCGTTTTCGGACCAATTGCAGCCATTGCCGCAGCATTTCCATTGATCACAGCATTGCGCGCGAGGTAATTGAAATCCACAAAAAAACTATCAATCACCTGGTCATTATCCGTATCCATTCCTAATGTATCACGATACGAATGCTGACGATCATTATAACTTGTACTCGTCACATTTGCATCGCCATGTTCATTGGCAGAGGTAAAACGCATGGAAGGATAACCATGCTGGCGGAACGGAATATGATCTCCTCCCCTGCCCGTGCGGTCTTCCGGCGACATGATTCGGATATCGGTATGCACAACTGTGTATGGATTTATCATCTCTTTGTATTCAAGCTTGATGAAACGCGAATACCCTTTGTGAAAAGAATTGTAAGCACCGAAAGAAAATAAACGCACTCCAATGCTGTCAATATTTCCATTTCCCGGACAAGAAGGCGGAGAAGATGTTTGTCCGCAGATTATTCCGCCAATCACATCATTATTCTGAACCGCTTTTATCAGAATACCTTTTTGCAATGTATAATCTGCAAATGCTTCAGCACCGTATAATCCTTGCTCTTCCGCCATCATTGCAACAAAAACAATTGTGTGATTAAAGCTGTATTTACTCATCACGCGTGCAAGCTCAAGCACAAGCGCAGTTCCCGTGGCGTTATCTTCCACGCCTTGCGCAATGCATAACGAATCGCACAAACCTTCGCAACGGCTATCCATGTGCGCTTCAATGATGATGATTCGTTTATCGGAAGTATCAAGTCCGGGTAAAACGGCGAAAATATTCCGGTGCTGTGCAGAAGTACAGATCAACTCATCAAATTGCAGGTAAGAAGGAAGCAAACGGTTTTCATTTGCAGCAGAAAATTCCGAAAACTTCTGATAGATCCAGCGGCGTGAAGCACCAATGCCAAATGTAGAAGAGACAGTGTCGGAACCGGAATTGCGATTACCAAATGATGCGAGCGAAATGATGTATGACTTTAAAGAATCGGGAGAAATTTCTGCGAGGATGCCACGTGAAATAGAATCGGGACTGTTGCGGATCGTTGATGCCTGGTAAGTTGCCGGATTGTAATTCCCGAGCATCACTTGTTCAGCAAGCGGGTTTGTGGAAATGATATTTGTTTGCGCAGAAAAGGGCACGGAAATACAAATGAAAATAGCAAGTAATAATTTGCGCATGGGAATGTGTTTGCGTGTGCTCAAATTTACGGAAATTGAAGGTGGGAACAAAGTGAGATAACACGTACATTTATATTCCATATTTAACTACAAACATGGCAACGCATCGCGCAGCAATTATAATTGACGCACCTGCTCCTGCAGTTTTTGAAGCACTCACAAAACCCGAATTGGTAAAGCTGTGGCAATTCAACAAAGAAGTAATTACTGATTGGAAAACGGGTAGCGAAATTAAATTCAGGGTTGAATTGGAAGGAAAAGTTTTAGAACAGTGGGGAACGATCCTTGAAATGCGGGTGAATGAACTGGTAAAATATAATTTGTTCACGCCGCAAACCGATAAAGAAGATAAGATCGAAAACTATAATGTAACGAGCTATTTACTAACGGAGCAAAACGGACAAACCAACGTTGAAATTATCCAGGAGGATAACAGAGCAACTGGTTTTATCCCGGTAAATCTTACTCCTGTTATTGCAGGATTGAAAAAAGTAGTTGAAAATAATTTGCTTATTAAACAGTGACCACAATCCAATATCAGGGAAGTTTATTCGATAGATAAAAAGTCAATGTTCGAAATAATCGCAATAGGTGCCGTGATTGCCGTACTTCAAATTTACCAGTTATAGAAATGCCATATTCCACCAGGTGATAATAAGATAAACCAACAAAACAATGAACGAAGAAACATTCCAATCCATCGCCGCTCAGCTCCGTCAACCTCACGGCGAATATGCAATTGAAGTCGGTCAAAAAATGAACGAAGGCAATCTTCACATCAATCTGAATACGATTGAAGCATTGCGATTAACAGCAAATGATAATGTCCTTGAATTAGGAATGGGAAATGGTTTTTTCGTAAAGAATATTTTATCTGTTGATCATTCCATTCATTACACCGGATGTGATTTTTCAGAAGTGATGGTAAACGAAGCGATCAAATGCAACGAAAACTTTATTCAGGCCGGTCGGGCCGTATTTCATTTTGCAAATGCTTCGCAGCTTCCTTTTACTGGTGTAACTTTCAACAAGATCTTCACCATCAATACTCTTTATTTTTGGGAAGATGTAAATGCCGTTTTAGCAGGGATTAAAAAAGTACTTCAATCCGGTGGCGAATTATTTATTTCCATAAGGCCGAAATATGTGATGGAGCATTATCCGTTCACAAAATATGGCTTCAGCATGTTTTCAAAAGACGAATTGAAAGATTTAGTAACCGCAAATGGTTTTCACAAAGCCGAAATCATCGAAATGGACGAGCCCAGCCAGGAAATCAATGGCGAAATGCTGATCGTAAAAACATTAATTGTTCGTGCGGAGAATCTTTAATAAAACAACTGCGCACCATTATCAACCATTATAAGCCTCTTTCAACTTTTCAATATTCAGCTTCTTCATTTCAAGCATCGCTCCCATCACTCTTTCTGATTTTTCTTTGTCAGGCGCACTCATCATTTCAGCAAGCACTTGCGGAACGATCTGCCATGACAAGCCAAATTTGTCTTTCAGCCAGCCGCATTGCTGTGCTTTTTCATCGCCTCCTGCGGAAAGTTTTTCCCAGTAATAATCTATTTCTCCCTGGTTGCCGCAATTGATAATAAAGGAAATTGCTTCGTTGAATTTGAAAACAGGTCCGCCATTCAACGCAAGAAACTCCATTTCTTCCAGCTTGAATTCTACTGTCATTATACTTCCCGCAGGACGCCGGTGAATTTCATAACCTTCAGTTCCATAATAGGAAATCCTGCCGATGTGAGAATTCCTGAAAATGGAAGTGTAATAGTTTGCAGCTTCTTCGGCTTGATTATCAAACCATAAATTCGAAACAATTTTTTGCAAGCTAGCCATAGGATTTTTTTTAAATTAACAGATTGAAGAAAAGTGGCACATTCCACTACCTGATGATTCGCACAAAAACAATGCTAAGAATAAAATGAACACAATTTTAATCCGGGAATACACAACTACAGACGCTGCTGAACTTTTACGTTTGCTGCTTTTATTGCAGGATAAGTATTATAAGAAGTCAGCAACCAAACGTGTACAGGAACTTCAGGGCGATATGGATTACCCGGAAATTTATGCGCGTTATATTACTTTCTTAAATGAAAACCTGGCCGGTGGCAATTGGAAAATTTTCATTGCTGCTGGCAATTCAGAAAAATGCGTTGGATTTATAATCGGCAGCTATGAAGAAGATGCTGATATGATAAAAGGCAAAATCGGAAAGCTGGAAGATTGGTTTGTTGAGGATGAATACCGCGGACAACAAACGGGTTTTGCATTATATAAAAAGCTGGAAGAATGGTTTAAAGAAAAAGGCTGTAATCAATTGCAATCGGAAATCTGGGATGGAAATGAGCTCAGCAGGAAAATGCATGAGAAGCTCGGATTTTTTGTGACAGGAATTTTGTTCGGGAAGGAATGCTGAACAAATAGCAAACGCACAGCGGTAAAACAGTTCGACGTAATCATTCCAACTACTCATCTGAACTTTGTAATCTTGTAGCATGAAACTGTCTCACAAAATAAATAAGTCAGCCGCATTCATTTTCAATCACCTCACCGACACCCGGAAATTTGTTTCGGTTCACCCGGTAATTTATAAAATGGAAAAGCTGGAAGAAAATAAATATAAAGTTTTTGAGACTTTAAAATTCGGTTTTATCCCTTTCTCATTTACCTATTTCGCAACCATCCATGGAGATCTGAAAAACCAACGTGTGGTGATAAATGCAACGGTTATGAAGATCAATAAAATTGAAATGACCTTTACCTTGCATGCGGAAGAAAATTGTACAATAGTTGACGAAGAAATTATTTTCAAATCTGTATTGCCGGTAAAAAGAATGATGCAATCTATTTTCAGGAAACAGCATTTGCAGCTATTTGAAAATATCGAAAACAGTAAGGAAAAAATTTAAATTGTTATTTGGCTGAAAGTATTGCCTTACAAATCTTCTTCGCAATCGCCGGGCCTTCATAAATAAATCCGGTATACACTTGCACCAGACTTGCACCTGCATTCAACTTTTCTAATGCATCTTCCGCCGTATGAATTCCTCCTACGCCGATGATCGGAAATGCCTTGCCCGATTTCTCCGACAAATATCTTATCACTTCCGTCGAGCGTTTTGTCAATGGTTTTCCGCTTAATCCACCAGCGCCGTAAGTCGTGAGATCAGAGTTGCTGGTTACGAGATTTGCGCGGGAAATGGTGGTGTTGGTTGCCACTACTCCATCGATCGCGGTTGTTTTTACAATGTCGATGATGTCGTCTAATTGTCCGTCGGTTAAATCAGGGGCAATCTTTAATAAGATGGGACGCTGAATGGATTTTGTGCTGTTGAGCTTTTTCAGGCGAAGCAATAATTCTGTCAATGGAACTTTCTCCTGCAGATCGCGAAGATTCGGTGTGTTGGGCGAGCTTACATTCACCACAAAATAATCAACGACAGGATGTAATACTTCAAAACATTTTTCATAATCATCGCCGGCCTTATCATTCGGTGTCATTTTATTCTTGCCGATATTTCCTCCGATGATGATAGTTGTTTTGCGGTTTTTTAGTCGTTCTGCCGCCGCATACGCACCGTGATTATTAAACCCCATACGATTGATCAATCCCGCATCGGAAGGCAATCGGAACATTCGCGGCTTTTCATTTCCATCCTGCGCAACAGGCGTAACGGTTCCAATCTCAATAAATCCAAAACCGATTGCGCCCAGCTCATCAAACAATTTTGCATCCTTATCAAATCCCGCAGCCAACCCAACCGGATTAGGAAAAGTCAATCCAAAAACTTTTGTTTCAAGACGCTTATCCTTCACCAGGAAAAGTCCGCGGAAAATCGTCGGCACACCGGGAATCTTAAAGAAAAATTTAAGCGCTGCGAAAACAAAATGATGAATTTTCTCCGGATCGAAAAGGAAAAATATTGGCTTTAAGAGAATTTTATACATGCTGCGCATAAAGATAGCTAACTGGTGAAAGGTGGCAGGTAAAAAAGGCAGCAGGCGGAAGGGAAATGTTGTTTAAGAATATCAACAAAACAAAAAGGAAGCGGGCGGTAGGGAATCTTTTTTAGCATATTAACAAAAAAGAAGAGAACATGATTGCTCACATTCCCTTGTATTTTTTCCTGCCTCCTGCTTCCTTTTTGCCTGCCCCTCGCCCAAGAACTTATTAACCGAAGAAAAACAATGCTTCTACTAATTCTGCTTCCCTTTCATCTGTTCTTCCAGTTTCTTCTGATCATACTGGCGTTGCTGAAGAACCTGCACATAACGCATGGCACGTTTATCTCCCATTTGTGCTGCACGGTTCGCCCATTGCAATGCAAGATCGAGCTGACCGGCTTTTTCGGAAGCGAGCGCCATATTGTAGCTGGCACGCATTGCCACTTTCGGATCCGTAGAAAGCGCTTCTTTATCCCAATTGTTTGTCGCGGTTTCCCAGTTATTGTATTTCACCAGCTTCGCGGTAGCTTTTAAAACCGGGCTTCCTTTTTTATAATATTCGCGCGAAACTCCAATCCATTGCGGCGAAATGCGATGGCCATATTGAACACCGGCAGAAACTCCTGCACGTGAAGTCATATCGCGGCGGTTTGGCAGGCGGCTATCGGCAACAGCTTGTGTGGCGCCTGCACCATCAAATTGCTGACGGCTCTCTTGTGTGTATTGATCGGCAACTGTTTTGTTTTTAAGATCGTAAATGCGCCAGACGCAATACACATCCACACGATTATGTGAACGGTATTCAGGCACCTGAATATTTTCACCATTGGCGCCGCGTTGCGTGGTCTGCACGACTTCGGAAAAGAAATTATTATTGGAATCGAACGACTCCAGCACGACCAGTGCAGTTGCAGTATCACTACCAATTAATTTTGCGACCGTTGCCCAATCGAGTGGTGGCATTGTCTGACGGCGACCAGTTCCTTTTATGGCCGTGTCGAGCGCAGCAATGGTTACGGTATAGCGCGGTGTCTGAATTAAAACCTGGCGCAATCCTTCGAGGCAATCTTCTGCACCCCATTTATCCTGGAAAACACCCTCGCCGGTGAAAATTCCTTCGAGCACATTGATGGCCTGGTTGCCGTTTCCTTTGGCCGGGCGTGTTCTGTCGGCAAGCACGAAACGCTGAAAATGCTGGGGCAGCATAATATCGGCCGGCTGTAAAACCTGCAGACTTATATGACCTGTTTTACACGATGAAACAGAAAGTGCAACTGCCGTTGCTACAATAAAAGATGCGAGAATTCCTTTTTTCAGTAGAGAGTTTTTCATGGGAAGAAATATTGATTGATATCAATAAGCCAAAATTATACCAAAAAAGGAAATGTATGGTATGAGATTTACGATGTAAGTTTTAAACCGCAACAATATCGTATTGCATAATTGTCACTCTTTTCCTGCTGATTAGCTTGCGTGTTCCGCTGTTATCAATTTCGAAAAAGTAAGGAACAATTTATTAGCAGAAAAGATTAATCCATCTTACATACATCGTAACCCTTGAATCGTAATCACTACTGTCCGGAATAAACTAAATTGGATTCACGATACATTTAATGAAAGTGCCGGCCTCAGCGGGTTTGCCGTTAAGAATTCAGCAGGAAATATTCCGGACAGTAATGAATCGTAATTATTAAATATTATTACTGCGTAGCTTGTGTGATGCGCTGATATCCGATACCATTACCCGGATCGATACGCTGGAGAACAGGAACTATTTTACTTTTTTCTTCTGGTAATCCACCGGAGAATAATTTAATGATCTCATCTTTTTTAGCGTTGAAGAAAAGCTGTAGTGGCCAGGAGAGCGGGCGCACGTCATGAATTTTTTCGAGCCCAAGTAATGCTTCCATCACCTCCGCACGGCCACCATTCACATCATTATACATCACATCAAAACCTAGGCGGTGATATTTATACATGCACTCACGCACCGGGGCATATAAAGCGCTGAGCATATCATCAACCATCCAATAACGATTCTTCAGGCTTTCGGCAGATTTCCATCCTTTCTCAGGAGCATTTTGTGCATTTGAAACAATGGTTTGCGCTTTCTGCCAATAAGGAGTGCCGCCATTCAGCGAATAAGAATCGTAATCGAGCGCGAGGATGACATAAGAATAATAGGCAAGAATGGAAGTGAGATTGCTGATGTGGTTGCTCATCGAAAAATCAAGCGGCTGAAATTCTATATAGGTAAACTGAATATCAGGATCGTTATAATTGATGAGGTTGCATTGCTGGTAACCCGATTTATAAACAGGGCGCTGTGAAATAACAGAAAGTGTGGCTTTGTATTGATCTGATGACTTCTCGGTAATATTCATAACGAGATTACAATTGATGCGTTCTTCGACTGAAAAAACATCGTTCGTCCATTTCGTATTGTTCATGAATTCGAAGATCGATTTCTGTAGATTTTCGAATATTCGCTTTTCGTTTGTTCCCTGGATCTGCGGCGATACAACTTGTACCTGACAATTAAGCTCCTGGGCCGAAATTTTACCAATGAAAAAAACAAGAAAAAGCGGTGCTAAAAAAAATCGTTTCATAGTTGAGAAACTGTTACAAGGTGGTCTGCAATATCACTGGCAACTGCAGCTTTGCTCTTTAGTTCAAAGTTAATTGTTTTCCCTTCGCGGGTCAATATTGAAATACGGTTCGTATCTGTTCCAAATCCCGCGCCGTTTTCGCGCAGCGAATTCAAAACAATAAAGTCGAGGTTCTTTTTTTCAAGCTTGCTTTTTGCATTGGCAATTTCATTATCCGTTTCCAGCGCAAATCCGGCAAGCACTTGTTTGTCAGTTTTCATTTTTCCCAGCGATGCAAGAATATCAGCCGTTTCTTCGAGGATAATTTCCGAAATGCCTCCGCTTTCTTTTTTGATTTTCGAAGCCTCAATTTTAGCCGGT
>JBDSHN010000071.1:0-26476 GCA_039918435.1 Bacteroidia bacterium | reverse complement strand
TGTTTGTGTGCAGCCATTATTATCCGTGATCAGAACAGTATATGTTCCTGCAGTAAGCGCAGAAATATTTTGTGTGGTTGCGCTGTTGCTCCATGATTATGAATAAGGAGAAACTCCGCCGTTTACAGTAAGACTTGCTGTTCCGTTACCTCCGCCATTGCAATTCACATTTGTAGAGGAAGCAGCAACAGTAACTGCTGACGGAGCAGTAATGGTTACGGATGATGTTTGTGTGCAACCATTATTATCTGTGATCAAAACAGTATATGTTCCTGCAGTAAGCGCAGAAATATTTTGTGTGGTTGCGCTATTGCTCCATGAGTATGAATAAGGAGAAACTCCGCCGTTTACAGTAAGACTTGCTGTTCCGTTACTTCCGCCGCTGCAATTCACATTTGTAGAGGAAGCAGCAACAGTAACTGCTGATGGAGCAGTAATGGTTACGGATGATGTTTGTGAACAACCGGCGTTATCAGTAATAATAACTGAATAAGTTCCGGCAGCTACATTGGAAATGTTTTGTGTAATGGCTGTATTACTCCATGAAAATGAATATGGGAATGTTCCGCCGGTTACATTGAGATTTGCGGATCCGTTATTTCCGCCATTACAATTCACATCCATTGATGTAACAGTAACGTTCATGCCTGCAGGTTCAGTAATAGTTACAGAAGTATTTTGAAGGCACCCGTTATTGTCAGTTATAGTAACGGAATAGCTTCCAGCGATAAGATTGGTAAGATTCTGCGTCGTTGCAGCATTGTTCCAAAAATAAGAATAAGGAAATGTTCCGCCTGTTACATTCAGGTTAGCAGTTCCGTTCGTTCCACCATTACAATTCACATTGGTTGATGTTGCAGAAACATTCAGCACCGGCGGCTCTGTAATTGTAGCCGAAGCTGTTTGTGTGCAACCTTGATTATCCGTAATGCTCACCGAATAAGTGCCAACAGAAATGCCGGAAATATTTTGCGCTGTTGCGCTGTTGCTCCATGAAAACGAATAAGGCATTGTTCCACCCCCTACAGCAAGATTAACCGCACCGTTCGCATCGCCATTGCATTGAACATTTGTGCTTGTCGCATTTCCTGTTAATGGCGCAGGTTCATTGACAACAGCAGAAATAGTTGTGCTGCATCCACCATTGTCAGTAACGGTTAATGAATACGTGCCGCCAGAAAGCCCGGAAATGGAAGGTGTTGTTGCACTTGTCGACCAGGAATAAGTGAAAGGTCCAACGCCGCTGGTAATTGTTGTATTCACAGCACCATTCCCGTTTCCATTACAGGTAATATCAGTAACCGTATAAGACAGACCTACACCGCCAATAGAAATATCTACTCCGTTGTCCGCACCATCAATTGCCGGAGCAGAAGATTTTACACGAATGCGATACCCGTTTCCCGGAAGCGTACCAGCAGGAATAATTGCATTTATTATACCTGTTGCTGCATTCCCTGGAAGCGTTCCGATTGTAACAGGTGAAGCAAAGCTGCCGGATGCATCTGAGAGTTCCGCATAAAAAACATTTCCGCTGGCAAAAGTTCCTGTAGAAGAATAAGTAACATCTGTTGCAGCACCTAATGTTGCGTTAACACAAAAAGGTGCGCCGGTTACATTGGTTGTAGTCAGTGAAAATACGGAACCGTTGATAGCAGTATTATTATTAATGCGAAAAGTTCCCGTTGCACTTGATGCATTCCAGCAGACAAGCCGGAACACAACGTTTTGACCGGCAGGAACAAATACACTCGTCGCTGCGGTGACAGTTGCGCTGAATGCACTGCTTGAGCTATTAGAAAACGGATTTCCAAAAGCAAGATAAGGGCCGCTGTTGACGCTGTACTCCATTTGAAAATTCCCCGGTCCTGTTGAGCTTCTTTGCAACGACAGCATCATGCTTGTTACATTGAACGGATTCGTTGCATTGGAAGTAATAGTGAAATAAAAGAACTTATTAGCAGCTTCAGCAGCAGTCACGTTTGTTGGACCATCCCAACCGTTTGATGTAATTCCGCTGGTCACCGGTGCAGGTGCATTGATTCCGCTTCCGCGAAAAAACTGTGAAAAGGTAAGACTTGTTGCTGTAGGTACTGTTGCAAATGCAGTGCTTCCATTCCAGCCATTGTAAAGGTTTGTAGGAGCGAAAGACTGCGCGTTGAGATTCAGTAGGGGAATAAAGAATAAAAACAGAAGGGCAGAAACCTGCAAGCGCAACTGGAAGTCTGAAATGATTTTTTTCATTGTTCTCATGTAAAATAGTTTTAAAATGCTTAACACTTCAGCGTCAGAAATCCGGCGCTGCACCAGATAAGTGGTTTCGGATAAGAATTATCCTTTAGGATGTTCACCTATTAATTCTTCAAAAAAAGAAACAAGAACTACTGTGCAAAAGTAAATACGTACGGTTAAGTTCTTTTATAATTATTATCAACGAATGATTATTTATTTGTGTTGCTCCATTGCTGCTGGTATTGCTTCTGTTTATTTTTGAGCAGCAAAACCATTTTTCAGGTTCAATGCTTTGTTAATAGGAGTGATAGGAAAATAGCCATGTGCTTCCAGGCGGGATTGTACGCTATCAGATAATTCAAAGCGAATAAGCCCCGCTGTTTTTTCAGAAACAGGGTCATTTACATATTGATATAATGGTCGCGTAAGAGGATAATCTCCTTTTCTTACACTTTCAAAATTGTAAGGAGAACTCGCGTTAGAGCCTTCAATGTAAATACCAGCCACCCAAATTGTTTTGCAAGGCACGCCATCGTCTTCGAAAATAGAACCGAGGTTGACATACCCGATTGCACCAGGCAGTGTGCGCACTGCATTTACAATTTCAGCATTGCCCGCTTCAATGTGAATTCCGGTATAATATGCATCAATACCAAGCCTGGTCAACATATAATGATGTGTGCCTGAATTCTCATTCCTGCCAACCAAAACAACAGGAAGGTCTTCGCCGCCGATTTCTTTCCAGTTTTTAATTTCTCCGCTGAATAATCCGGCAAGTTGATTTACGGACAGGCTGTCGATTCCTACTTTCGGATGAGTAATAATCGAAACGGCGTCCAATGCAATAATTACCTGCAAAGGATTCAGGTGAATCGATCGTGCCTGTTTTATTTCTCCTCTTGTCATCATTCTGGAAGAGTTGGCAATGTCAATCTCATTGCGTACAAGCGCATCAATCCCGATTGAAGAGCCGCCACCGGAAATTTCAATATTTATTTCCTTATGCAGTTTTTTATATTCATCCGTTAAAAAACCAATCAGCTTTAATTCCGATTCCGAACCTTTGAGCAACAGCATGGTTGTGTCGCGTCGGCCAGCTGTAACCTCATTCAGTTCTTCATTTTTGCATGAAAACAACAAAAAAGAAATCAATATATAAACAGAAAGTACCCGGAATTTTATTTGGGAGAAATTCATTTTCAAAAAAAGTATTTCGTGAGTGTGATGCAAATTATTAGTCAATTACCTGATAAGATTTATATGACCTGTCAGAAAATGCTGCTGCCCGCTTGAATCTCTCACATTCATTTTCCATACATACGTTCCCTCCTCCACAATTTCGGATCCATTATTAACTGTTCCATCCCAGCCTTTACTTAATTGCTCTGATTTGAAAATCAGGTTTCCCCAGCGATCAAAGATCATCAGTTCATAATCCTCATCAATAAGATTTAATCCTACGGGAAAGAACAAATCATTTTTTCCATCCCCGTTTGGTGTAAATGAATTGGGTACATATAAAGTTACTTCTGGTTTTATGCAGACTTCATGCGTTTCGATGTCCGTGCATCCTTCTGAGCTTGTAACCGTGAGCACAGCCTGGTAGCAGTTGGGATCAGCATAAGTGAATTCCGGATTTTGTAAATTAGAAGTTGAGTTTGAAAGATCGCCAAAGCTCCAACTCCAGGATACAGCGTTACTGGAGGAATCGCTGAAAGTTATGTGAGGATTAAGTATCGTTGTGGGTTGAGGACTTGCCCCGAATGCCGCAACAGGATTTGCAAAGACATTGATATATCCAGGAAAATTAAAAGAAGCGTTGCATCCTCCTGTCGTCGAAATATTGAGCGCAACCGCATAACTTCCTGCATCCGAAAAACAATGAGCAGGGTTTTGTACAGTTGCAAGGGGCGATCCATCACCAAAATCCCATTCCCATGCTGCAATTATATCAGGCGAAATAACTGTGGACAGATCTGTGAAATTGACGCACACCGGCGCACATCCGGAAATAACATCTGCAACAAAATCTGCCTGCGGTACCGGATTAACAACAACAAGAACTGTGGCGCTGTCTGAACATCCGTTTACATCTGCAATATATGCAGTATAGGTTGTGGTTACAGAAGGAATAATATTCTGATTGCTTCCCGCCAACGGTCCGGGCATCCATGCATACGTGTAGGCAGGAGTTCCGCCATTTCCATTTGACGAAAGCTGTACGGCTGTTCCTGCACACACACTTGCAGTATTTGCATTAGCAATAATTGTCAATTGTGCCGGTTGAGTAATAATGGTTGTTTGTGTAGTTGAACAACCATTGCTATCTGTAATTGTTACCTGGTAATTTCCGGCTGCTAATCCTGTTGCTGAATTCGAACTGCTTACGTTCGGGGTCCATGCAAATGTATAAGGCCCGTTTCCACCGGAAGGCGTAAAAACAAGAGCACCATTATTACTGTTAAAGCAGCTCAGATCAATCTGCGATGTCAGAGAGGCGGTGACTCCGTTCAGGTTATTTACAGTTGCCGCGGATGTATCACTGCAATTGTTCTGATCTGTAGCGATAACCGAATACGTATTCGCGCTTAAATTATTCCACCCGGACGTTGATGGTCCGCTTATCCATTGATAAGAAATTGTTCCTGTACCTCCTGTTGCATTTGCAGCTACAGATCCGTCAGGTAAATTACAATGCGCATCTGTTGCAGAAGTGGTGATAAACAATTGTGCAGGTTGTGATACAGTGATTGATGCAGCAGCCGAACATCCGTTTGCATCGCTCACAGTTACAGAATAAGATCCGGCACAAACGGCGTTACAGGCAGAAGTTGTGCAGCCCGTACTCCATGCAAAAGAATAAGCAGTAGTTCCACCTGATGGAGTCACAGCAACTTGCCCATCACATGTATTAAAGCAACTGGCATCGGAAGCAGTTACCGAAAGCGTTAAAGCATTTGGTTCTGTAATCGTAAACGTTAGTGTGAGCAGGCAACCATTTGCATCCGTAATCAGGCAAGAATAATTTCCGGCACAAAGCGAATTGGCCGCTGCGGCAGTTCCACCTGAAGGCGACCATGCATACGTATACGGCGCAACTCCTCCTGTCACAGCAGATGAGGCGCTTCCATTACATGCTGCATTGCATAACACATCAGTTTGAAATTGCATTGCAGCTAATGCAGGTGGTTGTGTTATAATAACTGTTGCGCTGGACATACAGCCGAATGCATCGGTTACAGCCACGGAATAATTTCCTGCGATCAGCCCGGTTGCAGTTGAAGCATTTCCACCTGAAGGCGACCATGTATAATTGTACGGTCCGCTTCCACCGGAAACAGCCGCAGTTGCCGACCCATTGTTTCCACCATTGCATGTAACATCAATTAAAGAAGAGATTGTTGTTGTAATTCCGCCGCCTGCCGCTACTGTAGCTATTGCTGAGGCCGAACATCCGTTTGCATCTGTAATTGTGCAGGTATAAGAACCCGCAACAAGTGAAGCAGCTGTTGCATTTGTTCCTCCTGATGGTGCCCACTGGTATGTATAGGACGCCGTTCCTCCTGAAGGATTTGCTGTAGCTGTTCCATTGCTTCCGCCACAAACCTCTGGAGTTGATGTGGCATTTACACTCAAAACGGAAGGTTGTGTAATAATAAAACTGGCAGTGGTCTGGCAAAAATCAGCATCCGTAACGAGGCAAGTATAATTTCCTGCACATAATGAAGATGCAGCCGAAGCCGTTCCACCTGATGGGGACCATTGATAAGAATAAGGAGAGACGCCACCGGAAATTGTCACATTTGCATTTCCATTACAGGCCGCATTACACAAAATATTTGTTTGCGATTGTACTGTAACAAGTGCGGAAGGCTGTGTGATGGTAAACGTTTTTCCGAGCATACAACCATTGAAATCTGTAATTGTGCACGTGTAGTTTCCTGCACAAAGTGAAACAGCTGTAGCGTTGGTTCCACCTGAAGGGGACCATAAATAAGTATATGGAGTAATTCCGCCGGATGCAATTACATTTGCCATTCCATTGCATGCCGTGTTACAGCTCACATTCACCTGCGATTGAGATGCAGTGATGAGGGATGGTTGTGTTATAGTTACTGAAGCAGTGGCTGCACAACTGCCCGGTGCATTTACCGTTACGGTGTAAGTTCCCGGAGATAATCCAGTGGCAGTTGGAGTGGTTTGTCCACCCGGTGACCATACATAAGTAAATGGTCCGACACCTGATGGCGTTGCCGTTGCTGTGCCGTTATTCGAACCATTGCATGTTACGTTGGTGGAAGAAGCTGTGGTAGTTAATATCGTAACTGGAATAGAAACAGTACCGGTTGCAACGCAAGGGCCGTTTGCAATAAGTGTGACGGTGTAGCTTCCCCCTGTGGAATATGTATGCGAAGGATTAATTGCAGTTGAAGTGTTTGAAGAACTTGAAGGATCACCGAAATTCCATGAATAATTTGTCGGGCACGGCGTAGAGAGATTTGCAAAATTCAGTGTGTTTCCTATGCAGGTGAAAGAAAAATTGGAAACATTCGGTGCCACATTGTCAATGAAAATATCATCGACAGCAATTCCGTCGTAACTATTGCATGTGGTACCTGAGCCCATTAAAAAACGGAAACGAACATTGGGTTGATTGGCAAGATTTGGCATGCAGTGTTTTGCAGTGACCCAGCCATTACTACCGAAACCACCGACGCATGAAGAAACTGTTGGACCCGTTCGACCTGACCAGCCTTGTCGTGTTCCTGCAGGAAGCGAATTTAACCCGCTGATGTTTCCGTAATTGAACCAGTTCTGATTCAGGCAATCAACAGGGTCACCAAAGGCGCCGACATTCGACCAGGTAGTGCCACCATTAAGTGAATATTGAAAAGTGGCGCCATCCCATTGCCTTTCGCATTCCCAGTAAATCTTGAACGAGATCCATGGTTTGTTAAGCGTAGAAAAATCAAAACACGGACTCATGATCCATGCCTGTTCTGCTAAATTATAGAAGGTGCCTGTTAAGCCACCGGCGCACCATGATTTGGATCCGCCACCTGCAGATGATATAGAAAGATGCGCAGGAGTTCCCCATGCCCAGTCATTGTTCGTTCCTCCAGACGTCCATGCAGGAACCGTTTCAAAACCTTCCGAATAAGGAAATGTTGAGATCACCGGACCACATTGCGCAACCATTTTTCCGGCAACAGTGAATTGAATAATAATGATGAAGAACAGCAATGTTCTGAATCGGGATAAACGAAAGAAAGCGTTTTTCATTACTGTTGTTGAATTGTTTGAATAAAACAAAAGCCACTTATATAAAACAGTTTTTATCGTTCAGACAAAAATATTTTATACGAAGCGGCTTTGGATAATAACTAAACCATGGCGGCTTATTTATTCCTATAGGATATTCACTTCAATCTATATGAACTTCTTTTTTATTTAAGTTACGGGCACGATGAGCATTTTGATGATAACGCTGCAAATTTACCATCCTGATCTTAACTTAAAATTAATACGATGTTATATAACTGTTTTTTACCGAAAAAGTGTGACAAATCCTTTTTCATTATAGATTTTGCCATTCGATGCGGTTGCGTTAAGCACATAATAATAAGTTCCATCGCTTACCTCCATTCCGGAGGTTGATCTTCCATCCCAACCTTCCCCAGTTCCTGAAATTACATTCACCAGCACACCCCAGCGATCAAAAATATCAACGTGCAACTCTGACAGCCCCCCGGACGAAATGAGAAACAAGTCGTTGGTGCCATCTCCGTTCGGGGTAAAGACATTCGGAACACTAAGATAAACCTCTCCAATGGAAATGCAAACATCAGACGAATCGCGGCAACCTGCTGAATTTTCAACAGTAAGATGCACGCAGAACTGTCCGGAATCCGCATTCGTAAGTAGCATGCAAGATGGTGATTGGCCGGAATACGGAGTTCCATTCAGATTCCAATTCCACAACACACTTCCCTGTGAAGCATCTGTAAAACAAAGCTGGCTGCCATCCGAAAGATTAAAATAACCATTTACTGCATTCGAGATGATTGATGCAATCGGGGCAGGCGTGATAGTAACAAGGGCATTTGCTGTAGCTGAACAACCATTTGCATCTGTAATATTCACAGTAAAAGATGTGGTTGTAAGCACATTCACATTCTGCGATGCTGACGTAGAATTATTCGACCATAAATAAAAGTATGGCCCTACACCACCAGTGCCTGTAGCGGAAATCTGTGCCTGCACTCCAGCACATATATTATCACCTGTAGCAGCTGCATTTAATGCGGCAGGCTGTGTGATGATCACGGACTGTGAAATAACGCATCCGTTCATATCGGTAATAGTACAAGTATATGTTCCCGCATTCAGTGAAGCAGCTGCTGAGTTTGTTCCACCGGCTGGATTCCAGCTATACGTATAACCGGGTGTTCCGCCATTCACATTTATAGAAGCGCTTCCGGTCGCACTGCCATTACACAAGACATTGTTTTGTGAAGCTGTAACAATTAACGCAGCTGGTTGTGTAACAGTAATCGTTTGCATCAGCACACATCCATTAGCATCGGTGATCGTGCACGAATAAGTTCCTGCTGCAAGTCCATTGGCAACAGCATTATTTCCACCTGCCGGCGACCATGCATACGTATATCCCGGAGTTCCGCCGGTTACGGAAACTGTTCCCGAGCCATTGCTATTTCCGCTGCATAAATTATTTGTTGCAGCAGCAGTTGCCGATAATTGCGACGGTTGCGTAATGGTTACAGTTTGCGCAGCGGTGCAGCCGGAAGCATCTGTAATTGTACAGGTATAAGTGCCTGCCGCCAGTCCTGTTTCTGTGGCTGAAATTCCGCCGCTCGACCAGGAATAAGTGTAGGGTGCGTTTCCTGTCAATGGAGTTACCGTTGCTGTGGCATTGTTTCCGCCAAAACAATTATTCGTTGTAGAAGCAATTGTGGCTGTAACGGATGTTGCTTGTATAACGGTAATTGTTTGTGTTATGGCACAACCATTTAAATCGGTTGCTGTAACAGAATACGTGCCCGGGGTAAGATTGTTGGCTGTTGCAGTGGTTCCTCCGGATGGTAACCAGTTAAATGTATAGCCGGGAGTTCCTCCGTTTACGCTTGCAGTGGCTGTTCCATTCCCCGAGCAGGAAGCAGGAGTGGAGCTGACAGTAATTGAAAGCTGCGTGGGTTGTGTAATGGTTACGCTTACGGAATTCACACACCCGTTGTTATCTGTAACGGTGCAAGTGTAATTTCCTGATGGTAAACCTGTGGCAGTATCATTTGTTCCGCCAACAGGATTCCATTGATAAACATAAGGTGCAGTACCGCCACTGGCAGCAGCAACCGCAGTCCCTGTTGACCCGCCAAAACATAAAACAGAAGAAGCAGCAGATGTAACCGCAGGACCGCTTGCATTATTGATCGTTGCATTTACGGTAGCATTGCAGCCATTTGCGTCTGTAATTGTACAGGTGTAATTGCCTGCAGGAATTCCATTTGTTGTTGCGCCGATACCACCGGAAGGAGCCCAGTTATACGTATAAGCTGGTGCGCCACCGGATACAATTGCTGTCGCAGTGCCGTTTGATGCATTGCAGCTTGCATCAACAGAAGTTGCAGATGCTGTTATAGCGGCTGGCGATGTCAATGTAACCGTTACAATAGAAATACAATTATTTGCATCTGTAACTGTACAGGTATAAGAACCTGCCATTAGTCCGGTAGCAGTTGCATTTGTTCCGCCGGCAGGACTCCATGCATACGTATAATTCGGAGCTCCGCCGGTTACATCAGCGACTGCAGATCCGGATGCATTACCAAAACATAAAATGTTTGCTGAAGAGGCAATTGTTGCTGTTGGCCCTGCTGAATTTACAATGTTTACGAATGCAAAGGTTGAACATCCGCTGGCATCTGTAATCGTACAGGTGTAACTTCCTGCCGGCAGATTTGTAGCAGATGCATTTGTTCCGCCAATGGGGCTCCAGTTGTAAGTATAACCTGGTGTGCCACCTGAAACAGTTACTGTTGCACTGCCATTGTTGTTTCCGCAGGTTGCAGGATTGGAAGAATTGGAGGTATTAAATGGCGCAGGCTGCGTGATTGAAAATGATTGTGTAGTAGTACAACCATTTGCATCTGTGATTGTGCAGGAATAATTTGCGGCAGATAGATTTATTGCAGTCGGATTTGTTCCGCCGGATGGTGCCCAGGAATAAGTGTAAGGACTTGTTCCACCCAAAACTGAAACTGTTGCTGATCCGTTCGAGCCTCCGTTGCATGT
Source organism: Bacteroidia bacterium (assembly GCA_039918435.1). Lineage (GTDB taxonomy): Bacteria > Bacteroidota > Bacteroidia > Palsa-965 > Palsa-965. The sequence continues at coordinate 15,931 of JBDSHN010000071.1, read as the reverse complement.
AATATTATTTTGCGATGCCGCAGTAGTAAGCACCGCCGGCTCAGTAATTGTTACAGCCAGTGTTGCTGAACATCCGCCATTGTCTGAAACAGAAACGGTATATGTTCCTGCGCCAAGTCCGTTTGCAGTAGCTCCATTTCCTCCCGACGGCAACCAATTATACGAATACAAACCATTGCCACCAGAAGCATTCACAGTTGCAAATGCGTCTCCGGCGCCATTGCACGAAATATCAGAAGAAGTAATTGTTAATGTTAAGGATGGACTTTGTGCAATGAAGGCAACTGCTGTTTCCGTACAACCCGCAGCGCTTGTTGCTGTAACTGTATAAGAGCCGGGGCAAAGTCCGGTGGCTGTTGCATTTGTTCCGCCCGATGGCGCCCAGCTGTATGTGTATGGACCAACACTTCCTGATGCTGTTGCAGTAGCTGTGCCATTACAAGTACAAGTTGGCGGTCCTGCAGTTGTGCTCACGGTTAGCGGAACAATAGCGGTGCAGTTATTATTCATGGAAGAAATCCATGCCGAATTTGCAGCGTTGTTTCCGGTACCGGGTGTTTCATTCCCACCAACGGGTAAACGCGACCAGTTTGACTGGAGGTTCGGATTGTTGTCAGTAGTATTTAACATAGATATTACCATTCCACCTGAAGGGCCTGCAAAATAAATAACAGGATTAAGCGTATTATTTCCCCAGCTCACCGAGTGAATTAAATTTCCGGATGGATCGAGTGTCTGAAATGAATCGTCCGAATTGGACATACCGAGAGGAGACCAGGAACCGCAGGGTGTAAATCCGGAAGAAGGATAAACAGAACTGGCTGTGCTGGGTTGTGAAGCGTGTTTTTCCAGTAATGCACAATTGCTTACAGGAATAATAAGCCGGCAATTTCCATCATTCATTGATAAATCCTGCGCAGGAATAGAAGCGTTCAGATCGGCGTCGTTATAAATAACAATCAATGTTCCAATAGGAACGCAGGACCATGTGGCATCATTGGTGAATCTGATGCAACCTGTTGCAATTCCAGTTCCGCTGCCCGATGCATGGATTCCGTTATTGTCATCTATATACCATCCGCGAAGATCAATGCACGGCGTAGACGAACATCCGGGTGTTCCAACGGTTAGCAACTCTACGTATTCTTTCGTTCCGCTTGCGCCTTGCGACACTTCGTTCACAATCAGCTGAGCATGTAGTGGAAGACAAAAAACTAAAGCAAGAAGGTGTGAAAACAGACCCTTGAAAAACCGGTTACAGGTAAATTGATTGAATATGTTCATGCTGTTATGGAAATTAAAAAGCCCTTGCGGGAATAATTTTTTCCATCAGCGTGAAATGGTTGCGGAATTCCCGGAAGGAAAACGTTAAGGATATTCACTCCTGCTGAAGTGATACAAAGATAAATACTCTTTAAGACTTTAAAGTTATACCAGCCTTAATCTAATGTGAATAGTGCCGTTTCCGGTGCATCAGGTCTTTTTCCTGACTGTTATTGCAACAGGTCCGCGTTTTTGCACTGCAATTACAAATTCTACTTCATCCCCTTCGGTTACTTCATCAGTAAGGTCTTTAATATGAACGTAAATATCCTTGCCTGATTCCTTTTCAGTAATGAACCCGAATTTACTTTTCATATTAATGAATTTTACTTTCCCGTAAGGCATAAAATGACGATCAGAATCAACAACGTATTTACCCTGGCAATGAAGCAAAAGTAAATAGTTGCTGTTTTCTTTAAATGGCTTTGATATTATAAAAATGTAAAAGACCGCAGCAGCATGACAGATATTCTTGGGTGTCCGGCGAAATAATTAGTCAGGGAAATCATTCAATTTTTAATCTTCGGAATTTTTATCCCGCCATTACAAAATCTTTTCCTTCCGTAAAATATTTTCTCCGCAACATCCTCCTGATTTCATCCCGCGCACCACGCGTTCCCACATAACTCACAATATATGCATCCTCTTTCGATGGCATATCTTCCGCCTCCAGAACCGGAAGTCCGTTAAAAACCTTTCCTGTTTTTTTCGGATCAACATCAAGGTATCCGCCGAATGTATAACCCGATTCTAAAAGCGAATCGCTTTTTTTCCTTGTCCCGCGACCCGCGCCGCATAACCATATCTTTCTTCCTTTGATTTTATCCTGCAGGAAACGAACCAGGTAATTTGTTTTGATCCTGTTAAAAGCTTCATTCGAATAACGATCATCGATACGGGATAAACGTTCGGAAAGATCATTCCAGAAAAGCAATTGCTGGGGAACTTTTCCCATTACAACACCCGCATCCATCCAGCGCAGCCACAATTCATAATCTTCAGGAAAATCTCCTCCGCGATAACCGCCGTATTTTTCCACCAGTTCCTTCCTGAACATGACGGAAGGGTGGGAGATGGGCGATTCAACAAAACGGTTCAACGCAATTTCATCCGGCGTAATAATGGAATTGATCCAGTTGACGTGCGTGGCATAACCTTCCTGTGATTTTGCATTTCCGCCATGCTCGACAAGACAGCTTACCAATCCGAATTCCTTATGCTGTTCGAGTGCTTTCACCTGATTCGCAAGACGTTCGGGATACATCACATCATCCGCATCCATTCGTGCGATGAAATTTCCTTGTGCGTTGGCAATTCCAATATTAAGTGCTTCGACAATTCCTTTATGCGGATTTGAAATGATCCTGATGCGGTTGTCGCTTTTGGAAAATTGCTGAATAAGCTCAGCTGTTTTATCTGTCGAGCCATCATCCACAAGCACCAATTCAAAATCATTAAAACTTTGCTGTAAACACGAAGTCATTGCGGCCGCTATCGTTTCAGCTGCATTATAAACCGGTAATAGGATTGAAACTTTAACAGCCATTTTTACCGTGCTTGCGTGCGATTCATTTCACCTAAGTTAAAGTATCTTTGGCAAAGAATGCAAACCACAACTGGTAAAGATATTTTCCGAGCGGCTGAATTACTTAAAAATGGTGAGCTTGTGGCCATTCCCACGGAAACTGTTTATGGACTGGCAGCAAATGCGCTCGATCCGGCAGCGGTGTTGAAAATTTACGAAACAAAAGGCCGGCCAACATTCAACCCGCTTATTGTTCATGTGCACAGTGCCGCAGACTTTTCGAAATACGCAAGCGAAGTTCCTGAACTGGTAAAAAAACTGGCAGAAAAATTTTCTCCCGGACCAATAACATTCGTGCTTCCGAAAAAGAGCATCATTCCTGATATTGTTACCGGCGGAGGTGATACTGTTGCGCTTCGTGTTCCCGGTCATCCGATCACGCTGAAATTACTTGCGCAATTGGATTTTCCATTAGCAGCGCCAAGCGCCAATCCTTTTGGTTACATCAGCCCTGTAAATGCAATGCATGTTGCAGATCAGCTGAAGGGATTGATTCCGTATATCCTGGATGGCGGCCCGAGTATAATCGGTGTGGAATCTACTGTTGTGACGGTCGAAAATAATAAATTAATTGTGCTGCGTGTTGGTGGTGTTGCTCTTGAAGATTTAAAAGATGTTGCCGGAGAAGTGGAACTGCGGATTAATTCTTCTTCTGATCCGAAATCTCCCGGACAATTAAAATCACACTACGCACCGAAAATTCCTTTGCATTTGGGAAAAATGGAAGAGTTGCTTGAAGAGTTTTCCGGCAAGAAAAAAGCACTTTTGTCTTTTACTCAAAAGTATGCAGCAGAAAATATCATCGCTGAAGAAATACTTTCCCCGATCGGTGATTTGAATGAAGCAGCGAGGAATTTATTTATTGCATTGCGGAAGTTGGATAATTCATGCGCAGAAATAATTTTAGCCGAAAGATTTCCCGACCACGGATTAGGATCAGCCATCAATGATCGTTTAGAAAGAGCCGCCGTCTAACCATCAGCGTAATCTTTTGAATCTGCGTGCTGTTTTTTCCCGCAGATGATTGGTTAATCTGAAAAAGTAAATTCCACCCTGCGGTTTTTATTCTTATCCGCACCAACCGGCCTTGAGCTTCCGAATCCATTGGTAGTAATTCTTGCGGAAGCAATTCCCTTAGCGATAAAATAAGCTTTCACTGATTTCGCCCGTTCTTCGGATAACTTTTGATTGTGCTCCATCATTCCGTCCGAATCAGTATGTCCGTCAATTACCACGTTCAATTCCGGCTGATCTTTCATCGCTGCAATAATTTCATCCAGCACCGGGAATGATTCTTCCATTAAAACGGATTCATCAATTTCAAAATATACATTGTCGATCACCAGTTTTTTTCCTGCCGCGATACCGGTAATTTTTGCTATAGTAGTGTCAGCTTCACTAATTTCAATTGTTTGTTTTTCCTTTATTTCACCTTCGGCTGAAATGGAAAAATCATCAATGTAATAATATGCATCATCCTGATCTTTCGCCGTGATTTTTGCTGAAGCCTCAACCCCGGTATCAGCATCGCGTAAGAAATTTCCAATGATGAAAAACGCTTCTGTTCCGTCGGAAATATAATTTGTGGTCACTTGTAGCCATTTTCCTTTATACGTTTTTATTTCAGGTAGCGTGAAGCGGGCCATCTGTGAATTGGGTTGCAGGCATTCCTGCGATTCTATTTTCCCGGGAAACTTCGGATAGAAGCAAAGTTGAATTTCCATAACACCATATTTAGTTCGCGCCCCTGCTTCCACAAAAAACGAAATTGTATATTCTTTGCCTTTTTCCATTGTTGAGGAAAGCTGTCCGGTAATATATTCCCTGTATTCTGGCGATCTTTTTCCGGAATAAGGAATAAATCCCCCAAAGCTGTTCCCCGAATGCGGTTGTGCTTTTCCTCCGAAATTTTCAATCGGAAATTTATTCAAAGCTTCTTCATTTCGATTGGAAAAACAATCAGGAGTTCCTGTGGTTGGATTATACCAATAATGAACAATTGAGTTCGCAATTTTAGTATAAGCCGGGACTGTTTTGCTGAAAAGAGAATCCCACTCTTCAAAACCCGGGTTCATAACAAGATTCTGCCCAACAAAAATCTTCCCCAGCAGCAAAAAGCAACATATCACAAAGCACCGTTTCATATTTTAAATTTACAGATTTCTCTTATAACGCCGAATTTACCGCAATGGTACAGGCGAGTATTGGGTATTGAGCACTATTCACCAGAAATGGTTAGCACATCAAGTCTCAATGACCAATACTAAATGCCCAATACCCCTTCACCAAAGAAAATCTTACTTTTACGGACACAATTATGAAAAAGATCCTTATTGCCAATCGTGGCGAAATTGCCCTTCGTGTGATGCGTTCTTGTCGCGAAATGGGAATTCAGACTGTTGCCGTTTTTTCGGAAGCTGATCGCAATGCTTTGTTTGTGCGTTATGCGGATGAAGCCGTTTGTATTGGGCCGCCGCCTTCCAATCAATCGTACTTAGACGGCGATAAGATCATTGCAGTTGCAAAAAAACTTGGTGTGGAAGGAATTCATCCCGGCTACGGATTTCTTTCAGAGAATGCTGAGTTTGCAGCGAGCGTGGAAAAAGCAGGAATTACGTTCATCGGACCTTCGCCGGAAGCGATGGAAATGATGGGTGATAAGCTGTCTGCCAAAGCTGCGGCGAAACGCTACAAGATTCCCATGGTGCCCGGATCTGAAGGCGCAATTCTTGATGTGGAGGATGGAAAAAAGGTTGCGCTGGAAACCGGTTTTCCTTTGCTGATCAAAGCGAGTGCGGGTGGCGGCGGAAAAGGAATGCGTATCGTGGAGAAGATTGAGGACTTTGAAGAACAAATGAAAATGGCTGTCGGTGAAGCAACTTCTGCTTTTGGCGACGGCGCAGTTTTTATTGAGAAATATGTTGCAGGTCCGCGCCACATCGAAATACAGGTGTTGGCCGACAATCACGGAAATATTGTTTTCCTTTTTGAACGTGAATGTTCAATTCAGCGCCGCCACCAGAAAGTGATTGAAGAAGCGCCTTCGAGTGTGCTTACACCTGAGATTCGCGAGCGCATGGGAAAATGTGCTGTTGATGTTGCCCGCGCCTGTGATTACCGTGGTGTCGGAACAGTAGAATTTTTGCTTGATGAAAATAAAAATTTCTATTTCCTCGAGATGAACACACGACTCCAAGTGGAACATCCCGTTTCTGAAATGATCACCGGCATCGATTTAGTCAAGGAACAGATCAAAGTTGCGAGAGGAGAGAAGCTTTCTTTCCAGCAATCCGATCTGAAAATTCACGGGCATTCGATGGAAGTTCGTGTGTATGCCGAAGATCCAAAAAACAATTTTTTACCCGATATCGGAAAGCTCATTACTTATCGTACACCCAAAGGACCGGGCGTTCGTGTCGATGACGGTTTTGAAGAAGGAATGGACATTCCGATCTATTATGATCCGATGATTGCCAAGCTGGTGACATGGGGAAAAGACCGCGAAGAAGCTATTCAGCGTATGATCCGCGCCATCGACGAATACCAGATCAGCGGTGTTCAGACGACTCTTTCTTTCTGTCGTTTTGTACTTGAACACGAGGCATTTAGATCGGGTAACTTCGACACACACTTCATTAAGAATTATTTCCTTCCGGAAATGCTCGACAGCAAGGATGAGGACGAAGCAGCCATTGCATCCATTCTCGGATCGGCATGGATGAATGCGCAAAAAGTCAAGTCCGGAAAGCTGGTAGAAACTGGTGGAAATGGGTCAGCCTGGAAGAAAAACCGGAGTCGGCAGGAGTAGTTGATAAGCTGTTCATCTGCCGCGGAGGAGGTTAAACAATTGAGGCTTAACAATTATTCGCGGCCTACACTGTAACAAAGAATTGTGAGTCAGCGTTATGCAGTAAGCATTTGGCATTACTTTTGAATAACCCTATATATGAAAACCGCTATAGTTTGTTTCGCAATGATTTTTACCACTCCTTTTCTGCATGCGCAGGCATTGGATGCAGGTGATGTGTCGAAATATCCTAAAGAAATGGTGACGTATTCGCGCGAAGCAAATGGTGATACGATGGCGTATATCATGAACTACACTTGTGTGATCGCCGGTGAAAAAACATTTAAAAATCAACGTGAAAAGCAGAAATGGGATAAGTTGAAAAGGGATGTGAAGAAAGCGTATCCATTTGCAATCCTTGCAAAAATGAAGCTCGCCGAAATGGATGCGCAGCTTGCTTTTGTAAAAGGTGAAAAAGCACGCCAGGCCTTCACAGAAAAATGTGAGAAAGAGCTTACCGCACAATTTTCAGAAGACATGAAAAAACTTACCTATACACAGGGTAAAATCCTTTTCAAGCTGATGGATCGTGAAACGGGTTCAACCACCTACCAGATCATCAAACAACGCCGTGGATCTTTTTCTGCCTTTATGTGGCAGGGAGTTGCCGTAGTTTTCGGTAACAATCTCAACGACAAATACGATCCTTACGGAGACGATTCCAAAATCGAAGAAGTCGTGGTTCTCATCGAAATGGGAGTCCTCTAGAAAAGATTAGGTGATTCACTGTCTAATTGGATACCTTCTTCTCCTTGATTCTCCCGCCACAGTAGAAATATTTCTTGTAATATTCTTCGTCGAGATCATTTACCATCACACCGCCGTGTACAGATGCGTGGGCGAATTTGTTATTACCGAGATAAATTGCCACATGAGAGATCTGACCCTTTTTTATCTTGAAAAACAGAATATCACCTTCTTTTAAATTTGCTTTTGCAACCGTATCCACTTCCGTAATTAATTCTTTTGATCCGCCGGAAATTTCTTTGCAATACACCTGCCTGTACATTTCACTTACAAATCCTGAACAGTCAATCCCGGTTTTACAATTACTAGCATATTTATATTTTGTTCCAACCCAATCGAAAACGGTCAGGAACAATTGCGGTGTTACTGCAGAATCCATATTCAGCCCGAAATGATTGTAGAATAAATGGACCTGGTCAGGAAGCGAATCTGCGCGAACGAGTTTGTTCGGTTCCTGTGCAGCTAGTAAAAACGGAATGAATACGAATAAAATTACCAACCCTTTTTTGATTCGTAAATTCGCCTTGATTCGTAATTCGTATCCCTTACCCATGATCAGCTGTTTTATCTTTCCGGTGCAGATTGATGAAAAGCTCTCTTCCTGCACGTGGCTTGATCGAATTATAAGCCGCTTCGAATTTATCAAACGAAAAATAAGGGCTGAAAATTGCACGGTATAATTGTTCATCACCACCAAACGGCGGATTTTCAAAATTCAATTCCGGATCATTGAATAGCAAACCCACTAATCGTCCTCCCGGGGCCAGCAGCTCAAACATCTTCTTTGCATAGGCATTCCGTAAAGCCGGATGGATAGCGCAGAAAAATGTTTGTTCAATGATCAGGTCAAATCCATCTTCCTTCAGCTCAAAAAAATCTCCGCATATCAAATGATCTTTCGGAAACCCGGGAACGCGCGCGGAAAATTCAGCCAATGCCTTTTTCGCGAAATCAATTACGTACACATTGCGGAATCCTTTCTCGTTCAAATATTCCGCTTCATAAGCATTACCGCAACCGGGAATAAGGATTTTCAGATATTTATTTAAATCTGAATCAAGCGAGTCAATATATTTCTTCAAAGGCGCAGAGGCAGCACCCATGTCCCACGCAATAGCACCATCCTCCCAACGTTCATTCCAAAAGTCTTTGCCGAATTCATTCATACCGCAAAGCTAACTTTTCCCTGAAATTTGATTCAGTAACAATTTCGCTTCTTAACCGTCTTTAAAAAGGTGATTGGTAATCATTACTGTCCGGAATAAACTAAATGGGATTCACGATACATTTAATGAAAGTGCCGGACTCAGCGGGTTTGCCGTTAAGAATTCAGCAGAAAAAATCAGCGTGAGCTTGTGCGGAAGAAAACCATGATCCCGATTAAAAATCGGGATGGTTTTCGCTCGATTTTTTCTGCTGAATTTAGGCAAACCCGCGTCAGATGGCGATTCTTTTGCTTCTTTTCTACTAAAGAAAAGAAGAAGAACAAGAGCGGTCCGCAGAACTCATTCCAATGGAAATGACAATTCTCTTTCAGCAAAAAATATTCCGGACAGTAGTAATTGGTGATTAGAGGGCTGGTCTCGGCGAACTTTCCTTTCCAGTCAACAATTACCAATTACCAATCACTTTTCCCCAACCATTGTTAAAAATTCCTGTAGCAGTATGGATTTTCGAATCTGAATTGCCCTTAAACTTACAAGTAAGATGGACTATTTAGAGCTGGATGTAAAAATCAATCCCCGTCAACCAGGAAGCGATCTGCTGATCACCGAACTGGCAGAGCTTGGCTTCGAAAGTTTTGTGGAAACGGCAGATGGATTTCTTGCATACATACCGGGAAAAGATTTTTCTGAAACGATTCTTTCTCCAATACAAAATGTAAAAGAAGAGCTCGGAGAAGTTTCCTGGTCGCAAAAAACAATCCCTTCACAGAACTGGAATGCCGAATGGGAAAGCTCTTATCAGCCAATTCAAATCGGGAATAAGCTGCTGATCCGCGCACCGTTTCATGAGCCGGTAAAAGCGGTAGAAATTGATCTTGAGATCCAGCCGCAGCAGTCATTTGGCACCGGGCATCATCCTACAACCCGTCTCATGGCTGAAAAGTTATTAACAATGCCTTTGGTCGGACGTTATATTCTCGACATGGGTTGCGGAACCGGTGTACTAGCAATTCTCGCTGCAAAACGCGGAGCTGCCTCTGTTCTTGGCATTGATATTGAATCGAATGCAGTGTTAAATGCAATTGAAAATGTTCAAAGAAATAAAGTGGAGCAGGTTACAATTGAAGAAGGTGTGGATGTTCAAATCGGTAATCGTAAATTTGATGTGGTGCTGGCGAATATCAATAAAAATGTGCTGGTAGCTGCGCTGCCGAATTATACAAATGCGCTCAATGCCGGAGGAGAATTATTGATGAGCGGCTTTTTTACAACTGATGTCAGCGCGTTAAAAGAAGCGGCAGAGAAAACAGGATTGAAATTCAATTCAACAGAAAATGATGGTGAATGGGCGCTTGTCCATTTTGTAAAACAGAACCTCGATTATGAAAAATAAATTCAACTTTTTATTGCTTTTACTTTTAGTGCTGAGCGCCTTCAGCAGTAAAGTGAATGCACAGGTAATGCCTAAAGTATTTTCCGAAGACCCGGTAAAGTTCATTACCGAAATGCGTGATTTTTTTGAAAGTTACGAGAAGAAAGAAGGGAAAGATTTTATCGATGATTTTAATGAGCAATACTGGCTTACCGGGAAGATCGATGAGGATATGAAACTCGCGATGTATAAAAATACGAACCAGATGCTCAAGAAAAAATTCCGTCCTAAACCGGAATACGAATCTTACATTAATACCATGAAAGCTATTGCCGATAAAAAGATTTCAGGATCGACATTTCTTGAATGGCAATCGTGCTTTACCAGTATCGGAAACGGCAGGCTCAATAAACCGTTTTCGGATTTCATTGAAATGAGCGAGCACCTTTTTATTGAGAATAAATTTTTCAAAACGGCTTCCGGTGAATGGTCTGCGATTGGCGGATCATGGAAGTTTGCATGTGATAGTGTTCCCGCAATTAAATTTACCAATGTCACTTTAGTCGGTATTTCAAAGAATGACACAACAAATATTTACAATACCAGTGGAATGTTTTATTCCTCTACAGGAATGTGGGTAGGGCAGGGCGGACGTGTGGACTGGGATCGTGCGGGATTAAAAAAAGAAGTGTATGCCGATCTGAATAAATATAGCTTTTCAGTAAAAGGATTTTCCATTGTCGCAGATTCTGTAACATTCACGAACACAATTTATTTTAAGGACAAGCCGCTACAGGGGAAATTATCAGAAAGGCTTGTCGCTGATGCGCAGGAAAAAACAGCGTCTTACCCGAGATTTGAATCGTACAGCGGAAGATACCAGATCAAGAATATGTATCCGAATGTGGATTATGAAGGCGGATTCACACAGGTCGGTGCAAAATTTATTGCCTCAGGCACAAAAGATAACCAGGCGTTTTTTGTATTCAAACGAAACGGAAAAAACTTTCTTACCGTCACTGCCCCGAGCTTTTCAATTTCAGCTGATAAGATCACAAGTCAGAATACCTCTATAAAATTTTCGCTAGATGCAGATTCAATTGTGCATCCTTCTGTCGATTTCAAATATTTTATTGACAGTTCACGTGTAGTAATTTATCGCCCCGAAGAAGGCGCTTCACAGGCACCATTTTATAATTCATTCCACAAAGTGAATATGTATGTGGAGCAGATTGTATGGAAGACCAATGAGCCTACTATTATTCTCAATACAATTATCGGATCAACGCTTGGCTCTGCATCATTTCCTTCTTCTGATTATTATCGCCAATATCTTTACGACCGCTTGCAGGGAATGGAAATGGTACATCCGTTGATCAAGATCAGAAATTTTGTACGCGATGCGAATGGTGGAATACGGACCTTCACCCTCGTTGATCTCTCACGATACTGGAAAATTTCGGCGGAACAATTGCGTCCGACGATCATGGATCTTTCCAACCAGGGATTTTTGTTTTACAATCCAAGAACGGACATGATCACTTACCTCGATAAAAGTGATACATACATTGCTTCACGTGCAGGTAAAAAAGATTATGATAATATTCAATTCGATTCAAAAGTTCCTCCCGGAACGCCGAATGCGAAAATTAATCTGCTCAACTACGACATGACACTTTTCGGTGTGAAAGAAGTTGGCCTGAGCGATTCGCAAAATGTGACTGTTTACCCTGCGCAGGATATGCTCATCCTGAAAAAGAACCGGAATTTCACATTTGAAGGTTCGATCATGGCAGGTCGTTTTGATTATTATGGAAAACTTTTTGCATTCGATTATTCTACTTTCAAATTAAGCCTGAACAACGTGGATTCTGTACGTATCTGGATTGATACGGATGTTCGTGATCCGCGTGATCCGAAAGGCGGCTTTACTCAAATGAAAGTGAAAAGTGTCATTGAAAATCTCAACGGTGAATTGAGGATCGATGACCCGACGAATAAATCCGGAACGCAAAGTAAAAAGTATGCACAGTACCCGATCTTTACCAGTTCTAAACCGGCTTTCGTTTATTACGATAAACCCGGAATTCAAAAAGGTGTTTACAACCGCGACAAATTTTATTTCAGGCTTGATCCTTTTACCATTGATAGCCTTGATAATTTCCAGAACTCAGCATTACAGTTTGCAGGAATTTTCCAGTCGTCAGGAATTTTTCCGGAGATCCGCGATACATTACGTTTGATGCCGGATAAATCCCTTGGTTTTGTGCGGCAGGCGCCACCCGGCGGTTATTCATTGTACGGAGGCAAAGCGAAATTTACCAATGAAATGCGCTTAAGCAATAAGGGATTGCGCGGTAATGGAGTGGTCGAATACATCACTTCAAAAAGCATTTCAAAAGATTTTATTTTCTTCCCCGATTCCATGAACGGAGTTGCGCAATCGTATGTAATCCAGGAACAGAAGATCAGCGGAAAAACAGAATATCCGCAGGTCAGCGGAACATCAATTTACATTCACTGGATGCCGAAAAAGGATTTCATGAATGTGACGAATAAAGATTCCCTGTTCAATGTTTTTAACGGAAAAGCAACTGCCGGAGGAATGATGACACTTTCACCAAAAAATCTTTCGTTAAATGGAAAGCTCAATTTTTCCAGCGCCTTGCTTGAATCCAAACGAATGATTTTGAAGCAACATGTCGCCGATGCGGATACGGCCGATTTCAGTCTGAAAGCCCTCGAGCTTGCCGGACTTGCCTTCTCCACAAAAAATTTCAACGCACATGTCGATTTTGACAAACGTGAAGGAGATTTTAAAGCAAATGGAAAAGGATCGATTGTGGAGTTTCCTGTGAACCAGTACATCTGTTACATGGAAAACTTCAAGTGGCTCATGGATAAAAGTGAACTTGAATTAGGCGGCGCAGGAAAACCAAAAGCAGGAGGGGATAAGCTCGATTTGCTGGGACCGGAATTTATTTCTGTTCACCCAAAACAGGATTCATTGCGTTTCCGCGCACCGAAAGCAAAATTCGATTACCGGAATTATGTGATCACTGCTGAAGAAGTTAAGGAGATCAATATTGCAGATGCGCAGATCATTCCTGATAGCGGTAAAGTTGTGATTCAGAAAAATGCATTTATGGAAACGCTTACCGGCGCGAAGATCAATGCGAATACCGTAACGCAATATCACCACTTGTTTAATTGTGTGGTGGATATTTACTCACGCCACAGCTACACCGCTTCCGGTGATTACGCATACATTGATGAATTGAAAAAAGAGCAGTTGATCCATTTTGCAAATGTGGCACCGGATACTGCTGGGCAAACGTATGCGGATGGTTTGATTTCCGACTCTGCTAAATTTTACCTGAGCCCTGCTTTTGATTTCCGGGGAAAAGTAATTCTTGAAGCCAATAATCCTTTCCTCGTATTCGACGGTTCTACCTCACTCAGCCATGATTGCGCCATTGGAAAAAGCAAACTCCGTTTCAAAGGCCTGATCAACCCTGCGGAAATTTATATTCCCGTTGATCCAAATCCGGTAAATGATAAGGGCGACCCAATCACTTCTGGTTTGATAAGCGGACTCTCACCTGATTCAAGCAGTATCTACGGCGCTTTCCTGTCAACACGAAAAGCGAAGACGGATGTGAATGTCGTAACCGCCGATGGTTTTCTGTTCTTCGACAAAGCTTCACGCGAATACCGCATTTCAAACAAAGAAAAGTTGGTTGAGCGTTCACTCCCTGGAAATTATGTGAGTCTCAGTCTTAAAAACTGCACAGTTTACGGCGAAGGAAAAATGGCGCTTGGAACCAATCTCGGTAAAGTTTACATGAATCCGATCGGCAATTCCACGCACAATACCATCAATCATACAACCAGCTTTGACCTTGTTATCGGCCTTGATTTCTTTATGAGCAATAAAGCAATGGATGTGCTGGTAGAAGATATTAATGCCTCCACCAGTCTTCCCGGAACAGATCCCGGACGCCAGACATTTAAAAGCGCATTGAACGAAATCGTAGGAAAAGAAAAGGCCGATAAACTTATTTCGGAACAAACGGTTTACGGCAGGTACAAAAAGTTCCCTGAAGAGATGGACTATACTTTTTTCTTTACAGATGTTAAAATGAACTGGAACCAGAAGACCAAATCCTATATTTCTGAGGGTAAAATAGGGTTGGGAAGTATTGGTAAAGAGCAGATTAACAAGTATATAACCGGTACAATCATGTTAGAGCGGAAAAAAAGTGGTGATGTTTTGACCATCTATTTTGAGCTTGATAACTCAAAATGGTATACCTTTAGTTATTCAAACGGCATGATGGTCGTCTATTCTTCAAACGAGAAATTCGTTACAATCATCAAAGAGATGAAGGATGATGACAAATCAGCGCCCGATGATTATAACAAGCAGCGGTTACCGGAAAACAAAGCCAAGTATAAATTTTCTGCTGGCTCCCCAGGTCAAAGAGATCTTCTGCTCAAGAAGTTAAAAAGGGCAGGTGAGGGAGAAGCAGGCGGCGATAGTCCCGATAACCCACCAGGAAATTAAGCATGACAACAAACGCTATTATTGCTTTATTGATCGCTTACCTGATTGGTTCAATTCCATCAGCGGTCTGGATCGGTAAATGGTTTTATGGGATTGATGTACGTGAGCATGGAAGCGGAAATTCCGGAGCTACAAATACTTTCCGCGTTCTTGGAAAAAAGGCAGGAATTCCTGTTCTTCTGCTTGATATTTTTAAGGGCTGCGCTGCCGTTCTGATGGCGATGTGGGTAACGGAAGCACCCGTAGGTTCGCAGGATTTTGTCAATATCCAGATCGTTTTAGGAGTTGCTGCAGTTGTCGGACATATTTTCCCGGTATTCGCAGCTTTCCGTGGAGGAAAAGGTATCGCCACTTTATTCGGAGTTATTTTAGCCGTTCATCCGTATGCATGTCTTATCGCAGCAGTCGTTTTCCTTGTGGTTTTTATGGCAACGAATTACGTTTCGCTCGGCTCCATTTGTGCAGGAGTCGCATTTCCATTTATCATCATTTTCTTCTTCGGTCATAACATTGTTCCATCGATGGTAGTTTTCTCCTGCCTCGTAGCAATGCTGATTCTTATCACGCATCAGAAGAATATAGAACGTTTGCTTCGTCGTGAAGAATCGAAGATTTTTCTGGTGAAGAAAAAAGAGGAAGAGGAAGAATTAGTTTAAAGGTTCCGGGGTGTTTTCTTTATAATTCTCATTCGTATTAAAAATGGTTGGGCCTTTAAAGTTGGGTGTACGACAAATTTCCGTTAAGCCGCCATTTTAATAAGATCATTTAATTTATTCCAATCGTTACTCTTATTCAGTACGCTCAAATTCGCCACTTGTTGTGCCCCTGCCATTGTCTAGCGCTGGCCGGATAATTTCATTCTTTGTTGAATTACATGCCTGTGTGCCGCTTCGATTCGCCCCGAACCTATCAGCAGATTTTTTTTCTGAATGTTTTTTATTGCAATTATATCTGGAATTATACTCCTCATAAGCCCAGGGCAACACGCATTATAAATTTTTCAAGACCTTTGTCAGGTATTCATCGTTCCAGCTTGCAATCATTCTCCTATTGTTAACACCATAGCGTTTAAGTGGGGCCTGGGTTATTTTGGTTAGGGCAAATCTCCTGACAATTGCAAAGTTTTCCGCTGCATAATCTTTTCGTTTCCGGCTTTTATCCTCGTTAAATTGCACATCCAATACCCAATGTAAGTTATTTTCAACCGCCCAGTGATTCCGGATTGCCTGATTGAAGTATTCGGCGCTCTGATTTAAGCTGGATATGTAAAACCGCTCTTCCTTTGTCACGACATTTTTTATTTCCCTTATGGCCGTAATTTTAA
>JBDSHN010000070.1:0-52220 GCA_039918435.1 Bacteroidia bacterium | reverse complement strand
AATTGGAAATAATACTCTAAGAGATGGAAATTACTACGCTTGCCGGACAGATTCAGCGGGAAATATAATTTGGGAAAAGGATTGGGGAGAATTTTATCAGCCTAACTGGACAGGCAAAGTTATCAAGCTAACTAACGGAAAATATACTATTTGCGGTTCCGGTTTATCGGGCTTAAGTGGTGGAATAAGCGATATAACATTAACTGAAATAGATAATAACGGAAACATTTCCTTTCTGAAATACTTTGATTTTGCTTATGCAGATTATGATAGTGATATGATGGAAACGCCGGATTCATGCCTTATAATAGCAGGGCGTAAAGGATTGACACCAAATAGTCATTTACCCGCTTTTATTAAGGTTGATCGCAATGGAAATGAAATTTGGCGCAGATCACAGTCATCTTATATGAATTATGAACCGTTGCGTATCGGTTTAATGCCAGATAGCGGATATATTACTTTAGGAGATCATGGTTTTGGCACGTCTTATTATGCTAAATATAATTCCAGTGGAATTATGCAGTGGATTAAATATCAATTTACCAGTTCTGATACAATATTCAATTTGCCTTCTATTTTAAGAACGAATTTAGACGGTACATTTGATATATTTTACTCAACAAATTATTTGAATGCACAGCAAAAAACAGTTCACGGCTTACTTATACGTTATGATTCTCAGGGAAATTGTATTCGTACCGCAGAGAGTTATTGGGCTACCGGCGGTTATTTAAATCCGAATGATTCTTGCATGTATGCTGTTTCAAGTAGGTATTGGCTTTATAGTATTGATAGCAATGCTGTATATCATAAATTAGCGGGATTAGAGGGAACGGATACGCTAACAAGATGGATACAAGGATACATTTCAACAAGTGATGGCGGTTATTTAGGTTTTGGTCAGTACACTCCGCATCCTGATCTGTTCACTCAATTTTACATTGTCAAGTTTGCTCCTGATGGCCGTTACCAAGCTGATGAATTTTCTGAAAGTGTAAATGCTTATCCAAATCCTTCCGCTGATGGAAATATTACTCTAACCTTTGACATGAAAGTGGATAACGTTGTTAAAATTAGAATTTTAACAATTGAAGGCAAGCTCATTTATACTGATCAAATATTTTGCCCTGCAAATTCTAAAACTGAATTGCCGATCAGGTTGGATGAGAAGGTTGTTAATGGAAGCGTTTATATTATTGAAGCAACAACACCCCAATCAGTATTCAGAAAAAAGCTGATTATTTTTCGGAAATCGTAATGATGTTTTCCGAATTGCTTTATGAGAAAGCTAATTTTTCGTGTATTATCTGTCACTTACATATACAGGTGGAAAAAGGAAGTGAAGAAAGGAAATGTAAGTTTGATTAGATAATTTATTGGACGTAATAAATAGACTTACAAACTAAATCAAAAACCCAAAAATGAAAACATTCATATTTATTGTCGTAATGATTCTTGCATCTACAAATATATTTTCTCAAAATAATTCAATTGGTATTAGGAGTGGGGTATCCTTTTCTAATATTATTTGTAAAGATTATTTTATAAACCGTGAACGTAGGATAGGTATTGTAGAAGGTATTTCTTACGATTATTTTTTTCAAAAACATTTTATCGGTGGAATCGAAGCAAATTATGAGCAACGTGGATTTAAGGAATACATTATTTTCACCGACATGAATGGAAGTCCAACAGGAAGAAAAGAACCAATATACCTTCAATTTGATTATTTGACATTTCCGATAAAAGTGGATTACAGATTAGGTAATAAATTTTTTGTTTTGGCTGGAATCGGTATAATCCCGGCTTATATTATCAACGCAAACACAATAGCTCCGGTATTTGACCAAAATGTTGTTGTGATTAAAGAAGAAAAAAAAAGTGTGTTGAATAATATTACAAAATTCGATTTTGGGGGGCTTGCTGAAATTGGCGGTGGCTTTACTATAAGAGAAAAATTATCTATAAATGTTTCATTTCGTTACCAGCGAAGTTTTACGAGCTTTACAAACGCTCGTTTTTTTGGTTGGAGTGAAACTAGTAAAATGCGTCATATAACAATGCTACCTTCTATCGGCATTAAATATTCCTTTCCAAATAAAGGCAATTACAAGCTACCATCTGATAGAAAATAATTCCAAGCATCGTAGAAATCCTAAATACCGACCTAACTAATCTTTCTAAAATTTAACAAATGAAAAAATACTGCCTTTTAACTCTTTTATTGTTTTTTATTAGCTTAACAATTAATGCACAAAAACAAAAAATAACCGTCGATAATGATACTATAAAAGTCGATGGAGTGCCTTGAAAAGTGATTATACCGTTAAGACGTTAGATGGTAAGGAACAAATCTTTCTAAGTAGCCAAGAATTCAATGATCCCACTAAAGTAAATTCAGGAAACCCAGAGGGAAAAGTTCATTATTCGGAAGTTACCTTTCTGAATTCAGGGGGAAAATGTGAAATAGATATGCCAATCAGTAAAAAAGCGGTTGCTAAAATTGTGGTTGAAAATCACCTTTTAAAAGGAAACGAAGTTGATGCAGATGCTGAAAAGAAATTTATAAGCATAAAGGGGACTAAGTTTAGCGAACGTAAAAACGTTTTAAACGGCCCGAAAGTCATAATTATTGAAAAGTAGTCTTTAGAACTTTTAATCTTGAAGGACAATTGATTTTTAGCTACAAATTGATCATCCAGACGAGATTGACTTACCTGAAAGTCAGGTTCTAAATGGATTATATTTGCTTAAATTTACTGGAGAGGGACAACCTCAGATTAATAAAATAGTGCTCCATACTAACTAAGCATAATCTTTTAATACCCGAACAGGAGAGAAAACTTTGTTTGAGTTAATTAAATTTAAAATGCGATTAATATTAATACTATCCTGCTTTTGTTTGAGCCGTTTCTGTGGTGCTCAAACACAGAGTATGCTATTTGAAAAAACTTGGATGATCCCTATCAAAATATCATTTGGTATGCGGATTACTCTCGCTTTTGATACGCACGAAGACAATGTAGAGGTCAGTGTTTTTTCAACCGAAGGAAAATTGATTTATTCTAATTCAATTTTTTGTTCTGCAAGTTCTAATATACAATTGGCTATTCGATTGGATGAACTTTCGGTTGCAAGTGGAATTTATATTTTGCAGGCGAAGACTTCGGATTCTGTAATTCGGAAAAAAATAATCGTTGCTAAGGCAAAACAATAAGTGCGATAAAAATGGAATCGCAATGGAAAAAATTTTATTATCAGTAGCCAATTTTAGAATCCTATTTTCCCCCTATATTATATATAGGGGGAAAATAGGACTTAAAAAAGCCGTCCTCAGAAGGCTATTAGAAGGGGATTTTGGGTAACGGAAATTTCTGTATATTTGAATTGTAAAGTTCTTTGTAACGATTCGGGGCGGTTTTTGATAAGATCGGAAACCATCATCTTCCTAAAGGTGAATAAAACCCAAAGTAACGCCTGTTACCGATTCCGCTACTATTCCGTTACCCGTAAAAAGGGAACGGCTTGCTAAATGCTTATCCAGCATTACTTTCAGCAATTTCTGTGAACTTTAATCCTTGCTAATCGCATTTAGAATCAGAATAATAATCCGCGGAATCTGCGTAAGCTGTGGCAGAACGAAATAGTGCCACAGCTTACGCAGATTTCACAGATTAAAGAAAAAAAGATTATTAAACTTAGCCACTACTCGCAGCTGAAATCCGCCACTTGTCGGGTAAAAGCGACCACTTACATGGAATAACCAGCTCAATGAGTAATAAATTCCGGTATAGGGTAGAGCAGCACTACTTTTGCACCCGGAATACGGTTTATATCCCCAACCGTGAAGCGCATGGCTAAAGAAACTTTATTGCAATCGTGCTGGCTCGGCTACGGCGAAGACAAAATTCTTCGCATGCGTGTGCTGGAAGGTGCAGTAATTGATCTGAAGCAGGCAAAGATGATCACAGAATCTATGAAACGGCTTGCAGATGAAGTTCCGGTTGCGGTATTGATTGATGGCCGACAGAATTATATCTGGGATAAAGATGCGCAGGAATATATTGCGCTGCATTCCGGTTACAGGCTTGCCACTGCTTTGATCACGAATAATGCAGTAGTGCGCATTTTCTCCAACAGCTATGCGAAAATTTTTAAGCCTTCGTATCCGTTCCGGATTTTTTCAACCGAAGAAAAAGCAATTGCCTGGTTAAAAAGCCTGATGTAAACCCGCGGTTAAAAACAGTGGCATTTTTATTTACGCTGCTTTGAATTTTATTAATTCAGGCGATGACTTGCAATCAATTCGAAACGTGGAATATTAACGTCGAATTTCTCCCCATCAGCTTCACGAACGAATAAATAAATTCCGTGCATGCTGCCAATCTCAGAGTTTAAGTTGCAGGCAGATTCATATTCGTAAACGTCGCCCTGCTTTAAAACAGGTTGTTGACCAACAACACCTTCACCTTCTACTTCCTGACTTGTTCCTGCGGCATCAAAAATGTACCAGTGACGGCGCATGAGCTGAACAGTATAATCACTTGTATTTTCAATACGGATGTGGTAAGAAAAATAAAACTGGCGTTGATCAGGACGTGAATAAAGTTCCTGGTAATGACTAACAACACTTATTTTAATACCATGCGTGACACGAGTTGCCATTGTACACGAATTTAGTTATGCAAGTTTAAGCCGGACAATTGTGATTTCCAATGTTTAATGTACGCAGGTTGTTAACAATTGGATGGGCAAAAGCCGTGTTAAATAATTATAACAGCAGTAATCGAAGATGAGCGGCGTTGTTTGATGGATGAATGACATTTCCGGGCAGGGGAAGGATTTTTGCTGAGATAAAAAAAAATATTGTCAGCACTCAGAAATACGTGGTCGGTTGTCAGTTGTATGCTGGTTTATGTTTATTGGCATTTACTTCAGGTGGGAAATTCTCTTTTCTATGAACAAGTTTTCATCTGCCACGGCGGAGTCACTTGTCAGACAACATTTTTTACTGATTGCTGACTACCGACAACTGGTTACTGCCGACTGGAAACTTTTTTTACTGCAACCAATTCATCCACCCACGAACCTTGCCTGTGATAATAAACCAGCACGGTATATTCATTTTCCGTTTCCTGGTGCATACCTTCAACAAAAACATCATCCGCAGCTTTATCATTATCGCGCAGCAATACATATTCATAATTGTAATAGCCTTGTTTTAGATAAAGGGAAGCTTCATAACCTTTCAGCGCGTAATTATATTTCATCTTGCAATCAGGTTGTGTTCTCCAGTCGCAGAACGCCCCGAATACATACATATTTCCTTCTGAGGATGGCGGATCCCACGGCAGAAAAAAATGAACCCATGCATAATCTGCATCTACGTCATCGCTTCCACCATCCGTGGTTTTGATAAGATATTTGCCATTTATATCATTCTGGCTCACGTATCTTTTATACGTTCTTTTTTCATCCGGTAAAAGCCAGACGTTATAAATTGCATTGCTGTCTTTTTTTATTGATTGGATGCGCTCGCTTTGGTAACGAAGACTGCGGGTATCGAACCAGCGGAATTCACTTCCGCCACGGAAAACATTTCCTTCTTCAAAATCATACACTGCCTGCTGGTCTTTTACAAACATCGGTTCGAGCCCGGTGATCGCATTATCCCAACGTCCGTTCTGCATGATCACAGGGAAAATTTCCTGGTATGGATTTGCAATATCAGATGAACTAAAATTGATCGTGAAGTCAATTTCCTGCTTGAAATTTCTGTCTGCAACAATTGTCGGTGCACGCACGATCACGGCAACATCTGCTTTTTCTTCATACACCAAAAAACGTTTTGTAAATGCAATTTTTGCCGGATCATTATCTAAATAAACTTCAAGCAGATAATTTCCTGACTTCGTAAGTTTTAAACCATCATTCGGAAAAACAGTGCTGTAATGCGTGTACTTCTGAATCGTTGTGCGCGAAAAATTATAGCTGGAAACCTGGTTTTCTGCAAAGCCGTCGAGGTATTCCGAAACAAGTAAATTGGAAGGTTGCCATTTGGCGCTGCAATGAATAATGGTATAATAATAAACTTTATAATCGCTATCAATATCGTCGAAGCTGAGATAAAGCTGGTCATCGGAATTCATTTTGATAATTGCATCCGCCATTACCGCCGGATCAGCGCTTAACTGTGCTGTGCGGATGTTCTTTTTATAAACGCGATCATCGTAGCGCAGAACGGATTCAGAAAAATACTCTGTTGTATCAGGAGTAAATGCAACTACTTTTCCGCTGCAAAGCAACAAAGCAGCAAAAAGCAATTTTCTGAAAGTAAAAATTGAAAATTTATTCATGCTATTTTTATAAGCAACAAACATGCCTCACTATAAAGGCAGCAATCTTCCAGTGGAATTTTCTATGCTTGTTTTCACCGGTGGATTACCACTATAATAAACGTTTCCGCTTCCGTCAATTGTCGCATATAAGATGCCGGAAGGAGAAACTGTAATTTTTCCCGTTGTATTCGTATACACCCAAGTGTAATTATTTACGCACGCATCTGTAATTGTAAAACCAGTTCCTTTTGAATAGATCGCGATCTGGTCGCAGGATCCTGTGAGCGTGATGTCACCTGCGCCGTGCTGATGCGTAAATGTTTTGCAGAAGCCGCCCATTTGAAAATTTATATCGCCGGAACTTTCACTGCTGAGATCAATCGAATCAGAAGTGCAGGCATTTGAATTTGTAATGGTGCCCGTTCCTTTTGTACGTATCAAAAAAAGCTGGTTACGCACGTAATGGATATATACATTCACAGGAATATCATAACGCCTTACGAAATTGCATTTGTTGATATTCCTGATCTGCAACTGATCACCGTTCATTTCCGTGATGATGTTTTTAATAAGATGTTTGCCTGCCTGGACGGTCACTTGTTGCACACTGTCTTCCTGGAAGATGAGATTGACATTGTCTTCCACATAGACGCTGTTAAAAGCAGGAAGTTGCCTTGTGTCTGAAATAACATCGCCCGTTCCTTTAAAACAATCGCATGCCGTTTCTTTTTTGCACATCCATGAAGGAAGCGCAAGAATAAGCAGCAGGTATGGAAATATCTTTTTCATTTTAAAAGCGCCAGCCTAATCCGTATTCAAAATATTCTGCGCGTGCAAGATGTGTCTTTAATGAAATGTTAAGCAGTAAATGATCATTCACTAAATAATGAACTGCAAAACGATTATACACCGGAACAAAGTTTACATATTTTGAATACGCATAAACACCGAATTCAATCGGAAAGCTAATTCTTCCTACTACAAATTCATACGCCACTTTCACACCGGGTTGCAGATTTCCGATGGCAGAAACATACACCGTATCCACAGCAAGCTTATGCCGCACCGCTGCGCTGTACATAAGATCAACTCCGCCGCCCCATTTATGCTTTCTTCCCGTTTGACGCATGTAAGCAGTAAGAATATTTAAAACGCCATATCGTTTTCCTCCGGGCGGATCAACATCATTAAATCCGGTTGCGAGGATCGCGTTGAAATGCCATTTTCTGTCGGCAAGAATTTCCTGTAGGTGAATTAATTCTTTATCCTCAGTCTTCTCGCCTTGCATATTGGAGTAAGCCTTGAATATCGAATGATAATATCCAATGTTGAGCATCGGTAAATTTATTCCGAGGTTCGGCAAGGTAGATGCGCCGTTTGAAAAATGTGTCAGGCCAAAACCAATTTCCATATAATTCGATTCATTCCATTGCCAGATTCCATTTAAGCGCAACGACATGCATGCATTAACATGAGAACCGATGGCAACATTTTTATGATTTTCCAACGGATCAAACGGATGCGTGATATAACCCATTCCGTAGCCGAAACGCAAATGCATTTTAAAATTTCTGCTTTTGCTGCCGAGCGGAAAATTTATAAACGGGTAAAGTCCGATTGCCGTTCCAAGCTCTTCCGGATTTCCCAATGGAATAAAATGCAATGCAACTCCGATTTTCGGATAATGAAAAGGCTGATGGAACGCACGCTCCTTTGCGTTGATCTTTGAAAAGTCCAATTCAAATGCCGTAATGTGTTTTTTTACAAGATGCCCCATATTGTAACGGTGCGTCCATAAAAAACCATATTGAAGACTTCCGCCGACATAAATTCCTGTAAACTCTGAAGGACGAATCACTTCACGCTGCGCGAAAACTGCGAAGGACAGAAAACATAGAATTGCGAGGAGACGGATTTTCATTGGGTAGAGCAAATTTACTAAAAAGGAGTGATTGGTAAGAAAAGGTGATTGGGAAAATGCGGATGATTATTTACCCAAATCACCAACTCCAACGCAATAACCAATTACGACCAACTAATCACTAATTTTGTTTTCATGAATAGTATTGAACAGAAAAAAGAAGCGTTTGAGCGAATGCTTACCGTTATGGATGAGCTTCGGGCACAATGTCCGTGGGATAAAAAACAAACCTTTGAAAGTCTTCGCCATCTGACCATTGAAGAAATGTACGAGCTTGGTGATGAGATCCTGGAAAAAAACATGACAGGAATAAAGAAAGAGCTGGGCGATGTGCTGCTGCATATTATTTTTTACGCAAAGATTGCAAGTGAGACAGGCGATTTTGATATTGCTGATGTTATTCACGCCGAGTGCGATAAACTGGTTTCCCGTCACCCGCATATTTATGGTAATGTAAAAGTTGCAAATGCTGCCGAAGTTTCTGAAAACTGGGAAAAAATAAAACTGAAAGAAAAGGACAGCATTACTTCTGATGGTTTTCGTTCTGTATTAAATGGTGTTCCTGTTTCATTACCTGCTATTGTAAAATCTGTTCGTATACAAGAGAAAGCGCGTGCGGCGGGATTTGATTGGGAAAAACCAGAGCAGGTTTGGGAGAAAGTAGAGGAGGAGATCAAAGAATTAAATGAAGAAATAAAAAATAATGCCGCTCAGGAAAAAATTGAAAATGAATTCGGTGATGTGCTTTTTTCATTTATAAATTATGCCCGGTTTCTAAATGTAAATCCTGAAGATGCATTGGAGCGTACCAATAAAAAGTTCATTCGCCGTTTTCAGTTTTTAGAAAAGGAATCGCAGAAAGACGGAAAAAAAATGGAAGATATGTCGCTGGCGGAGATGGATGAATATTGGAACAGGGCGAAAGCAATGGAATAAAATATTTTCAGTTATCTGTTTTCAGTTTCCACTAGTCAGTTATCATTTATTTTTCAGTTGTCTGTTATCCATAGTCAGTATTCAAAATTGCTGAGAACTGACAACCGACTAAAACGAAGGCGTACTTTTATTTCATTGGATTTTTTTTCTTGTGCCAATCCGCACTTCTTTTTCTTTCGTAGATCGTGGTACATTAAAAAACATTTATCTATGAAAAAATTAATTCTTTCTTCAATTATTGCAGCATTTGTATTTACCAGCACACAGGTTTTCGCAGTAAATAATAATGCTGAAGTTAAAAGCGCAATTGTTATCAATGCAGGCGACTGGATGAAATCCACAAGTGGCACCTGGACAGGAATGTCGAATGAGAAAAAAGTTTGGTACAAATTGAATACAAAAGATGCCACACTTTGGTGGAGCATGGACGGAAAAAAATGGGAAGCAGTAAAAGATGGAATGTGGCAGGACATGAGCGGAAAATGGCTCAAGATCTCTGAGAAAAAATTAATGTGGTCGGCAGATGGCGGAAAAACCTGGTCTGAAGTTCCGGATTGGTCGTGGGAAGATGCTGATGGCACATGGCAGAAGTTCGATAAAGACTGGAACCTTTGGTCGAAAAAAGGAATGTAAAGAAGGGAAGATTGGTTAGTTAGTTAGTTAGTTAGTTAGTTAGTGCAATGCAAATGAGCGTCTGTAAGGGGTTACAGGCGCTCAATTTTTTTCTTTAGTAGAATTTCGTAGTGATAATTATTCAGGTTAAACGAAAAGTAATGGGGATGTTAATCTTTGTCTGCAGCCTCAACAACTTTTTTAATAAAGTTGCCGTTTGAATCGAAAATGTAATCTGCGTCATTTACTTCCGCTTCAAAAGTTACGGTTCCATTTGCATCTGTGAGCTTCGCAGCTTCTTTGATTTTTTTACCGGGAAGATTCTTTACAAGATAATCTGTAGCTGCTTTCGGAAGTGCACTTACTGCAATTTCTGATTCGGTTTCCAGGATAACACCGGCAGGAGTGATTACAACAGACGTTTCAACTTTGTTCAGGTCAAAACCTGCTTCGTAATTTGCCCCTTCTTTTTCCCATTCCACATCTTTTATGGCTGGATATTGTTTTGCCATTGCCGCTTTTACAGCAGCGGGAACTTCTGTCTCTTTTAATTTCTGTGCATTTGCACATCCTGCTCCAAAGGTTAAAGCAAGAACGAACATCATTAAAGTTTTCATTTGCATTTGTATTAGTGACTGGTTAGTTACGTTTGTAATTTCTTACACAATACTACAGCATGATTCTGTAGCAATTCTGTGGTAAAAACGTACTCCAAACTGATACTTTCCATTATTTTTTGCTTACTGAATCGGGATATTGTAATTCAAGCATCTTTTCATTGTCATTTGCCCAATCCATCAATAATTTTGCCTGTGAATCAGTAAGCTTTGCGTCTTTGTGGATCCATAGATAAGTATTCAGCGGCATTTCTTTTTCTTCTATCATTTCAGCTATCTCGTGGAACTTTCGCATTTTTCTTTTGACGCGATAGGAGTTGAATTGCGAAAAATTAATTTCTTCTTTCCCGTCCTTTACATGATTATTCAGCCACCATCCAACCGGTTGAATATTTGTGTACCATGGATAATCTGTATGATCTGAATGACAATCGTTGCAGGAAACAGCCATTATGTTTTTTAGCTCCGGCGATACCGTCGTGTAATGTGCGATGTCGTTTGGAGACGCTGCATTGCCTGAATTTCTTTCCGGACGGAAAAACTGTATCACGATCAGGATTGCGAGCAGACTATAAAATATTTTCTTTTTACGGGACATGAAGCTGGTTTAAGTACCAATGTTAATCATAAAGATGGTGATTTAACCGGATCAGCAACATCCTCCGCCGGGAGTGCAGCACACGTTGTCGGACGTTTGCAATTCTGCGAGTGTTATTTTTGTTTTTTCAGTTCCGCAACTAGCGCTCGCAAGGCAATCCGTTTTTTTAGAAGTCAGCAGGAAATTTGTTCCATCGAATTCCAAACCGTATTTGCCAATCGTATCGCCCTGGTATTCCACTTCAATTTCATCATCCTGCACATTCAATACTTTTTCGGAAAGCTGAATGATTCCGATTAATTTTTGCGGCGCTAACCGATGGTCGAAATCACCAGCTTCCCATAATTGAAAATTCACGACACGTTCATCACGGATTTTTCCGCCGCAATCGATGAAATGTTTTGTTATTTGCCCTACTTCAGTTACATGAAAATGATTCGGGATCGCTTTCCCATTTGGAAGAAGAAAATTTAATTCGACTACAGTATTGAGCTTCGTTTTGAAATCAGATAATTTCATGGTTTTTAGATTTGAATTATATCGTAATAAAGCGAGTTTTAATTAGGTTACTTAAAAGCATCTTGAATAATTATCGTAATATTACGATTAATAAATTGAGTTGAGCTAAAATACGATGAATTAAATCCTTTCATCCTTGTAGCCAGGCAGATAGTTGGTGAAGAGCTGTTACCGCAAAAATCCCTCAACGGGTTTGTCCGACCAAAATGCTAACGTTCTTATTTTCTTTCATTGTTGTCCGGGACATTATGCCGGAAGAGCGTTTGCCGCATCCCCGATTATTTCTCTCTTCTTTTCTTTAGTAGAAAAGAAGCAAAAGAATCGCCATCTGACGTGGGTTTGCCTAAATTCAGCAGAAAAAATCGAGCGAAAACCAAGCCGTCTCTCCGCGCATGGCTAGCGCGGACTAAATGGTTTTCTTCCGCACAGCCCGCGCAGATTTTTTCTGCTGAATTCTTAACGGCAAACCCGCTAAGGCCGGCACTTTCATTAAATATTTGCTGAATCTTATTTAATTTATTCCGGACAGTAGTGATTTTCTTTGTGACTTTAAAAATAAGCCGAGCGCCCAGACTGGAATCTGTTGTTCGCGCCACCGGATTACCCGGCAAATCGCTGCCCAGTGATAACGGTAATTTGCCTGAAATACTCTTTGTCGGGAACGCCAGATCATTTCTCATAAAATGAAAAAGACCAACTCTTTCAAGTTGATCTTTTTTTTTACTGTGCGGATGGGGGGACTCGAACCCACACGTCTTGCGACACCAGATCCTAAGTCTGGCTTGGCTACCAGTTACAACACATCCGCATTGATAGTGTTCAGTAGCGCGGCAAATATCGGTATTTAATCTTCCGCAAACAACTAAAAATAAGTCTTCACTGCAAATTCAAACTGGCTGATAAAGATCTTCTTGAATGCAGTGATATTATTCTGCTCATAAAAGATCAACATCGCTTTTTTATATTCGAGCGAATCGATGGTGCGGAAGGATATCGGGCAATAATTATTATTAATGAGCATTGCATTGCTGATGATCCTTGCGGTTCTTTTATTGCCATCTGCAAATGCCTGAATGTAGGACAGCAAGACAAGCAGCAACAATGCCTTCTCAAAAATATTGGTTTTCTTATTTACCAATATGCACATATCCTCCAGCGCTTCTTTGATTTGGTGTTCATTGTCTAGTGGTTTGTAATTGGTTCCTGAAATCCCAATTGCGCGCTTTCGGATATTCTTATCCACATCCAGTTCTTTCATCAGGATCTGGTGAATGTCTTCGATACGCGCAACGCTCAGCGGAACTACATACGACGGATTTTCAATGATGAGGTCCAATGCTTCTTTATGATTTAAAAGCATCACGGCTTCATCTTTTGTCTTTCCTGCCGCAGTTTCTTTGTCCTTGAGCAATCGCTCCGTTTCTAAAAGCGAATACGTATTGCCTTCGATCTGGGAAGATTTCCAGCTCAGGTCGATTGCTAATCGTTCCAGCTCTTTTTTATAATCCGGTTCGCTGAGCTTCGATGTGTTTTCCCTGTAATTTTTCTGAAGTTCATCCAGATGTGTGATTTCCTCTTCCGTAAAAGCTGCAACATTTGTCAATAGCCCATTGATCAGCGAATGATTAAAGCCGGTTTTGATTTTTCGTTCATCAATTTCCTTCTTAAAATATTCTTCTGTTTCGACAGGGTGCAACAATTCATACGCCTCGCTCAAGTGGTATTTCGTTGCCTTCCTGTTCCCGGAAGTGCTGACAAGATTTTCACCGATCAGATCAGCCAATAACCGCTTTACCGTCGCATAAGAAACCAACGGGTTAAGTTCTTCATGGATTTCCCTGGAGGATAAACCTGTGTTTTCCTTAACGAATTCAAGAATAAGCGTATGTTTCTGATTGAGCTCTATTGGCATTTCATTAATTTTAAGCTCACAAATATAAGAATTTAAGCTCAAAAAGTCACTATATTGAGCTTCATTTTATGTTATTTTGAGCTTAAATTGAGTTGTAGCTCATTTATTGTCAAAATAAAGCTCAAAATAAATAAATGATGAGCTTCAAATTTGGGTCCTTAATTCTCCGACCCCAACCAAAACTGCCTGACGCAATCTTCAAAAACAGCGGGAACTTCAAACGGCAGATAGTGTCCAGCTGAAGGAATTAATTTGCTTTTGGAATTTACAATCCGCTTTTTAGCCGTCTCTTCCACTTGCTGAATCGACAGCATCGGATGCACCCATTTATTCGGAATAAGCCGGTCATTTTCGCCATAAATAATCAGTACGGGCTGATGCAAATGCGGAAGAAAATTTAAAACAGGTTCTTTCAGCATACCCTTGATGGAAGCGATGATCATTTCACTGAAAGAAGAAAAACGCTCTGTTGATTGTAGGATATGATCATCGGCGAGTTCACGCACACGATCAGCGTGCATGCTGAAGTGAGGTGTATACATGCCCACAATCGCATTTATATCGGCGGGCGTTTTGTATAAAAATTCAGCGCCCTGTATTATTTTCAATGCTTCACTGTCGCTGAACGTTTCTATTCCGGCTGATGAAACAAGTACAAGCCTGTTCACCACTGCCGGAATCTGCAGCGCTGTGATCACCGCAATTTGTCCGCCCATGGAATGACCAACAAGTGTGATATCTGTCAAATGCATTTCTTCTATCGTGCTGCGCAAAACCTGTGCGTAAAAGCTCATCGAAAAATCTCCGCGCTGTTCCCATGAATGTCCATGACCAGGAAGATCAATAGCAATGCAACGAAAATCAGGCATTAGGTGCTGTACTGCATATTTCCAAAGCTGTGCATTGAGTACAAGCCCATGCACGAAAAATAAAACAGGCTTCGGCGCGGCCGTTTCGGAATGTGCATCGCCCGTATCATGAACTGCGATATTCAGGGAAGGCGATTTCAGGGAAATGATTTTCGGTGTATCGAACATGTTTCTAAATTACTGAATTATATGAGAAGGGGAAAAAGGGGCAGGAAAGAAGACGGCAGGCGGCAGGAAATAAAGGAGCAGAAAAGAAGGCGGCGGATTTTCTGCCGCTTTCCCCAATGAGAATCATTCCCGCACAAAAAAAAGCCCCGTAAATAAATTACAAGGGCTCTTCATTAAACAAACAAATTCATCTAATTAAATTAATCCCTCGCTTTAAGCCATTTCGCAACAGCAGGAGCAAGTTCTTTTTGAGAACGACTGCCTACAAATACACCAATGTGGCCACCGGGAAATTTATAAAGCTCTTTGTCTTTTGTACCAACAAGATCATTTAACGGAATCGTTGCCGCAGGCGGAACGAGATGATCTTCTGCTGCATAAATATTCAGCAAAGGCATACTTACATTTTTCAGGCTTACTTTTTGTCCGCCAACTTCTAATTCGCCTTTGAATAATTTATTCTGCTGGTAAAGATCTTTCATGAACTGGCGGAAACATTCTCCCGATTGGTTCGGACTATCATTGATCCACTTTTCCATGCGCAGGAAATTCATCATCTTGTCTTTATCCTGCATCGTATCCACCACGTTCATGTATTTGCTGACTTTCATCATCGGCTTGAGCATGGAAAATCCGTTATTCAGAAATTCTCCCGGAATTGTTCCGTAAGAATCTACAAGACGATCGAAATTAATATCCTTCGACCAGCGGAAAAGCAATCCGTCATTCGTAGAAAAATCAACCGGCGTAACAAGGGTAATGAGATTTTTTATTTTGGACTGATGTAATGCAGCATAAATAAGGCTTAATGTTCCGCCCTGGCAAACGCCCAGCAGATTTATTGCATCCACGTCATTATTCTTGCGCACAAAATCAACGATGTCATTCAAAAACCAATTCACATAATCATCCATTGTCACGTCTTTATCAGCGCGTGTCGGGTAGCCCCAATCGATCATGTAAATATCCAAACCAAGGTCAAGCAGGTTTTTGATAAAGCTGCGGTCCGGCTGAATGTCCATCATGTCAAAACGATTCACCAGTGCATAAGAAATCACTAACGGCGTTTTGAATTTGGATGGTGTGTCGCGCTTGTAACGATACAGTTTCACCTTGTCTACTTTAAAAACAAGATCTTTCGGCGTGGTGGCAACTTCTACTTTTTCAGCATGTACAAGATTGTCGTAACCATTCACAAGCTTCGTACCTGCATCAGTCATTTCTTTCATTGGATTTTCGCCTGCCATGTTTAGTTGGGTGTATGAAGTCCGCTGCGGCGGATGAGTTCGGAGAAATTGGTTAAAAAATTCCGGAGTGATTAGTTCAAAGATTTTATCTCCTAACTAATCACTCCGGACTAATTACTCTTTTTAAACTGTTGCTGCTTTTTTCTTAGAAGAAGATTTTACTTCTTTCACATCAGTTGTTTCTGTTTCTGATTGTTTTTCGAGCTGGGAAATACGCTTACGCAATTCATAAATGGTTGTGTAAAGTTCATCCGCTTCGCTGCGCAACATAATCGGAAGCGGCTGCAATAAAGTTTCAGCAAGCTTTTCGGTGCGCTGTTTAATGTCAAGGCCAAGATCCAGAAGTTCAGCCTGGATTTTAGAATAAGCATCTGTCTTGAAAAGCTCAAGCATAGAAGCTTCATTCTTGTTTACCCATTTCTGAAACACATCCTGGATATTGCTCAGGTCAGCGCCTTTTTTCAATTCTTCAGCATTTTCAAACAGGAAAGTTTCCCATGTTTTTGCTCCTGTGGTGTACATCGTCTGCTGAAGTTCAGCAAGCTTTTGTCCGTAAACAGAAACCTTTTCCATCATGCCGGTCATCAGTTCATTCAACTCAGTTTCTTTTCCCGGTGCGAATAAACGCAGCAATGGAGAAATAGCACGCTGGTAAACTGCGAATGGATTTGTTGTGTTGTTTCCATCATTTCCGAAAAGAAGAAATGGTGTAAGTGTTTTCATATTTTCCGGAATGCTTCCTGAAAACTGCTGGTAAACATGTTTGTTATAATTCGATGCTAATTCAGTCCAGTTCTGAAATTGCTGAAAAAGCTCTTTTGTCTGAACAGGAGTAGCCTGTGCAATCGAGCGATCCATCATTTCTTTGAAAGCGTCAACATTGAAAAGGTTTTTGAACGATTCAGTGTTGAATGTATTGTTCTGCATGCTTTTCAAAACAGGTGCCCACATTTCATAAAATTTCGCGTAAGCTGCAGAAATGTTGGTCATGTTATTCCACGCTTCTTTTGTTGTCTCGTCATTCAACCCTTTTCCCCAGTTCTGAAACATATTGTTCCACGGCTGTGTATTCTGGTTCGACTGGTTGAAGAACGACTGTGTGTTATTCCACCACTGCTGCTGAAAATCCTGCACCTGCTTCATCGGATTCGCGTTTGTTGCGAATGGATTGTTAGCTGCGAATGGATTTGTCATGAATGGATTATTCGCTGTAAAAGGATTTGAAGCGAATGGATTATTCGTCATGAATGGATTAGCAGAGCTTTGGAAATTTCCCATAGCTTTGTTCATCTGTTCACGCTGCGCATTGATCCAGTTATTGTAAATTTCAGAAACGTTTTTATTGTTGTTTTTGAAAACCTCTCCATTCTCAGCAACGTTTTCATTGAACGTTTTTGTCGCTTTGTCAGAAGCTGTTTTAGTGATCTCTGTTTGTTTCCCGAGCCACTCTTTATAAATTTCCATCCCATCAGTCATTGCAGCGCCGTTTTTTACGGAATCCTGCAGTTTGCGGTTGCTTTCTGTCCAGTTTTCTGTCAGTTGTTTCTGTGTTTCCAGCCAGGCTTCAAAAAAAGTGTTCGTTTCCATTTTGTTGTTGTGTTGTAATGTGTTGATATGCAATGTAATGAGTCTATTTAACCTCATTTTGAGGGTGCAAAGGTACGTCTTTTAGGCCAAAAGTCAAGCTTTTAACGTCTTTTGTAATTTCGTCGGAAGAAGCAATCGTTTCGTGGGACAAATTTGGGAATTCAGCATTATGGGAATAAACCGGCAATAAAAACATTTTGTTATGCTCTGTCAAGAAAAAATAAAACACGTTCATTTACATTGCAATCATTTCTTGTAATTTGTGCTTGTCCATTCCTTAACCGGCATTAATCATACACTCAAATCACGCATTCACTAAATTTTTTCCCATGATCGAACAAGGCACCACTTACACACACACATTCCGTTTCACACAAAAAGAAGTTGAACTTTTCGCACAAGTTACCGGCGATAAAAATCCTGTACATCTTGATGCAGATTATGCAGCAAAAACAATGTTTAAGCGTCCAATCATGCACGGATTTTTAGGCGGCAGCGTTTTCTCAAAAATTTTCGGAACGCTTTTTCCGGGTGAAGGAACCATTTATCTCAAACAAAGTATGGCCTTCATGCGTCCTATGTTTGTCGATACAGATTATGAAGTGCGTATGAATGTAAAAGAAGTCAATAAAGAAAAACACCGCGCAACAGTAGAAACCGTGATCGTTGATAAAGCAACAGGTGATGTTGTGATCAATGGTGAAGCGACGGTGATGAATGTGGAGAAAATCTAGCGTCAGGAGAGAGTATCGAATAAAATTAAAATGGGTTGCAGGAATAAAATCTGCAACCCATTTTTAATTTCTTGTTATCGCAGTGTTCGCTGAATTAATCGGGAGTTTTTGTTTTGTTCTTATTCTGGTACAAATATGCCTTCGCAAGATTAGCCAGCCGGAAAGTAACTTCAATTCCTCCCACACTTTTTGTAGCTGCTTTTAATCCCGAAATATTTACATCATAGCTGAACCCGAGCGAATAGTTCGAAAATTCAAATCCGAAATACGGAGCAACAGCATCTTTGCTTCTGTAGTAACAGCCGAATAAAACGGAAGATTCTTTAATGAATCCTGTTACCCTTGAACTTTCTTTCATCGCGAATTTAAAAACCATTCCAAGAGTCATTTCTTTTTGTTTGCCTTGTCTCATAAACGCAAACGACGGGCATAAAGAAAGATTCGAATTTGTAAGTCCAAACTCTCCAGCTCCGTGAAAGGTGTAGCGCATGTGCATCCTGTCTTCACCTCCTAAAAAACTCTGGTTAGGACGATTCACATGCATCACAGAAATACCGACATGTGCATTTGTTTCGTTGTCGGAGCTGATTGTGCGGGCGACCTTACCGTAAGTCCACACAACACCCGTTCCGAAATCAGGATAGATGCGTGAACCCACCATGTTTTCATTGGAGAAAATCGTCGGATCATAGCCAGCTGCGCCGTATTGGTTATTCCATCGCAACTTATCTATGGCAACACTGCTTTGAATAATTCCGCCAATGATGCCAGCCGAAAGCGCGTTTAGCTCATTGAGACGCGCATGATAAGCAATGCCAAGATTAACATTATTCGTTCGCATGCTCGCATCGCCCGCCTTGTCGGAATAAACGTTTATACCAAACGCGAGCCCTTTCATCAGCTTCTTTTTATAGCTCGAAGGCCTCTTGTCATTTTTCTCCCAGTTAAACCTGCTTGCTTTAATTTCAAAAGCCAGGCCAGATGTACTGAATGCGTTCACCGATTGCCATTGCTGTTTCTGCTGAATCGTCAATGCAAAATCTTTCCACGATGCAGTCAATGCCGGATTAAGCAGCATTGGTGCCGATGTATATTGCGAAAAATGAAGATCCTGTGCATAACTTGCCATGCAGACTGCAACGGATAATAATAGGGTTAATAGAAAATTCTTCATCCTCATGCTATTTAATCAGGCTTATATTTCCGGACTTGTGGAATTCATCTCCCGTTGAAAGCACGGCGTCAAAATAATACACAAACAATCCACGGCTCAGCGGTTCACCTTTATAAGTTCCATCCCAGCATTCCGCCATTGAATTTGTCTCGAAAACACGTTCACCCCAGCGATCATAAATTTTCATTTCGAAGCTTGTAATACACACATTATACGGAATACAGAATTTATCATTCGTACCATCATTATTGGGTGAAAAAGCATTCGGCATTAATTTTTCCAATCCGCCGCTGTTACATGGAATTTCCACATCAATTGTAATACAGATTGAGTCAAAACAATGTGTCGTGCTGTCACTCACACGTACGCAATAGGTTGTAGTAACCGATGGCGATGCAATAGGATCAGGACAGGTATCACAAGACAGATCTGTAATCGGCGACCATTGATAGGTCGTTCCTCCAACTGCAGTCAGCTGTGAATTTGCTCCTGTACCCTGTATATATCCCGGTGGAACTGCAACCACTCCCGGCACGATTGGAGGTGAGGGGGATACGGTAACAGTTTGCGTTAATGGACAAGCGTTTGCATCGATCACACCCACAGTATAAGTTCCGACCGCGAGTCCCGTGGCCGTTTGTGTGGTTTGTCCGTCACTCCATAAATACGTATAAGGTCCCGTGCCTCCCGTCGTGGTTGCCGTCGCGGTTCCGTTAGTTGTATCACAATCCTGGGGTAAGGAAGTCATTGCAACCGCGAGTGCAGGTGGTTGTGTAATTACAAAAGTCTGTATTCCCTGGCAGCCAGCACTGGCAGAAATCACGCAGGAATAAGTGCCGGCGCATAAATTTGTGGCAGTCGGACCATTTCCGCCCGAAGGCAACCAAGCATAGGTAAATGGTCCATTGGCACTCGTCACGGTTACTGTTGCCGTACCATTACAATCGGTATTACATAGCGGATTGGTTTGCGCGGGTGTGAAAGTCAGACTGCTGTTGGAAACCACAATGGTAACATCATCAGATGTTGTACAGTTTCCCATGGTTCCCGTAACAGTGTAGGTTGTAGTTACTGTCGGACTTGCAACCGGATTGGAAATATTCGGATTACTCAAAGCTGTTGTGGGCAGCCATGACCAGCCGGTGATCGGATCAAGACTTGTTGCATTGAGTTGCGATGGAAAACCAGGGCAAATAGTGTCATCAACACCTGCGTCAACGGTGATGGTGTTAACCACAACATTCACCGTATCCGATACGGTTCCGGAGCAAGTACCAAGTATAGCAACATATTGAGTTGTTACGGAAGGAGAAACTGTGATAGTATTTCCCGTGCCAACCAAGGAAGAACCATTATACCAGCTAAGAGCTGAAGTTGGTGGACTCAGAATAACCGGATTATAAGGAATTGAAGCTACGGTATAACTTGGACCAGCTGGCGTCCATCTCCAGGCATCGTTCGTAGCTGTCCAAGTTGTAGGATAGTTTCTTCCTGGTACAACAACAGCTACTGTACCTGTCGAATTTTGTATACCATGAATTGCATAGCCACTATTCCAAGCCGTGCAAAGAAATTTATCTGACACATGAGTTTCAATTACGTTAGTACCTTCGTATAACAAGATACATCCTGTAAAGAAAAGATTAGGGCAGATTGAAGGATTAAAAAACGGTGAAGAACAATAGGAAACAACAAAAATCCGGTTTGGCGCGGTTCCGATCGTTGCATAAACTTCATTATTAGGAGCAGGCAAAAGATCTTCCCACGGGCACATGATAGAATTCCATTGACTTACACCAAAAGTAGGGTTCGGAATGGCGGAGGTGATCGACCAGGCGCAATATCCACCAGCTTGTGAAGCGTCGAATGTCAGGATATTATTAGAGCCGATGACAATATTATTGTACGTATTCCCGAAAAAAGTAAACGGAAACCCAATCGGGATCAGTGCAGTCCAATTGTCATCACCCAAACTTAAACCAGTTCCGGGTACGTTATTCGGCCCGAGTGTAACCGTTGCAGTTAATGTTGCAGATCCGGGAGCACAGATCGTATCGTCGGGACTGACAACAATTGTATTTTGACCAAAAGATTTAGTTCCGATGAGGAGAAACATCAGCGCAACTAAAACCTTAATGGTAGAAGAGAAAATTTTTCTTTTCATTCCTTTAACCTTTATTCATAATAATTTCAGAAAGCGGGTTTTCCGTTTCTAACAGATGTATTTCAATAATTGCCAGAATAAAGATAGGGAATTTAGCGAATGTGTCAAAAATGGAGATAAAAGCGCCTTTTTTTACGTTCAAACCCGGATAACGGCATAAAAGGGAAATTCCGATTTTACGGAATTTCCCTTTTAATATAATAATGCCCTATTTAATCAGACTTACTTTTCCAAGCAGGTTGTGTTTTTTTCCGGTCAGATCTACCGCATTTATTTTCCAAACATACGTGTCGATCTGTGAAATCTCTGAATGGCCCTGAACTCTTCCATCCCATCCGTCATTCAAATCATTGGTGTAATAAATCAGGTTGCCCCAACGGTCATAGATCCACATTTCAAATTGATCAGGATCCATTCCGATAGTTACCGGGAAGAACAATTCATTGTTGCCATTTCCATCTGGTGTAAATGCATTCGGAACATAAATAGAAGCGTCCGGATCAATACAAACCGGGTGCGAAACAGTATCCCAACATCCGTTTGGTGTTGTTACGGTAAGCAATACGAGGAAACAATCTGCTGTACCATAAGTGAAGTCTGGATTTTGAAGAACTGACGCTGAGTTCAGAATATCACCGAAGCTCCATACCCATGATGAAACGTTGAAGGAAGAAGAATCAGTAAAACTTACAGTTGGATTAAGAATCGTGGTCGGCTGTGGGAAAGATCCGAATGCAGCAACCGGATTATCAAATACAGTAATGTAATTCGTTAACACCAGCGTATTCGAACATCCGTCAGCCGATTTAACAGTAAGTGTAACTGTATAAACGCCGTCCAGCGGATAACAATGGCTCGTTACCTGTGAAGTGGACGTATTTCCATCACCAAAGTCCCAATCCCATGCAACAATATTCCCGGGAGCCGCTATTGCCGAAAGATCCGCGAAATTCACACAAAGCTGAGCGCAGCCAGAAGTAACATCTGCAATAAACGCGGCAGCAGGCATCGGGTAAACAGTTACGAGTGTCGTTGCACTTGCTGTACATCCGTTCGCATCTGTTACTGTTGCAGTGTACGTTGTTGTAGCTGCCGGAATAATGTTCTGCGTATTTCCCGTCATGCTGCCTGGTGTCCAGACAACATTCAGCGCAGGAGTTCCACCCGCAGGAGTAGAACTTAACACCACGCCTGAACCTGCGCATACAGCTGTTGGTGCAGCACTTGCTCCAATCGTTACCAATGTCGGTTCAGTAACAACTGCAGTTACGGTTGATGTGCATCCGCTTGCATCTGTTACTTCGAGCGTGTATGATCCTGCCGGTAATCCACTTGCAGTATCTGTTGTGCTGCTTGCCGGTGCAGTCCATGCATACGTGTATGGATTTACACCACCTGTTGATCCGGTAATAATTTCACCATCTCCACTCTGGAAGCAGGTGAGATTTGTTACCGATGTAAGCGATGCATTTACGCCGTTCAGGTTATTGATCACTGCTGTTGTTGTATCTGCACATCCATTTGCATCAACTGCAATTACTGTGTAGGTGCCGTTAGTAACATTCACAATAGAATCACCTGTTGATGGTAATGACCATGCATAAGTATAAGGTCCTATACCACCCACAGTGCTTGCTGTAGCAGAACCATCTGCAAGATTGCAATGTGCATCAACCGTTACAGTGGAAACAACTACTTGTGTCGGTTCGGTGATGGTGAACGATTGTGTAATGAAACAACCATTTGCATCAGAGATCGTGCAAGTGTATGTTCCGGTAACCAATGATGAAGCAGAAGAACCTGTACCGCCGGAAGGCGCCCATGAATAAGTATATCCTGGTGTTCCGTCTGCCGGAGTGACCATTGCAGATGCCGTGTTTCCGCCGAAGCAACGTTCATCTACCTGCGAGAATGTGGTTGTCAACTGCGTCGGTTCTGTTACAGTGGTTGATGCTGTTGTTGTGCAGCCATTCGCATCTGTAATTGTGCAGGTATACGAACCGGCAATCAAGCTTTGTTCGGTTGCATTGCTTCCGCCTGATGGTGCCCATGCATACGAATAAGCTGTTACACCGCCGGTGCCTATAACTGTTGCCGTTCCTGTATTTCCTGCGTTACATAAAACCGCCGTGTAAAAAGCTGTAGCCGTCAGTACTGGTGGTTCAGTGATAATAACTGAATCCACATCTGAACATCCGTTAGCATCTGTTACACTAACTGTGTAAGAGCCTGCAATTAATCCTGTGCCAGTTGCACCCGTTCCACCAATTGGCGACCAAGAATAATTGTAAGGTGGATTTCCTGCACCGGTAACTGTTACTGTTGCATCACCATTATTTCCGCCAAAGCAAAGAACATTGGTAGAAGAAGTAATGGTTGCAACCGGTGTACCTGCATTAAGCACATTAACCGAATCTAGGGTAACACATCCGTTAGCATCCGTTACATTAACTGTATAACCACCTGCCAGCAATCCTGTCGCTGTTGCATTTGTTCCACCAGAAGGTGTCCATGAATAAGTATATCCTGGTGTTCCGTTATTCGCAACAACACTGGCTTGTCCGTTAGGATTTCCGCAAGTTGATTGAACGAAAGCAGTAACAAGCGTCACTGCAGTTGGTTCGGTTACGGTAATCGAAGCAGTAATGAAACAACCATTTGCATCTGTAATTGTACAGGTGTAACCACCGGCAACTAAAGATGAAGCAATAGCATTTGTTCCACCTGATGGTGCCCATGAATAAGTATATCCCGGTGTTGCATTCGAAGCGGATACTGTTGCACTTCCTGTATTTCCTGCATTACATAATACAGGAGTGGCGCTGATGGTAGAAGTGAGCTGTGTTGGTTCAGTTACTGTTATGGAAGCAGTAGTTGTACATCCGTTTGCATCGGTAACTGTACAAGTATAAGTTCCTGCAAATAAGTTCGGAGCGGTTGACCCTGTTCCCCCTGAAGGAGCCCATAAATAGCTGTATGGAGTTACACCACCAGCTCCAATTACTGTAGCGTTTCCTGTATTTCCCGCATTACACAGAACCGGAATTGAAGTTGCGGTAGCAGTCAGCATTGGTGGTTCGGTAATAATAACAGAAGCAGTTGCTGAACATCCGTTTGCGTCTGTCAATGTTACAGTATAAGATCCTGCAATTAATCCGGTTCCTGTCTGGCCTGTTCCACCCGTTGGTGACCATGCATACGTGTAAGGCGGGGTTCCGCCCGAACCTGTAACAGTTGCATCACCATTATTTCCGCCGAAGCAGGAAACGTTTGTTGATGCAGTGATCGTCGCTGTCGGTGATCCGGCGTTTGGTACGTTTACAGTTGCAGTTGTAACACATCCGTTCGCATCGGTAAC
Source organism: Bacteroidia bacterium (assembly GCA_039918435.1). Classification (GTDB taxonomy): domain Bacteria; phylum Bacteroidota; class Bacteroidia; order Palsa-965; family Palsa-965. The sequence continues at coordinate 27,463 of JBDSHN010000070.1, read as the reverse complement.
TGTTACAGTATATACTTGTGCGGTTAATCCGGTTGCTGTAGAACCTGTGCCGCCTGTTGGAGCCCATGAATAACTATAAGTTGGTGTTCCACCTGTAGCAACTACCGAAGCCTGACCATTTGGATTACCGCAGGTAGATTGAACAAATGAAGTTGTTAATGCAATTGCAGTCGGTTGTGTAACTGTAATGGAAGAAGTGATCATACAACCATTTGCATCTGTGATTGTACATGTATATGTTCCTGCCGTTAGTCCTGTTGCAGTAGCAGCAATTCCACCCGATGGTGCCCATGAATACGTATATCCCGGAGTTCCGTTGGTGGCCACTACTGTTGCAGTTCCTGTATTTCCACCATTACATAGAACAGGTGTTGTGCTGATTGTTGCTGTTAACTGTGTTGGCTGTGAAACGGTTGTTGTCGCTGTAGTGGTACATCCGTTTGCATCTGTAACTGTACAGGTGTAAGTTGCTGCGGCAAGTCCTGTTGCCGTAGCTGCTGTTCCACCGGATGGAGCCCATGAGTATGTGTAAGCCAAAGTTCCGCCCGAAGCAGCGACTGTTGCTGTTCCGGTTGTTCCACCATTACATAATACAGGTGTTGAAACTGCCGTTGCTGCTAATACAGGAGGTTGTGTTAAAGTAACACTTGCTGTTGTACTGCATCCGTTTGCATCCGTTACCGTTACTGTATAAGAACCAGCAATGAGAGAGGAGGCTGTTGTACCTGTTCCGCCAGATGGTGCCCATACATAAGTATAAGGACTTGTACCACCAGAAGCAGTTACTGTTGCTGATCCGTTATTCCCGCCGAAGCAAAGGATATTGGTTGAAGCAGAAATGGCAGCTGTCGGTGAACCTGCATTTACAATTGTTACTGAACTTGTAATTGTACAACCATTTGCATCAGTAATTGTACATGTATAAGTTCCTGCTACGAGTCCGGAAGCAGTTGCACTTGTTCCGCCACTTGGTGCCCATGAATAAGAATACGTTGGTGTTCCGCCCGAAGGTGTAACAGTTGCAGATCCGTTTGGATTACCGCATGTAGCGGTTACAGTTGTTGATGTTGCTGTTATCACCGTAGGTTGGGTAACAGTGATTGTTTTGGTAATCGAACATCCGTTTGCATCTGTAATGGTGCAGGTGTAAGATCCTGCCGCAAGTCCTGTTGCAACTGAACCTGTTCCGCCGGAAGGTGCCCATGCGTAAGTGTAAGCTGGCGTTCCGCCGGAAGCTGTAACTGAAGCAGTACCAGTTGTTCCGCCATTGCAAAGAACGGGTGTATTGCTGATTGTTGCAGTAACTGCAGTCGGTTGTGTTACCGAAACTGTAGCAGTACGTGTGCAACCGTTAGCATCTGTCACGGTACATGTGTAAGTTCCAGCGCCAATACCAGTTGCTGTTGCACCTGTTCCGCCGGAAGGAGCCCATAAATAGGTATAGGACGGTGTTCCGCCCGAAGCAGCGACTGTTGCTGTACCCGTTGTTCCTCCATTACATAATGCAGGAGTTGAAACCGCAGTTGCTGCTATTACCGGCGGTTGTGTTAATGTTACTGTAGCAGTAGTGCTGCATCCGTTTGCATCTGTAACTGTGACAGTATATGAACCTGCAATGAGTGAAGAAGCAGTTGCACTTGTTCCGCCTGAAGGCGCCCATGCATAAGTGTATGGACTAGTGCCGCCTGTAGCAGTCACCGTTGCTGATCCGTTATTCCCGCCGAAGCAAAGAATATTTGTTGAAGCAGAAATTGCAGCTGTCGGTGAACCTGCATTTACAATTGTTACTGAACTTGTAATTGTACAACCATTTGCATCAGTAATTGTACATGTATAAGTTCCTGCTAATAGTCCGGTAGCTGTTGCACTTGTTCCGCCACTTGGTGCCCATGAATAAGTATACGTTGGTGTTCCGCCTGAAGGTGTTACAGTTGCTGACCCGTTCGGATTACCACAGGTTGCGTTCACGGTTGTTGATGTTGCTGTTATCACCGTAGGTTGGGTAACAGAGATTGTTCTGGTAATCGAACATCCGTTTGCATCTGTAATGGTGCAGGTGTATGATCCTACAGCAAGTCCGGTTGCAGAAGCGCCAGTTCCGCCGGAAGGAGACCATGAATAAGTATACGTTGGTGTTCCGCCCGAAGCTGTAACAGAGGCAGTACCTGTTGTTCCGCCATTGCAAAGAACCGGGGTTGTTGCAGTAGTTGCAGTTACTGCTGTTGGTTGTGTAATGTTGAATGTTTTTGTAATTGAACAACCATTTGCATCCGTAATTGTACATGTATAGGTTCCTGCGCAACGACCGCTTGTTGTGGCCGCTGTTCCGCCTGTAGGAGTCCATGCATACGTATAACCAGGACTTCCGCCTGAAGGAACTACTGTTGCGCTTCCGTTGCATACTGCATTACAGGTAATGTTGACCTGGGATTGTGTTGCTGTCAATGCAGGTGGTGCAGTGATCGTAACTGTCGCGATCGTTGAACATCCGTTTGCATCCGTAACTGTAACAGTATATGTATTGGCTGTTAATCCCGAAGCGGTTGTTCCTGTTCCTCCCGATGGTGCCCATGCATAAGTATACGGACTTGATCCTCCACTTGCGCTGACCGTTGCGGAGCCATTATTTCCACCGAAACATGTTACGTTAAGAGTAGCGGTAATAGTTGCTGTCGGTGAGCCTGCATTCGTAACAGAAACCGTTTTTGTTATAACACAACCGTTTGCATCTGTGATTGTACATGTATAAGATCCTGCTGTAAGTCCTGTTGCCGTTGCCCCTGTTCCACCAGAAGGAGCCCATGAATACGTATAGGATGGTGTTCCCCCGGATGGTACTACTGTCGCTGATCCGTTTGGATTACCACAGGTAGCCTGCACGGAAGAGGTAGTTGCAGTGATGACAGTTGGTTGGGTAATTGTAATTGTTTTTGTGATGGAACAACCTACCGGCGAGCTGATGGTACAGGTGTACGTTCCTGCACAAAGCCCACTTGCGGTTGAAGCTGTTCCACCGCTTGGCGCCCATGCATACGTATACGTTCCGTTTCCACCGGATGCAATTACTGTAGCAGTTCCGTTACAAACGCCATTACAGGTAACGTTGGTCTGCGATTGTGTTGCTGTGATTGCTGGTGGTTGTGTAATTGTAAATACAGAAGTAATTGAACAACCTGCGGGCGAACTTATGGTGCATGTATAAGTTCCTGCACATAATCCGCTTGCTGTTGCAGCAGTTCCTCCCGATGGAACCCATGCATAGGTGTACGTTCCTGTTCCGCCCGAAGCAACAACAGTGGCACTTCCTGTGCATGCTGCATTACAGGTAACATTTACCTGCGATTGCGTTACAGTAATTGCAGGTGGTTGTGTGATGGTGAAGGATTGTGTTATGGAACAACCAGCAGGTGAACTGATGGTACAGGTGTACGTTCCGGCGCACAATCCGCTTGCAGTTGCTGCTGTTCCTCCCGAAGGTGCCCATGCATACGTGTAAGTTCCTGTTCCGCCGGAAGCAACAACCGTCGCGCTTCCGTTACAGACACCGTTACAGGTAACATTCACCTGCGATTGAGTAGCAGTAATTACAGGAGGCTGGGTGATGGTAAATATTTTTGTGATTGAACAACCCGCCGGGGAGCTGATCGTGCAGGTATAAGTTCCTGCACATAATCCGGAAGCGGTTGCAGATGTTCCGCCCGAAGGTGCCCATGCATACGTATATGTTCCTGTTCCGCCCGAAGCAACGACTGTCGCGCTTCCATTGCAAGAACCGTTACAGGTTACGTTCACCTGCGATTGTGTTGCGGTTATGGCCGGTGGTTGTGTAATTGTAAATACAGATGTAATCGAACAACCCACTGGTGAGCTGATCGTACAGGTATAAGTTCCTGCACATAATCCGCTTGCTGTCGCTGCTGTTCCTCCGGTTGGCGCCCATGCATAGCTGTAGGTTCCGTTTCCGCCCGAGGCGACTACAGTTGCACTTCCTGTGCATGCTGCATTGCACGTAACATTCACCTGCGATTGCGTTGCAGTAATTGCCGGTGGTTGTGTAATTGTAAATACAGATGTAATTGAACAACCTACAGGCGAACTTATAGTACACGTATAAGTTCCTGCACAAAGTCCGCTGGCTGTTGCTGCTGTTCCTCCCGAAGGTGCCCATGCATACGTATAAGTCCCTGTTCCGCCGGATGCGACAACAGTTGCGGTTCCATTACAAACACCATTACATGTAACATTCACCTGCGATTGCGTTGCAGTAATTGCCGGTGGTTGTGTAATTGTAAATACAGATGTAATTGAACAACCTACAGGCGAACTTATATTACAGGTATAAGTTCCTGCGCACAATCCACTTGCAGTTGCTCCTGTTCCACCAGTTGGTGCCCAGGCGTAGGTATACGTTCCTGTTCCACCGGAAGCAACAACAGTTGCACTTCCAGTACATGCTGCATTACAGGTAACATTCACCTGCGATTGAGTGGCAGTAATTACAGGCGGCTGTGTAATGGTGAACGATTGTGTTATGGAACAACCTGCAGGTGAGCTTATCGTACAGGTATAAGTTCCTGCGCATAATCCGCTGGCCGTTGCAGCCGTTCCACCTGACGGTGCCCAGGCATACGTATAGGTGCCGTTTCCTCCGGCGGCGACAACTGTAGCGCTTCCATTGCATGAACCGTTACAAGTAACATTCACCTGCGATTGGGTAGCCGTGATTTGAGGTGGTTGCGTTATTGTGATCGTTCGTGAACCGGTACAACCATTAAAATCCGTTACAGAAATCGTATACGTTCCTGCACATAAGGCAGTGGCTGTATTGGTTGCTCCTGCAGTGATACTTGCGTGGGCTGGTGTCCATATAAATGTATAAGGTGCAGTTCCGCCGGTGACCGTTGTTGTTGCAGTTCCGTTACAAGCTCCGAAACACGTGACATTGGTTTGTGAGCCGGTCACAGTTAACCCACCTCCGGCATTGGCGACAACGACTGATGCGGTATATGTATTACATCCCGAGACAGCTGTTACGGTATAGGTTCCCGCACACAATCCGGTTGCAGTTGTTCCCGTACCGCCGGAAGGTGACCATGTGTAAGTATAACTGCCGGCCGGAGCAATCGAAACTGTGGCTGTACCATTGCATCCTGAACAGGTGGCAGGAGTAGAGCTCATGGTAAGAACAGGCGGAGAGCACAAGACGCACGTAGTTCTATAATACAACCCGGCGACGCATAGATTAAAGCAATCGCCGCTTGAATTTACGTTGAAGGCGGATGTTGTTTGCCCGGCGGCGACAGTGGTATTTACTTTTGGCATGTCATACCAGTTCCATGTTATAGGTGCTGCGGTTCCGTTCAAGGTCCATGAATTCGGATTGAATTGAATATCTCCTACGCACATAAAAGCGCTGGCATTTGTGGTCACACCGCATACTGCAGGATAGGTCATCACATAATTCGCAATACCCCCATTAACGACAAATGCACCGTCATCCACGCGCACTGTTCCTTTCCAGGATTGTGAAGCATCACTCCAGATTACCATCAGTGTTGCTCCGTCCATATCATTTCCTGAAGTTGGGGGATTAGTCAGGATGCCACTGATATTATAATTTCCATTACCACTGACAGAAGCTGTTACATCGGCGCGATACGTGTATGATCCGGCATAGCCCCAGCATTTATCCGGTCCCTGACCAACGACTGCCATTGGATAATTGGCACTCGCAGCGCTTGGATTAACAATGGTTGCTGTTTGAGCAGATCCATCGCCTGATCCTTCTGCCCATAAATAAGCTTTCAAAACACAGGCGCCGGCAGGCATGCCTGTAATGCTGAAAGCTGCGGGTTGATTTACTCCCTGTGGAGAAAAACGTTTTCCTAAAACCCGGGAAGCTACAGCATAGTTAAGTCCGCATGCAGTATTTGTATATACCAAACCAAGCGTTCCATTTCCATTCTGAGGAGTTGGGGCGGGGCCGGTATGCATTGCAGAATGATTCGGAACGTATCCGCATGCGCCCGGAACTCCGGGGCAATTGGTCGACCGTGATGAGACCTGTTGCTGGGCATGAAGCCAAGACGTGAAAAGCAACATGAAAACAATTACGATGGGGCGTAATTTTAGAATCATATACTTGAGGTTGTTTGTGAACTTGTAGCGTTTGTGTGCGGTGTGGTGGTGTTTGCAAATGCAATTTAGAACAATTGCTGAATAAGCAAGTAAATTTGTTTTCAACCGACTAGTAGAAACTGTGCAAAAAACCCCGCAATTGAAATAAGGGTAATAAAAAATTTCAAATGTTTATAGATATTCAGAAGTATTTAAGAACCAATGAGAGTATGAATTGGTACGATACGCCGTGACGGAACGAATACGCCCAATAGTTGACAATAAAGACGCATGTAGGTACGTCGAAATTTTTATAGTGTTGGCGTAATGAATGTAGGAGGTTTCGCTTCAAGGATTATTCAAATTCCCAGAAGATCCAGGCACACGAATAATTATTGTGCTGATATTTTTTAATGCCCTATGATTTGCAGGAATAACTTTTGAACGGTTTTTTCTGTTATTTTTTCGAATTCCACTTATACTGATCTATTTTCTGTTCTTTCGCAGAATCACGAATCAATATTTCCAATCGTTTCAGTTTTGTGGCTTCCTGCTTTGCACGCATAATCCACCAGGTTACTGTGGTTTGGTAACCCGCCGCTGATTTTTTAAACCATGCCCAGGCTTTTTTATTGGCTTTGAATTTTTTCTCATAAGCCGGATCAAGCTTCGCTTGTTTCCTTTGCTCAAACGAATAGATGCCTGATTTATCTTCCTTACGCTCTTCGAAAATTTTCAATCCTTCTGCAGTCATCAATCCTGCATCTGTCAGCTTTTTTATAAGTGCGATGTTCACGTTGCTCCAAATGCTTGTCTTTTTTCGCGGCGTGAAACGTATCTTATAACTTTCTTCGTCAATGCTTTTTCTCAAACCATCGATCCAGCCAAAACATAAAGCCTGTTCTACTGATTCAGGCCATGTGATGGATTTTTTACCTGAGGAGGTTTTATAAAATCCAACCCAAAGATCTTCCTTCTCCAAGTAGTTTTTCTCCAGCCATTTCCGGAATTCTGAAGGCTTTTTAAAATAAGTAATGTTCGGATCGTTACTGTTGACGGGCATTGTACTTGTTTTTTCAAATATAAAAATCATACGCCCAACTTTGCAAGCGATGGAAATTTCCTCATTACTTTTTCCCTATCGACGAGCATGAGCAGGGCGATGAATAAAAATGGTTGTGCCGCGATCCTGTAACGCACAAGCGCGCCGAGCACGGGTGTGGTAAGTCCGATGATGAGTAATAACAGCAGTGAAAAAGTAAGACAAAATCCAAAGACTGCAGGATCGGAAATTTTTCTGCGGAAGAAAATAATCAGGAGCAACATTGAAATAAAAATTAAGTTTTCCAATGCTGGCAAAAGAAACATCGGGTTTTTCGCTTCCCAGATAAATGGGCGCAGCAACACATTGAAAAAGGCTTTTGGTGTTTCTTTTATAAATGAACTTACGTTTGGCTGAAGAAAACCAGTATTGAGCAAGCTCCCTGCTTTCGGAATATCAGTCATTATTTTATATTCCGAAGTGTCGCGGTTATTCTTCACAAATACTGTGTCGTAAAATCCTGCCAAATAAGGGCGATAATAATAATCAGCACCTGCACGGATATGATAAGTGGAATCACTTTTCTTTATAAGATCAGCCCGCCGCTCGTCTGCAATAAAAACTTCTACCGAGTCATTCAGAAGTGTTATTCCGCCTGTCGACATTTTTAAAAAATCATTCTGCTTATTCGCCAGCAAACGCAAAGGCTCACGCTCCGGCGCAATCCATCGTAAGGAAAGAGAAGCAAGGATAAATAAGATCAATACCGAGGAAAATTTTATCAGCCAATGTTTATTTTTTTTCATCACCCAAAGCGCGGCGATGAGCGGAGGAACTACGCCAACGATCACATAAAATTTCGAAAAGAGTAAAACTGTTGCACCCATCAACAGGCAAATGATTCTCCACCATTTTTTATCGTTCATAAAACCAAAAGAATGATAGATCAGCAATCCCAGGCCGAAGATCATCAAGCCTTCTTTCATTACGCCCGAGCTCCAGAAAAGCAGGGATGGAAGCAGGAAAATAATTCCGGCCGCAGCGCCACGCCATTGCCTGAGCGCAGGGAAAACGGTTTTGTAAATGCAACACAAGCCAACAAAAGAAAGAAACGCCATGATGAGCGAATGCGTGAAGTAATTTCCCATCGAGATCAACCGCACCAGCGCATTGAAGCGGATAACAATGTGTGCATCATTCAACAAATTATTGTCAAATAAACGATACCAGTAATTCATTTCCTGGTAATACGTTCCTTCGATCGCAGGAGTATGATCTCCGATGCCACTCACCATCCTGAAATAATCACCAGGGTGCGCATGGATCGCGTCGAACATGATTTTACTATCATCGAAATATTTCCAGATGTCAGAATTCGTCCTGTCGGTGTAGTAGTAAGTATAGATACACCATAATGCGATGCCCGCTAAAAGCTTGAATCCGAAAAAGAGGGAAGGTGCCCACGTTCCAAGTCCTTCAAGCTGAAAAAATTTCAACCTTCGGATCAGGGAAAAAATAATTGTTGTGTAAATAATCAGGAGGGCCCACGACATGTTGCCAAAATAAGGGAAATTTTCGTGCTATTTTTTTACTCTGAAGCTTACAAAGTGCTTTTATCTGATGTACCGGCATTGGAATAAGGTTCATCATTCAAAACTGAAAAGGTGAAAAAGAATTCCTTTTTTGTTGATAATTCGAAAGTTTCCTGCCCTCATTCTCCGTAATTTTGCACCTCTCCGAAGGAGTCCTTCGGATCCAAAAAAATAAGCCTCATGTCCAATTCCTCTACGGAAACAATTACCACCGTTGCAGATGCAAAAGAACTCGGATTACTTCCGGAAGAATTTGAAAAAATAAAAGAAGTCCTTGGCCGCACGCCAAACTTTACCGAGCTCAGCATTTATTCCGTCATGTGGTCGGAGCACTGCTCTTATAAAAACTCCATTTCCTGGCTTAAAACATTGCCAAAAGATGGTCCGCACATGCTGGCTAAGGCAGGTGAAGAAAATGCAGGACTTATCGATATCGGTGACGGACTTGCTTGTGCGTTCAAGATTGAATCGCATAATCATCCTTCTGCACTTGAGCCTTACCAGGGCGCTGCAACCGGTGTCGGCGGGATCAACCGTGAGATTTTCACGATGGGTGCGCGCCCGATCGCGCAGTTAAATTCGTTGCGTTTTGGCGATCCGAAGCTGGAGAAAACAAAGTGGCTCGTGCGTGGTGTGGTAAAAGGAATTGGCGATTATGGAAACGCATTCGGAATTCCTACAGTTGGTGGCGAAGTTTTTTTTGATGAATGCTATAATGTAAATCCTTTGGTAAACGCCATGTCTGTCGGAATGGTGAAGATCGGTGAAACGGTTTCTGCTACTTCACATGGTGTTGGAAATCCTGTTTTTATCGTTGGCTCTTCTACAGGTAAAGATGGTATTGCAGGCGCTGCATTCGCCAGTAAAGATCTTACCGAAGATTCGGCAAAAGATTTACCTTCTGTACAAGTTGGAGATCCTTTCCAGGAAAAATTATTGCTTGAGGCATCGCTTGAAGTAATTAAAACCGGCGCTGTTGTCGGCATGCAGGATATGGGCGCGGCAGGAATCACTTGCTCCACTTCTGAAATGTCGGCCAAAGGTGAAAGCGGAATGAAAGTGTGGCTCGATAAAGTTCCGACGCGCCAGGAAAATATGAAAGCATGGGAAATTCTTCTTTCCGAATCACAAGAGCGTATGCTTGTGGTGGTGAAAAAAGGACAAGAAGATAAAGTGCAGAAGGTATTTGACAAATGGGATTTGAATTGCGTGCAGATCGGTGAAGTTACTGAAGGCGGCAAATTGGAATATTATATGAACGGTGAATTGATCGCTGAAATTCCTGCTGAGTCATTGGTGCTTGGCGGTGGTGCGCCGATCTATAAACGCGATTATAAAGAGCCTGCATATTTTGCCGAAGCGAAAAAATTTAAAATTGATGCTGTTCCTGTTCCATCAGATTTCAAAACCATTGCGAAAAAATTAGCAGCACATCCGAATATTGCTTCAAAACGCTGGATCTATAATCAGTACGATTCCATGGTCGGCACTGTTAACATGAGCACGAATGGCCCGTCTGATGCAGCTATTGTCAATCTGAAAGGAACAAATACTGCGCTTGCATTAAAAGTGGATTGTAATTCGCGTTATGTGAATGCAGATCCGGAGCAAGGTTGTGCAATCGCAGTTTCTGAAGCGGCAAGAAATATCGTTTGTTCAGGTGGTGAACCTTCTGCGGTTACGAATTGCCTGAACTTTGGAAATCCATATAATCCGGAAGTGTACTGGCAATTTGTAGGTGCAATCAAAGGAATGGCAAAAGCATGTTTGAAATTCAGCACACCTGTTACAGGCGGAAATGTCAGCTTCTACAATCAATCTTCTTATGAAGGCCCGGTTTTCCCGACGCCGACCATTGGTATGTTAGGAATTGTGCGCGATAAAAAACACATCACCACGATCGGATTTAAAAACGAAGGTGATGCGATTTATTTATTGGGCCGTTCACGCAACGATATCAATTCATCTGAATACGCTTACTCGGTTTGTGGTGTAAAAAATTCTCCCGCGCCTGATTTTGATCTCGACGAAGAATTTACACTGCAGCAAACTTTGCTCGCTGCTATCCGTGCAGGATTAATTTCTTCTGCACACGATTGTGCTGATGGCGGATTATTTATCACGCTGCTCGAATCGTCTATGCACAAAGGATTAGGAATTGAAATTTCTTCCGATGCAGCAGTGCGTAAAGATGCATTCCTTTTCGGTGAAGCGCAGAGCCGTGTTGTGATCAGTGTTACACCTGGAAATGAAGCGGTATTAAAATCACATTTTGAGAAATCCGGAATGATTTTTTCAAAATTGGGAACGGTCAAAGGAAAAGATATCGTTATCGATTCAGAAAATTTCGGTGGAGTGGAAGAGTATAAAACTTCTTACGACACATCGATCGAGAAGATGATGAATTAGATAAGTGCGCATCAAAGCAAAAAAAATCCCGTTGCTAAAACGGGATTTTTTTTGTTCAATTGTTTTTAATTCCCCTTGATCAGCTGTACAAAACCGCTTTCCTCAAAGACTTTATCAGCGAAATCTACCAGGTGTGCGGTGTAATAGTATACACCATCAACAACATCATTTCCGTTTTTTGTTTTCCCGTTCCAGTAACCGGTTGTTCCCTCCCACTCGTAAATCAGCTCGCCCCAGCGGTTATAAATTTCGCAATGCAGACTTTTCATTCCTACGTTTGTAATCACAAACCCATCATTCACTCCATCACTGCCAGGTGTGAATACGTTCGGAATGGAATAATACGATTCGCCGATCTCAAGACATTGTCTTGTGGAATCAACGCATCCGCTGTCATTGACGACAAAGAGTGTGGCACAGAAGCTTCCGCTGTTTGCATTCGTCACCTGCACGCATGGTGATTGCACAATTGATGGATTTCCGTCAAGACTCCATGTCCAGCTTACAGCGCCGGTTGATGCGTCGGTAAAACAAAGCATTCCTGTTCCGGCACTCAGCTGGAAGGTTCCATTGATTGCGTTGGTTGTAAACGCCGCGTTTGGTGCAGAAATTAAGCTGATGGCTGTTGTGCCTGTGGTTGTACATCCATTCGCATCAGTGATCGTAACAGTATATGTTCCTGCAACAGGAGAGGTGAATGTTTGTGAAGCTGTTGTTGCACCGTTTGACCACAAATAAGTGTATGGCCCTGTTCCGCCGCTTGCTGCTGCTGCAACAGTACCATTGTCACCAGGACAGATGTTGTTACCAGTCATTGCAGTTGTGAGAACGGTTGGTTGCGTTATAGAAACGGTTTGTATTGCAGTACAACCATTGGCATCTGTTACCGTAACTGTATATGTTCCGGTTGATAAGCCGCTGGCTGTAGCGTTTGTTCCACCTGCAGGTGCCCAGTTATAGGTGTATCCCGGAATTCCGCCCAACGGCGTTACAGTAGCAGAACCGTTGTTACCCCCATTACAGCTTACGTTGGCCACAGTTGCTGATGTTGTGATTGCGGAAGGTTGGGTAACAGTTATACTTTGCGTTGTGTTGCAGCCATTCGCGTCAGTAATTGTGCAGGTGTAGCTTCCGGAATTAAGACCCGAAGCATTTGCGTTTGTGCCACCCGATGGCATCCAGTTGTATGTATATCCTGGTGTTCCGCCTGATGCAGTTACAGTTCCGCTACCATTGCTTCCGCCAAAACAAGTGATGTTTGTTGATGAAGATGTTGCAGCTGGAGCTGTCGGCGGTTGAGTAATTGCAAACGATTGTGTTGTTGTGCATCCGTTTGCGTCAGTAACGTTTACTGTATAGGTTCCTGCGGCAAGTCCCGTGGCAGTTGCATTCGTTCCGCCCGACGGAGCCCATAAGTAGGTATAAGCTGGTGTTCCGCCTGCAGGAATGACTGTTGCGGAGCCGTTGCTTCCTCCAAAGCATAAATTATTCACAGAAGTGGAAGTCGCTGACAATACAGCTGGCTGTGTGATTGTCAGGGAAGCTGTTCCAACACATCCTGTATTATCAGTAACTGTTACGGTATATGAACCGGCAGCAAGATTATTTGCAGTTGCATTTGTGCCACCTGAAGGCGACCATGCATAGGTGAATGGGGCAGTGCCGCCAATCGGAGTTGCTGTGGCAGATCCATTGGCATTTCCAAAACAGGCGATATTCGTTTGTGTTGTGGTTGATGTAAGTGAATTAGATTGCGTAAGTGTAGTTGATTGTGTGGAAACACAACCATTGGCATCGGTCACAGTTACTGTATAACTTCCCGGAGCAAGTCCTGTAGCAGTTGCAGCATTCCCCCCGGACGGCGCCCATGAATAGGTGTAGCCTGCTGTTCCGCCTGTAGGCGTTGCAGTTGCGGTTCCGTCATTTCCGGAGCAGCTCACAGCTGTATTTGCTGCGGAAACACTAAGTGCTGTTGGTTGTGTGATAGTTACAGGTTGTGTCCTGCTACAGCCATTGGCATCGGTTATGGTAACAGTATATGTGCCAGCGTTAAGACCGGTAGCCGTTGCATTTGTTCCACCCGAAGGAGCCCATGAATAAGAATAGAGCGGTGATCCTCCGCCGGCAACAACAGTTCCTGTTCCATTTGTTCCGCCATTACAGCTTACACTCGTGCTGCTTGCACTTGATGTAAGAGCAGGTGGTGCTGTCAATGTTGTTTGCTGCGTGGTGCTGCATCCGTTTGCATCCGTAACAGTGACAGTATAGGTTCCTGCAGCAAGTCCGGACGCTGTTGCATTTGTTCCGCCCGATGGAGCCCATGCATACGTATACCCGGGAGTTCCACCAGAAGGAACAGCTATAGCAGAGCCATTTGTTCCACCGTTACAAGCCACATTTGTTCCTGATGCGCTGGCAGTTAATGCAGATGGTTGAGTGATTGTAACCTGTTGTGTTGTGCTACAACCCACTGCATCCGTTATCGTAACTGTATAAGTTCCTGATGGAAGTCCGGTTGCCGTAGCGTTGGTTCCTCCGGATGGCGCCCACGAATAGGTATAACCTGGTGTTCCACCACTGGCACTTACTGTTGCACTTCCATTGTTACCACCATTACACGATACATTGCCTTGGGTAGAAAGCGTTGCTGTTACACCTCCGTTGGGCGGAATTGTAACTGTAACAGTTTGTGCCGGTGTGCATGCACCTGCGTCTGTAATTATGCAGGTATAAGTTCCGGGACAAAGTCCGGTTGCTGTTGCTCCATTTCCTCCTGTTGGCGACCAGGAATAAGTATATGGTGCATTTCCACCGGCTGCGGTAACCGTTGCGGTACCGTCACAGGTTGAACATCCGCTTATCGGAGTGAATGATGACGTTGCTGTAAGTGCTGTGGAACATTGCATGAAATCCACCAATACACCGGAATCATAATTACAGTCACCGGCATCGGCAATCGCTAATTTGAAATGATAGGTTTGGCAAGGACATAGCGCTACTGTACGTGTAAGAACGGTTGTGAATCCATCATACTGGATGGTTGTTCCGCTCGTATTGTTTACGTAAAAAGCGCAGTTTACACATGGACCTGTATTGTTGGTTCCATTATTTACGTTATCAATAGCAACAGGAGTTATGTTGTTCGGAAGTGTTGCAACATTTGAGTTGGCGTAAAATCCGGGCTGGCATGCGGGTCCTGGTCCGGTGATAAAAAATCCAAAAGCATCGTTAAATCCTCCGTTCACAAATTCAGGATATTCATCCGATCCGAAAACAAATCTTATCTGTAATGTATTGCAGTTCGGAACCATATCGAATTCCAGAACGCACATATCATGTGTAGCGAGTGGCTCAATCGCTACCAGCTGCGGATCACTTCCTGAAGTTCCATTGCAAGTTCCGGCACTGGCAGAATTGTTTGGACCGATTGCATTTGTTGCCTGGCCTGTTGTCAGGATAATTCCATTTGAAATACCAATGTTAGTGGTATTACCATTGGAAAAAGTTCCGGAAGCGCCGGAAGGACAATTCAGGCTGATGTTACTGACGCTTAATCCTCCGCCTAATAAGGATGAAACAAGCTGGGTAGGAGTAACAGCGGAGTTAATCGTAAGCTGTGCTTTTGCTTCAGTTAACAACAGAAACGATAGAATAAAAGCAAAAGAGGTTTTGCTGAAATTCAACTGTAGGACGGAGTGTTTCATTGCAGGGGGTGTAGGTGAATGAACTGGTGGCTTACCGGTGTTGCATTTTTATAAATTTAATTATTTCCCCCTTATCAACTGCACAAACCCGTTTATTTCATACGTTTTATCCCTGAAGTCGGACATATAAGCGGTGTAATAATAAACCCCATCTACTGCATCGTTTCCGTTTTTAGTCTGACCGTTCCAATAACCGGTAGTTCCGTCCCACTGATACATCAGTTCACCCCAACGGTTATAGATATCACAATGCAAAGTGCGCATTCCGAGATTTGTGATCACAAAACCATCATTCACTCCATCGTTATCAGGTGTGAAAACATTCGGTACGGAATAATAGACATCATTGATTTCAAGACAAACGGAATCAGTGCTGGTACACCCGAGATTATCCACCACAGTCAGCGATGCGCAATATGCTCCCGCATCAGCAGGAGAAAGCGGCACACATGGCGATTGAAGTGTTGATGTTGCCACGCCATTCAAATCCCAAAACCAGCCCGAAGCACCTGCGGGGCCATAAAAACAAGCCTGGCTTCCTGCGCCATTCAATGTAATAACTCCGTTAACCGCATTCGTAGTAAATGCAGCGGATGGAAGTGCATTCACCTGGACCGTTGTTGTGGAAGCAGAAGTACAACCGTTTGCATCTGTTATTGTAACTGTATAAGTAGTTGTAACAGGTGAAACAACAGTTTGTGTTGCGGCAGTTGGATTTGGCCCTGCTGACCAGAGATAGGTGTAAGGTGCAATGCCTCCGTTTGCATTTGCAGTGATAAGCGCGCTTTGCCCGGAGCAGACTGAATCACCAGAAACAGAAGCAGCTAAAGCAGATGGCTGCGTTATAGTAATCACTTGTATGCTGGTGCAGCCATGCGAATCTGTCACATTAACAGAATATGAACCGGCAGATAAACCGTTTGCCGTTTGTGAGGTGCCACCTGCAGGAGTCCAAACGTAACTGTAAGGGCCTGTTCCGCCGTTAGGTGATACAGTTCCGGTTCCATTGCTTCCGCCATTACAACTGACACTCGTGGCGGCAGAAACGGTGGTGAGTGCGGTAGGCTGCGTTATTGAGAAAGTGGCCGACGTGACACATCCGTTTGCATCCGTGGCAGTAACAGTATAGCTTCCTCCGGTAAGGTTGTTCACCGTTGCAGTATTGCCGACACTTGGTGTCCAGCTATAAGAATAAGGCAGATTTCCTCCAACCGGAACAATCGTTGCTGAACCATCAGTAAGCCCGAAACAGCTGACGTTGGTAGAAGAAGAGGTGTTTGTAATACCACTTGAGTTATTGATAATAGCAGTATCAACAAGTGTGCAGCCGTTTGAATCGGTCACCAGAACAGTATACGTTCCGACTGTAAGGTTAATATCTGTTGCTGAGTTTCCGCCTGACGACCACAAATACGTGTACTGTCCGGTACCACCGTTAACGAGTATCGTTGCGCTTCCGCTGGCTGCACATCCGATATCGATGGTGGTCATGGTGCTTGTCAATGGCGCTGGTTGGGTGATGGTGATCGATTGTGTTTGCGCACAACCGTTATTGTCAGTTACTGTATACGAATAAGAGCCTGGCCCGAGGCCCGTTTCTGTTGCGGTAGTTCCGCCGGATGTCCAGGAATAGGAATAGCCTGGTGTGCCGCCGGTAACAGTAAGCGTCGAACTGCCGTTGGTTTGGCCATTACAAGCGACATTTGTAATTGCCGGAGTAATTGTCATTCCGGGAGGCTCAGTGATTGAGAATACACTGAGGTAAACGCAACCTGCTGCATCTGTTGTTGTAGCAGTATAAGATCCTGCAACAAGTGCCGATGCAGTTGCAGCATTTCCTCCACTCGGAGCCCAGCTGTAGGAGTAAGGACCGGTTCCGCCGGCAGGAGTTACGGTTGCACTTCCATTAGCTCCCTGGAAACAGGTGACGTTATTTTGCGAAGGAGCAGCAGTTAAATTGCCGGTATTTCCAACGGTGATGGTTGCTGTTTGCGTCATACATCCGCCGGTAACGGTTACTGTGTAAATTCCTGCGCAAAGATTTGTTGCGGTTGAAGTTGTCTGGCCACTTGGATTCCAGCTATAGGTATAACTGCCGGCAGGGAATGGAGATGCAGTGGCGGTTCCTGTACATCCCGGACAAGTTGATGGCGTACTAACGGTTGCAATGTTGGCGATTGGATTTACAAGTGGACAAACAGAGCAGCTTGTTGTCTGGTAATACATTCCGACGACACAAAGATTAAAACAGTCGCCTGAGGAATTTAAATTAAAATTTGAAGTTGTTTGTGCAGCAGTAACTGTTGTAGGAGTTGAAACAAAATTCCACCAGTCCCAGTTAAATGGCGCAGGTGTATTGTTCATTGTAAGTGAATTGACCGGAAATTGAATATCGCCTACGCAGCAAAACGCGCTTGCATTGGTGGTAGCACCACACACGGCAGGATAATTCATGTTGTAATTTGCAATACCTCCACCGATAACAATTGCACCATCATCAATTATAAGTGTTCCCTGGTAGGTGGCAAGATGGTCGCTGTAAATAATTACGAGAGTTGCACCATCCATGTCTTCACCAGGGTTAGTAGTGCTCGTAAATAATCCGCTGATATTGTATGTGCCGTTTCCGGTAATTGCTGAAGTTACATCTGCGCGGTAGGTAGCCGAACCTGCATATCCCCAACATTTGTCAGGACCAGTTCCTGCTAATATCATTGGAAAATTTTGCGCCGGACCAACAGGCGGCTGAATAGTAGCAGTTTGCGGCGCGCCTGTTCCGGAGCCTTCTACCCATAGAAATGCTTTTTCAATTGAATCGCAGGTTTGCAGACCGCTTACTGTAAACGGAGCTGGCTGTGGCGTACCTGCTGGTGTAAAACGCTGACCTAAGCGCTGAGATACTGCAATATAATTTAGCCCGCATTTCGATACATTGTAAATATTTCCAAGAGTACCGGTGCCATCTTGTGGAGAGGACGGAGTGTTGGTACGTACAGCCGCATTTTTATTTCCATAGCCACATGCGCCGGGAACACCTGGAGCAGCTTGTTGAGCAAAAATCTGTAAAGAACTGCTGAAGGCGAAGGCTGCAAAAAAAGAAAACAGGAGTGTAAATTTCTTCATAGTCGGATTACTGTTAATATCAACTGGATTAGATTTTCAAAATAAGCAATAACCTTGTGAATAAACACAATGTCATAAGTTATTCAGAAAATAATTTTGCCAATGGAAAGATACAAAAAAAGGCATTGGATTTACAAAATGCAATTGCCGTTAATAAAGTAATTGCTGCTATTACCGGGGTGTTTAAAAGTGATTCAGGAAACTTATAAAAGAAGATGTTCAATAAAATGCATTAATCCACAAATGAAATTGTAACGGTTGTTCCTTTTCCTGAATCGCCGGTCATTTTAATTTCTGCATCAATTTGTTCGGTCAGCGATTGAATGATTGTCATGCCTAATGATTCCTGATTTTCCATATTAAAATCACCGGATAACCCTACACCATCATCTTCTACTTCAAGAAAATAGTTGTCATTCAGCTTTTTAAAACGGATGAAAATCTGTCCTGAAACACGCCCCGGAAAAGCATGCTTATAGCAATTACTTAATAATTCATTGAGCACTAATCCCGCAGGAACAGCTTTGGTCAGGGAAATCGGAATATGTTCAACTTCCAGATTGATCTTTATAGCTTCCGTTGTATTTTCCGGGTAAGAAAGTTTTATTTCCTGTACCAGCTCGGATGCATAAGAACCGAAATCGATCTGCTCCACGTTTGCGTGCTGGTAAAGTTTTTGATGGATCAATGCCATAGCGGAAACACGGTTCCTGCTTTCACGCAAAACATTTCTTGTATAGTCATTATTTACCACGTTCATCTGCAGATTAAGCAGGCTGGTAATCACGGCAAGATTATTTTTTACACGATGGTGCACTTCTGCAAGCAAGGTTTCTTTTTCGCGAATAACAAGCCTCATCGATTCTTCTGCTTCGCTTCGTTCCTGCATGCGCTGGTTAAAATCCTGGTATTGTGCATACATCATTCTTACAATTACAATGGCCACACTTGCCATCATGAGTGTTGAAATTGCCAGGTTTACATTGAAAGAATTTCGCTGCATTTCAACCGGGAAAGGCTTGTAAAAAGCATTGTGTTCCAGGAAGTAAGAAATAGTAATGAAAGAAATAGTAATTCCCATGTGAAGAAAAACCTCGAACAGTTTTTTATAATCAACCAGGAACGCTATGAATATTACAAATGGAAAATAATAGAGGTAGGTGCCTGATTCTTTTCCATACATATTGCCAAAGACGAATAATGCAATATTTCCGAATGCAATAAAATAGAGCTCGGCAAATTTCCTGCGGTTTGTGAGCAATGGGATTACGCCAACCTGGAAAAGTAATGCTGCAATGCTGATAATACATCCTTCATGTACCCCTTCATTTATAAATGTTTCAATAATTGCAAGCAGGAATGTTAACGTAGAAACGAGGTAGAAAAAATTAAGCAGCTTTATCCTGCGCCGTTCAGCTTCATGCATGCCTGCATCAATGCCTATGGCAATAAACCGCTTTAAAAAACCGTAAGTGTTGTTAACCATGGGGTGTGCAATTTTACATAAAACTGCCCCACGATTGTAGCTAAAATGGGATTAATTTTACAAAGATGAAAACATTTCTCCTGCATTGCTGGCAATTTACTTATCGTGCAGGTATTTTCTTCGTGCTTTTCAGTGTGCTCCTGGTTATTGTACTTCGCTGGTTGCCTGTAGGCTATACGCCATTAATGTTTATTCGTTATGTGCAATGCAATGAAAAAGCAAAGATTGAGCATGAATGGATCGCGGGAAGTGAAATTCCGAATCATTTAATGCTTGCAGTTGTCAGCACGGAAGATCAGCGCTTCCTGACGCATCATGGATTTGATCTTAAAGAAATTGAAAAGGCGATGGATGAAGCAGAGGAAGGTGACCGTCATCGCGGCGCAAGTTCAATTTCACAACAAACAGCCAAAAATGTTTTTCTCTGGCCGACAAGCTCGTTTATAAGGAAAGGATTTGAGGCCTGGTTCACTGTGCTGATCGAATTATTTTGGAGCAAAAGGCATATTCTTGAAGTGTACCTGAACAGCATAGAATTCGGGAATGGCATTTATGGATGTGAGGCCGCTGCACAACATTTTTTCCATAAATCTGCAAGGCAATTGACATTTGCTGAATCTGCGCGGCTTGCAGTTGTTCTTCCTGCACCGCTGCGATTTAATGCAGGAAGTCCAAGCGGCTATTTAATAAAGCGTCAGAATTGGGCATTAATACAAATGCGGAATCGTGGAGGCATTTTGGTTTTTCCGGGCGAAACAGAAGAGCATGTAAAAGTGAAGCCGAAAGCAAAATCGAAAAAGAAAAATTGAAACGTAAAAACAATTCCACGAATGAAACATCTTGCTTTTTTGCTGGTATTGTTTTTTTCGCTCTCGGGCTGCACGGGATTTCAACATTTGCATTACCGCAAGGTGAAAAAGGTTCCTGCTAAAGGATATGTTGAAGCTGTTGAGAGAAGTGAAAATCAATTTAAAGAGCCCGTTTTTTCTGCGCCGTTAATTGATTCATCAAAAAATTATGTGCCGGAATTAGTGAATGAAAAATGTG
Source organism: Bacteroidia bacterium (assembly GCA_039918435.1). Classification (GTDB taxonomy): domain Bacteria; phylum Bacteroidota; class Bacteroidia; order Palsa-965; family Palsa-965. The sequence continues at coordinate 6,943 of JBDSHN010000070.1, read as the reverse complement.
ATTCCGCTATTATTTTGAACGATAATAAGCGCGGTTATCGTTTGGCAAATTCCATTAAAACGCAAGGTCAAAAAACAGCGCAGGCGAAAAAGAGTGTGACGGCGAAAATGCTTCATAAAAAAACAGCTTACAAAAAGTTTCGCAAGGACCATTCCGGCTGGCTGATTTTACTTTTACTTCTTTTAGGCCTGGGATTGCTGGCCGTCGGTGGAACTGTTTTTGTAATTGGCTTTTATTCCTTCAGCTTGCTCCTGGTTTTGGTCGGAATTGTTTTAATCCTGCTTGGACTTTTGCCGTTTTTAGGAATGATGTCGTTTATAATGGGAAGCAGGACTCAGCATAATAAAAACGGTGCGTATAAAGAACAATAAAAAGAGGCAGCAGGCGGCAGAAAAAGAAGTCGTGTTTTTCCTGCCGCCTGCTGCCTTCCGCCGCGGCGGATTGCCCGCCCCTGAACTCAGCGTTTCCTTATCACCAAAAGCCCATCTCTCACCGGAAACAAAACCTGCTCCGCATCTTTTTCTGAAAGCGCTTTTTGGGTGAATGCAATCAATCCGCGCGTTTCTTCATCGTGCTGATTTTCCGGATCCAAAACTTTTCCGCTCCACAACACATTATCCGCGATCATTATTCCTCCACGGCGCAGTTTTGGAAAAAGAATATCCCAGTAAGCCAGATAATTTTCTTTGTCGGCATCAATAAAAATCAGGTCAATTTTAGCGTCAATCTCTTTTAGCAATTCCACAGCGTTGCCAATGCGGATTTCCACTTTATCGCTGATACCTGCCGCATGCAAATGTTTTTGAGCAAGAACAGCCACTTCATCTGAAATTTCAAATGTGATCAGTTTACCATCTTCAGCCAGCCCTTCGGCAAGACAAGTTGCTGAATAGCCGGTAAACGTTCCTACTTCTACGATAAGTTTTGGCTGAACAAGCTTGCTGAAAAGACTCAGTATTCTTCCCTGCAAATGACCGGAAAGCATCCGTGGCATGTATGTTTTTAAATTTGTTTCGCGTGTTAGCTGCAGCAGTGCAGCAGGTTCCGGTGTGGTTGAGGCAACGGCGTATTCTTCTATTTTATGGTCAATGAAATTCATAACTGCTCTGTGTTTATTGAAAATGCGGGAAACAAAAATGTGTGTTTTGTGGAGTCCAAAGGTAAGCAGTCACAGGCTTTTGGCAGGTTATTCATCGAAATAACTGAGCGCTGTTAACTTTCTGATGTTTAAAAGTCTGCTCTTGCACCTTCTAGGACTATTACTGTTTTTTACACTTTAGCAGTATGATGCGACGCGCACTTGTCCTGCTTGTTGTACTTTGTTGCTTTTCTGCCGGTTTAAATGCGCAGGGAAAGGACAAGAAAAAAAACAAGCAGGAAGAAAAATGGCTGGAGAATGCAGAATACTTTTTCTCCGAGAAGAATTACCTGCGCGCACTTCCCTATTACAAGAGTCTGAGCGAAGCGCATGAGGATAACCCTTATTTTCATTTGCAGCTGGGCATTTGTTATATCCACAAAAACGATCAGAAAGAATTATCCATTGTCCAACTTGAAAAAGCAAAGTCACAGGATCCGGAAATTGAACGCATTGATTTTTATCTTGGCCAGGCATATCACCTGAATTATTTTTTCGACAAAGCAATTGAGGAATTTAAGATTGCGCTTGTTGCAGAGAAGCTGAGTGAAAAAGAAAAGCTTGAGATTAATCATTATATCGATTACTGCGTAAACGGAAAGTTACTTTGTAAAGACACCGCCGCTGTTGAAATAAAAAATATCGGCGACCCGGTAAATACTGCAAATGCTGAATATGTGCCGGTGATCACCATAGATGAGAGCACGCTCATTTTTACTTATCGTGGTGAGAAAAGTACCGGTGGACTGCTCGATTTAAAATTCAATCCCGACAGCACAGGTGATTATTACGAAGATATCATGGTTTCCGAACGTGTTGGAGAACATTGGCAGAACCCGGAACCAATCAGTAATAATATCAATACAAAAGGTCACGATGCAACTGTTGCACTTTCGAATGACGGACAAATACTTTTTATTTTCAAAAGTACTACGCAGGATGGAGGCGACATTTTCTTCAGTACGCTGAATGGAAATACCTGGTCGACACCGGAACGCTTAGGGCCAAACATCAATACACCAAAATATTGGGAAGGTTCCTGCTCACTTTCGAGCGACGGCCAGATTTTGTATTTCGCCAGTGACCGTCCGGGCGGATTCGGAGGAAGAGACATTTATATATCACATAAACAATCTGACGGACAATGGGGGCCAGCAGAAAACATGGGGCCAGGAATCAATACAGTGTATAATGACGATTCACCTTTTATTCATCCCGATGGAATAAAATTATTTTTCAGCTCCGAAGGCCACACCAGCATGGGTGGTTATGATCTTTTTTATACCACCTTCAAAAACGGAAAATGGAAGGTGTCGGTGAACCTTGGATATCCGATCAACACTCCTGCTAATGAACGTTTTTATACGCTTACAGCTGATGGTGGTACAGGATATTATTCTTCCGATCAAAAAGGCGGATTCGGTCAGCAGGATATTTACACTGTTTCTCCTGGATTCCAGGGCGAGCCTCCGATCCTTGCATTAGTAGTTGGTTTTATTACGCTGGATGGAAATCCGGTTAATGCACAGATCAACGTTACAGATTCTGCGAATGGAAACAGCTATGGAAATTATCATTCCAATGGTTCATCCGGAAAATATCTCATCGCATTGCGTCCTGGAAATACCTATAGAGTAGCGATTGAAGTGGAAGGCGCTGATTCCTATTATGAGTATGTAAATGTGAAAGGACTTGATACGTATGTACAGATAAATAAGGATTATAATTTTGTTTCATCGCAGGTTACTAATACAAGCGGTGATACAATTAAGCGTGTGCAGCCACAGGTTGCTGATTCAAATGATGTGCTGCAGAAAAAGATTGATACGCAGCTGAAACAAATTAAAGCAGAACAAAATGACATTGTATATGAGCAGCGCATGTACAAGCAGATCATGAAAAAATATGGTGATCATTCTGATTCATCCCTGAGCTATGTGGTTGAGTTAGGAACGTATGAAAATCCAAAAGATTTTGATTCTACATTAGTGGAGGATATGGGTGCGCTGAAAAGAGAGGTAACGCCGGATGGTTTAGTGCGTTATTCCATGGGTCCATTTAAAACGTTGCTTGATGCAGAATTATTCCGCTCACAGCTTGCAAGACACGATTCAACAATCGCATCAAATTCGGAAGTAATTGCCTATAAAAACGGCAAGCGTGAAACTATTCCTTCTTTATACAGGAATGAATACAAGAGAAAAAATTATGTGCCGCGTGAGGATACCCGCGTTGTACAAAGCAAAAAAGGAACACTTATCACAACTATCGGAACTGATTATGGATATGATAAGATCGTAAATGATTATGGAACTTTCCAGGCAGATGGGCTTACTTATAAGCTGGAAATTGCTTCTGTAACAGATACGAATGATTTCAGACTGGCGTATTTTTCAAAGTATGGAACCATTGAGAAAAAACAATATCCTGACGGAACGATCCGGTATTATCTCGGCCCTTGGAATACATTAAGTGAAGCCGAGCAATTCAAAGCTGACCTCATTAAAAAAGATTCGGCTGCAATGAAATCGCTGGTCACTGTATTTTATTTCGGTGCAAAAAAATCTGTTCCTGAATTTTTTGAAAACCCACCTTGCAGCAGTGACCCTATTGATCTGACCTATTTCAAAACCAGGTCGCTTAACGATGCCGAAGTGTACAAAAAATTCCTCGCAGTGACCGGAAACCACTGCGCGGATGGCATCATCTACAAAGTTCAGATAGGTGCATACCGTCATCCTGAAAATTTCAAATATCCGCAGTTGAAAGAATATGGCGCTGCTGAAATTATTGCTTACCCGGATGGCATTACCCGATTTACATTGAAGGAATTCAAAACGATTCGTGACGCAGAGGTGTTCCGTCAGCAGTGCATTAAAAAAGGAATTAAGGATGCGTGGATAACTGCGGTTTATAAAGGAGAACGCAGAACGCTGGAGGAATTGATTGCGAATGATTTTTACGGGAAAGCTATTCAGTAGAAGAAAAGAGACGGGAGGACGAAAAACGGGCGGTGCGGTGGTTTATTTAAGCAAAAATCATCAAACAATTCCCCTCCCCTCGATATAGAATTTACTCAACCATTTACAAAGTCAAAAGGCATTCCCAAACCGAGAATGCCTTTTAACCTTTTAACGCAACTGACTTTAAAAACCCAAATTAATTTTCCTTCACCACCCGCACAAATTTCATTTCACCAGCTGTGGAAATTTTTATCAGGTAAATTCCATTTGCGGCATTTTCCAATGACAAACTATTTTTACCGGCAACACTATTTTGCGTAAGTACCAATTCACCAATAGAATTATAAATTTCTACCAACGCAGTTTCTTTTGTTTCGAGGATAAAATTTCCATTGTTCGGATTGGGATAAAGAATAAATGGATTTTCATCAGCAGCATTACTCATTCCTGTACAAACATCTACATAAATAGTTCCAGTTGCTGTACTGATGCAGCCGTCTAAATTGGTCACCGAATATGTGAGTGTATGTGTGCCAACTCCGGCACTCACAGGATCAAACGATAGCGCATTAACACCGGGGCCAGTCCATGTTCCGCCAGCTGGTGAGCCGGCATTAGCCAAATTCACTGACACGCTGAACACACATTGTGTATCGATAGGATTCATGTTCATCGTGATTGCTGTAAGTGCGCTTACTGTTACGTTTATTGTATCGGAATTGCTGCAGCCGTTTTCATCTGTGCCGGTCACGATCCATTGTGTTGCAGCGGGTGTTTGTACAACCACAAGCGTATCGTTCGTTGTACTTGTGCTCCAGGAATAGGTTAGTGCGCCGGATGCAATTAATGTGTCGGTAGTGCCTTCACATTCCAGGGTTCCCATCGTGGAATTTATTGTTACAGCAAGGTTGTTGACTACTGTTACATTAAAACTACAGCTCACTGAATTTCCACTGGCATCTGTTGCTGTATAAGTAACTGTAGTGGTTCCTGCGGGGAAAGTTGAACCGGAATTGTGTGTTGATGTAAGTGAAGGGCCAGCACAATTGTCGGTTGCAGTTGGTGCTGTCCAGTTTACAATAGCGGTGCAGCCGGTGTTGTTTGCAGCAATTGTAATATCGGAAGGACAGGAATTTATTGCAGGCGATTCATTGTCGTTCACCGTAATCAGAAACGAACAGGTATCTGCATTGTTTAATGGATCTGTTGCAATAGCGGTAACGGTTGTTGTTCCTACAGAAAATAAAGAACCGGTTGGATAATTATAAGTAATTACCGGAGTGACTGCTGATGGTGCAGTAATGGTAATGTTGTTGATAGCAATTGACGGATCACTTCCTGCGTTGTCGGCATTGTTGGTCCAGTTAAAACCAATTTTCAGATTCGGATTGTTATTGCAGGATGATGGAAGTGTTGCAGTATAAGCTGTCCATTGTCCCTGGCCATTACCACATACAATAGATTTAATACTTGCTGTAAGCACCTGCCATCCGGATCCATCATTGTAAACAACAGAAGCATTATCAAGCAGTGCATCACCGACAGAAATAAAATCGAAATTTAACGTAAGATTGGAATAGCCTGTTGAATTTATTGCAGGAGATTCGGCACGCTTATTTGATACTTTGTTTGCATTGTAAACTGCCCCTGTTATGAGGGATCCGCAGAAGGCAGAGGTACAGGTAATGTGTAAGGTGAGATCACCATTATTTGCAACTCCGCATCCGGGAGGCGCAACTCCTCCTTCGCTTGCATTCACTTCCCAGCTATTGGGTGTTGTTGCATTGGTGCCTGTGTTTACATTGATCGTCCATGCACCCACGCCTGCCTGGAATGTTTCTGAAAAGATCGTCGTTGAGCCCGTACATGTAGTGGTAGCGGTTGCCGGCGGATAATTTACAATGGCACCACAGATGCCTGTGGTGTTATTTGCTGTAATATTTGCGGGGCAGCTGATTGTGGGGCCGCATTGCGCGAACGTGTTTTGTGCAGCAAAGAAAAATGTGGAACAGAATAAAAGAGGGTATAGTTTTTTCATAATCGGGGGGAAGGGTTTTGTATGGACAATATAGGAAAATTATTGGCAAGTATAGTTTTGAAGGATGTGAAGGGCGGATGTATTTGTGAATGTGAGGACTGAAAAAAAATTAACATAGCGCATCAGCATAAAGCATTCCCATCTCATGTTCATCTAGGGTAAGCATCAGAAACATCTCCCTGGTCTTCATCAAAATAATATTCATACCGGGTAGTATCGGACATGCATCGATCAGTCATTCCGGCAACTGTCGAATTCTTTATCACCTCAGTTGATTTAATTCGCAAAAAAAGGTTTGCCACCATGTGCATCACTTTCGGCCTGGGTGGCAAGAATTTTCATTTCTTTATAAAATCTTTTCACGTACTGTGCATCTTTTATCTATTGTTCTTTTTGCCGGGATTTCACCCATGGCCTGATTCTGTTTTCCTATGAGTACTCCTCCACCTTTTTCCATTGCAGCTCCAGGTAGAACGCCGGGTGACTCATCTGTAGTTGAATTTATAAATAAAAATAAGCAAACGAAACTTTATTGTCACGAACAAGTTTTCGCTTCCGGTCACCCTGAATTTATTGCTATTGAAACTGTGTGCGATTGATAACCAATCTATAGGCGTATATAAAAAAGCCGAAAAGTTACAGGATTAGGGAAGACTGGTGAAAAAATAATTTTGCACTTTTCGCAAGCATTTTTATTTATAATGGACAATGGACGCTGTATGAAAGTGGATTTTCCTAAATTTGATTTGTGAATAAAACCCTGGTCACATTTCTTCTCTTTCTTTTTGCGTTTTTTTTATCACG
>JBDSHN010000069.1:0-23763 GCA_039918435.1 Bacteroidia bacterium | reverse complement strand
GGATGTCCCTGGTTTTATAAAAATCATTTATCCATATAATCCAATGGTTGGCGTTGTAGATGGTTTTCGCTGGTGTTTATTCGGAAATGATTTTCCTCAAGCTTGTCCGCTCGACTGGAAACACATTGGTATTTCATGTGCGATTACTGTATTCATGCTGATCATCGGCACATGGTATTTCCGTAGAGTAGAAAAAAACTTCGCTGACATAATTTAAATGAGCTACACCGCTATAAAAGTCGAAGGACTCACGAAGCAATATATTCTGCGACAGCAGCAGACGGGAAGCTATACGGCTTTGCGTGATGTGCTGGCAAATAAAGTGAAGTCGGTTCTGAAGGGTGATATTAAAAGCAAAACTACAAAAGATACTTTCCTTGCGCTCGATGATGTAAGCTTTTCCATAGAATCCGGAGAACGTGTCGGAATTATCGGAAGAAACGGTGCCGGAAAATCTACGTTGCTGAAAGTATTAAGCAGGATCGTAGCGCCGACAAAAGGAAAGATCATTCTCGAAGGAAGAATTGCATCATTGCTTGAAGTTGGAACAGGCTTCCACCCGGAATTAACAGGAAGAGAAAATGTTTTTCTTAATGGTTCAATTCTTGGAATGTCAAAAACCGAGATCACGAAAAAATTTGATGAGATCGTTGCGTTTGCTGAAGTAGAACGCTTTCTCGATACACCGGTGAAACGTTATTCTTCCGGCATGTATGTGCGTCTTGCGTTTGCTGTTGCAGCGCATCTTGAACCGGAAATTTTAATTGTGGATGAAGTGCTTGCTGTTGGCGATGCTGCATTTCAGAAAAAATGTCTCGGACGCATGCGTGAAGTGGCAGGCGAGGGCAGAACAGTTTTATTTGTCAGTCACAATATGGATGCGGTGCAGCGTTTATGCAATCGCGGGATATTGCTGCATAAAGGAAAATTGCTGATGGAAGGTGATATCAATAATGTCACGAATAAATATTTGGAAACTTTCAGCGAAGGACAGGCATGGTATGAATTACCACCACCGAAGGATGTGGAGACGCAGCCCGCTTATGCAACCCGTTTGCAGATCGAGGATAAGAATGGATTGCCACAACAGGAAATTCCGATCGGTGATGATTATTTTTTTCGAATCAATTTTAAAATAAAAGATAAGGTCGAAGGATTTGTTGCTGCTATTGGCTTAACGACAATTTTCGATCAGCCTGTGCGCACCACCTGGAGCCATCCTACAGATGTAGCGCCGGGAGAATATTCCGCGGTTTTTAAAAATGATGGATTGATCTTGTCCGATGGGCAGTACAAGATCAGCGTGGGTTTGTCTAACGGAAAACGCATCATTCATTATATCGAAAATGCGGGAATACTTACTATTTCAGAAGTGAGCACACTTACCAATGATGTGAGGATCGTAAATACAAAAAGTGGTTTGATCATCAATCAAATGGATGTAGAAATTATCCGGCACAACGATGTTTTATCCTGAACTGGTAAAAAATATCGCTGCAACCGACAAGGTGCTTGAAATAGGCCCCGGTGCAAGTCCGCATCCGCGCTCCGATGTTTTCCTCGAATTAAAGCTGGATAGTGAAGAAGAATACAGGAAGCAATTCGGCCAGGATAAAAAATTAGAGACTGATAAAGAAATTGTTTTTTATGATGGAACAAAATTTCCTTTTGCAGATAAACAATTTGATTATGTGATTTGCTCACATGTTTTGGAGCATGTGCCGGATGTGGAAGGGTTTCTTTCAGAGATTTTCCGCGTCAGTAAAAAAGGTTATCTCGAATATCCGCTGATCACCTACGAGTATCTTTTTAATTACGATGTGCATTTCAATTTTCTGAAGTGGGACGGAAAGAAACTGTTTTATAAAAAGAAAGATACCACGCATTTGAATGAATTCAGACCCGTGCAGGCATTTTTCCTGGAAACACTCCAGAAAGATTATGATACTTATTTCAAAAAAATTCCGCAGTTTTTCATTGAAGGATTTGAATGGAATAGTCCGTTTGATATAAGTAAAACAGATAACCTGGAGTGTTTCATTGTAAAAGATAAAACACTTCCGCCTCTGAAAATTGAATTGGCCAATGAATACAGTTTTGGTGAATTGATAAAAGCAATGGTAAAAAAAATAACACGGTAATATGCTGGGCAGGTTCAAACAGTATTATCACAATCAGAAAAAGAAAGCAAAGTTCCGAAAGGAGCTCGAAGCTTTATTGCTCAGTCGCGACAAAACCACTTCACGCTTCGAACAGAAAAAGGAAGATTTTTTTCCACAGCTTGATGATGCAACAGCAATGACCGGTTTTGATCGCCATTATGTTTATCATGTTGCCTGGGCCGTGCGCATGGTGAAAAAAATCAACCCTGCATTTCATACCGATATTTCTTCCAGCCTCCATTTTTGCACCACGCTTTCTGCATTTATCCAGGTGAAGTTTTATGATTTCCGTCCGGCAAAATTGGATCTCGACAATCTCACTTCCGAAGCCGCCGATCTGACCAAACTTCATTTTGCGGATAACAGCATTGAATCGCTTTCCTGCCTGCATACAGTGGAACATGTTGGCCTTGGTCGCTACGGCGATCCGATTGATTATGATGGCGACCTGAAAGCGATTGCAGAATTAAAACGTGTGGTAAAGCCGGGCGGATCAATGTTGTTTGTTACGCCGGTCGGAAAAGCGAGATTGATGTTCAATGCGCATCGTATTTATTCGTATGAGCAAATCGTAAATTATTTTGAAGGCTTTGAGTTGAAAGAATTCAGCCTTGTTCCCGATAGTGAAAATGATGGCGGATTGATTGTGAATGCGACGAAAGAATTATCGGACAGGCAAAAATACGGCTGTGGCTGCTTTTGGTTTGTAAAGAAAAATTCATAATGGCTATGACAGAGCTGGTCAGTGTAATCATTCCTGTTTACAATGCCGCGGAGTTTGTAAAAGCTTCTGTCGAAAGTATACTGAGCCAATCGTATCATGAAATTGAAATTATTATCGTCAACGACGGTTCGACTGACGGCTCTGCGGAAAAATTAAATTCATTTTCTGATCCGCGTATTAAGCTCTTTCATATTCAGAATGGCGGTGTAGCAAATGCATTAAATGCTGCACTTTTGCATGCAACAGGAAAATACATTGCCCGCCAGGATGCCGATGATATTTCCACGCCCGATAGAATAAAGTTGCTGGTCGGATTCATGCAAGCGCATCCGCAGTATGGTTTAGTTGGTGGCGCTGCAAAAATTATAGATGCTGCAGGTTCGCCCAAAGGAGCAATAAGCCATGCAACAAGCAATACAAAGCTGCAATACGATCTGCTCTGGGATTCACCATTCGTAAGTTCTGCCACGTTGTTCAGAAAAGAATGTCTTGATATGACTGGAAATTTTCAAACCGGCAAAGATCTTTTTGAAGATTACGATATGTGGTCGAAGATTGCTTTGTATTATAAAATCGCAAACCTCCCTGCTATTTTATTGCAATACCGCGAGCTATCCACCGGACTTTCATTCACTACATCTAATTCTAATGACCGCATTATTAACCAGCGCAGAAAAAATATTGCAGCACGATTCCCTTCGCTTGAGAAAGAAATTGTAGATGGTCTTGCTTTAAGCGGAACTGCACGCACACGTATTTCTTCATTGGCGCAACTGAAACGCGTTTATAAAATGATTATTGCTCATTTTGAATCAGAAGGTGCGACAACTGAAGAACTCGCAGCAATACGGAAAGATCTTGCAGAACGGATGAATGCGTTTCGCTGGATGACTGGTGAAAATAAAAATGCATTGTATTATCCCGGGAGAATATTGGAAAAGCTTTTTTATCCGAAAAAATAAATGACAAAAGCAATAGCAACCATTGATGTGGTTATTCCTGTTTTTAACGGACAGGATTATATTGCGCAAGCCATTCGCTCGGTGCTGACTCAAACAGTTCTTCCTGTAAACCTTTTTATTGTCAACGATGGCTCAACAGATCATACGCAAACGATTCTTGAGCAAATAAAAAATGAAAATGCAACGCCTGTTACTATTCTCATTATTCAACAGGCAAATAAAGGTTTGAGCGCAGCGCGGAATGCAGGTATTGCATCTTCTGCTTCTGAATTTATTGCTTTGCTCGATGCTGATGATCGGTGGCTGCCTTTGAAGCTTGAAAAACAGCTCGGAGTATTTCAGCAAACGCAATTAAAAAATACAGGATTGGTGTATTGCAATTATAAAGTGGTAGATGAAGATGGCAAAGATAATTCCCTTGCGGAGGTTATTGCGGTGAAGCCTGATATTCGCGGCGGTGTATTCAATGCTATAACAAGGGGAAATTTCATCAGTGGAAGCGGAAGCGGAGTACTGGTGAAAAGGAAATGTTTCGAAAAGGTGGGAATGTTTGATGAACATTTAAAAGCGTATGAAGACTGGGACATGTGGCTGCGAATCGCACAGGAATTTGAATTTGACTATACAGAAGAAACGCTGCTGGAAATACGACAGCATTCTAAAAGCATGCAAAAAGATGAAAGGCACATGAATAAAAATGCGTTGCTGTTCTACAAAAAATGGCTTCCGCATGTGCAGGATAAAGAAACATTAAGACAATGGGCTTTCAGAATAGCCAGGCCGGTTTATGTAAATGGATTCAGCGATGAATACCTGGCAGTTATTAAATCTGTATTTACAGCTATAGAGTTGAATAAATTATTTTCAAGAACTTTTGGTTCACTCGGGTTATATGTATTCCTGAAACGAATGGGCACAAACAAATACAGGTTAGACGACGAATGATCATTGTAAATCTGAAAGGCGGACTGGGCAACCAGATGTTTCAATACGCAGCAGGACTTGCTCTTGCTGAGAAGCATCATGTTGATCTAAAGCTGGATTTTGCTTTCCTGGAAAAATCTACGGGCTCTGCGGAATTTACAAAGCGGAAATTTGAGCTGGAAATCTTTAATGTGAATTTTCAACTTGCTTCTGCAGAAGAAATTCATGCGTTCAAAGGAAATCAGCAGAAGATAAGCTACCGCGTTAAGCGTAAGTTTTTCCCTTCTCTCATCCGGAAAAAAAATTACAGGTACGATCAACTGAATTTTGATCCGGCTTTCTCACTTCTTGGCAATCAAGTTTATCTCGATGGTTATTTTCAGTCAGCGAAGTATTTTCTGAATGCAGAAAAAAAAATCCGATCCCAATTTCATTTTAAAAATCCACCGGCAGGAAAAAATAAAGTTCTTGCAGAGGAAATTTCTTCCTGTAATTCAGTCAGCATCCATGTGCGTCGCGGCGATTACCTGAGTGAAATCAATCGTGGACTTTTTGGAAATATTTGCACACTTGATTATTATTCTAAAGCAATCGCGATTATTCAAAATGAAATTTCCAGCCCACATTTCTATATTTTCTCTGATGATGTAGCCTGGGTAAAAGAAAATATCAAAACAGATTCACCTATGACGTATGTGGATTTTAATACGGGTGAAAACAGTTTTGAAGATATGCGTCTCATGAGTCTTTGCTGGAACAACATCATTGCAAACAGTTCTTTCAGCTGGTGGGCTGCCTGGCTCAATGAAAATGTTGCAAAAAAAATAATCGCTCCTTCGGAATGGATCAATGATCCGGATTGTGTGATTGAAGACGTGATACCAAAAACATGGCAACGTACTTGATGGAAACTACAGGAAAATCGCCACTTGTTTCTGTACTGTTGCCGGTGCACAATGCTTCCGCGTATATCCGGCAGGCAATTGACAGCATTTTAAAACAATCATTTTCTGATTTTGAATTACTGATTATCAATGACGGCTCAACGGATAATTCGGCCGAAATAATTTCTTCATTCACCGATCCCCGAATTGTTTGCATTACGAATGAACATAATCTTGGCTTGATCGACTCTCTCAATAATGGAATTCAGCTCGCAAAAGGAAAATACATTGCACGCATGGACGCGGATGATGTTGCTTTACCCGGCCGTTTTCAGTTACAGGTAACAAAGATGGAAACCGATTCCGGTATAGCAGTGCTTGCTTCCTTCGTTGATTTTATAAATGAAGATGGCGAAGTTACCGGAAGCTGGAACACCGATCGTGAAGCCGTTACGGAAGAAACTATCAACAGTCTAATGCCGCGCACGAATTGCATTGCACACCCGACGGTAATGATGCGTGCAACTGTTGCAAAAGAATTTCTCTATAAGCAGCATCAGAAAGGTGCTGAAGACTGGGATTTGTGGCTGCGGATTCTTGCCTCGGGAAAAAGGATCGCGAAGATTCCGGAAGTTTTGCTGCATTATCGTATTCATCCCGCAAGCATTACAGGAAAAGATAAAGTTGCAGAGCCGCTTGAAAAACGCCTCATGCGTATAAAGCGGAAATTTCTCTTTTCGCAATTAGCAAATTTCAATATCGAAGGAATTTATTTCGCTGTTAAAATAAGCTGGACAAAAAACTTTGTACGTCACCTGGTCTCCAATAAGTTTCCACTATGGGCAAGGAACCTGAAACGATTTCTAACCAGTCCACCATGGAAGGTTATCTCGCAGGGAAAAATATTCAGGAATGCACTTGACAAATATAACGGTAGACATTTTTTTATTTTTCCTTACATGCATGTTGGCGGTGCTGAAAAGGTGCATGCCGCAATCGTTGCCGCTGTTGCAGATCAGCAACCTCTTGTGATCCTTTCGAATTTTTCGGACAATAATAATTTTCTGAACCTTTTTAAAGCTCACGCAATAGTGCTGGATATAGCGCATTATGTAAATTATCCGTTCACGCAAAAAAAAGCAAAGCAGCTGCTGGCAGAAAAAATTAATAAGGCAGGGAGCGCTGTTCTCTTCGGATCAAATGCCGGATTGTTTTACGACCTGATTCCATCGTTGAACGCGAATGTAAAAGTAGTTGATTTGATTCACGCTTTTAAATATCAGCCCGGAGCAAACCTGGAACATTCAAAATTGCTTTCACTTTCTTCGCGTATAGATGCCCGCGTTTTTGTTTCGGGTGCTGCCAGGGATGAATTTGACAAATTTACTTTTCATAATAACATTCCGAAACGACTTCGTGAACGTTTAATTCAAATCACAAACGGAATAGAAGATGATCCTGACATTATACTTCCCTTGAAAAATGAAAGCGGAGTTCTGTTTGTCGGAAGGAATAGTCCGGAAAAACGGCTTGGTCTGTTTCTTCGTATTGCCGGAGAGTTGTCTTCCTTATTCACATTTAGTGTTGTCGGATCAAGTCGAATTGGTTCGGATTCACCAGTTCGTTTTTACGGCGAGCTGACAAATGAAAGCGAAATAAAAACAATTTATTCTGAAAACGATTTTCTTTTGGTGACTTCTTCGCGTGAAGGATTTCCAATGGTGATCATGGAAGCGATGATGGCTGGTTTGGTAGTTATTTCCACACCTGTTGGTGATATCCCTAATCACTTAAATGGTGAAAATGGAATTGTTACATCTTCTGCCGAACCGGAAATTGTTGTAGAGGAAATGGTGCGGTTATTAAGTGCGCTGCTTATTGGTTCGTCGGAAGTTTTGAAAATGAAAGCCGCTGCAAAAAAATATGCAAAGGAGAATTTCAGTAAAGGAAAATTTGTTGCCAGTTACCGCAAGCTACTCAACGCCGATGCCTGATTTCTCCAATAGTTTTTTAAATTTTTCCGCCCAGCTTTTCCAATTCAGCTGGTTTTTAAAAAGTGCATAAGCAGCATTCCGCATTGCATAATATTTTTCCGGCGACTTAATAAGTGAAATGATTTTAGCTGCGTACTCTTTTCCTGTGGCATTTACAGGAAGCAGAAAGCCGGTTTCTGCATCTGAAATAATGCTGGTAATTCCACCTGTTGCCGGCGCAAGCGCAGGAAGTCCGTATGCTGCGGATTCGCAAAAAACCAAGCCATAAGCTTCATATTTCGTCGGAAGAATAAAAAAGTCGCTTGTACGGAATAGCTCTGTAAGCTTTGCAAATTCTTCCGGTTTATTTTTATCCAGAAATCCCAATACCTTCATTTTCGGATGTTGAACAGGGGGAATACATCCGCAAACGATCAGTTCAGCATCAATTCCATTTGCGATTAATTCCTCCAATGTTTCCAGTGCAACCGGGCCTCCTTTGTCCTCCCAATTTACACCCGCAAAAAAGATTTGCAAAGGAAATTCTGGAAATTGTTTTTCTACAGGAGTTTCGGGGATGGTATCAAGGTTGGCACCGAAAGGAAGCATACTAATTTTATCAGCGATCGCGGGATGATTTAATTTTGCAGCATCTGCCGCCCAGTGAGATGAAAAAACAGAGAGCCGGCTTTTTTCTATAGCGAGGCGATCTGTTTCAATACTTTGCTTATAGGAAAAATCAAAAAGTTGTGTGAGCACTTTATGATAATTCATTGCGCCTTCAAGTGTGCGGTCATTGATGTAAACTACAGGAATGTCTGTTTCAATACCTGCTGCAATGCTGGTAGATCCCACTACAATAGCAAGATCATATTTGTTTCGTTCCAGGTATTTCGAGTATTCTTTCCCAAGGGCTTTTCGCATGATACGTGAGTGGCGGTAATCGAAACGCTTATGAAACAATCGTAATGTCAGAAAATTAAATGCAGAGCAGAAAAATTTAAGCGGCTGTGGCGTGTAGGAATGATAAATCTCAACCTTTGCAAAATTTTCTAATTCCTTCAGTAAAAAATAATGCGTACCCGACCACGAACGTTTATCCCGTGGATTATCCATTGAAAGAAATGCAATAGTAAAGGCTTTCATCCGGTATAAAGTTCATCATTTTCGCTGAGAACAAAATTCCTTTCTTATCAATATTGCTATGTGTAAAACATGGCGCTATTTTAGCTTACGTGAGGATACATATTGCCTTATCTTTGAAATTGGTCAAAGGGCACGCATTTTATGAAAAAAAGGATTTTGTTCCTTGCCGATATCGATTCTGCGCATACACGAAAGTGGGCTATCTCGCTTTCTGAACGCGGCTACGAAATCGGAATTTTTTCATTGCGTAAAAGCGAATCTTCCTTGTTTATCAGCCATCCGTCCATAAGAGTTTTTAATGAGGATGGATTAGCAACGCAGAAGTTTCATATCGCTTCGGCATTAAAGCTCTCTTACCTGCAATTTGTTCCTGCGGTTAAAGCAACGATCAAAAAATTTCAGCCTGCAATTGTTCACGCACATTATGCAACTTCTTACGGACTTTTAGGTGTGCGTTCCGGTTTCCATCCGCTGATCATTTCTGTCTGGGGCTCCGATATTTTTGAGTTTCCGAAAAAATCAATTCTCCATCGGCTGCTTGTTTTTAATAACCTGAAAAAAGCAGACGCTGTTTTTTCTACCAGCGAAATCATGCGGGAAGAAGTGCTGCATTACGTAACTAAAGAAGTTGATGTAACACCTTTCGGTGTTGATGTGAATGAATTTGCTCCTGAAGAAGCAGCATCTTTATTCACAGGGAATCCAAAAGTAATCGGTACAATTAAATCGCTGGAACAGAATTATGGTATTGAAACGTTGATAAGTGCATTCGCACTAGTAAAAAAGAAATATGCTGCTGATTTAAAATTGCTGATCTGTGGTGATGGAACAAAAGAACAGGAATTAAAGCAGCTTGCGAATGAAACAGGTTACGGAAACGATATCCTTTTTAGTGGTAGAATCAATCAGCAGGAAGTTCCGCGTTATCATAATATGATCGATATTTTCGTGAATATTTCATTGCAGGAAAGTTTTGGAGTTGCGGTAGTGGAAGCAATGGCATGTGAAAAGCCTGTTGTTGTTACTCCTGTAGGCGGTTTAAAAGAAGTTGTTGAAGAAAATGTTTCAGGTGTTTTTGTTCCGGTTGGAAATATTGAACGAACAGCAGAAGCAATTCTTGGATTACTGGATGATCCGGCTAAAGCAAAACGTATGGGAGAAGAAGGAAGAAAGCGCGTGCTTAAGAAATACGACTGGAAGAATAATCTAGATGACATTGAAAAATTATACAATAAAATAGTTTCCTGATTTTGAAAGTAGCTGTTGTTATTCCTTGCAGAAACGAAGAACGTTATATCGAACGTTGCGTACTTTCTGTGGTGAATTCTATCTATGGCGACGGAGCGATTGATGTGTATGTAAGCGATGGAATGAGTGATGACGGCACACGGATCATTATCAAAACACTTTCTTCTAATCATCAGAATGTGCATTTGCTTGACAATGAAAAGCGAACGACACCGTATGCACTTAACCTTGGAATTAAAGCCGCAAAAGATTTCGATGTGCTGATCATTCTTGGTGCTCATGCAGAAGTTGCGGTGGATTATATTCAGATGTGTGTTGATAATCTTAAGCAAGATGCTGCTGCCGGTTGCGTTGGAGGATTGCTTGAAAATGTGAATGAAGATGCAGCCTCTGAAACAATTGCGCTGGCGATGTCATCTGCTTTCGGTGTGGGAAATGCACATTTCAGAACCGGGACGAAGGAAGGATATGTCGACACGGTTGCATTCGGTGCTTATCGCAGTGAAGTGTTTGAAAAGATTGGTTTGTTTGACGAAGCATTAACGCGTAACCAGGACGATGAATTTAATTTTCGCGTGACGAAAGCGGGATTTAAGATTATACTTGATCAGCGGATACGTTGCAAATATTATGTGCGTGCAGATTATGGAAAACTGTTCAGACAATATTACCAGTATGGATTGTGGAAAGTGTATGTAAATCGTAAACACAAAGCGGTGACTTCTTTACGGCAATTAGTTCCACCGGTTTTTGTCTTGTTCCTGTTTACCATTTTAGCAGTTCCGTTTTTTGCATATTTCACTTCTTACGGAAGTGTAAGTGCGTTAATATGGATTGGCGGATTTACACTTTACAAGATCGTAGCATTTTTCGCAGCGGTAAAACAAAAAGCAAAACCCATTCAAATTCCGGGTGTAATATTTTCTTTTTTTCTACTACACACCGGGTACGGACTTGGTTACCTTCACGGCATTATCAAATTTATTTTTCTTCGCAGGCAACCAGGTCACAAAGAAAGCCGACTAAGCAGGTAATATGCAACAGGTAAAAAATATATTTCGTTATTCCCTGCTTCTCATGATCTATCTCGTGGCGTTGTTCATGCCATTTGGTTTTATCATGGGGCCGCTTGCCGTTTTGCTTTTTGCCTGCTGGCTTTTTTCAGGCGAATGGAAATTGAAATGGGAAAATATAAAAACTTCAAAATTTCTCTGGATATGGATGGCATTTTTCTTGTGGAGTCTGCTCAGCTTTGTATGGACAGAAAATAAAGCTTCGGGTTTATTTCACCTCCAGGTACAATTACCCTTATTTGGAATTCCAATTGTATTTGCAAGTATGCGCTTCGATGTAAAAACAAGTCGTCGGATATTTGCTGTGTTTATTTTAGGTTTGTTTTCATCCGGCTTATTCATGCTTTCACGATCAACATGGAATTTGCTTGCTGAAAACAGGAATACATTTTATTACCAGGATTTTTGTGCACGTGTAGCGCACCCTTCTTATCTCGCTATGTATTTCTGCGCAGGTATTATGCTTTTATTTCATGGAATCCTGCTGCAATCCTTTTCACCAAAACCCTGGAAAATAATCGCCATGTCACTTTGTCTTTTTTTCGCGGTGATCATTTTCCTGCTTTCTTCTAAAATCGGTTTGATCGCAATGATCCTGCTTTTTACAGGGTATATTATTTATTCCATTATCCGTTTCAAACGTTATGTTGTCGGAATTTCTGCCTTGCTTGTGATGTGTATTGGCTTTTTTATTGCGTTAAAAGTATTTCCGAAAGTAGGAGAGCGCATTCAGAACATGACAGGAATGTTTGCATCAAAACAACCGATCAATCCGGCAGAAGTGGAAAGTAACCGTGTACGTTTTCTCATTTGGGGAGCTGCAGCAGCTGTAATAGAAAAACATCCTGCAAATGGAGTAGGATTGGGTGATGCGCAGGATTCACTGATTGCAGAATACAAATCACGCGGAATGACGGGAGCGGTGCAAAAAAATCTCAATGCACACAGCCAGTTTTTTGAGACCAGCGTGCAGTCGGGAATTCCCGGACTGATTTTATTGCTGCTGTTGTTTCTCGTGCCAATTGCTTACGGATTTCGCAGGCAGTTCGGGTTTATGGTTTTAACGGCCTCACTGATCTTTTTGAATTTCCTTCCCGAAGCAATGTTAGAATCACAATCAGGCGTGATCTTTATATGTTTCTTTTATTGCTTAATTTTGTTTTCCATTGACAGAAAAGTGCTTTCGCCAATGAAAGCGCCGCCAATCAGTTTTCCATTATGATTCCATTTTCACCGCCGCGTATTGATCAGAAAATAATCGATGAAGTAGTTGCCACGCTTAAATCGGGCTGGATCACTACTGGTCCGAAGACAAAATTATTTGAGAAAAAACTAACTGCTTACAATGGAAATAAAGCAACATTGTGTTTGAATTCTGCCACTGCCGGATTAGAAATTATGTTGCGTTGGTTTGGTGTGAAGGAAGGCGATGAAGTAATTGTTCCTGCATATACCTATTCTGCAACTGCGAATGTGTGTATGCATGTGGGTGCTAAAATTGTGCTGGTGGATGTGAATGCAGCTGATTTTAATATGTCGGTGAAAGCGGTTGAAAACGCAATTACAGAAAGAACAAAAGTGATCATGCCGGTTGATTTTGGCGGATTGCCTTGTGATATGGATGAAATAAATGCATTGGTAAATCGTGCGGATATCCGTGCAAAATTTTCAGCGAATACGGAAGAACAAAAAACGCTCGGACGGATTTTAGTAATGGCTGATTCTGCGCATTCCATTGGAGCATTCTATAAAGGAAAACACACCGGTTCATTATGTGATGTTGCTGTTTTTTCTTTTCACGCTGTAAAAAACCTGACAACAGCAGAAGGTGGAGCTGTTGCATTAAATCTTCCTGCGCCATTTGATAATGAGGAAATTTATAAAGCGCTTTGTATAAAAACTCTTCACGGACAAAACAAAGACGCTTTAGCCAAAACACAAAAAGGTGCCTGGCGTTATGATATTCTGGAGCCTGGCTATAAATGCAATATGATGGATATCCAGGCTTCCATTGGTTTGGTGGAACTAGAACGTTATGATGCAGAAAATCTGATGCGCAGAAAACAAATCGTTGATCAATACAATGAACGCTTATCAAAATATGACTGGGCGCAATTGCCTGTTCATGGCACAACGGATAAAATTTCTTCTTATCATTTGTATCCGTTGCGGATAAAAGGTGTGACAGAAGAACAGCGTGATGCTATCATTACAGAAATTTCCGAACGTGATGTTTCTGTCAATGTGCATTTTATTCCATTGCCAATGCTGAACTTTTACAAGGGAATAGGATTTGATATTAAAAATTATCCTGTCGCTTTTGATAATTACGCGCATGAAATTACACTTCCGCTTTATTTTGATCTTTCAGATGAAAATGTAAATGTGGTATTGGATGCAGTAATCGCATCAGTTGAATTAATCAAATCGAAATCCGCATAAATAAATCACATTGATAAAAAGATTGTTTGATATTTTTTCATCGCTCATCGGATTAATTCTCCTTTCACCTTTTCTGTTGCTCATTTCCTTCTTTGTTTTATTTAGCAGTCCCGGCGGGATTTTTTACCGACAGATACGCGTGGGGAAAAATGGTAAAGATTTCCGTCTTTGGAAATTCCGCAGCATGCGACCGGACGCAGACAAAAAGGGATTGCTCACGGTTGGAGGAAGGGATCCACGCGTAACAGGAGTTGGCTATTTTCTTCGCAAGTACAAAATCGATGAACTTCCTCAGTTGATCAATGTTTTAGTCGGTAATATGAGTCTCGTTGGTCCGCGGCCGGAAGTGCGTAAGTATGTGGCAATGTATTCGCCTGAACAAATGCGCGTGTTGAATGTGCAGCCTGGAATTACAGATTACGCTTCTATTGAATATTCGGATGAGAATGAATTGCTGGCAAAGTCTGCTGATCCCGAGAAAACTTACATTGAAGAAATTATGCCGGCGAAGCTGAAGTTGAATATGAAATATATTGAAGAGAGGAGAGGCACGATGCTCGTGGCTCTGCGAACCGATTTGAAGATTATTTTCAGAACGATTGGGAAAATTTTTGGATAGATTGAACAGGAGAAATTTTTAAACAGGAATGGTGAGGATTGTGGCTGAACAGTCAAAGGTCTTGTGATCAAGTAACCTTCAGCATTTAGAAATTGGAAGATTAAGACCTTCTGGATTTAGCGCTCGAGTGTAATTCAAGTTGTGAAAATGTTGGTAATGATGCCAAAAATAGTTGGTGTTTTTCTGCGAGAATACCCTCCATGTGTAATATGGTCAAGGTGTAACATGGTCAAGGTTTAGCGCGCGCGATATAATTCAAAAGCTATTTATGTTCCAAATGATTTCTGCTTTTTCTGACAGAAAGTTCTCAAGTGGCAACGCGGTCAAGGTGTGACACGGTCAAGGTTTAGTGCGCGCGATATAATTCAAAAACTATTTATGTTCCAAATGATTTCTGCTTTTTCTGGCAGAAAAATCTCAAGTGGTACACGGTCAAGGTATAGCATTGTCAAGGTGTAACGCGGTCAAGGTGTTACACAGTCATGGTGTAATACAGTAAAGGTGTAACATGGTCAAGGTGTTACACAGTCAAGGTGTAAGATGGTCAAGGTGTTACACAGTCAAGGTGTAACATGGTCAAGGTTTTGCGCGCGAGTATAATTCAAAAGTTAGTTATGTTCCAAATTATTTCTACTTTTTCTGCCAAAATATTCTTCAGGTATAACATGGTCAAGGTTTAGTCCGCGCGAGTGTAATTCAGAAGTTAGTTATCCAAATGATTTCTGCTTTTTTTACCAAAATACCCTCCAGGTTAAACACCGTCAAGTCAAATGGAAATATTTTGAGTGCTTCATCATGCAAGTGCACCTAAAAATCCTCCAGCGCCTTCCACAACGTCTTCAGCTCATCCACCTTATTCGGATAACCCAACTTCTCATAAGAAGCAATAAGATTATTCAACAACCTGCGAATGATCATCAGATTAGAACATGGCGTATAAAATTCCGGGTTTGGCTCGAGGCGTTGCTGCTTTAAGAAAGAATCAATTTCTTTTTTATTTACCGGCGCCCCGCGTGAAAATGGATTGATGTAAAATAAAACACGATCAGGATCTTCAATGCCTGAACTCATGCCCGGACCATTGTCAATATAAGCAAGAATAAAATGTTCAGGAAGATTTACGCCGTAAACAGGAATGCGTAAATCCTGAGCAATGACTGCGTATATGATAGAAAGTGAAACAGGATTTCCTTTTTTACTTTCTAAAACATTATTGATATACGAATTCTGCGGTGCGTGATAATTCTGCGTGTTGGAAGAAAAATTATGCACGTCGAATAAAATGTGATTGATGACGCGCACTTTTTCCAACGCAGTGAGATTATTATTCAGCTCAAGCCAGATATCCTGTTTGATCTGCTCAATATGTTTTCGCAAATGCGCTTCGTCTAAATCAGGATATTGATAACGTGCAACCAGCAAAGCGCCGGTAAGCAGATCCTGCTGTTCAGGCAAGGCCCATTCGCGAAGACTTCTTCGGATATTATCGAACTGGATGCGGTGAATAATTCCTTCGATACGTTGTTGTAAAACAGAATCGAAGGAATTTTCCCATGCATTTTCCAGAACAGGAATTACATCTTCGCCTAATTGAAGCAACTTTTCCTTTATCTGGGAAAAAACCTGTTCATCAGGATCATCAAGCAAGCTTACTAAAGCATGAATCTGCGTATCGTCCATAGCGGAATGGATTATCCTTCCTACTCAAATATACGTTCAAACCAATGCTTTTGTTTTACGGTTTAGCATAGTTTTACACAGCCAAACGTTCAAGAACCAGGATTATTAGCTTTTCGATAGCAGTTTTATAGTCCTTGCTATATTCTTTTAGCACCCGGTTGGCAATAATGGCGCAAATCGTGCAGCATTCATGACCAAGTAATTTTCCCAATCCGTAAAGCGCCGACGTTTCCATTTCAAAGTTCGTGACGCGATGATTTTCAAACCGGAAGCTACCCAGTTTTTCATTCAGGTCGGGTAGGGCAGGTTGTAAGCGAAGTTCACGCCCCTGTGGACCATAAAAACCCGGTGCAGTAGCGGTTATTCCCTTTGTAAGATCGTGCGCCAACAGATTGAGCAGCTTTTCCGACGCTTTTACTACATAAGGATAAGGCAGTCCTTTCACCCAGCCTGCATGTTTCATGAACGTTTCGGCAATCGCAGGTTCGTCGCAGTCCGGCATTCCCGCGTAATAATTCAGCAAACCATCGAGTCCCATTCCATGAGAAGAAGCCACGAAACTATCCACCGGAATATCGCCTTGCAGCGCCCCAGAAGTTCCGATCCGGACAATATTAAGGCTTGTTTTACCGGCTTTTATTTCGCGCGTTTTCAGATCAATATTGACCAAAGCGTCCAGTTCATTCAGAACGATATCGATATTATCAGTGCCAATTCCGGTGGAAAGAACTGAAATACGTTTCCCTCTGAAAATGCCCGTATGCGTGGTGAATTCGCGGTTAGAAACTTTGCATTCTATCCTGTCAAAATGATTCGAAACAGTTTCCACCCGCCCCTGGTCGCCGACAACAATAATGTCGTTTGCAATTTGTTCCGGCAATAAATGCAGGTGAAAAACAGAGCCGTCGGGATTGATGATTAATTCGGAAGGAGCGATTGGCATAAGCAGAGAAAGATTTCTGTAAAGATGGGAAATTTCATTGGCAGGCGATTACGGATTAGCGATTAATAAATTAGCAATTACTGATGAATGAAAAGGATTGGTAAGTTCAATGGAATGTCGGGGATTTTTTAAAATCCATTTAAAGTTCGCTCCAGTCGGTATTACTTCCCTGTCAGGCTGTTTCATGCTTTTAGTTTGTGATCCTTAATCACTATTGTCCGGAATAAACTAAATAGGATTCATGATACATTTAATGAAAGTGCCGACCTCAGCGGGTTTGCCGTTAAGAATTCAGCAGAAAAAATCAGCGTTGGCATGTGCGGAAGAAAACCATTTAGTCCGCGCAGGCCTTGCGCGGAGAGACGGCTTGGTTTTCGCTCGGTTTTTTTTGCTGAATTTAGGCAAACCCGCGTCAGACGGCGATTTTTTTGCTTCTTTTCTACTAAAGAAAAGAAGAAGAACAATAGCGGTTCGCAGGACATCTTCGGATGAAATGACAATTCTCTTTCAACGAAAAGTATTCCCCACAGTAGTAATCCGTAATCCCGTAATTGGTAATTATCCCATCCCTTTTTTTCGTACCTTTGCCCTGCTTTTTAAAATGCGATTAAACAGCTTTAGCAATTAATAAAACTATGAGTACCACATCAAACAAAATTGTTGTTCCGGTCGATTTCGGTGACCAATCTCAAATTGCGCTTGAGCAGGCAGTGCGTCTTGCAACTGTAATTCATGGCGAAATTACTTTGCTTTATGTTATTGAAACCGGCGGATTACTTGGTCGTTTTGCAAATCCGATGCAGGATGAAGGGTTGAAAAAAGAGATCAATCAGAAGATGGATGAAATGACTGAGACTATTGATAAAAGTCTTGGTGTGAAAGTGGACACCTTAATTGCGCACGGATCTGTTTATGATAAAGTGGCTGAAGTAGCTGAAATGCTGAATGCACGTTTTATCGTAATGGGAACAAACGGAGGAAAAGGAAAGATCCGTCGTCGTTTTATCGGATCGAATGCTTTACGCGTTGTGCGTGAATCAAAAGTTCCTGTTATCACGATCAAAGGTAAAGCGCATCGTGAAGGCTGCAAGAATATTGTTCTGCCACTTGATTTAACTACAGAAACACGCGAAAAAGTTGCCAAGGCAATTGAATTTGCAAAATTGTATAACTCAGATATTCGCATTGCATCGGTTCTTTTCACAACAGATGAATTCATCGTAAACCGACTTACTCGCCAGCTTTCACAGGTAAAAAGCTTCGTTGAAAAAGCGGGTGTTCGTTGCACAGCAGAAATCATCAAAGGAATTAAAGGGGAAGAATCGCTTGGGCAGATCATTATTGATTACGCCAATAAAGTAGAAGGCGATCTGATTATGATCATGACACAGCAGGAGCAGGACATCACCGAATTATTTATCGGCTCGGCTGCCCAGGACATTATCAACCGTTCTGATGTTCCCGTTCTTTCAATTATCCCTTCTCCTAAAAAAGATCTGTCAGAATTCCTTCCTTATTAACTGGAATGGCAATTTGTAAAAAGCCTCTCGTTTCCTGAACACAACAGGTGAGAGGCTTTTTACTTTGAATACATTTAATTATTTTTGATTCTTAACCTTAACGCCAGAACCCATTTATGAAACTCAACATTAAAAAAATTCTTGTTCCGACCGATTTTTCAGAAACAGGATTGCTCGCACTTGAGCATGCTTCTTATTTAGCACGCCTGGTAAATGCCGATCTTTTGCTGCTGCATGTGCTGCCGCTTAACGAATATCATTTTGAAATTCCGGAGCCGGTTATGCGTATTGAAAATCATGACGAGATCAATAAAATCGTTGAGCAAAAGCTGGCGGAGGTCGCAAATGATACCCGTACTAATTATGGAATTATGCCCCGGGTGCTCAGTGTGCGAGGAAAGGTTGCCAATGAGGTAATGCAGATAGCACAGGAGGAAAAAATCGACTTGATCGTGATGGGTACCCATGGCTCACACGGTTTTGAAGAATTGCTTATCGGCTCAAATGCGCACAAAGTAGTCTCGCTTGCGCCATGCCCGGTAATCACTGTGCAGACTCACGCGAAAAACTTAGGCTTTAAAAATATTGTATTACCAATTGATCGTTCATTGCATTCCCGCGAAAAAGTGAATTACGCAATTGATCTTGCACATATTTATCAAGCCAAAGTTCACATTCTCGGTTTGCTTGACGAAGAAGAAGCGGTAGAAAATGACAAACTTCAGATCGTGCTCGACCAGGTGCAGCATGCGCTTGAAAAAGCAGAAGTAATTTTCGAACGTCAAACTGTAAAAGGAAAATTACTTGCGGCTGAAGCATTGAAATATGGAAAAAGCGCAGAGGCAGATCTTATTATTATCATGACCGATCACGAGTCGTCGCTCACCGGACTTTTTATGGGACCGCTTGCAAAACAAATTGTCAACCATTCCAGGATTCCCGTTTTGAGCCTGAAACCGCATTACGGTACTTTCGAATCACTCGATCTCAGCGGCGCATATAAAGCGTTTTAGTTTTTCCGGGTTTTCATTCTTCCTCCGCCGCGACAGATTAAGTTGTTCTTGCATGACGGTCATGTAAGAACAGTTTAATCTGTCGCGGCGGAATCAGTTGCTGATGAAACCTGTTTTCTGACAACAGACTCCGACGCGAGGATGAAACAGACTATTTACCACATTTAGCTGGCAATTATTACAGCAAATGGTCTACAACATCGTACAATCGATCTTCAAATAATAACATAGTAGCGAGTTTCCATTCCTTTCTTCCATGTCCGATAAATGAGTGCTTACCTTTATAAGCAATTGCAATATTTCTATTCTAATCATCAAACTATATTACCATGAAAAAACAAGTACTTATTGGGATTTGTCTTTTAACAACTGGTTTAGCATTTGGACAAAGCACCCTTCAAACACATCAGGTATCAATTCCTGCAAATTTATCTTTGCGCATCGGTTCGGTAGCGCCTGCAACAGTGACATGCGGAAATGATACAGTGTTATATCCGCTTGCGAAAGCTACAGCCGCATCTTTGTACACACTTGTCGGAAACGGTGGTGGTGCATTTGGTGAAGGATTCGCACAGTATTATGAAGCGCCTCAGAACATTACAATCTATGGCGTGGAATTTTTTGGCCGCGGAAAAAATAATACTGTTTCTGTGAATGTGCGAATCTATACAGTTAATCCTGCAGATTCAACACCAGCAGTTCAATTAGGAACCGTTCCTGTTTCCCTTACAGTTACTACAGCTTCACTTGCTGCTATGACACGTTATGCCGTTTTTACAACACCAATTAATGTGAGCGGGCCATACGCCGTTGTGGTTGAAGGTTTGGCTGCCGGTAACGATACGTTCCAGCTTGCAACCAACGCAAATGGCGATGGAGCTGGTGAGCGATTGTCAAGCGTTCGTGTGCTCTCAACAGCATGGTTAAATAATCAGGATGCTTTTGGAGCTGATTTCGATTTCCTGGCGCACCCAATTGTTTCTTATTCTATTGCATCCAGCTTCATTACATCAGGAACATTGTGTGAAGGAAATCCTGTTGCTTTTACAAGCACTTCTTCACCAATTCTGAATAGTCGTTTTTATAGCCAGGCTGCATTTTATGGTGTGACCGATGCTTCTTATACGTATAATTTCGGTGATGCTTCAACTCCTTTGAATCAAGAAAATCCTGCACATGTTTATGCCAATGCAGGTGTTTACAATGTCATGCTTACTGATTCTATGTTTGCATGGACCGTAACCTGCACAGATGCAGCAACATCATCGACCACTATTGATGAACCACCAATGGCAGCTTTCACACTTTCAGCTACAACTGTAGATGTAGGTGATACTGTTCAATTCCAGAATACATCCACAGGCAACAGCACCTCCTGCCTTATTGATTTTGGCGATGGTTCTCCGGTTGTAACTTCATGCGCAGATACTTCCCATCAATATGTTGTTGCAGGAACATACACCGTTACATTGACTACAACAAATCAATGCGGCTCTGACAGCTACACACAAACTGTAACTGTTAATACCATTACTGGAGTTGACGCTGCTTGGAATGAGAATAACATCAGCGTATTTCCAAATCCTGCACAAGATCATATAACAGTTATAATTCCAAAAGGAAATGCAGTTGCTGTTGCTGGCATTTATAACGTTGCCGGAGAAATCGTTCTTCAAATGAACCTTACAAATCCTGTAAATGAGATCAGCACAGCGAACCTTTCTGCCGGAATTTATTTCCTGAAAGTAACAGATGGAAATCACACAGCAGTAAAACGAATTGACATTGTGAAATAGTCATTACAATGTTGTTGGTTAATATTGGCTTAAAAAAAAGGTTCGGAATTAATCCGAACCTTTTTTAATTATATGAACTAATCCGCCGCGGTGGACTCCGAACTCAAAAACTATTTATTATGTGGATTTTCTTTTGATCCGAAAACCTTTTTCATAATATCTGTTGCTCTTGCCAATGGATTGATACGGATATTTTTTTCTTCGTCGCCGATCAATTTGAAAAGTCCATCGATACCACGATCGCAAACATACTGGTCAAGATCAGGATTTACAGGAGTGTGACCCGGGATCTTGTTGTAGGCCGTGGTAATCGGTGTCCAGTATTTTGTGAGCTGAACTTTTTCAGTGGCACTATGAACGGTTGGTTTGAATTTTACGTTCAATGGCGAAGTGCATTTCACGCGCAGGTAATTTGTTGCAGCTGTATCTGTGCCCTTGAGAATGCCAAGCGCGTCGGTGATGGTCATTGTTTTTACTGCATCAATAAAAATCGGGGCAGCGCCTTTTGCGGCTTCTTCAGCAGCACGGTTCAATGTTTCTTCAAATTTATCCACCTGCCCATTCAAGCCGAATTGAAGCGCCCAGTCTTTTACTTTCTGAACTGCCGGTGGAAATGGAATGCGGATCTTCGGATTTTTATTAAAGCCATCCACTTTAGAAGCAGATTCGGTCGATTTATTTGTTCCCTGCATCAATGCATCTTTCAACGCATTCGCAATTTCTGCACTGGAAAGTCCCGCTGATGTACCGTTATTAACGGTTTCAAGGCCTTTATTAACCTGGTCAAGTGCTTTATTCACATCGCAGGAAGAGATAACGATAGCAGCAGATGCAGCTACGAGGAAGAACATTTTCATAATAGTTGTCTTAGAGGTAAAACAATATTACAAATACTTTGCCAAACATTGAAATGAGTAAAAAGGGTTTGTTGTTTGTCGTTTGTTGTTCAACTGTTTAAGTAAAGTTCGTACCAATAATGCAGCTATCCATTCAAACATTGAACAACAAACAACAAACGCCAAACAACAAACTATTTTACCTTTACGCCCATGTTAGCAGAAATTATTACAATCGGCGACGAATTATTGATCGGGCAGGTCATTGACACAAATTCAGCATGGCTGGGACAACAATTAAGCCTCAACGGAATACGTGTAAAACAAATGACCTCCGTTTCCGACGATCCGGAACATATTGTTGCAGCACTCGATGAAGCAAAAGTCCGTGCCGATATTATTCTTATCACCGGTGGACTGGGTCCGACAAAAGATGATCTTACTAAAAAAACGCTGAAGGATTATTTCAAAATGGAATGGCGTACCGATGCGCAAATTCTCGAAGATGTAATTGGTGTTTTCAAACGTTTCGGACGAGAAACAACTGAAATAAATAAACAGCAGGCACAGGTTCCGGATGGTTGCATTGCGTTGCGGAATAAAAACGGCACAGCGCCGGGAATGTGGTTTGAACAAAATGGAAAAGTAGTTGTTTCAATGCCCGGTGTTCCTTATGAAATGAAAGGCATTGTTACTGAAAGTGTGCTGCCGATGTTGCGTGAGAAATTTGGTCTGCCGGTTATCATTCACAGAACAATTCTCACACAGGGCATCGGTGAATCGGCGCTTGCTGAAAAAATTTCGGATTGGGAAGATGCACTTGCGACAGATAATATCAAGCTCGCTTATCTGCCATCTCCCGGAATGGTGCGTTTGCGACTGAGCCTGGAAGGTGATAACAAAGAAATCTTGGTTCAGCTTGTAAATAAAAAAGTAGATGAAGTAATGCTGCTTATCAAATCATATGTGTTTGGATTTGATACTGATAAACTGGAAAAAGTAGTTGGCGATTTGCTGATGAAAGAAAATAAAACGCTGGCAACAGCAGAATCCTGCACAGGCGGATTAGTAGCGCACATGCTGACATCGGTTCCCGGGAGCTCAGCGTATTATAAAGGAAGCATTGTTTCTTATTCCTACGAAGTAAAAACAAGTGAATTAAATGTGGCGGGAAAAACGCTGGAACAATTCGGCGCAGTAAGTGAAGAAACAGTTAAACAAATGGCTATTGGTGTTCGCGAAAGGCTGAATACTGATTATTCCATTGCCATTTCAGGCATTGCAGGACCAGATGGCGGCACAGAAGATAAGCCTGTCGGAACGGTTTGGATTGCTGTTGCTAAAGAAGATTTTGTTTTCGCAAAACGTTTTCAGTTCGGCGATAACAGGGAACGGAATATTTTGCGCTCTTCAGTTAGTTCACTGGCGATGTTGAGGAAATTGATGTTGGGTGAATTGGCGAATTATTCAAATGATTTTGAGAAAGTATAACAGTGGGGTTACATTTTCACTTCACCTCATTATCTTCGCAATAATCTTTTTTAGTGAAGTATGAATAAAGAACAGGCCCGCAAAAGAATAGCAGAGCTCAGCCACGAACTCGATGAGCATAATCATCGCTATTACGTTTTATCCGAACCGCAGATCAGCGATTTTGAATTTGATCAGCTGCTCGAAGAACTGATCAGGCTCGAAAAAGAATATCCTGAATTTTTGGTTCCTGATTCTCCTTCGCAACGCGTGGGCGGCGGGATCACAAAGGAATTTATTACTGTAAAGCATCGTTATCCCATGCTTTCATTGGGAAATACCTACAGC
>JBDSHN010000068.1:0-29995 GCA_039918435.1 Bacteroidia bacterium | reverse complement strand
GATTTGAGCTCAAAAAGCAGAAAGGCAAACTCGCGCCCGGTGAAAAACGCATTTTCAAGACAAATGTGATCACCCATCACGTGATCAGCGAAGTGCCTTTGGATGAAATGGATAAAAAAGGAAAGCCGGAACCAAAAGGGAAATTTACGCTCGAATACATTATTCATACTCCGGTGACCCTGCTCTACGACTTTTTAACCACTCCGAACGGACTTGCAGAATGGTTTGCCGATGGCGTGGATATGAAACATGATATTTACACCTTCGATTGGGACGGCCAGAAACAGGATGCAAAGATCATTTCTGCGAAGATTGATAATCATATCCGCCTGCGCTGGCTCGATAAACCGGAAGGTTCTTATTTCGAGTTCCGCCTCAACCAGGATGAGCTGACCAATGAAGTATCGCTTAATGTCACCGATTTTGGTGAAGGCGATGATGATATTGCTACTTCAAGGCGACTTTGGGATTCTCAGATCCAGCGGCTAGTGAAAGCTTTGGGAACATATTAAGCTCAAATAAATAATTTTTATTGTACAAATTCCAAAATCAGCAACGGTTTTGGAATTTGTACTTTTACAGCAATGCAAGCAATCAAATCCTGCCTGAGGCATTCTATTTATTTCCTGGTTCCATTCGGATTATTTTTGCTTTGCGCTGAAACGATCCTGTTTCTTAATACCAAAGACGTAATTCACCTTTCCATTAACAGCCATTATAACGCGTTTGGCGATCTCGTCATGCCCTATTTTACGCTTGCTGGAGATGGCATTCCTATAACTATTTTAGTGCTTTTGCTGATCGCATGGAACAGGAAGTTCGGGACGATGACAGGTATTGCTGTTTTAATTGCTTCAGGAATTACGCAGTTATTAAAGCATACAATTTTCAGCGGCGAGCCACGACCGAAATTATTTTTCATGAACACCACTGCTCCTATCCGCTTTGTTCCGAATGTTGAAAATTATCTTTTCGATTCATTTCCATCGGGACATACAACGGCAGCGTTCGCATTTTATTTCTGTCTCGTGTTCGCTGTTAAAAATAATTATCTCAAATCAGCATTGTTTCTTTTTGCTTTGCTGATTGGTTATTCGAGAATTTATCTTTCACAGCACTTTCTCAACGACGTTTTTTTCGGAGCGATCATCGGTACACTTACTTCTTTTGCCGTTATGACGTATGGCGTTCATAAAAACACGTGGTATCTTCCGCAATCTAAAACATGAAACGCAGCCCGCTTTTTCCGCCTTTATTCGTAGCGCTTTGCGGGCTCATCTTATTTGTGCCGTTTCTCGGGCAAGTTCATTTATTCGATTGGGATGAAATCAACTTTGCCGAATGCGCAAGGGAAATGGTTGTGAGTAAAAATTACACCACGGTGCAAATCGATTTTCTTCCTTTTTGGGAAAAGCCACCTTTGTTTATATGGATGCAGGCAGCTTCGATGCATATTTTCGACAATATCGAATTCGCCGCACGTTTTCCCAATGCAGTTTGCGGCGCGTTGACTTTAATGGTCGTGTACCTGCTCGGAAGAAAAATTTACGATGAACGTTTCGCGCGGTTGTGGTCGCTTGCTTTTGCCGGATCAATGCTTCCGAATTTTTATTTTCATTCCGGAATTATTGACCCGTGGTTCAATCTTTTTATTTTTCTTGGCATTTATCAATTCGCCATTTATGCCAATGAATATCCTTCCGTATCGACGCAGAAATTATTCAACAGGCGGATACTTTTATCTTCCTTTTTTATTGCGCTTGCTGTGTTAACAAAAGGTCCGGTTGCACTTTTAATCTTCGGACTTTGTTTTCTCTGCTGGTGGGCGTTGAAAAGAAAACCGGTCATCAGTATAAAACATTTTGTGCTCTATGGCTTTATTTCACTTTCACTTACCGGAGCATGGTTCATAACCCTTGCCGCGCAGGGAAAAGGAAACCTTATAATGGAATTTCTCACTTACCAGGTACGCCTGTTCATGACAGAAGATGCAGGTCATGGCGGAAGCTTTTTCTATCACTGGATCGTTTTATTGCTCGGTTGTTTTCCTGCTTCCATTTTTGCCATCCGGGCTTTGCGTAAAAAAGCAGCTGATACGCCATTCGAAAAACATATTCTCAAATTCATGCGGATTTTATTCTGGGTGGTCCTTATCCTGTTTTCCATTGTCAAAACAAAGATCATTCACTACTCATCGCTTTGTTATTTCCCTCTCACGTACCTCGCAGCATACACGGCATACAAATTACTGAACGGTGATTTCGCCTGGAAAAAATGGATGAGCATTGTTTTGTCGGCGGTCGCGATTGTTTTTGTTTCTGCATTAGCTGTTTTCCCGTTCATCGACCGTTTCAAAAAACAGCTGATCGATTCGGGTAACATTCATGATGATTTCGCAATCGGAAACCTGCAGGCGAATGGAAACTGGAATGGTTTTGAATGGATAACAGCATTGATCCTAGCTGTTGGATTTATTGCGGCGATATATTATTTCTCGAAGAATAATTTCAAGCGCGGTTTGCCCATTCTTTATGGTTCAGTAATTCTCACAACAACATTAGCAGCCATCTTCTTTGCGCCGCGTGTGGAAGAATATTCGCAGAATGCTGCCATTGAATATTGGAAATCGCATAACTACAGCGAATATTACAGGGAAGCGGTAGGCTATAAAAGCTACGCGCAATATTTCTACAGCGATGTTCAGCCCGGTTTAGAAAGGAATCCGTATTATCTCGCGTTCAAAAAGGAAAATGAAAAACGATTTATGAATTCTGCCTCTTCAGAATCAGAAAGAGAAATAAACATCCGCCGCGAATGGATGCTGACAGGAATTATTGACCGGCCTGCTTATTTTGTCTGCAAGAATACATTTGAAGAAAATATAAAAGCCCATTATCCGAATTTGAGAAAGACGGGAGAAAAGAATGGGTTTGTATTTTGGGAACGGGTGAGATAATCTTTACTCATTTACAAATTTGCACATTTACAAATTTGCACAATGTTTATTTCCCCGGCTTCTGGTAAATCTCACTCTTCATCAATCCCCATTTATTGAAACGATGCCTAAAAGAAACGCCCATACAACCAATGCCATATTTCAGGCTGCGGGAAAAATTAATGGATGATGCTTCTTCAAAATATTTTGTCGGACAAGTGATCTCTGCAATTTCGAAATCAGCATACACGATCTGCGACAACATCTGGTTATCGAAAACAAAGTCGTCGGAGTTCGCGTGATAATTAATTCCGCGAAGAACATCAGCTGAAAATGCGCGGTAGCCGGTATGATATTCCGAAAGCTTCTGACTGATGAGAATGTTTTGTGCGAAGGTCAGGCAACGATTAAAAATGTATTTGTAATAAGGCATTCCACCGCGCAAAGCACCTTTTCCGAGAATGCGCGAACCGAGCACTACCGGAAAAACATCATTCGCGATAAGATAAGCCATCGAATGAATCAGCTTTGGTGTGTATTGATAATCCGGGTGAAGCATGATCACAATATCCCCGCCGATTTCAAGCGCTTTATCATAGCATGACTTTTGGTTTCCGCCATAGCCTGTATTTTTCTCGTGGCGGATGATATGTTGAATCCCGATTTCACGGGCCACTTCAATCGTGCGGTCTTTGCTGGCATCATCTACCAGGACAACATCATCCACAATTTCAAATGGAATTTCATCGTAGGTGCGTCGAAGCGTAAGTTCTGCATTATACGCAGGCATTATAATAACCAGTTTCTTTCCGAGAATCATAGCGGCAAAGATAAATTTAATGTGCTAATGTGCTAATGGGTTAATGTGCTAATATTTTGGCAGCCACACTGCTTAAATAGCGCATTTGAGTTATCGCAGGTGACAGAATGCTCTTCTATTTTTGAAGCAACCAACTTATACCCATGAAAAAATCTCTGTTTTTCTTCGCAACTGTTCTTACAATTCCTGCCTTAGCACAATTTCACTACTCGGGATGGAACCTGGGACCGCAAGTGGGAAAGCTGAAAATTCAGAACTCCATGACACGTTATGCAACAGATTTTAATAACAAGGTATACGTCGCGGATTCGGCCAACAGCGAGTTCGGGCTGATCAACCTTCGCTTTAATATTGAAGTATTACATACCAATTATTATATAAAAACAGGCTTGAGTCTTCCTGTAGCAAAACGGCACGATCCTGACAGCGTAACTGTCCTTGGCAAGCACATGGAAATTGACATTAAGTTTGGTTACGGCTTCCAGGTCAAAGAGAAGGTGGGGTTCCAGTTTGGAATGAATATGGGTGTTTTCAACATTACCCAAAGCCGCAATCTTAAACTTCCCGGTACGGAACGAATCGATTATTTCGAGCCGAGCGCGTTAAGTTCCAGTTCAACGGGACAGAAATATTTCGGTGGAATGGCTGCCTGGCAGGTGGGATTAATGGTAACCAATGTTATTGCCTTCTCAGACCAGCTTGCACTGCGCACTTCTTATTCGCACAATAACCTCAAGAATAAAAAGAAAACGATTGACGGCAGAAATGACCAGCTGGAATTCGGACTTTATTTTTCGGATACGGACAGGCATAACCTGGGTTTTCATATTTCATTTGTACAAAACTGGATGCATTTTAAAGATTTTAATCCGAATGAGCCCCGGTATTCCTATTCTTCCGGCCGCCAGTATCCTGCAACAAAAGCTACAATGACAACTTTTTACATTGGAGTAAATATTCCAATCGTTTTCGCAGATTAATTTTGGGTTCGGCCGGTTCTGAGTTTCGGATCCGGGGTTTTGAATTCATGGTTCCCGGAGTTGTTGTAATTGGCTTTAAACTTAAAAAACGCCAAACACTAAACTCCGAACCAGCGTCCCTATCTTTGCACAATGAAATTTAAGCTTATATCTGAATATAAGCCAACCGGCGATCAGCCGGAGGCAATCCGGCAATTGACGGAAGGATTAAACAGCGGTACAAAATATCAAACGCTTTTAGGTGTAACGGGATCAGGAAAGACTTTTACAGTTGCAAACGTGATTCAGCAGGTGGACAGACCTACGCTCGTTTTAAGCCATAACAAAACGCTCGCGGCTCAATTATACAGCGAGTTCAAATTATTTTTCCCTGATAATGCGGTCGAGTATTTCGTTTCATATTATGATTATTACCAGCCGGAAGCTTACATCGCTTCATCCGATGTGTATATAGAAAAGGACATGTCGGTGAATGATGAAATTGAAAAACTTCGACTGAGCGCGACTTCTTCCCTCCTCTCCGGCCGTCGCGATGTGATAGTTATTTCATCTGTTTCCTGCATTTATGGCATTGGTAATCCGACTGAATTTGCCAACAGTATTGTGCATCTGAAAAAAGGAATGGCCATCAGCAGGAATAAATTTCTTTATACGCTTGTAAATTGTCTTTACTCAAGAACAGAAGCAGAATTTCACCGTGGAAATTTTCGCGTGAAGGGTGATACAGTCGATGTTTACCTCGCTTATGCTGATTATGCAATCCGTGTTTATTTTTTCGGTGATGAAATTGAAGAGCTAGAATCATTCGAAGTTTCATCTGGCCGCGTGCTGGAAAAATTTGAAAGCCTTAATTTATATCCGGCAAATATTTTTGTAACTTCGCAGGATACCATGAAAGGCGCTATCGAGCTTATACAGGATGATCTTGTGAAGCAGACTGAATATTTCAAAGAGATCGGCCGTCCACTCGAGGCAAAACGTTTGGAAGATCGTGTGACATACGACCTTGAAATGATGCGCGAGCTGGGTTATTGCTCCGGCATTGAAAATTATTCCCGCTATTTCGACCGTCGTCCGGCAGGATCACGTCCCTTCTGCCTGCTCGATTATTTTCCGAATGATTTTCTGATGGTCATTGATGAAAGTCATGTCACCGTTTCGCAGGTGAAAGCGATGTGGGGTGGCGACCGTTCAAGAAAAGAAGCGCTTGTGGAGCATGGATTCCGTTTGCCTTCTGCAATGGATAATCGTCCGTTGACTTTTGATGAATTCGAAAAATTGCAGAAACAGGTTATTTATGTGAGTGCAACTCCGGCGGAATATGAAATGCAGAAAAGCGAAGGAATAATGGTGGAACAAGTCATTCGTCCGACAGGACTTCTTGATCCCATCATTGAGATCCGTCCGAGCAAAGGACAGGTGGATGATCTGCTCGATGAAATTCATAAAGTCGTAGAGCGCGATGAACGTGTGCTGGTGACAACGCTTACAAAAAGAATGGCAGAAGAGCTGACAAAATATTTTACAGGATTGGATATCCGTTGCCGCTACATTCATTCTGATATTGATACCATGGAACGCGTGGAAATTCTTCAGGATCTCCGAAAAGGAATTTTTGATGTGCTTGTCGGCATTAATTTGCTGCGCGAAGGATTGGATCTTCCGGAAGTTTCGCTGGTTGCCATCCTGGACGCTGATAAAGAAGGTTTCCTGCGTTCCGAGCGTTCACTCGTGCAGACAGTAGGGCGCGCAGCAAGGAACATGAATGGGCGCGTAATCATGTATGCAGATAAGATCACTGACTCCATGGCAAAAACAATTTCCGAAACAGACCGCCGCAGAAAAAGACAGATCAAATATAATTTTGAACATGGAATTACACCAATGTCGATCAAAAAAGATAAAGGCGGTCTCGAAAACCTGTTGTCGCAGACAAGAGGCGGGAAAAAAGTAGAGCGCTTTTACGTGGAGACAGAAACCGGCATAGAAAACATCGCAGCAGAGCCTGTTTTGAATTACATGACGAAAGAACAGCTGACAAAAGCGATCAACAGAACAAAAAAACAAATGGAAGCAGCTGCGAAGGACATGGATTTTATTGAAGCCGCGCGATTACGTGATGAGATGTTTGCGATGGAAAGATTGTTGAAGGGAAAAAAGTAGTTGCTCAATTCTAACAAATAAAGAGGCCGGAACTGTTATGTTTCCGGCCTCTTTTATTTTTCTTTTTACTATCACTTAGTTTTTAACGATACGCTTTGTGATCATAGCGTGTGTTTCAACGTTTGTGATTTTGATGAAATAGAATCCAGTGCTGTAAGATGCAAGATCGAATTTGTTAACCGGATTTGCATTAGAAGCAGATGTTACAAGATTTCCGGTTGCATCAAATACTTCGTAGAGGTAATTTGTATGCGCAGATCCTGTTTCGATTGTAACCACATCAGCAGTTGGGTTCGGGTAAACATTGATAGCAGCTGTGATGGTTTCGTTGTGCATTCCAAGTACTGCAGAAGAATCAACTACTGCGAACACGCCATCAGAAGTTGTAGTCATACGTGTGATCTCGTAAGTAGTGTTCGGTCCCGCAGTAGCAGCGCTGTTCATGTAAGAATCCCATGTGCTGTTATTATATTTAGCAATGTGCGCCTGGTTACGGTTGAAGCCATTTACTTCTTCAGTTTGTTTCCAGCCCAAACGGATGTTCATGTTTACGACAACATTTGAAGCTGCATTAACAACCCATGATCTGTCAACAACACCTTCTGTAGAGGAAGCATCAAAACCGCTTGTTCCACTTGAATATACATTCGGCATTGTGCGGATAAGGAAATCTCCTGTGTTACCAGATGCTGATTGCTGAACGAAAGCCGGTGAATAGTTCGCAGTTGTTCCGATCGGGAATGTTACGTAAACTGAATTTGAATTTACACGCATTGAAACCTGGCCAGAACCAGCAGTAACAATGTAACGTGTGTCATCAAATCCTGTTACTGACGCACTTGGTGAGAAATAAAGGTTTGCATTTGTGATTTCAATTTTACCGCTCATCAGATCAAGTGAATTGTGAACTGTAAGATCTGTTGCAAGTAAAATAGAAGTACCTGTCGGAATATTGATTGTCAATTGGTCAAGATGACGGCTTCCGCCCATAAAATAAAGTGTATCGCCTGTAGAAGTAAGATTCAATGTCATTTCTGATGTTGAATCACCTAAAAACTGTGCATTAGCATTCTGATCAAATGTTCCGTCGAGTGTAAGATCATTACCTTCCAGTGCCATCATACCCATGTTCATATCAAGATTTCCGTTGATTATAACATTATCAGCAAGCATTACGGTGTCATTTGGTGAAGTAAGACCAACCATTACGTCATTCAGTCCTGCGCCGGTAAGTTCAACACCTGCTGTATGTGAACTACCAATGTAATCTACATTATAGCTTGCAGTTCCTACAAAGGTTCCGCCGTTTTCAATAAAATTACCGTCCATTACCTGTACAGTGCTGCTTGCATTCATTGTTAATGTAGAGCCGCTCATTAAAATGAGATCTCCGTCTGTAAGAAATACAGTACCTACAATTGCAAGTGCAGATCCTAGCTTTGCAGTTCCGCTGGTACGATCAAGCTCTAGATTGTTTACAGATGATGTAGCGGTAAAAATCATTGTGCTCGTCATTGGACCTGCGCCCATAATGGTAAGATCAGATGTTCCGTTTGCAATAAGAAGTGCAGCTGTTGAACCTGTCATAAAATCGCCTTTTAATGTAAGCTGATTTGCGCTGAAATCAAGACGACCAGTTGTAAGGTTCAATGTTCCATTGATGTCAAGGTTATTGATGCCTTGTGTAATGACTTGTGTATTGTCATTAAGGTCGATGTGAAGGTTACGAAGGTTAGATGAATTTACTTCAAGGCCTGTTGTTTTAGAATTCCCCAGGTACCAAACATCATAAGGAGATCCTGTAGTTAACAGTCCGCCGGTTGAAGTAAGTGTTCCTGAGTTAATGCGAATGCTTGAATTGTTCATCATCGTAACATTGCTTCCTGTTCCGAGGATAAAACTTCCTGAATCAAGATCCAATGTATCAGAAACAGTTCCTGTAGCAGCAAACGTGATTGCAGCTCCCTGGTTCTGAAGAGAATTCAGAACAAAACTTCCTGAATAAGAAGATGTAACAAGCAAACCGCTGAAGCTCAAACGGTGAATGTTAACATTTCCTGAACCTGCAAACGCACCAGCCTGTATAGAAACGCTGTAATTTCCTGTGCTGTTAAGTGTACCATCTACTGTAAAAGAATTAATAAGACCGTTGAATAAAACATCAATATCAAGGTCTACAGTAATACCAGTAGGAATGATAATGTCTTGGTTGGAAACTATTGCACCAGGTGCTAATCCTCCCCACGTAGTCGCGCTGCTCCATGGGCCTGAAGTGACCGCAGTGTAAGCAAACATATTAGTTGATATTGCAATCAACACAGCAACAATTGCTGATTTTAGTAATCTTGTTTTCATTTTGATTATAATTTAAATTAAGATTTAGGATGTTGAGTCAATTCAACATTAGAAATATTATGCCATGAAGTTTAATCGATTCGGAGGGCTTGTAAACTAAGGTGTTTCCGACAATTTCTGTCAAATTAAAATATTCAGGAAGCATTTGAAAGCGGGGTAATTTTTCCCCAGATTGTAGAACATGAAATACAGCTTCCTTCGCATTGCAAAAAGTGGATGTAATTTGATACGTTATTAAAACTGAGGTTCTCTTAATATTTAACGTTGGGTAGTTTAAACTCGACAAAGTTGGAATATCTCAATAATATATTTCTATAGATCAGGAAAACAGGAGAATGAGTTCAAAAAAAAAGAGTCCTGAATAGAACCCTTTGATTTCAAAAAAGAGGAAGACAACTATGAGTTAGCGAAGCCGCTCATAAATGTTGTTCCTTTTTTAATGCGTTTGTGGCGTTGCTTTTTCTGATGCTTTGTTCCGCAACTGTGTTTTTGTCCGCAGGATTCTGCTACAAAAGTAACGGTTGCAAATGCGAGAACGACAAGTATCATTTTGCCTGTAATAATGCGTTGGATCGACTTGAGCATGTTGGAGTGGTTTTTTTGTGTTTGCTGATTACAATATTAACCTTTTTAAAGCTGATATGCAAGGTGTTAAAAATATATTATTAACAGTTCTGATCAGTATGCCCCATTTCGTTTTCTGATAAACCACTCCAATGAAAGCAGCAGCAACAGCAATCCGAAGATCCACCAGAGGTTGATGATATCAACAAGCTTTTTTGTGTTATAAATAACGGGCTTAATATCTTCTCTTGCATTTAAAACCTGCGAAAGTTTCTCCAGTTCAGACGGCATAAACAATTCACCATTATGGCGTTTTGAAAGATTGTAAAGTGCTTGATGATCAGCCGTGGTATTTGCAATTTCAATCAGCAGCGGACTCACACTGAACCGGCCACTTTGCGAATAGACCTTATCCCCCACTTTTGTCTTTGCTTCGTATTTATATTCGCCCACAGGAAACATTTTTGCATCAAGGCGATAACCTTTTCCGGTTGGAGTAAATGTGGAAGGAAAGCGTTTTCCATTCTCATCAATAATATCTATTGAAACAACAGAAGTATTGATCAGCTCATAGCTCTGGTTATACACTTCAGCTTCAAACTGCACAGGCTCATTCTCAAGGAAATTGGATTTTGTTGTTACACGGAAAAAACTTTTTTCTTCCCGCACAGATAAAAACTGGATCGTTTTGCTGATGAGCTCATTGAAAATATCATGATTACCATGATCCGCGAAATCATGCAATCGCCATTTATACAAACCTTCACCAAGAAAAACAGAAACTTTGCGATCGCCCTGCTGACTGAAAACCCATAATGGATAATCGGTTTTCAATGGCCCGATCTTTTGTCTTGCCAAAGGTGTAACTGCCGGACTTGATGTAAAGGTTGCGAATGGAGTAAGCACTGCAGGTAATTTTGGAATATAATTCACTGCTTCCTGGCTGAGATTGAAATAAGGAAAGTCAGGAACAGGAACAGCTTCACTTTCATTCGCACGGGTTCCGTTTACATTGACAGTTAATCCGGTGCCAAGCGAATTAAAAAGAGTAAACCTGCTTTGCGCACCGGTAATGTAAAACACCGGAATTTTTGCAGCAGCAAGATCGCTGAGTAATTTTTGCGCTTGTTCATTATCCGATGGAATGTTGTGCAGGATTGCAAGATTGTAAGCACGCACCGGCTTATCGAATTTATCGAGAATGTAAGTTTCCGCCTGGTAATTATCATTCGATTCAATCGCCAGCTTCAGTGCACCCATATCAGGATGAGGAGCTGCACCGACGATCAGAATTTTCTGGCGGCCGTCGAGCACATCAATAAAAATTTCCTGCCGGTTATTGCGCACATTATTTTCTCCGTCAACAATACTTAATGCAACCGTATATCGCTGCAGGCCCACACTGGTTGCGGTTAACTCCACCTGAATGGTTTGCGTAAACGGATCTGTATTCAGGTCAAGCGGTTTGCTGAAAAGCGTTTGTCCGCCTTTGCTTACAGTAAGTATGGTTTTGGAATTTGCGCAGCGGTGTGCATCAACAACAACGTCCAATGGAAAAGTATTTCCAAGAAAAGCAATTCCGTTGTGAATCACCTTTGTCAGAATAAGATCTTTCCGGATGGTCGTGTCGCCCATTGCAATTGTAAAAACCGGCGCTTTGATTTTTTCAGCTGCATAAACCGGGCTTTGTCCCTGGTTGTAAATTCCATCGCTCGCAATAATTACTGCGCCCAGGTTACGATCAGCATAACGCGTTTCCAGCTCATCAAACAAAACAGAAAAGTCGGTCAGCTTATCTTTGTAAGTAAATGTTGCATCTTCCCGGAATTTATCGCCGAAACTGTAAGTAACAACATTGAACTTATCACCCAGCGCATCTTTCAGCGCCTGCAGTTTTTTCGGGTAATCGTTTTTATTAAATGAAGAATCTTTTCCCATCAGCAACGATTCCGACTCATCCTGTGCAATAACGATAACCGGCTTTTCTACTTCGCGGAAAATAGTTTTGAGCAGCGGGCTCATCAATAAAAACGCAAGAAAAGAAACCACGATAAAGCGAAATGCTCCCATCATGCCACGCAGCCATAACGGAATTTCTTTCAGCTTCGCCTCGCGGTAATATAAAAAACCAGCGTAAAGCAATCCCGCAAGAATGCAGAACAACAAATACCAGCCAGGCGCTTCCGTAACAACAGATAACTTCATATAGTGAAAGGGGGCGAGATGGACGTGGGACATGGGACGCTATTTCGTCCCCCGTCCCATCGTCCCTCGTCCCTTTTTTTTAGGTTAACATTCCTCCGCAAACATTCAACGTTTGTCCGGTAATATAAGCGGACATATCCGATGCAAGGAACAAGCATGCATTTGCAACATCTTCAGCAGTGCCTCCGCGTTTAAGCGGAATTCCATCTCTCCATTGCTCCACCATTTTCGGATCGAGTGCGCCGGTCATTTCAGTTTCGATAAATCCAGGTGCGATGGCATTGCTGCGGATATTGCGTGACCCCAATTCAAGCGCTATGGACTTTGTAAAACCGATAATTCCCGCTTTAGAAGCAGCGTAATTAGATTGACCGGCATTTCCTTTCACACCAACAACAGAGCTCATGTTGATGATAGAACCTTTGCGTTGTTTAAGCATTGGACGCTGCACCGCTTTGGTTAAATTAAAAACCGATTTGAGATTTGCGTTGATCACTTCATCCCATTGTTGCTCGCTCATGCGCATAAGCAACGTATCGCGTGTAATGCCAGCGTTATTCACAAGCACATCTACTGTTCCGAAATCAGCAACAACAGCTGTTACCAATTCATCAGCAGCTTTAAAATCGGCAGCATCAGAACGATAGCCTTTCGCTTTTATTCCGAAGGCAGCTAATTCCTGCTCGAGCGCCTGGCCTTTTTCAACAGAAGATAAATAAGTGAATGCGACATTAGCGCCATGCTGCGCGAAAAGAACGGCAATACCGCGGCCAATTCCACGGGAAGCGCCGGTAACAATTGCTGTTTTGCCTTCAAGAAGTTTCATAAAGAGAGATCGGTTTTCAGTTTGAAAGTTTAAAACCAAAGATAACTGAAAAAGTGCGTTGACAAATCTCCCTCTTTTCTTTGTGCCTTGCGTATTTTGTGGCGAACCTACTGTTCAACACGTTCTCAAAGGGAGTGAAAAATGAACAATGTCAAACAACAATGCACAATGAACAAGGAAGGAATTTGAACAAAATAAAATGAAAAGTATAAAATAAAAAAACCATCTTTCATTCCATCTTTATACTTACCGAGCGTCAGAATCATTTGCAAAAAAATGTGAAGAAAACTGCCTGTGGAAATGCATTATTGGAATGGATTGGTTTTGAAAATCACAATTCCAGCCGGGCTAAAAAAAATGTCAGGTTTCAGTGATCAGCAATAAGTATAAAAATCACAGACTACTGAAAACTGACTACTGACTATCAATTTGTTTTTACCATTCGTTTTGTGTCCGCGATTTGTCCGTCAACCACAAGTGCGTAGGAATAAATGCCATTGCTCTAAAGACATTGCACGCTAATAAAAAAGTCAGTTGAAATAAATAAGTTATGCTACAGATTAGTCATTTACAAACGACGATTACTAATCCGACTACAAACCAATCAGGATAGAGT
Organism: Bacteroidia bacterium; assembly: GCA_039918435.1. Taxonomy (GTDB): domain Bacteria; phylum Bacteroidota; class Bacteroidia; order Palsa-965; family Palsa-965. Next base: position 16,531 of record JBDSHN010000068.1, on the reverse strand, counting down.
ATGCCTAATGAGCAGCTTCAATTTGATCCATCTGAATGCAAACTATTTTGAATATCAAAATGATAAAACTATTACCGCACAATAAAGCGTTAACCTTTATTTGTGCAATAAATCCTCAGGAAATTTCTGATAATACTGTTTTTGAAAAACAACTCATGAATGCACTATTTCAGCAATTCAAAAGATCATTTAATCAATTATTCACCCACCACAATCTTCTCCACCACCTTCCCCTGCTCCGTCACCACATGCACAAAATAAATTCCCTTTGCCTGTGCAGAAAGATCAATTTCAGTTTTAACAGCATAAGCTTTTGTTTCAAAAATAATTTCTCCCAATGCATTCGTGATAAACACATCGTTACCCGGCACTACTCCATTTATCGTAAAACTGCCATTGTTTGGATTCGGAAAAATAGTTACTGCACTTAAATCATCATCGCAACTGACAGTAACAAAATCAAAAGCTTCCGTTTGTCCGTTAAAATCGGTTTGCTTTAAACGGTAATAAAAAATTCCTGCAATGGGTGCTTCATCTATAAATGAATAATGCAGTTCCTGTGTGCTGTTGCCAGCTCCGTTAACAATACCAACAGTTTCATAATTAATTCCATCGGCTGTGCGTTCCACTGTAAAATAATCATTGTTGGTTTCGGAAGCAGATGCCCATGTCACATTTACTTTTCCGGCATCGCATGCTGCATTAAAATAAAGCAACTCTACCGGTAAAGGATTTACTGAAGATGATAAAGAGCCGAAAGTAAAAGGACTAAAAGAAGTTACAGCTAACGTAGTAGAAACTGTGCCGGCACTTGCTCCTGAACAAGTTCCGGTAGTAGAAACAGCATTGTTATTATTCTCCCACAAGCCGCCACCGGAATTGCAGGAAGCACACCAATGCGCCACCCGTAAATCGGTATTTGTGCAATTATTAATTCCACTCCAAGCTGCATCTTCCCAGTATAAAGTAACGGTTGCCGTTCCAGTTCCTGCTGTGCGATTTAAAATCCAATGTTCAACTGTGCTCACATTGTTAAGTACCGGTGTAGGACTACTTGCCATAAAAACAGTATTTGAATAAGCAGAAGCAAAATACTGCGCGTAAAAAGTAGTTGCTGATAACGTGGAACCTATTCCTATACGCGCCCATTTCGTGCCGTTGCCAACAGGAAAAACAAATGCGGCAGTACCGGCTTTTGTCATCGGACCATCTACAAAACTGGTAGCCAGTCCGCTGGTGGCAGTAGCAGTGCTGCTGAGGTCAAGAATATTGACAGCAGTTGTATAAACGATTCCGGAAGTGAGGGTGAATGCTCCGCTCACACTTACGTTTTTCAATAATCGTAAAGACGGTGTTGGTGAAAATGTATTGTTCACCGTCAGCTTATTTAAATTAAACGTGCCGGTTCCCGAAAAATGCTGCTGCTGCATATACGTAGCCACGCTGTTTGCTGTCAATGTGCCCGTGGATGCTGTTAGTGTACCGCAATTGATCACATTATATCTGAAAGATAAATTGAATGTGCTGAGCGAAACAGTAGCACCGGACTGAATCCAGATGTCACCGATCTGCCGGTTCATATCGAGTGTTGGTTGATTCGTTCCGTTTGTGATCAGCAAATCTGCATTTGCAGCAGGCACGCCTGCAGGTGACCAATTGCTTCCAATTGCCCAGTTTGTACTTGTTCCGCCAATCCATCTTGTAAACGTTGGCGAAAAAGAATAAAATGTAGCAGGCGATGACTGACTGTTGTAAGAAGTACTAATCCAGTCGGCGCTTCGTGTAATGTTTGAAGTGCGCACTTCATCAATATAACCACGCAGTGCCTGCATCGATGTAACAGGATCACCATCATTACCGATTTCAGCAAACGTTTGAATTGCAGGAAATGCAGAATAGTTATTTGTATAAATCTGCGCTCCGTTTATATACACCCAAAAAGTTCCGTTGCCACCCGCGCCGGCCCATTTTACAGCAATGTGGTACCACGTTCCTGCTGTAAGCGCAAAAAGATCACCACCTATTGCGTGGGAATTTCCCATACCTATACGCAGCTGCCCGTTGAATGCATAGATCTGAATACGATTTGCATACGCAGGTTGTGTTGTACAGCCATAAAAATAGGTTTCAGTTGCAAGAAAACTTGCAGCTTGTCCCCAAAGTTCAACCGTTCCGCTATTGGAATTCATACCGGTTGTATTCACGGTCACCTTATCCGTGGTCGTGCTGTTGTCGAGAAATATTCCATCAGCAATTTTCCCTGTGGCAAAAGTGCTTCCATTATTTGTTCCATTGTTTCCGTTGGATGTTTTGTCGAGAAAATCATTTTGAAAATGATAGACACCTTTGTAATTCGCATCCCATGTAGCTGTTGAAGAAGGATCTGCAACGATAGAAGCATTTCCATAATACATGTAGATGTAAGTGGTAATGCTGGTAGACAGCAGCGGTACTTTTACGTTCGCAATATATTCACCGGTAAGCGGAACATATTTTTCAAGCTGGTGACTAAGCAATGTAACTCCGTCGTCGGCAGTGAAAATAATATCCCAGCCGGAAGCATTCTGAACACGGCCGCCGTTTGCTACCGTGCGCAGATCATTATCTGAAGTAATATTGATGAGTACAGGAAAATCGGTTAGGTCAATTGGTCCCGCTACTTTTGTCGGATCAATTGCAATACGCCTGATCTGAACATAGCTGCATATTTGACTTTGGGCCGTAGCTGAAACAAATAAAAAAAGAAGTAAAGACAAAAACAGTTTCTGTTTTATCTTTTGCAGAAGGCAAACAAACAACATACGGGGTATTTTTTTCAGCAGTAGAAAGACAAGAGGTAAAGAATAAAGGGGAATTGTCTATATACGTTTTTTTCAGGGGTGAGGTTCGCTTTAGTCGGGGATAAAAAGCTCTTTTTCAACAGAAAGCATGCAAATATAAGGAAACCTTGTAATTTCCACCATTCCGAAAACAGTTAGAGCCTCCTCCTCACAATAAAAATCCCTGGCTTTCATACATTTCAGTGTAATGATTTTTAACCAGCTGTGTCAATTTATAACATGTTATCTTCTGTAATTGATTTGAAAATAAAACAAAGACTGTGGTAAATTTCCATCCATCATACATTGCACTTTCCCTCCTTTTTTCCCATCACTTCCCCACCACCCTGCGCTCCCTATCCCAAAAAACTTCCACCGAATCCTTCCACAACTTCCCCACCCGCACATCTCCCGCAACTTCACCACCCGCCGTGGCGGACACAAAATAACTCACACCATTTACATTCAAAAATCCCACCGTCTTCCCATCCCCATTCCGCCTGATCAATCCATAATAAGCCACCACCGGCCAGACAGCAATCACTTTCGGTTGCTCTGGAATTTTTACCTTCAACAATTTCGAATCATTAATCCTGAATTTTGAATCTTGAATCTTGAATTTTGAATCATCCAAAAACGGATCTCTGTAATTTGCAATGAGCTCAACAGTATCAGGAATTTCAATATTCGAAACACTTATATTTTCAATTAATGCAAGCTTATTATTTTCATCCTTCCCTCCCATTGCCGCATACACTTTCCACCCGATCATTCCCCAGATAGCGAGAACGATGGGCACAAGTAGGTATGCTGTTTTTTTATTCTTCATCAATTGTCAGTGAACTTGAAAATGGTGCTGTAATTACTGCGGTTTCCTGCAGCATCAATACTTCTTACTCTCCAATAATAAACGGTTGATGCCTGCGCACCTGTCCACGCGTAATTGCTTTGGGAGGAATTAAATAATAATGCTGCTTGTATTCCTGTTGTAAATGTTGAATCGGTGCTGATGTATAAGCTGTCAGTTAATGCATCGGTGGCGCTGCTCCAATCAAAATTTACGAATGCAGGCGGCGTTGGATAAAACATGGTGTTTGTAGGTGCGATCAATTGTGGTGCGGTGGGTGCAGTCTGGTCAACGGAAAATGTGCGTGCGCTCCAAGGTGTGAATGAGTTTGAATTTTCTGCGCGGACGCTAAAGGAATAATTTCCCTGCGGAAACGTGTAAGAAAATGCATTGACCGTGGTTGTGGTTGTGGTGACGTTACTTCCGCTTGTGGTATTGGTAATATCAATCCGATAAATTGTCGCGCCGGTGATCGTGTTCCAGGTAAAGGAAACAGTGCCGTTGGAAGTGGAATATGCGTTTAATGCCGGCGAAAGAATGATAAGGGTTTGTGCATTTAGACTTACCGTGCTGTCGATCGTGATGCTGCGTGTGATCCACTCGCCTTCATATACGCTGTTCTCCGGACGAATACGCCAATGGTAAGTTGAACCAGGACTGAGACTTGGATAAAAGCGATCGCCTCCGATTAATGTATCATAAACCAATTGTTGCGGCGAATAGAAATCGGGGTAAACAATTTGCAGATGATAACTGCGCGCACCTTCTATTTCGTTCCACCAGAATAAAGGTGTTGTGGTTGAAACAGTATCATGGTCGGTTGGTGCAAGAATAACCAGCATTTTACCGGTGAGATCGGATTCGATAAAATCTTTTCTGCAGGCGGTAAAGAGGATAATGATGAGCGTTGTTATGGAAAGAAATTTTTTCATTTGGTGAGGAATTATCTTAGTTGAAAATTGCCACAGGGGCACAGGGGCACATTAAATAAAATATTCTTTTTGTATTCTTCATCAGGTGCGAGTCCGGATTATATTCTGCACGTAAATAGTTACTGTCAATGAAAGTACTTGTGTTTTATTGTCACGCTTCGAATGAAAATCGACAGAAACCACTTTGCCTGTTTTTTCCTGTCCCAGCTTTTGCACAAGTTTCAGCAATGCGACGTAAGATCCTTCTACAGTGAGCGGATGTGTTTCTACCAGCCATTCCTGCTGATGATAACGTATCGGTGAAGCGAAATCACGTAGCAGTAAATTATTTTCGTGGCAATAATTTGTTACAATGCCCAGCAAACGTTCATGCAGCGATCCTGTTGTATCTGCATTGCCGGTATTGTTTTCGAGCTTCAGCAATTCCTGTTTCAGCTGCATGAGTTTTTTTGGTGCGCCGGCGGAACTGTCTAGCTGTGCCTGCATGACAGCACATTGCATTCCGAGTTCAATGGTATTCCGGATGGCAAACGTGTACACCAGCCAAAACAAAACAACCGCACCCAAAACGAGCAGTTGATTTTTTCTTTTAGGTGTAAGTTTATTGCTCATTTATTCAAGTTCCAAAGCAACACGGAATTCACCCTGTTGCATATTTTTATCCTGTGTATAATTTTCAAGTATCGCGCTCCTCACCCATTTCTTTTTTTTCAATCCCTGCAGCCAGGTATTCAGCACAACACTTTGCGCACAACTGCCTTCCATCTCTACACGACCTGTTTTAAAACCGATGGAATCTTCTTCCTGCAATTTTAACCGTGGCGATAAAGCCATTCTCGTCAGGCGGATCTCTTTCGGCAATTCTGCGGCGATCTGATCGGCATAATAGGCATGATGCGCTGGACCAAGCAAACCTGCATGTCCAAGGAAATCTTTTTTGATGCGGACTTCTTTTTCCAGCTTTCCCAATTCAACAAATGCACCGCCATCGGATTGCAGCTTGCTCTCCAGTTCACTTTTCGCGGACCAATACTGCGAGAAAACAAAATAGTTAGCGAGCACCAGTAAAAGTGTTGCAACGATCAGTGACAATGCGCAGGTTTTAAATAATTTCCGTTGAAGAAAATCTTCTTTTGAAGAAACAAGTGAGTCGACATGCGCACTGGTACGTTGCTCTTCCGGCAACAATTGTTCGAAGGCAACAGCAAATGCAAGCAAACATTCGCCTTCCACTTTTTGTCCACCGGCATCAATAATTTTTATTTCACAAACATCTTCTGAAAATAAAATTTCTTCCGGAAGCTGATCCTGTAACCTAATTTCATGATTTCCAAAACGGACTATTTCATTTGATTCTGCCAGCAATGGTAAAATACTTACCACTGCCGGCGAACCAATTGAACAACCAACAACTGAAAACTTTTCATTCAGCTGCAGCAACAATTCATCTGCAACAGTTTTTCGCAGCACCGAAATAAATTGCTCATCCTGCGCTGCGGGTACAGCTTGCAGGTAAAAATCTTTCAGTGTTGCATTGGGTAATACTTTTGATAAAAATGTTTTCTGATCACTCAATGGATCTGCGGCGATCCGGCGATGGAGAATTCCTTTTCCGGTGAAAACGATATTTAAGGGAATCTCTTTGGTGAGATGCTCTGAAAGTTCTTCACTGTTTTTTATAGAGGAAATTTGCTTTTCTATTACGAGGGTTTTTCCTTTTCGTTTCAGAACAACAATATGGAAAGACATTCCTTCTGCTCCTGACTGTATTTCGAGGCCAGCGAATTTTGTACCGGAGATTATTTTTTGCAGAAAGGCATTCATTTGTCAGGATTGATTTGCCACGGAGGCACGGAGGTTTTTTAGCAGAGATTTTCTTTTAAAGTGAATCATTCATTTGTTGATTTATTGCTACCAAGTCGCTCGATACTTTTTTAATAAATCACTGTCGGGCGAATCAGCACGCTCAATCTTGTTTTGGCTTTTGTTTTGGTGTGCAATCCAAATATCCATTTGAAGAAAGGCAAACGGGAAAGTAATGGCACACCTTTTCCACTTTCATTGTCTACATCTTCTTCTAATCCTCCGAGCAGGATCATCTGTTGATTTTTTACTCTCACTACCGATTCAAAACTGCGTTGTGTTGTTCCGAAAGGACCGGTATCGGAAACGCGTTTTGTAAATGTGGATTGCTTGACGGAAATATTCATCGTTACCTGTTCGTCACCAGAAACCATCGGCGTAATTGAAATTGCAAGATCTGCATTGAGCGGTTTATAGGTTGTGGTTATTTGCGTCTGCGGATTTTGTGAACCGATGATGTTCGTGGTTTGTTCCTGATAATATTCCGTTCGTCCAATACTCATGGTTGCCTGGTTGCCATTCAACGTTGCAAGCTTTGGTGTCGAATGAATATCCAGCACACCATTATCTTCGAGCGCCGTGAGATGAACATAAAAATCAGGTGTGATGTAACCGAGATTTAAAAAACCAAAACCATTCAGTCCGCTGATGAGGTTGTTGATCGCATCACCATTTGCAGTGATATCGATATTCGGCGTGATATTTCCGTTATTCGTCGGCGGCGTTCCGATCCCGGCCTGGATTCCAGCAGCGACTGTATGCGATTTGCTGTAATCGATGATGATCACTTCGATCATTACCACAGGAACAACCTGGTCGATCTGCCGTAGAAATGATTCGATCTCTGCAATACGTGGTTCCGATCCGCTGAGAATTAAGCTGTTCAGATCAGGAAAAGTTTTGATGTCTACGCCTTTTTTAAAATCAGCCGGAATAAAATCAATGACTTTTTCAACTGTGCGGTATTGCATCTTCACCACATGCGTTACACGAAGTCCTTCGAGGTTTCTGTCGCCAACAAAATAAGTATCCGCATTCTTGCGATAAGTAAATTCAGTTCCGTTAAATACATCCACAAGAAACTGATCGTATGTCACATCAGTTACACTTAGCGTTGTTGTTCCCTTAATGTCTGCGAAAAGAAAATATTGTTTCTTCAACGCAGAAGAAATTGCGGCAATCAATTCACCAATCGGCGCATTAACAGCATCCAGCGTTATCAATCCATTATCTGTATTCAGCTTCACACCTTGTGGTAAACCTTTTGGTTGATTTCCACTCGCAGCTGAATTACTCTGAGCATTGCCCGTTTTTAATTCCGGCTCAACAAGATAAAAATCACCTTCTGCCGCAGTTATTTTCAACGCATTGGCAAATGCTAAATTATCCAATGCGGCTTTCAGCGTTTGATGCTGAATATAACCATTCACCTTTTTACCAATGAGCTCAGGAGCAAAAACAATATTTTTCCCGGTTTTTCGCGTAAGCTCGCGTGCTACCAATGCAAGACTATCATTCTGCAGATCGAAGCTTATTTCTTCTTTGCCTGCATCCCAGGTGATCACCGGAAGTTTAGGCGAATAAGGAAGAGCGATTGGCGGTGGCGGAATATATTTAGCAAACACCATAATGTTGCCAATGAAAGTAATGTTCAGCTCATATCGTTTGCAGAGAAAAAGGAAAACATCAGTGACTGTAACGTTGGTAAAATTATCATAGAGCTTCGTATCAAGTGCAGGTTCAACGCTTACATTCAGATTATTTGTAACTGCTAATCCGCGGATAAATTCCTGTACCGGCAAGCCATTGACAGAAAGTTCCACTTTGTTGTTCAATCCGGGAACACTAACAGCAAGCTCATTTAATTTTTTCTCAAGCTGAACAATACGAGCGTCATCTTCAGGACTTCCAAAGCTGGCTGTCAGAAGTATTATGAACGCGAGCGCAACGATACGAACAGGGTTTTTCAGGAAATAATTTATTCGGGGTAAAAACATGGCAATAAATTAAGCGTAGCTGTTAAATAAAATCGAATACACTTCCTCGATGGAAGTTTCGCCTTCTTCAAACAAACGAAAAGCATTTTCAGCTAATGTTGTGATACCTCTTTCACGCAACATTTCATTCACCTGCTGATTATTTGTCTTGATACATTCCGCCAGCTCATGATCGATCGGCAGTACTTCATAAATTGCTTTTCGTCCGCGGTAGCCGGTGTAAAAACATTCGGGACAACCAACCGCAACAGTATGATTTTTAAGCACACGCGGTGCTTTATAGCTTCGGGGAAATAAATCGGCACTAAAATTTTCTTCTCTTCGGCAATGCGGACAAAGCAACCGCAGCAATCGTTGTGCAACACTTGTGTTCAATGTGCCGGCCACTAAAAAAGGAGGAACACCCATATCTGCAAGACGCGAAATAGTTCCCCATGCAGAATTAGTGTGAATGGTAGAAAGCACCAGGTGTCCTGTCAATGCTGCCCGAATGGCCATCTGCGCCGTTTCACTATCGCGTATCTCACCGAGCATGATGATGTCAGGATCTTGCCGCAGAAATGTGCGGAGCGTACTCGCAAAACTGAGACCAATACTTTCTTTCAATTGCACCTGGTTGATTCCTTCCAGTGTATATTCGATCGGATCTTCGATGGTTAGAATATTGGTCGTCTCTTTATTGAGCAGTTTCAGCGTTGCATAAAGCGAAGTTGTTTTTCCTGAACCGGTCGGGCCACTGATCAGCAGAATTCCGTGTGGCTTTTTTATTCCTTCCATATAATCTGCAAGCTGCCGATCGGTAAATCCAAGGGTACGTATATCTATGTTTGTTGCATCATTGCTTAACAAACGCATTACTACTTTTTCACCGTGCAGCGTCGGAAGAACTGAAACACGAATATCAAATTGCATTCCGTCACCTTTAAAAAATATGCGGCCATCCTGCGGCAAACGTTTTTCAGCAATATCAAGATTCGCCCGGATTTTTATTTTGTTAATCAATGCGGGATAATCTGCTTTTGAAATGGTATAACGTTCAATCAGCAAACCATCGATCCGGATGCGCACACGGCTTCGATCTTCATAACATTCAATGTGAATATCGCTGCTGCCGAGCTGTCGTGCTTCTGCAATCAATGCCGGAAGAAAATCATCACCTTGTTTTGCTGAAAGAGATTGCACTTTTCCGGCAGAAGAATTCCGGGCATCATTACGCAAATAATATTTACTCAACGTTTTCCGGACAATGTCCGAAGCCATTTTTTCAAGAATGATCGTCTTACCTAAAAGCACTTCCAGCTCTTCCTCCAATCCGCTTTTGAATGTAGTTTCATCAATATACAATTCCAGCGTTCCGTTATGCGCAGCTTTGGGCACTATATGATAATGCCAAGCCTGCTCTGTGCTCAGCTGCTGCTGCAAATCGATCGTTAAGGAAAAGTGGTCGTTCATGTGCAGTTAAAAATTCGTTTCAAAAAATTGCATCAGCCACGCATCATTGTAAAAATCTTTGCCCGGGCTGAATAAACGCCAGCCACATAAAATAATCAGCGGAAGAGACAACGCACCGGCCAGAGGAATTTCCGCAAGTGAATTTTTTCTTACTACTCTTATCACAAGCGTTATAATCAATGTTAAGATCATTCCACCGATGTAAAAAATCAAGAAATTACCCGGAGAAAAAACCAATGCAACACAAATCATAAAAAGCACATCGCCTAATCCGATTTGTGTATCAATGATTTTAGAAAATCTTTTGTTTTTTACAGAAAACCAACTCCATACCAGGAGGAACTGGATAAGTAAAAAAACAATATTGATAGAAAAGGTTTGCCCGATTGTTTTTGCAGAAGCTGATGCATATCCTGCAAGAAAAAATGAAGCTGCAAGAACAGGCAATAACCACCAGGCTATTTTGCGCGTGCGGAAATCCTGCCATGCAAGAATGACGAGCGCAATTATTCCGGGTATGTCGCCGTATCGTTCCATTAGTCAGGAGTTACTTCCTTCAGATTTTTATCCTGATCCACTTCCCATACATTTATTTGTCCATCATTATCAAAATCCGCTTTAGCAGTTGCGCTCACTTTGAAGGTTCCGATTCCTGCTGAAATAATGGCGTAGCTGTACTGTGCTTCCGCAGGATTCTCCAGCTCAAAACCAATTTCTTTCAGATCATTACTATATTTCGAATGTTCCATATACCACGATTTTTCAAGGCTGTGTATATACGTGAGATTCTGTTTTGCTTCCGTACTTTTTGTTTTACTGATCAACGGCATAAGATTTGGCAATGCGATAAGTAAAAGAATGCCGATGATAGCCAATACCACAAGCAACTCTGTAAGCGTAAAAGCTTTGTATTTTTTCCGGAAAAGTTTATTCATTTTCAGTCATGTTGAATGAAGAGACAATGTGTGTGCAAGTAAATAAGAATAAACAGGAACTGCATGTTTAATCCAACCAACGAGTAGCGTAGCCAAACGAACGCGTTTCAGCTATGCAATATGCCAAACATTTCATAAAACCTTTTTATGAAGGTTGCCTTTTTGCGTTGTGAAACATCAAGCACTTTATTGTCGCTCATGATCACCTTACCACCTCTTCCTTCCTGGTAACCTTTCACTTCACGCAGGTTGATCACATGTGATTTATGTATTCTGAAAAAGGTATCAGAATGCAGCTCTTCACAAACTATTTTTAAATGTTTGGAACAGATGTATTGTTCCTTATTCTTCAAATAAATGACCGTATAAATACGAATAGCTTCCAGACGAAGAATATCTTTTACCGGAAGCACATACTTGGTATTATGCATTGAAACAACTAAATATTCAGGATCTGGTAATCCTGAAGGCAATTGAATGGAATTTGCGGCTTTCATTTGTAGCATTTTTGGGGTTATTAATTAATTAAAAACGCGTCCACACAAGGCAAAGCAATTCCATTCACTGAATTTTCCAATCCAGGATTAAGATTCGCTTTACCGGGGGAACGCGGTAAAAAAATTTGACTAAAAATTTACACTCGTGGCAAAAGAAATATTCTTCTGCGATAGCATACTGACCAGGTCAAAACAGTCTGCTATTTTCTATCAGGGACATTTACATTTCAGGGAAATGTAAATCATTAAAATCTTATTTCATATCAAAACCAATGATCGAGCATAGAAAACAAACCAACGCGTAAGAATGGAATAAAAATTCATATAAACCTCTGCAACAAAACGAAAATACTTTCCAATAATATCACATAAAACGGAAAATGTATTTGGTTTAGTATTATGAATATTGGTTTTACGCGATCATTCGGAATATTGACTCGCTGGTTAGTTAACAGGCTATGAAATGAACTACAGGCATACAGGCTGACCTATATTTGATAAAATACATTTATCATGCACCAGACAAAATATATGATTACGTGCTTATTTGTGGCGGGCCTCTTTCTTCAATCACGCAATTATCCTGTAAAATCGGATACATATATGGTTTATATTAATTATGAAAATTATTCTGTACGCGCAAATGTGCTGTATGATTCTAAAAAAGTCAAAACGAAAATGGGACGGATGTATTACTGGTACATCAACGATGACATAAAAAATACAGACGGCAGTTTTGATGGGAAGTTGCTTCACGGAGAATACAAATCATTTTTCCGTGATATGGGGTTAAGGGAACAGGGAAGTTTTAATTATGGATTAAAGAGCGGGGTTTGGAGATCATGGTTTGAGAATGGAAAAATTCATGAAATAATAAATTATCAAAAAGGAAAAGAACATGGAACACTAGAGTTATACAACGAACAAGGTGAGATAGTTTCAAAAATACATTATAAAAACGGCATGAGGCAAGGAAAAAGCATTGTCTATAAAAACGGTAAAAATGACACAGTTATTATTTACAAAAACGGAAAGGCGCAACTACCAAACCCTGATAAAATTCATTCAAAATCAGAAAAAAATAACTTAAAAGATACAACAGAGAGCCAGAACAAAAAGTCTCACGAGGTGAAAGATACTACTACCGATAACCCAAAGTCAAGTAATAAGTTCAGAAAAATTTTCGACAAAGAGAAAAAGAACAGTTCAGGAAAAAATCCAGCAGCGGAAAAAGAAACGGAACCAATAAAAAAAAATAAACCCACATCCTTAACACCAGTTAAAAAATCCTGAGCATGCTACGAGGCGGTTCACTTTTTTACGCGCTTGCCATTACCATTATAATGGGGTTGGTCAGTGGCTCACTGCTGCTTTCCGCTTTTTATACGCGCCTGCATTTACAACGCGACCAGATCCGCGAGGAAGTGATTCGGAATTCAAGGTCAGGTCTGCAGTTATTGCTTAGCGGACAGGCTGGTGTTGTCTATGATGATCCGAAAGAAACGGATCTCTTTGGTGATGGAAGTGATTCGGTGCGTCTCGAAATAAAATCGTGGGGTGCATTTGAAATAGCCGTTTCACGTGCGCATACTAAAATCTTCTCGCATGAACTTATCGCAGCAGTTGGATGGCAATGCGATGCGAAAGATAAAACAGCTTTAATTCTGGCAGATCTCGACCGGCCGCTTTCTATTACAGGAACAACAAAGCTTACCGGCGATTGCTATTTGCCCAAGGCAGGAATTCAACGGGCATACATCGAAGGCCAAAGTTATTCAGGAACTAAAATGGTGTATGGACAAATTAAAACTTCAGAACGATTTCTACCGAAGTACAATGAAGAGCTGGTGGAGCGTATCCGGAAATTATTTGATTTTATTCCGGGACAAACTGATTCAACAATTTCTTTGTTGGATATTCAACAGGCGGATAGCATCGCGAATTCTTTTTTGAACAAGACGCTTTACGTTTTTAGTTCCGGTTCGATTTCATTGCAGGCAGAAATAATTCAGGGACACGTTTGTATTATTTCACGGACAGCTATTCTTGTCCGGAAAAATACATTGCTGAAAAACATTTTGCTTATCGCACCTTTTATCAAAATTGAAGATAATACAGAAGGTGAGTTCCAGGCATTCGCACGCGATTCACTTATCGTGGGAGAAAATGTTCATCTCCACTACCCGACAGTCCTTGGAATAATCGCAACCGCCAGATCACCGGATGTATCTGCAATTTTTATTGGTGAAAAAAGCAAAATATCAGGACAACTGTTTGCCTGCCACGTTGAAACTGATTTCAGAAAACATGTGCTTATTGTTACAGGAAAAGAATCTATTATTTATGGTGAAATCTATTGTTCTGACCTTTTGGATCATAAAGGATCTGCTTACGGAAGTGTTACCTGCAGCAAGTTTAAATTAAAAACTGCTTCCGCTGAGTATGAAAATCATTTGATGAATGCTGTTATTGACCGGCCAAAACGTTCACCGTATTACATCGCATCTGCATTGACAAGAAAAAAAACTGACAGGAAGGCGGTGATCGAATGGCTTCATTAAAACTAAAAGGATATGCTTTGCTTGAATCAATGATCGCGATGATCATTGTGATGATGTGCTTCGGATTTTCAATCATGATCTACAATACAATAGTTACGAGTTCGCGGAGTAAATTAAAAGTGCTTGCACGCATTCGTCTTGAAAATGAAGCCCTCCATTCAAAATTTTCAAATCGTTTGATCGATGAAACAATATCAAATGATGAATTCAGAATTGAGAAGAAATTAATTCCGGTTGAAAACAGTGATAATTTATTTCAACTGCATTACACGGCAATCACTACAGATGGTGTACTGCTCGCGGAATATAAAGAGTTCATCCATGCGCCATAAGGAAATTAAAGCGTTCACACTTCTGGAGCTGCTTGTCGGAATGATCCTGAGCGCAATTGTGCTGACAGCAACATTTAATGCTTACAGGATCATCACACAGCAATATGAATCATACAGCAAACAGTCCGGAACAATTACAGAAGTTTCTTTTTTCGTCAGCCAGCTGCAAAGTGATTTTGAAAATGCATTAACCGTTATCCATGTCAGTGAAAACAAAATTCGTTTACAATCAAAAGATAAATTGCTTGAATACCGGTTCGGAGAAAAATATGTTTTGAGAGATGATTTATTACAAATTGATACTTTTTTTGTTGCGATTCATGCTATAGAAACTTTTATAAAAGATGAAAAGGTTAATGCTGAAAATAATGAAATAGACGAATTGCATGTGCTTATAAATTCCGAAGGCAAAACAGAAATTAAAATTTACAAAAAAGAAATCAATCCGAAATCAGAAATAGACAAGGTAGATTCAGAACTTAATTAAAATGGCAATTGACATCAGTAAAATAGCCGCAGCAAAAGCGATTGCTGTAAAGAAGCCGCAGGGTGGAATTATGGATTTTATGAGTCGTGATATAAAGCTCTTTGGTGGTAAATGGAACGACAAAAAGAAAGAAGGTTTCTACGGAGAGTTACACGTGTTGCTGACCGCAGGCATCGATATTCGTTCTGCGCTTGAATTGCTCGAAGGTGAAGCTGAAAAAAAAGAGGACAAATTGCTGTATGGGCAAATCCTGAAAGCGATCATTAATGGAAGCACTTTGCCGGAAGCCATCGAACTAACGGCGAAATTTTCAACTTACGAATTTTACAGCCTGCGCATTGGCGAAGAAAGCGGTCGCATGAAGGAAGTGCTGAAAGATCTTGGCGATTTTTACACGAAAAAAATAAAACAAAAGCGGAAAGTCACCGGCGCACTCTCCTACCCGATGGTCGTGATGTTGGTTGCCTTCGGCGCGGTTTGGTTTATGCTGCGATTCGTTGTGCCCATGTTTGCCGATATGCTCAAACGCTTCAACACTGAATTGCCCGGCATCACAAAACTGATCATTGATGCCTCAGAGTTGCTGGGGAAATATGGACCGTGGCTATTGCTTGGAATTATCAGCATCGTAATTTTCACCTATTCCCAGCGAAAGCAGGATGCCTTCCGGAAATTATCTTCAGCATTTGTTTTACGCATCCCTTACATCGGAAAGATCACGCAGAAAGTTTACCTTGAGCGGTTCTGTCATTCGATGCATTTACTTCTCGCTTCACGTACTCCACTGGTCAATGCGCTGGAGCTTGTGCAGAAAATGGTCGGATTTTATCCGGTGGAAAATTCCCTGACAAGTATCCGTCATGAAATAATGCATGGAAGTTCCTTGCATGAATGTCTCGCAAAATTTCCGGTGTATAATAAACGGATGATCTCGCTTATTCGTGTTGCAGAAGAAGTAAATCAGCTGGACATGATGTTTGATAAACTTTCCAAACAATATTCAGATGAGATCGAGCATGAAACTTCTGTTCTTGGAAGTGTGATTGAACCGCTGATGATTGTTTTTTTGGGAATGATGGTGGCGGTGATATTGGTGGCGATGTATTTGCCGATGTTTAAATTGAGTTCTTCGTTTGGGTGAATAAGGATGAGAATTCACTCGACCAACTCCTACAAGCAGAATACCAAATTAATATCACTGATTCAAAATGGATCGAATATTTACCAATAGGTTATGAATGGGAAAGTGCTGCTTATGATATAGAATTGAGATTATCATATTTTATGCAATCCTGGTATTTATAAATTACTGATCAGCAATTTACCGTCAAGTCCGGAAGATACTATATTACTGTCATCAATGAAAAGTAAATTGGTTATTGGACCTTTATGTATGGGTTCAAAAACGATAGTTTCAAAATTCTCAAGGTTTAAAATGGTCAACATTCCCGTATCAGCTGCAAGTGCTAACCGGGTAGTTGAATAGTTAAAGTCCCATACCGGAACTTTCATTGAGTTGAATGGATAATCAGGTTTGATTTCCTTTTGGGTTTTAATGTCGAATAAATAAAAACCAGTACCGGAATAGCAACTTCCGCTAATCAGATTTTGGTTGCGTGACAAAAGAACACTGGTGCAGACAAAAGGAGTGTCAAATAACATGGGTGAATTATTTTTTATATTAGAGTTTATATCGATTAAGTTCATTATGTGAATTTCACCTTTAATTTCAAATTGTGTAGGGCACAAGCCACGAGCATTACGCTATCTTCCCTGTTGTATAATCTGCCACGGAATGTTTCTTTCACT
>JBDSHN010000067.1:0-11756 GCA_039918435.1 Bacteroidia bacterium | reverse complement strand
CATGCACAAGGTCGTACCCGCCGCGTATATCGCCCGCTTTGGTGTTCTGACAAATTCCGATAACTGCTGAGCAGCAATAAAACCGGCGAAGCTCTTGCAGGGCTTCCGCATCCATGTTCATATCGCTGACAGAATCCAGTATGATAAAATTGTATGTTGTTTGCGGAATTTTTTCCTTCAGCAACTCGACCGTTGTATAATTGCCGATGTCTAAACCTTGCGCCCTTGCTCCAAGTTTTTCAAGTTTGGAATCCATAGTACGCGAAAAACCTTCCTCACTTGTGTTGTATAAAACTTTGCCATGATGAACGGCTAAGTAGTATGCAAACTTT
Organism: Bacteroidia bacterium; assembly: GCA_039918435.1. GTDB lineage: Bacteria > Bacteroidota > Bacteroidia > Palsa-965 > Palsa-965. The sequence goes on along the minus strand of JBDSHN010000067.1, from coordinate 11,424 downwards.
AATGCAAGGTGACTTTTTCCGCTGAAAGACGGGCCGTGAATAACCAGCTTAAAATCGCGCGAAGGTGTGCCGAAAAAATTACGCCATGCTCCTTTAAATAAAAGCGCACCACCTACCACCTTATTTAATCCGAGCGAAGAGATAACACCGGAATCATTTACCTCAGCTTGCGGCATTTCTTCCGCGTCTTCAAGCGCATTATACGCCGCCTGAATGCTTCCGTATTTTGCTTCATACTCCGCAACTGCTTTTGAATAGGCAATACTTTCCTGATACGCCTGATCTTTCTTTTTTTCGTACTCTTTTATTTTCTGTTCTTGTTCTGCGATTTCCTTTGCGTTGGAAATTTTGGTGCGCTCTTCTTTCTGCAATTCGCTTTCTCTTGAAAATGCGCCATTGATTACGCGTAGCACTTCCTCCCATTCAATTACTTTCTCCCGCCATACTTTCAGGGTGTTGGTTTCTTTTTGCAAGGCTTCTGCTTTCTGTTTTTTAAAATCTTCTGCTATCATCCATTTATAAGCCCATACACTTAAAATTCCGGCAAGCCCGCCTACGACCATTCCTGTACCTTTATTTTTATCCGGTGCTGCCTCATTACCGATTATTCCTCCGCTTATGCCCGCAATAACAAAATGCAATCCGTTAACGCTCGTAGATTCGCTAATCTGTTTTATTTTTTGTTCCTGCGTAGAAATCCAACCCCGCAGGTTTGCAATGGCTTTTATCTGCTGCTCTTTGGCTGCATATAATCTTTTGTATTCAGGATTAGGAACGTCAACGGCGTAAGATGCAACTTGCTTTGAAATTTCTCTTGGGCGTTCTTCGTAAAAAGCAACAGGCGGTTCGGGTGGTGGTGGCAGCTTTGCAAGATTAACCTGTGCCACGTCTTCCACGTAACCGCGTAAGGGTGGCATCATTGAAAAATTCAATTCCGGTTCTGCGTCAATTTTTAGCACAATCGGAATTTTCGGTACGTGCCTTTCAGCTTGTTTTGCCGTATCCGTTTTTATGATCCGCGTTTGTGCCTGTTCAACAAAGGAAATGCCGGAAAGAGAATTTTTCCCTTTCCGGTTTTTCTTTGCCGAAGTTTTTCCTTTTTTGCTTGCATAAGTCCGGCACGTACTACTACAATACAACGTATCAGAACGATTCGCTGTGAATGCTTTGCTACAATAGGCACAATTTTTTTCGTGTTCCATTTAGAACACTCCTTTCTTTTTAAGGATGAATACCCCTGCGTATGAATAACGAAGCGTTGTAAGTTATGTAGTTCATAACGCTTTTGGATTTATCCCGATAATTTCTCTCACATACGGGACAATTCAATTCACGGCAACGTTTCAGGTACAACTCGTCGCTGTGTTCAGTATTGATATATTCTATTTCCTCTTCAAGAGTAAAAGAACCACAAGCAATGTTTGAACCCGCCTTTACTAAATATTCGGGATCGTGGTGCTTGCGCGGATCAACCCAGATAAAAACGTACGTCTTGTCCATTGCGGGATCTTTGTCTTCTTTATCTCGTTCAGGATGCAAAATGTGATAAGACAAAAGAGCATCACCTATTTTGTCGATGACTTCAATGAAGCGCGGGATTTCACGGCGCATTATCATTAAGCGTTCGCAATACACCTCCGGTAATTTTGCGTTGCACTCGCCTGTATTACATTTGAATTTTCTATAATCTTTTAATTCTAACATTGTTTTCTGTTTTTAAAAGTTGTAATGAAAACCACGCCGCAAGGGGCGGCGTGGTTTTTTCCTGGAATAAGCAATCAGCCTTTGTCCTCGTCTTCTTCTTCCTCTTCTTCTTCGATTCCGTTAATGAGGTCTTCCAGCACCTCTTCCAGTTCATCAATTTCATCCTGTTCCTCTTTTTCATATTCAACCGTTACAGGATATTCATCGTTACGGTTCAATTTTCCGGTCTTCGCTTCAAGATCGCGTTCGGATACTTCGCGGATAAAGTCGCTAAAGACTTCTTCCGGCACATCGAATTTTGCACTGCGTTTCATGTTATTTAATTTTTAGTTTGCTGCTTCCTTTTTCGTTCTACATTTCCTCACCGGAAACGGCGTTAAAGTGAGTTGAATGCTTTTTGTTTTTATTCTCCCTGTCGTTTTTTCCTTCGCTTCGCGCTTTGGTCAAGCAAGTCAATTGCTTTTGCCTTGAGCGAAGCCACAGGAGCGCACAGGTGGCGTTTAAGCCATTCGTCCAGATCAGCTCGCCGGAAATAAACCAGCTTGCCTCCGGGTTTGAAAAAAGGTATTACACGTGAAGCGGTAAGTTTATAGAGGTATGAAGGGGACAAGTGCAGGTATATCCTTGCTTCGTCAAAACTCAGCATCTCTTTGTGTGCTACCAATACTTCATTTAACCTTTCTTCAAGCCTGTCTAAACGGTTGAATAGTTCGCCGATACTTTCTTGCGGCACATCATTTTCCATTATGGATTAGTTTAGTTTTTATAATCGGGCTGTCACATCTTGGGATAGCCTTATATTATTATTAACGCGCTGCAATTGCTTTAGTTCATTTGCCTGCGTGTGCAAAAGGCACAACGTAGGCGGGTAGGCAATTTGATTTGGGCGCGAAAATCTTATACAAATTTCCGACTGCTTTTTCAGTAAAAGAATTTGGCAGCGTTTGCACATAGGCAACACGTAGGCGGGTAGGGAAAACAAAACGCCACCCTGTTAAGGTGGCGTTCGTAAATCTGACAAGTGAAAATAGTTAGTTCTTATTTTCTTTGCTCGCTACTGAATTTAAAAAGGTTGCTTTTACAACTTCCCGTACAATATTTTGCAGCTCGTTTGCACGAGATGTAGTACGACCTTTATTTTCAATATCGCTTTTAGTATGCTTGAGGTTTTTTGCCAATAAAGGTTTTCCATGCTTGTCCGTGAAACACGCGCTGAGTTTTGAATAGAGCCAACTACCATACGCCTGTTCACTTTTAATGTCCTGTTTATTCAGTGTCTTTAATTCTTCCGGTATAGCAAGCAGGTTTTTACTATAGAGTGCGCCGATCAGGTAAACTAATTGCGAATTAGTGCCACGCCATAGAACAGGTTTATCCACCGGAATGCCTTTAAATAAAATTGTAAACTGTTCTAAGGTTGTTTTCCTTTCAATAAATTCTCCTGCTACCAACCCATCGTGCAACGTTTTTATTTTCATTGCTACATCTCTACCTTCCCAAAAGAAACCTACAAGCGGTTGGGGACTTTCTTTTTTATCCGGTAATATTCCCTGCTTTGCTTTGGCAAACAAAATTTTTTCTTCCTGCATACCGATTACACCGCGCTTAATTGCTTTTTCCAATTGTGGGATGAATTTCAGAAAAAAAGATGTGACCTCAAACCACATTAGAAACCTCACAATCTCACGTTCATTTTCGATTTTAACAAAACTGCTAACGTGTATATAAGGTTGGCTGTATTCCTTCCCAAAAAACATCTGGTCTTTAAACCACACCCTTTTTTCTTCCACTTTTTTCAGAATCTTAGGCAAGGATTCAAGCATGAAACCTCCTTCCTTGTACAATTCAATTATCTTCATTTTGTAAGGATCGTCCTCAATGGAAAGAAAAAACCGCAATAGTTTATCCTGAAAAAAATTAAGGTATTTATCCCTCTTGGGATGTGCAAAGTATTTCAGCTCGTGAATTGCTATAATATTCTTACGCTTACGGCTTATCCATGCGTTCAGTTCTTCGTGTTCCATAACCAAAAGACGTTTACAGGGTTGCGGGGTTGCGTCCCTGACTTCATAACGTTTAGGGGTAAGGTTTTGTTATCCTGTTTTTAATAAGTGGTTATAGCTCATCATAGGTTATCTATTGATAATTGCGTTTATCTATGGATAACCCATTGGTAAACGCAAAAATCCCCGCCTGTAGGGGCGGGGATTTTTAAGATGCAATACGGCTGCTTAACTGGCTATTCTATGCTCTGAATCGCGGGAAATATTAACAGCCAGTTTAGGCAATCGGGCGACTGCTTCGACCTTTAAACGTCCTGCAACTTGCGCGTAAATCTGAGTGCTTTTTATATCCGTATGCCCTAAGAGTTTTGATACCGTATATAAATCCGCACCCGCAAGAATTGCAAGGGTAGCGAACGTATGCCGTCCTAAATGGAAATGTAACCGCTTACCCAATTTCGCTTTAAGTCCCCAACGTTTCATGGTATGAGCATACCGCTTTTCGTTATTCTCTTTACTGTTGGGTTCGTACAACATCGGGAAAACATAAACGCTATGCTTTTCCGTTTCTGCTTCTTTTTTGCGTTCATTGATAACTTCAATTGCCTGTTCACCCAATGGGGTATAATATCCGAATTTGGTTTTCTTTTGATCTACGCGGATTATTGTTTCCTCTTTGCTCTCAATGGTCTGCTTAACGATCTGTGACCATTTTAGCTTGCTGCAATCGCTCCAGCGTAACCCGCTGAAACAACTGAGCAGGAATGCTAATTTTAATTGCTGTGGAACTTTCTTACTGTTTTCCATCAGCATTATTATTTCCTCTGCTGTAAGATATTCCGGCGTTGATTTCTTAGGGCGCATACGTTCGGCGCGAGGAATTTTCTGAAATGGATTGGCGGGCATAAAACCATTTTCCACCGCTTTATAAATGAACGTGCTGAACAAATGAACAAGCATATAAATTGTTCCCTGTCCTAAGCCTTTCCCTTTCGCGTCTTTCTTTTTCAGGTACTCCTGAAAACTCATGAGGAAATTTTTGTCAATCTTATTCATCGGTAATTCTTCTAATCCCGAAAAGGCGATTAGTTTTTTACAGATATACTCCCCATTAATTTCCGAAGGTGTGCCTTTTGACTTTTCGCGGATGAAAGAAACCATATCGCGTTCTGTATTTTGCTCATTTGGTAAGTGGTTCTTTTCTACCGTTAACTGGTAGCCCCTTGCCTTCAATGCCTGATCTGCAAGTTTGCGATTTTGCACGTTTTCGGGCAGCCGTTTGTTTCCTTTGATACGAATATCTAAGAACTCGTACCATCGACGACCTTCATGGTTTATATCGAGATAAAACGATACGCCACCACCTTTTAATTTTTTTTCACGCAGGATAACTCCCATAGTTAGGTTGTTTTACGGATTAAACAATAGTAACGTTCGGAGTAACGGGAAGTGTATAATACCAAAGAAACCATTATCCTACCCTTTGGAGGCAAAATCGCCCAACGTCCCGCCGTTAGTGATTTTCAGCTATTTTTGCTTGGATGATGCTTTACCTGTGCAACTTAATAATTAATAAATGTGCAAATTAAAAACTCTAAGCGCGTGGAGTTTTTCCGGATAAAAGGGTTGTATGAAGAATAGTTAATGTTGGGCGTGCCTCTTGAAGTAAATGCGAAGGGGCGTTACTTCACGAGGCCGGGCTTTACGCGCTACATGGTAGCTTGCTTCAATCCCTCACGCAAAAATTCCGAACGCACTCCATTCTTAATTTGCATATTTATTAATTTACACATTTTCGCATTATTAACTCTAAACCCACCTGTTTTTCAACGCCAACTTCACCACTTGTGTTTTGGACGTAACGTGCAGCTTTTCGTAGATATTGTAAATGTGTTTTCTCACCGTGTGCGGACTGATAAAAAGTTTTTCCGCAATCTGTTTATACTCCAATCCATTCACCAGCTCTTTTAAAATATCCATTTCACGATCCGACAAACTTGATGTTGCTTTTTCTTCCTGTGCAACCGGCGGGGCAGAAGCAGTGAGCAATTTCAAAGCTTTGCGCGCAATACGCGGCGACATAGGCGCGCCTTCCTGATCCACCACTTCACGAATGGAATCAAGGATCACATCCACGCGCTCTTCTTTAAGCAAATAACCATCAGCGCCGGCTTGTATTGCTTCGAATAATTTATCATCGTCATCAAAAACCGTGAGCATGATAAAACGTATATTATCATAGATCGCGTGGCTGTTGCGCACGGCGTCAATGCCATTCATTACCGGCATGTCAATGTCCATCAGCACCACCTGCGGGAGGCGGTCGGGAGCAAGCTCCTTCAGCTTTTCCATGAATTCACTTCCGTTCTGCGCCGTAAAAAGCACATTTACTTCACCCGAAAAAACAATTTTTTCGGAGAGTGATGTGAGGTTCTGTGGCCGGTCATCCACAATTGCGATTCTGTAAGCCATAAATCAAATGTAATCTTAGCAGTCACGAGAGGTAATACCTCATCTGCGTTATTTTTTGGCAATGGTGACAATCGTGCCTTTTTCAGGCGACGAATCGATGTTTATCGTGCATGAAATTTCTTCAGCGCGGAATTTCATATTCGCGAGCCCGTAATTTGAATCGCGGCTGATGGCTAATTTGTCAAATCCTTTCCCATAATCAGCAATGGAGAGCTTGTATTTTTCATTTTCCGTGCTCATAGAAATTTCCAGCTTTTCCGAATGTGCATATTTCAGCGAATTCGCAATCGCTTCCTGGCAAATGCGGAATAATCCGAGCGCTTCCGATGGCCCGAGCATGATCGTTGATTCAAGATTTTCATTGAATGAAGGCTGCACATTTTTGCTCAGCTTCACCTGTTTTTGTACATGTGCTTTCAACTTATCGGCAAATTCCTCGAAAGAAACTTCTTCTTTATTCAGCGCCCAGATCGTTTCGCGCAAGGTGTTGATGACTTCTTTCGATGCTGTTCCGATCGATTCAAGTCTTTCTGATTTTTCGGTTTCGGTAAATGTTTTGAGCGGATGCGTGATCCATTCAATATCATTGCTGATAAGACTTAATTGTGTTCCCACATTATCGTGAAGATCGCGGGAGATACGAATGCGTTCTTTTTGTTCGCTTTCAAAAACAGCTTTCGTTACTTTTTGCTGCTCTTCCGCCTTTGCTTTTATCTGTGCATTGCGGTAGAAAAGATAAAAAATAAGCAAGATGAGCAATAAGCCCACGCCGGAAAAGATCAGGATCGATTGTTTCTCTTCTTTCGCTTTATTATTTTCAATCGTCTTGAGCTGGTTATCATACATCAGATTGTCATTCTCGCGTTGTTTTTCCTGGTTTTTATATTTCGCTTCTGCGTCTGCTATTTCTTTTTCTTTTTCTTTTGAATTAAGCGCGTAAATGACATTTTTATATTGCGCCAGGTATTCAAAGGCATTTTTGTAATCGCCCATAATTTCATACGTTCTGTAAATGCTGTGCAATGCATCATGCTGCGCATTAAGGTCGCTGTCGTGCTCGGCCATCTCATTCATCCTGAAAAAGAAAACAAGTGCTTTCGGATAATCTTTTTGCTCGCAATAAACATCGCCCAACGCCGAACAGTTCGCTCTTATCAGCCGTTGGTTATCTATTTTCTCACCTATAGTCAGGCTTTCATTAAAATACCGGATGGCTTCCGGGGTATGTTTCATTTTGATCGCAAGTCTTCCAAAATTCAACAGGGTATTTGCGATTCCAATCGAATCCTTAAGAACCGTTTTTACTGCAAGTGATTGTTGAAGATATTTTTTCTGCAGCGCTGTATACGTTTGCCATTTAGGATTTTCCGGTTTGAGCGAATCACATAGACCCTCATAAGCCAGCGCAATCGAATTAAATAAATTTCCCGACATGCGGCTTTTTTTATCTTTTAGCAAAGGGTAAGCGCGCATATAATAAGTAAGGGCTATGCTGTCCTGAAACATATAATTGTAGGTGTTTCCCACATTTATAAAACTGCGCACCATGTTAACCGAATCCTTTTTCCTTTGCTGGAAATCAAGCACCTGTAGTTGATACCGCAGTGCTATATCATACTTTCCCATGTAACTGTAAACATCGCCAAGATTTCCCTTCAGTTTGGAAATAAGGATTTCATCTTTTAATTTTTCAGCTGTGGATAGACCTATTTTATAAAAATAGAGGGAGCTATCATACTTTCCATTCAGGCTGTAATAAATACCAATCACATTTATGAGATTTACCCTTGCAACACAGTCGGTATCTTGTACGAAAGTCAGTCCTTTCTTGGCAGATTTCATGGAATAAACAGACTTTGTAAAGAGCGTTGATTTTGCCATGCCCATATACGCATCTGCTTTTTCTATTGGCGTTTTGGCATGCTTCAATGCTACGTTGTAATATGAAACCGCGCTATCGTCTTCGTTCTGTCCAATGTAATAAAAACCGATCTGGCTGGATGTATTATAAATCTTCGTATTATTCTTGGAAAGCATCGCTTCCATGTAAGCGGAGATGAGACTGTCTAACTTCTGGGCCTGAAGGAAATTTATAAAAAAACAAAACAGCAATAAAAATACAGTGCGAGACTGACAAATCCGGTAACATAAAATGAGCCTAAATAAAATCAAACTTGGAAGAATTAATAAAGCGCCTAAATTTATTAAGTGTTAATGTGAAATATCTTATATATATTTGATTTTACCAACAAATCTGCAAAATAGTATGACAAATTCAAATGATAAACTTTCTTTACATATGGGAAGAAACAACAGAATTGTTTTAAATTCAGGTTTTGTGGATGTCCCGGCCTTTTTAAGTGGTAACCCCGTCACTACTCTACAAGGGACTGCTAAGGCTGGTGGAAAGGGAGCAGGAAAGAGCCATCCATCCCCGGGTTCCGATGATGAGGGCAATGTGAAAGCTCTAGATGGAAATCCTACGCGATAACCCCCTTAATTTATTTCCAAAAATTTATACTGTTAGCCAAAGACAAACCCCTCTGACTTTTTTTGCTATGTGATATTCATAAAGCAAATGACTCAAATATCCGGTCTACCGGTTTATAAATCTGCTCGATATAAACTCTATAAAGAATTCTTTTCAAAATCTAAATATCATATGTTCGATGATTCTTTTCTTGGCGAAAGCACACAATTTACTGCAAATACAGGCTTGTGCTTATCCAAAGTAGCCAATACTGGATTAGACGGAGGTGGAACTCTTGTTTCTTTAGTAACCGCAGCCTCAAACGGGACATATGTAAAATCGGTTACTGTAAAAATTGAAACGGCAGTATCACAGGGAATGTTAAGATTCTTTATTTATGATGGAACAAACACGCGATTATTATTGGAAATAAAAGTGGATCCATCCGTGAAGTCTACCGCTACCTTTTTGGGTTATTCTCGACTTTTTCCCTTGAATTATATGTTGAAATCAGGGGATATTCTGAAAGTGGGTACAGAGGTAGGAAATACATTTGCTGTTACGGCGGAAGCATACGACTGGACTTATCCATAAATTTTACATCCATAATTCATAAAAGATAAAACTTAAACTCTCTAAATATTAAGAAATCAAAATGGCAGCAGAAACCCAATATACGGCGAACACAGGATGTGCAACCATCTCAACCGCTAACACAAATCTTGATGGAACCGGAACACTTGGCACCGTATTAACAGCCGCCTCCAACGGAACGTTGATAAAAAGTGTAACAATAAAAGCGCAGGTGAGCACTACTGCGGGTATGGTTCGACTTTTTGTAAGCGGCGGCGGTGCTACCGAATTAATTGCTGAAATAGAAGTTCCTGCAGTAACAAAATCTGCGACTGATCCGAGCTTTGAGAATTATATGGAAATTAATTATGCGCTCAAAAGCGGATATATTCTAAAGGCATCTACTGTAAACGCTGAAGCTATGAATGTAATAGCGGAAGGACTGGATTGGGCATATTATACAACTTCGGTAAGGCCGGAAAGCACAAAATATACCGCGAATACCGGGCTAGGACAAGTATCTACTGCAAATGCAAACCTTGATGGAAGTGGAACCTTAGGAACGGTGCTCACTGCTGCTGCTAACGGGACAAATATTCAAACAGTAACGATGAAAGCTATTGTGAATACTACATCTGGTATGGTGCGATTGTTTATTTACAATGGCACTACCAATTTCTTGTTGGCTGAAATTCCAGTTACGGCAGTTACAAAATCTTCAGTGGCGCATAGTTTTTCAACTCGTGTTCTTTTTAATGGGAATGATTTTGCTTTGAAAGCATCCTACTTGTTAAAAGCTTCAACGGAAAAGGGAGAAACCATTAACGTGATTGCAGAGGGATTGGATTGGGCTTATCCGGCGTAAATGATTTATTGTAATTTAATCGAGTTATACTGATTAAGATTTTGGATCCCAATAATTAAAAAACTGCGCCCTTAAAAACTGCACATTTACTGATTATCTACGATACACATGACTAATGGCCGGAAACTGTGAAACAAAAAATAGCAGACGAAGTCGCCCGGAGGAAATGAGCAAGGAACAAAAAGCTTTTTACTTACTAAAAATCATCCCCTTCGTATTCCTCGCCACATGCTCTTCATAAAGCAAATGAATCAATCCATCCGCCATGCCGATTTGCGGAACATAAATTTCTTTTATATCTGCAGCCTTCATTACGGTGATAAATATTTTTGCGGCCGGAACAATTACATCTGCACGGTCAGCATTTAATCCGAGCACTTCAATCCGTTCCTGCAATGTATACGCGTCAAGCAGCTCGTGCATTTCCGTCAGGCGCTTGTAAGTCATCGGGCGATTTTGTTTTTTGCGCGACATCTTGAAGATCTTATTGATGTTGCCGCCTGAGCCGATGGCAATAATGGGCTGAAAAGATTTTATTTCTTTTTTGATCCATTCTTTAAATTCATTCCACACTTCTTTCGGAACAAGATTATTGAGGAAACGAATGGTGCCCACATTAAAAGAACGTGTCGCGATCAATTGATTTTTAGAAAATAAAGTAAGCTCTGTGCTGCCGCCGCCCACATCGATGTAGAGGTAATTACTCTCCGGACTTAACTTTTCAGCGATGTGATTGGAATAAATGATCTGCGCTTCCTTTTTTCCGTCAATGATCTCGATAGCAATGTTGGCTTCCTTTGCCACCTGTTCAATCACTTCAACGGAATTCTGCGCGTCTCTCATTGCTGAAGTAGCGCAGGCTTTGTATTCTTTGATCTCGTAAAAATCGATTAAGTGACGGAAAGATTTCATCGCAAGGATGAGCTTTGCCGTTTTTTCGGGAGAAATTTTCTGGTGAAGAAAAGCATCTTCGCCGAGACGGAGAGGAATCCGGACTAAATCTGCTTTTTTAAAAATCGGGCCGTTCTTACTCTCGTAAACATTTCCGATGAGCAGGCGAACTGCATTAGATCCAATATCAATCGCGGCGAACTTCAATCTTTTTGCGTGCAGTTAATCTTTTTCCTGTCAGGGCCTTCTTCTCAAGGTACAGCCTTATTTCATCCTGTGCGTTAACAGCGGTTTTTGCAGTAGACTGGCGATAAGAATTTTCCTCTTTCCCGCCCAGTATCCGCGCCTTCCGGTTATCGCGCAGCTGGAGATTTATGATGTGCTTCATCTCCTGCTGACTGTCTGCATCGTAAATCGGAACCGCCACTTCTGAACGGTGGTCAAGA
>JBDSHN010000066.1:0-38570 GCA_039918435.1 Bacteroidia bacterium | reverse complement strand
TGCTTACGTTTTCTTTCCTTAAAATTCAAAGAACTTTTTATAAATTGCCACTGGCTGTCGGTCATGTCGCTTGGATAGATTCTCATCTCTGTAGTTTTAGTCGACCACAAAGGGAATATCTTACAACGCTGGCTGATCGGCAGCCTCTATATAATTTTCAACATTGCATTTTTAAACAGGCTCTTACTGTATTAATATAGAAATTAAGCTTGCCGGCATATTCGGGTTTGAATTCGCCAATTTTTAATTCAAAGATCACATAACAATGCAAGTGTGTATTATAAAAGAAGAGATCAAGAAAGTAATCCTCATTCTCAAGCGTTAAATTGTATTGATTGCCAACATAAGCGAAACCTTTCCCCAACTCAAGCATAAACTTTTTCAAATGCTGGACAAGTGCTTTTTCCAGGTCCTTCTCTCTGGCTTCTTCGCTCAGCATTAGAAAATCAAAGACGTATGGGCTCTTAAATGTTTCTCTTGCCAAGTCTGAATCAACAGCTGGAAGTACGTTTTCGAAATTTGTTATTGCCTTACCTTGTCTGCTGAATAAATCGCTTTCGATTTGCATTAACATAACATTTCTGCTCCATCCATTTTCAACGGTTTTCGCTATGTAAAAGAACCGTTCCATGGAACTTTTTACCTTGTCTAACAGCGTTATATGATGATACCATGACAATTGTGCAAGTGGTGCTTGCACAATTAGATTATCAAAACTTGTTGGAAATTGTGCAAGCCCGCCTTGCACAATTGGTGTTTCTTGCTTCCCATTATTTATAAATGAAGGATAGGCCTCAGCAAATGACCGCATATATTTTATATTCCGGACGGAAAGCCCTTTCATATCTGGAAATTCAGCCTTCAAATCAATGGAAAGTCTGTCAATAATCTTTGTTCCCCATCATTCAACTTGACGCTGCTCTACTATTGATTTCCCAATTTCCCAATAAATTGCCAGTAACTGTGTATTTACAACAGAAATTGCTTTTGACCTTGCATGCCTGATCTTATCTTTAAGCAAACTAAGAATTACAACGTAGTTATTATCAAGCTGATTCATAATTTAATTTTAATAAAAATATTCTTATAATAAACTTACCAAGAATAAAAAAGTCCCTCAATTGAAGGACTTGTTTGAATAGAACGTTTTATGCGATTGAGCTTACTTAGCCACCGCCACAGGAAAAATTTCCTTCAGCTTAGCAACAGCATAATCCACTTCTTCCTTCGTATTATTCTTGCTGAAGGAAAAGCGCACACTGGGGCGACTCATATCTGTTCCGATAGCGCGCAATACATGTGAGCCGACATTGCTTCCCGAAGAACAAGCGCTTCCTGCTGATGCTGCAATTCCGTTTATGTCGAGATTGAAAACAAGCATCTCTGCATTTTCCGTTGGTGGCAAACAGACATTCAGCACCGTGTAAAGCGAATTGCCTTTTGCATCGCCATTGAACGTTACACCCGGAAGATGTTTCTCAAGCTGTTCGATCATGTAATTTTTCAGACTGAGAATATATTCCTGGTGCTTTGCAAGATCACGGTAAGCGATCTCCATTGCTTTTGCAAGACCGATAATGCCATACACGTTTTCAGTTCCCCCGCGCATGTTACGCTCCTGCGCTCCACCGAAAATCAACGGCGCAATATTGATATCGCTGCTGATGTAAATAAATCCAACGCCTTTTGGTCCATGGAATTTATGCGCTGCGCAATTCAGAAAATGCAAATTCATATCTTTCACATCAATCGTATAATGCCCGACCGTTTGTACAGTATCTGAATGGAAGATTGCGTTATATTTTTTACAAAGTTCGCCTGCCTTTTTAAGCGGCAAAAGATTTCCGATTTCGTTATTTGCATGCATCAATGAAACGAACGAACGCTCATTGTTTTTCAAAAGCTCTTCAAGATGATCCATATCCACATGACCATCAGCCGTGATCTTAACCATGCTCAATTTGATCTGACCTTTATCGGCCATCGATTCAAGTGTGTGTAAAACCGCATGATGCTCCAACGGCGAAGTGATTGCATGTTTTAATCCAAGTCCTTCAATAGAACAACGTATGGCCATGTTGTCCGCCTCTGTTCCGCCCGAAGTGAAAAAGATCTCAGAAGGCGAACAATCCAGCAACCGCGCAACTGTTTTACGCGACTGCTCAAGCAACGCACGTGTCTGTCGGCCCCAGGCGTGAATGGACGAAGGATTTCCGTAATGTTCTGTCATTAACGGAATCATTGCATCTAAAACTTCTTTGTCGAGGGCGGTGGTTGCGGCGTTGTCGAAATAAACTTTCATTGGGCAGATTTAGTTGGGAATACAAAGGTAAGATTCAATTCACAATTTGAAGATTGGATGATTCGAAAATTCCATGATTTCCAGGGAAATATCAATCTAAAGGCAGGAATTGCCAAAATATGCGGGTTCTGAATGGTTTTCGGGAACCGGGTAAGTTTTGTGAATGAATTTTACATGATAAATTGATGGGATATGGATTTATAAAATCAATATTCAAAATTGGCGCATCAGAGAAGAATTCAATGCAGTATTAGTAAAAAGCAAGTCACTTCACTCCCGGCGCTTCTAAATCGGTGATCAAAAAGTATTCTACAATGCTATCCTTTTTAAAAATCCGGATCACAGAATCCAAAAGTTTATAAGAGTAAAGGCTATCAGCTTGCAAAACAATCCTCGTTTTCAGCATTGCAATTTTATTTGCTGCAACATCATAACCGGCAACAGCAAACACATGAGAAATTAAGCTAAGTATCCATCCCGTTACCGCAAAAAAGAAAAACAATTTTTTCATGCGTTGAAATGTTGGGGTAATCATTCAAGCAATTTCAATATCCGCATTTCGAATACTGAATTACGAAGCCTGCTGCTCCTTAATCAATTCGCGAATATCCGTAATGATCTTATTCGCCAGATTATTAGCAGTCGATTCCGATTCACTTTCCGAATAAATGCGAATGATCGGCTCTGTATTTGAACGGCGTAAGTGCACCCATTCTTTATCGAATTCAATCTTTACACCGTCAACGGTATTAACAGGCTGCTTTTTATATTTTGTCTGAATGCCGGTGAGGATGCCATCGACATTTACTTCCGGCGTGAGCTCGATCTTGTTTTTGGAAATATGATAATCGGGATACGAAGAACGTAACATGGAACAGCTCTTTCCATATTTGGCAAGATGCGTTAAGAACAATGCAATTCCTGCAAGCGCATCGCGACCGTAATGTAATTCAGGGTAAATTACGCCGCCATTTCCTTCGCCACCGATGACCGCATTATTCGCTTTCATCATTTCCACCACATTTACTTCTCCTACCGCAGAAGCAAAATATTTCCCGCCTGCTTTTTCTGTTACATCACGCAATGCGCGTGTAGAAGATAAATTGGAAACAGTATTTCCTTTTTTATTCCCCGGCAAATTCTTCAAAACATAATCAGCCACAGCAACCAGTGTATATTCTTCGCCGAACATTTCACCATCTTCACATACAATGGCCAAACGATCTACATCCGGATCAACGACAATTCCCAAGTGAGATTTCGACTTCGTAACCACTTTTGCAATGTCACGAAGGTTTTCAGGAAGTGGTTCCGGGTTATGCGGAAATTCGCCTGTCGGGTCGCAGTATAATTCGGTAATAGTTTCTACGCCAAGCGCTTTTAACAGCATTGGCACCGCAATTCCACCTGTAGAATTTACCGCATCAACGGCAATCCTGAAATCAGCAGCTTTGATCGCTTTTATATCCACCAAAGGCAATGCAAGGATCTTGTCAATATGATATTGAATGTATGTATCGTTGTATGAAACTGCTCCCAGCACGCCTACTTCTGCAAAATGGTAATCTTCAGCATCCGCGAGAGCGAGCACTTCTTCGCCGTCTGTTCCGGAAAGGAATTCACCTTTTTCATTCAGCAATTTCAGTGCATTCCACTGTTTCGGATTATGGCTGGCTGTCAGAATAATTCCGCCGGAAGCTCTTTCTGCCGGAACAGCCATTTCCACAGTTGGTGTGGTCGATAATCCGACATCGGTTACATCTATTCCAAGTCCGATTAAAGTGCCTGTAACAAGTCGGTTAACCATATCACCGGAGATCCGCGCATCACGGCCAACCACGATCCTGATCTTTTTCGCTGATTTGCCTGTTGCAGCATCGCCGACACGTTTTTTCACCCATGTGCCATAAGCAGCAGTGAATTTTACGATATCGACCGGACTAAGTCCATCACCGGGCTTTCCGCCGATCGTACCTCTGATTCCTGAAATTGATTTAATAAGAGCCAATTGTCTTGAATATTAATTTTAGGGAGTGCAAAGATACGCCGGAGGAGAAAATTAAAGCAATTAAATTCCGAAACATACTAACAACTGAAAACGGCACTTTAGTGAAAAACTTTAGGCTCTTTAACACGCATTGGGCAACAAAAGGGTTCGAATAGCGTATCTTTGTTAGAAGTATAATTCAAAATCCGTTCTATGGACAAAGAGCCAAATTCCAACGAGGGGTTGGTTGAGCGGTTTGAAGCAATGTTACGGGGTGAGTCGCCGTCTTTTTTTGATGAAGACGATCTAGAAGATTTAGCCGAACATTATATGGATGCACTCCAGAACCGCAAGGCATTGGAAGTGATCGCGCTTGCAAGAACCCAACACCCTTTTTCACCTTTATTTATCGTGCTCAAAGCACAGGTACATGTTCAGCTTGGTGAAAACCAGGTTGCGCTTGAAATTCTTGAAGAAGCTGAAAGAATGGAGCCTTTTTTCGGTGAAATTCACATGACCCGCGGGAGCATTTATGGGCAGATGGGCTTGCATGAAAAAGCAATGCTCAGCTATAAGCGCGCTGGTGAATATGATGTTCCGGAAGAGGAGGTTAAATTCTGCTGTGCTTTTGAATTCAGCAATATGGGGCGCTATAAAGAAGCCATTCCCCTGCTCCGTCGTGTGCTCGCTCTCAACCCTGATTATGAGACGGCGCAGAATGAATTAGCATATTGCTATGAAATGGTGAATGATCAGGAAGAAAGCATTCACTACTTCAATAAGTTCACAGATGTGCGCCCGTATAATCCGCAAACATGGTTTAACCTTGGTGTGGCTTACAGCAGAAGCGGCTTATATGAAAAAGCGCTTGAAGCTTATGAATATGCGCTGGTGATCAAAGAAGATTTTCCTTCGGCGCTTTTTAATAAGGCGAATGCACTTGCTGCAACCGGCCTGACCGATGAAGCTATTGCTACTTATAAAGAAACCTTCAAATACGAAGAGCCGCGTGCCGACACTTATTATTATTTAGGTGAATGTTACGAGCGTAAAAGCGATTGGGAACAGGCACTGGCGTATTACAACCGCGCAACCAAAACTGATCCCGAACTGGCTGATGCATGGTTGGGCAGCGGAATGATCCTGGAGCAGCAAAATCGTTTGCAGGAAGGCATTCATTACGTTAAAAAAGCGATTGAAATTGTTCCTGATAATGCGGAATACTGGTACATCTACGCCGATTTACAATTGAAGCTTGGTTTCCAGGAAGAAGCAGAAATGGGCTACAAAAAAGTCGTGGAGCTGGAACCAGAAAATCCGAATATCTGGCTGGATTATTCCGGTGTTCAATTTGAAATGGAACATTGCAATATGGCGCTGGAAACTTTGCAGGAAGGAATTAAATATCATCCGCAAAATGCTGAACTGAATTACAGAATGTCGGCTTATTTATTGAGTCTCGGAAAAAAGCAGGATGCGCTTTCTTATTTGCACCGTGCACTTGAACTGGATTTTGATAAGCACAGCACTATTTTTGAATTTCGTCCGGCGTTGAAAAGCAATACGGGGCTGAATGATATTATAGAATCGTATCGGAAGCTGGATTGAAACTGGTAATTTTTATTCTATCAATTTATTATTTTAGATGCAGCATCACCGATGTTATAGAAAATGATGGCTATAAATGTCTTCAATGCCTTTGTTCTCTTGTCCTTATGCCTTGCACGTATAATGGTTTGGCTTTGCGAAGAAACGGTCCGCCGAGGCGAATCGAAGCACTAAACTGTCTGCCACCACAAAATTTGATAAGAAGCACAAAGCTTCATTTAACCACTGAACCGCCAATTTCTTGTAGGTGCTGTTAGCGGATGTGGCTTATTTTCGTTTTCCAAAGTCGCTGATTTTAGTCTTTAATTCTTTCAATTCGGTTTTGTCGTTGTTGCCATCAATTACAAGTTTTTGATAGTCGAAGCGTTTGCCCAAAATAGTTTTCAATTTATTTGCTGTCCACTCTCCAAGCCGTCCTCTATTGCTTGTCAAGCCTGAACTTGTTGGGAAATAAGTTTGAATAAGAAAAATACGAATTGCTTTATTGTCTTCAAGATATGGCCAAAGTTTTAAAACATTTGTGTTCGGATGTTTTTGAGTTGTTTCAACTTCTAAAAACACAAATACTCCATTGTCAAGTTGTGCCCAATTGTCAACTTCCCCCCAGCCATCAAGCCTATATTTTGTCCCCTTTAAATTTATTTGGAGTTGTTCTGCTATAAATTCCGAAACGCTTTGTTCATCAACTTTACTCATACTATTCTAATTCTAAAATATTGTCAGCAGAACCAATTTGTTTCAGGTCTGGTATTGAACTACCAGCAATACCTTTAATAGAACCGATAAAATGGTTCGTGTTGAGCAAAACTTTTTCAAGTTGCTTTTCCCTTTGCTTCCAAATTCTTTCCATCGCTCTTTTTTCTTGAATATATCCATTTTGCAAATCAGTAAAGCCCTCGATGATTGCTCCCACTTGAAGTCTAAATTCCGTGCTTGTCAAATAGTCGTATAGCATTTGCATTTTTTCTCCCTTGTTAGTTTGCGAAGAGTATGCGTCATTTATTTTTATTAGACTTTCACGAAGAACCAATACCAAACCTTTGAAGTCGTTGAATGAGCAAATCCAAACACCATCTTTTTGTCCAATTCTGTCAATGCCTTCTGGAAGTGCTTCTGTTACTATAATGCAGATGTCCGCTTTTGTAGCAACTGCATCAGTTTTTAGTTTTGTAATCCAGTCGTTACTAAAGGATTTTGTTCGCTTACTTTCATATAGTATAGTCCCGCAGTCTGTGCCAATTTTATTTCTAACAGTCTGAATTACGTCCGCACCTTTAACTCCTTTGCCAACTTCTGAAATTAAGTCGAATGAGAAAAGGCTTGCCAAAATTTCTTCAATTGCTAACTCTTGAACTTCGCCTTGTAATTGCATTGAACCTTGCTCGGCTTTGCGTTTCATTTCTTCAGCAAGTTCCTTTTGAACTTCAAGTTGTTTTTCAAGTTCCTTAATCTTCATAGTTGATGCTTCATCAGCTTGCTTCTTAATCTTAATTTTCTCGTCCTTTAATTTTTCGGAAAACTCTTTTTCTTTTTCTAAAACTACAGTATCGCGTAACTCGTCCTTTTCTCTTTTGAGTTTTTCAACTTCGGCTTTAGTCTTGTTAAGTTCTTTTACTTGTCCTGACTTCAATTCAAGCTCTTTTGTCAAGGATTGAATTTGTTCAGAGGTTTCTTCTTTCAAGTCGTTGCGGATTGACTTTTCAAGTTTTGTTTTTTCAGCAGTCAATTTAGATTTTACTTCGCTGTCAACTTTTTGCTGAATTGCTTCTTTATCCTTTGCTAATTGCTCTTTTTCGGACTGTAAGTTTTCTAACTTCTTCTGTAAATCTTTGTCCTTTTGAGCATTTTTAGCTTCAAAGTCTTTAGAAAGTTTGTCCTGAACTTGGTGATACAAAATATCACTTACGTTAATTTCTTTACCGCACTTTGGGCAATTAATGATATTGCTGTCTATGTCCATTTTAATTTGATTTATGTTGTTTTGTTATATTGTTCGTGTCTTGCTGTGCGTTCTGCTGGCACTACCGCTAACGTTTTGTAGCTAAAAGAAGTTAGCGATTTTTACAACAAATGTTGATGCGGAGAACGAAACTTTGATTCACCACAAATGTGTCTACAGAGCACTGAACCGCCACTTTTACCAAACGCCTGTTATGCGTTCGGCTTCCTGTTTTTAGTTTAGTCGTTCCGCCCATTTTATTGCTGTCGGTAATTCTTTGTTTGTAAATTCAATATGTATTACTCGTCTTTTTTTGTTATTCGTTGTCCTACTTGAACTATGCAAAATTAAAGGTTTCATAATCATTATTCCACCTTTCTTTACGTTGCAAGTCGTCTTCTTTTCTTTTGTCCAATTGATGGTTTCAGGTCTGTAAACTTTCTTTAAATGAGATTTTGGAATTACTCTTAAAGCTCCATTATTTTCGTCTGTGTCGTCAAGATGAATTCGGATTGTGTAAATATTTTCCATTATTTCAAGTGGTGGTTGAACTGCAAATTGATTTTGCTTTGTCGTCCAAGGTCCAAAGTTTTCAAGTTCTACTTTTTTGTCCACCGAAATTGTTAGGTCTTGGTGATAAGAAACATACCAATTTGAAGTTTCTGGCTTGTCAAAGTATATGCTCTTAACAACAAAATAATTGTATCCAAAAAGTTGTCTAACTACGTTTTTTAAATTGTCATTAAATACCAAATCTATTGTTGCTGGGATTTCTTTTAGGAATTGTCTAATTGCGAAAATGTCAGCCGATTTTCTGAAAGTTTCTTTATTGTTGTCGGCTTGGTCAATGGTCAACAAAATTTGTTCAATCTCTTGGTCTGAATATATGTCATCAAGAGTCGTAAAACCATTTTCAGCAATTTCAATTTTATGTCTTTCAGTATCTGTCATTTTATATCGTTGTCGTCTTTTAAGCTGCCGCATAACGTTTTGCAGCTACCCGAAGGGCGGGATTTTTAACACTAAACTTTATTCGGAGAACTGAACTTTCGGCTACCACAAAACTTTCTACGGAGTACGAAACCCAGCCTATTGCAAATGTGCTGTTATGGGCTGCCTTTCTTGTCATTCTATAAGTTTTAGCTGTCTTGCCAAGTCAACATTAGTCGTAACGAGTAGGTTGTCCATTAAAGGATAAATTTCACTTTCTTCGTCACGTTTAAACTCAGCCGCACTTAATATAATTGTCTTTCCGTTTGCCGTTTTAATATGAAATGTCTGCGGATATGTTGTATAAACTTTATTTGAGCCGTCAAGATTTGAAGTCCAAGTTTCTTCCCAAATTATTTTAAAGTCAACGATATTTTGTCCAATAAGGTCAAGCCATTTTATGTCGGTCGAAACGTCCCACTTCTGTTCAAAGTCGTTAGTCGTTTCAGTCAAGTCAAGTTGTGTTGATTGAAGTCCGTAAGAAATAAATGTATTGTCCCAAAAAACGTAAATGGTCTTGTTGTCTGTCTTGAAATAGATAGAGTGGTCAAGAGTGTCAATGTCTGGATACTTTGTCTTGTAGCATGGCTCAGGATTTATATTATTTCCATCTTCGTCGGCGTAGTATTTTAATTCACCATAAATAACTGCACGAATTGTCTGGCCAACGAACATTTGTCGGCAGTCATTTTCGTAAGTGATATGTTTGTCTGTTAGTGTCATTTAAGGTTGCCCATAACTTGCTTATACGCGCTATATTCTATCGCCTAATATACCAAATCAGCAGGCTTGGCGCAATTTTCGGCACCTCTGCAGCGACTCAGGAAACTTGTTTATTGCTTTAACAGAACAGTAAATCAAATAAAACAAAGCCATTTAATATTGGCATAGTGGGGTTTACAAAAACGAAGAACTGCGATATAAGCCTGTCAAAAGAATAATGGCAGGTACTTGTTGCGGCCTGCTTTAATACATTACGCATCCAAAATCAGAACTTATTCAAATGGCTTTCGATGTCTTTGATTCAGAAACTAAACCTGAAGTATCAGAAGAAGCATCCCTTAATGAGTTTGATGAGGAAGATTCGTACATTGTAAAATAAAAATCATTCCTTAAAATGGGAACTTTCAGACTCAATTTTCTGAGTTATCGATTTAGAATAATATGTCCTCTTTTTTGCATAGTTTTGTCTTGTTTATAAGTTACAAAATTGTATGAATGTAAATCTACCACACCTTCCCGAACGCCCCGATAAACCTCGTAAAACAGGATTAACCATGGTCATGGATAAAGGATTAGGGATCAAGCAGGCAGAACAATTTATTGAAGCTTCCGGCGACCTGGTTGATATTGTAAAGCTTGGTTTTGGAACTTCCGTTATTTCTAAAAATACTGCGGCAAAAGTCAAACTCTATAAAGAAGCCGGCTTCCGTGTTTATCTCGGCGGAACTTTATTCGAAGCATTTGTGATCCGCGATATGCTCGACGATTACATGCGCTTTGTAGATAAATTAAAAATCGATCACGTGGAAGTTTCTGATGGTTCAATCCACATGGAGCACGATGAAAAATGCAAATACATCCGCAAGCTTGCAAAAAATTACACAGTGCTTTCTGAAGTGGGATCGAAGGAAGAAGGAATTATCATTCATCCGAGCAAATGGACTTCGATGATGCTGAAAGAACTTGAAGCAGGTTCATGGAAAGTAATTGCAGAAGCACGTGAAAGCGGAAATGTAGGGATTTATCATCGCAACGGACAAGCGCATTCCATGCTTATCAATAAAATCATTGCCAAAGTAAAACCGGATAATATTCTTTGGGAAGCGCCACAAAAGGCACAGCAGGTTTATTTTATTAAATTGTTTGGTGCGAATGTGAACCTTGGCAATATCAGCTTTGATGATGTTATCCCGTTAGAAACATTACGTCTCGGTTTACGCGGCGATACTTTCTTTACCTTCCTTCCGAAAAAATTACAAAAAACAACATAGGTTTTCAGCAAACACATTCACTGATGAAAGAAGTTACTGTACAGGAGTTAAAAAGTATGCGCGATAACAAAGAATCATTTCAGCTGATTGATGTGCGCGAGCCTCATGAAGCAGAAATTGCTGCAATCGGCGGAGAGCTAATCCCCATGGGAAGTATTATCTCCGAAGCAGCACGCATTGAAAAAGACAAGCCTGTCATCATTCATTGCCGCAGCGGTGCACGATCTGCCTCCGTTATCCTGGCGCTCGAAAAGCAGCACGGCTTCACCAACCTGTTCAATCTCAAAGGCGGAATCCTCGCCTGGGCAAAAGAGATTGATCCTTCAATGCCTACTTATTAGTTTTACGAAGTGAGAATTATGATGTTGGATTTTCAACTATAACATCATAAATAAATCGTAATTCGTATATCCTAAATCGTAAATCCTTTTTCCCTTTGAGCTTTCTCCATTCCGCTTTAGATTTCATTCTTCATATCAACGACCATCTCGATGCAATGGTGGCGGAATATGGAACATTGATTTATGTCATTCTTTTCGCCATCATTTTCGTCGAGACCGGTGTAGTGATCATGCCTTTTCTTCCGGGCGATTCATTACTTTTTGCCGCAGGAGCAATTTGTGCACGCAGCGCAGGACAACCGGATGCGCCAATGAATATTTTAGTGATGATCATTCTTTTGTCTGTCGCTGCAATTCTCGGTGACAATTCTAATTACGCGATTGGCAGATTTTTTGGTGCGAAGGCGGTGAACATGAAAATAGGAAAACGTAATCTCGTGAAACAGGCTTACATTGACAAAACACATGCCTTCTTCGGAAAATACGGAACCAAAGCTATTATCATGGCGCGTTTTGTTCCGATCGTCCGCACATTTACTCCGTTTGTTGCAGGCGTTGGAAAAATGGATTACAAAACAAAATTTCTTCCTTTTGATATTGCAGGCGGAATTCTGTGGATCAGCACCATGTCGCTTGCAGGATATTTTCTCGGAAGCAATGCCTGGGTGAAAACGCATTTTGAAGCGGTTGTAGTTGGTATTATTCTGCTTTCCGTTCTTCCAATGCTTTTCGCGTGGCTGAATCATAAGTTCGGTAAAAAAACAGCCTGACCGTGCGGGAATTCGGACTCATCGGCTTTCCCCTCACCCACTCTTTTTCAGAAAAGTATTTCGCGGAAAAATTTCTACGTGAAAACATTTCAGATGCTTCGTACAAACTTTTTACAATTGATTCAATTGAAAAGTTGCCGGAATTAATTTCAGCAAATCCAAACCTCGCCGGATTGAATGTTACGATTCCTTACAAAGAAAAAGTCATTCCCTTCCTCGATGAGTTGGATGAAATCGCAAAAGCTGTAGGTGCAGTAAATACAATTGCATTCAAAATTCAAGATTCAAAATTCATCCGCCGCGGCATACAAGATCCAGGATTTAAGATTATCGGGCATAATACGGACGTGTATGGTTTCCGTCAATCCATAAAACCATTTCTTACTTCCGCCCATGAACGCGCTTTGATTTTAGGAACCGGAGGCGCTTCAAAAGCAGTTGAATATGTGCTGAAACAAATTGGTGTCGATTGCATTTTTGTTTCGCGTGAGAAAAAAAGTATTGCACCGAAGGAGCAAGCAGGGAAAACAATTCTCACCTATGAAGAATTGAATTCATACGTGATTGCTTCCTGTAAGCTGATTGTGAATTGTTCGCCTGTAGGAACATTTCCGGATGTAACTGATTTTCCAAAGTTGCCTTACGAAGCAATTACAAAGGAACATTTGCTTTACGATCTTGTTTATAATCCAGCAGAAACAGAATTCCTGAAACGCGGAAAAGCAAATGGCGCTGAAACAATGAATGGCCTGGATATGCTGAAATTGCAGGCGGAGAAGGCGTGGGAAATTTGGAATTTGAAGAGTTGAGAATTCCCGTTTGTTCGAGCGAAACAATCGTGTTTGTCCGGGTTTCTATAATCCTGTTTGTTCGAGCGAAACAATCCTGTTTATTCGGGTTTCTATAATCTCGTTTATTCGAGCGAAGTCGAGAACAAACAGAAATTATAGAAGCTTCACCAAATCATCCACCCCAATCGTTCTTTCAACCGTAAACCCTTCCGCAAATTCCACTTGGATATCTCTTGCATAAACACGCATTTTCGCTTTCACCGTTTCCATAAATTCCGGCGATGAAATCGGTGTAGCCGGCTCTGTAGATTCCGGGTCGAAGAATTGCGAGCTGAATGCCATGATTGCTTCGATCTTTTTATCAATAAATGGAGTAATATCCACAACAAGATCAGGTTTCAGATTGCGGTCTTGTATGTAATGGTAAACCGCCTGAGGACGGTGCGGCAGTTGAATTTCTTTTTTAAATGCCGTTTCAATTTTAGCAAGACCGGAATAAAAACAAGCTTCAGAAACCATTTTCGCCGCTCTTCCATGGTCTGGATGCCGGTCGGAAACAGCATTGCAAAGCACAATTTTCGGACGGTATTGACGGATCTTTTCTACCAGCAGGAATAAATTGATTTTATCATTCTTGAAAAACCCATCTTCCATTCCCAGATTCTCGCGAAATTGAACGCCTAGGATTTTCGCTGCAGCATCCGCTTCTTTCAAACGCAATTCCGCACTGCCACGCGTTCCTAATTCGCCTTTTGTAAGGTCAATTATTCCTGCAGAATACCCTGCCGCAATATGCTTCAGCAACGTGCCTGCACAGCTTAATTCAACATCATCAGGATGAATGCCGATTGCAAGGATGTCTATCATAGAAGGAGAATATTAATTGGGATGAACCATGTCGGTAAATGATGTAGGAATTACGATGTTGGAATTACGATTTATTTGCGATTGATGATTTGTTTTTCTTTTTCGCGAAAACCATTTTTCTCATTTCAATAATCGTATAATATTTTGCGTTGCCCAAATCATGCAAAGCATTTCTTTCTTCGATCTCCTTTAATTGTTTCAGGCGACAACGAACTTGTATGTGAATTCCTTTTCATTTGCGAAACTCTTAAATAGTAATAAAAACTTCATGATGTAGGATTTTTAAAAATCGTAATCCGTAATCTGTAATTTGTAATCCTTTTTCTATTTCCCTTCAATCCAGTTAACAATCAATTCACCATTTGGAAGCTCTTTGGAAGGTGCATAACCGTGCAGCGTTCCATCAGCATTAACCATGTATTTTCCGAAATTCCATTTTACTTCTGAATCTACAACACCATTTTCAGATTTTGTAGTAAGCCATTTATAAAGCGGGTGCTGCTTATCGCCTTTTACATCTACTTTTTCCATCATCTGGAAAGTCACGCCGTAATTTTTTGTGCAGAAAGTTTTAATTTCTGTCGCAGTTCCCGGCTCTTGTCCGCCGAACTGATTACAAGGAAAACCGAGAATGGTAAATTTTCCATCCTTGCTGTATTTCTCATATACTTCCTGCAGCTCTTTATATTGCGGTGTGTAACCACATTCAGAAGCTGTATTTACGATAAGCACCTTTTTACCTTTCAGTGAAGAAAAATTAAAGTCTTCCCCATCGAGCGTTTTTGCCTTGAAATCGTAAAGCGTTTTTGCAGGTGTGCCGGTTTGAAATGACATGGAGATTACGGTTAAAAGGATAATAGCAGGAAGTATGATTTTTTTCATGACGTGTTTATTAGATATGATCAAAGTTACGATAATTCGCAATTCACGGATTGAAACTAAACGCGCAGCAGAAAATGCGGTTTAAAATACTGTCGCTGTGAATTACACATCCATTAATGTGATTTATACATTAGTTATGTCCTGTTGCATATTACTGATTGTTGATCTTACTTTCCTCACATAGTTTTGGAAATAACTAATAATCTAACTTATGAAAAAACTATTTATTTCAATTGCGATGAGTTTGGGCGCACTTACATTGTCTGCCCAGGCCCCGCAGGAAGCACTAACGTTTTCCGTTCCGGAAATGATTGGAACAGGCGAACCAATTGTAGCAAATGTAGAATATGCCGAAGTCCACCCGGGAAATTCGACGATTGAACATTATAAATGGGAAATACGGCATGTAACGGAAGACGGTGAAATTGAAGAACCGCTCTTCTCACAAAGTTATGATGGCGATCCTTCAGGTGAATTCCAATTCCCGGAAGCTGTAACCGCTCTTCTCGAAAGAGAAAATAAATACCAGTTAACGCTCTCCGGTACTAATAACCTGCTGGATATTATTTATTCCGGCCCCAAAACAATTTATTATAGCAATTATGTGCTTACCAGTCCAAAGGAAATTTGCTGCGGAGATAAATTTTCTGTAATAGGAAACTATTCGGGTGATCCGGTATTTACACTTGGAATGACACACGAATGGACAGTTTATGAATGCACTGCTGCGGGGAATATAATTTCATCACCTTATTTTTATTCTGGTGTGAAGCCAGGCTATCCTTTCGGAACATTCACCTTTCCGAGCATGGGCTTTCTGTGCGACAGATATTACCGCGTGCAGGTGACATTTAGTCCTTCCAACGATCCGTTTGCCCCACGACCGGTTACACGTTATGTAATTGTACATCTTACCAGCTTCATGATCACTGCAAGTGCCAATTATTGCAACGGTAATTATATCTGGGCAACAGGCCGTTATTGCGGTAATTCCACTGCTGTTGTCAATCACCAATGGAAAGCGTTCAGTAGTGATGCCGCAGGAACAATTTTATCGCAGAATCTCGTTTCACCATATGTAATTCCTGGAGTGCCAAACGGGGTAAATGAATTAGTTTACGGCTCAGAGCTATTAGCTCCCGGCTGGTATGTGTTGCAATTGGATTTTCTCGATGGTTCTAATGCTGTTCAAGGTTCGGCTACCCAGCTTATTTACGTAAACCCCATCCCGCAGGCAGCAATTACCGGAAGTGTAACTTGTGCTTCCGGTAGTTTCAGCGCATCGCCTGTTGGTATTGGTTATTCATACCAGTGGAGTGCTTTTAACGGAAACACAGCGTTCACAGGTGTCTCCCCGAATGGCAGCAACTGTTTTGTTGGAACCGGAATCTTTAACACTGTAAAGGTTACTGTCACCAGCCCTGGTGGCTGTACTTCACAGGCAACGAAAAGTGTAACAACGCAATACGTAGATCCTGGCTTCCATATTCAGGTTATTCCTTACGGCCCGCCAAATACCGATTATTATATCGCGCTTGTTCGTAATAACACGGCGTATGGCACGTGGATTCTACAGAACGTTCCGACCGATCAAATCTGGATTGAAGGAATAAGTCCATATTCCCCGGCTGTTTCGGTGCCTTGCTGGACAAGCAACGCCAGCTGGCAAGCTCCGGATCCGATCAACCTAAGCGGTTATAATGGAACAGGACTTACTTCCTCATTGACATGTTTAAATTACCAGCTTGGACATTTCCAGCCGGGCACTACCTACCGCGTAACGCATTCCGTAACTTTTAACGGATGTACCACGATCGGTTACCTTGATTTCAATCAAAACGGATGTATCGGATGCCGTACAGCGGGCCCGGAAGAAGTTACTGTTGAAACTGCTCCTTCCTTCGGGGTTTATCCAAACCCGGGCAATGGCTCATTCACCATTCAATTGCCGGAAGCCACAGAAAATGCGCAGGCTGAATTGTTTGATATGATGGGCAAACATGTTGATGGATTTACCTTCAGCGGAACATCGTACACTTATGCGCCCGCTCAAACGCTCGCACCAGGTGTATATATGCTGAACGTAATCAATAATGGCGCTCGCTCCATACAGAAGCTTATTGTAGAATAAAACTATGAAACAATAAAAGAAAGCCGGGTACACATCGTATCCCGGCTTTCTTTTTATATCGCTCTTGCGTGTGTGAGGCTAAACGGAATGCAACGCTGTATTTGATTAATTTTGCTATTCTGATAATTCCTCCCACAAATGAAATTTCATTTCCCTCTTCTCGCTTTTCTTTTCAGTGCGTTTTTTTTCTTTTCGTCCTGTTCCGGAAATAAAAATAATCCTGAAGCAACAGATCCAACTTCAACTGCATTACTGCAATCAACAAAGATCAAATTGAAGTGCTGCCCAATACCTATTCCAGGAGAAGCTGCACCGATTGCACCGGCGGATCGCAAGACAACACTTTTAACCTGAAAGCAAAAGCATCAGGAAGCTCTGCACTCACCCTCTCCTATTTCGATCAAAAAGTAACAGTAACGATTGATGCTGATTAATGATTAGTTAATTAGTTGTAGTTCATCTTTCTCCGGACTAAATACTCCGAACAACTCCGAACTAACTACTACCTTTACCAAAATGTCCCTTCTTTCACAAACCGCTTCCCTTATAAAACGCGAAATTCTCCTTGAACAAAGGCAGAAATACGCTTTTTACGGGGTTTTGCTTTTTGTGGTCTCTACGGTCTTCGTTGCTAAATTCAGTTTCAAAGTGCTCAATGACTTCCCGACATGGAATGCACTTTTCTGGATCATTCTGCTTTTTGCATCCGTCACCGGTGTGGCCCGGAGTTTTGCACAGGAAACCAAAGGCCGACTCCTTTACCTCTACACCATCGCCGATCCACGCGCTATTTTCCTCGCCAAGCTCATCTATAACAGCATCTTAATGGTAATTCTCGGGTTTCTCGGGCTCGCCATTTTCTCCTTCCTTGTCAGTTACCCGGTTCAGAATTCCGGGATGTTCCTTGTCACTTTATTTCTAGGTTGCACCGGACTCGCTGCCGCTTTTACAATGATCTCGGCCATTGCTTCCAAAGCCGGAAATAATTTCACGCTGATGGCCATTCTTGGCTTTCCTGTAGTGCTTCCGTTGTTGCTGGCCGCTATCAAACTTTCCAAATTCGCAGGCGACGGATTACCGTGGAGCGTTACTTCTACTTATTTGGGCGTTTTAGCAGCTTTAAACGTGGTCATTATCGCACTCGCCTACCTCTTATTTCCGTACCTTTGGCGCGATTAAAAAAAGCCTCTTAATATCTTTCTAAAAATAATTATTCAGGTCGGACGCATGTGACAGCGGTAAGATCAGCAAAGTCAAGGAAAATGAAGCGGAACTGGTGGAAATTCTTGTGCATCTTACTGCTTGCTTTTACTTTTTTCGCAGGAATAATTACGCCACTCGCTCCCGGATTTTTAATCACTTCCAATACCATTCTTCCAACTTATTCTGCGCCATTTACGGTTAAAATCTTAGGCTACAATACGCGCTTTAAAGAAAATGAAAAATCATTTTCGGCATGGCTGACGAATTGGGACGATAAACAAGCTGTAAATACTTGTCCGGACAATGTAATGATCATCGATGACAATCATGCTGAATTAACTTTTCCTCCTACTTCCCGCCTCGACAGCATGTTCTTCGGAATAAGCGTTTACAATGATGCAGATGGAAAGATGTATACGCATTCCGCCATTTTCACTTCTGATACCATGCACGGCGGTTTAGTGCAGTCCTGCAAACCGGTAGTAAAAAATGCAAAAGCCGATCATTTCTCATTTCCTTTCCGCGATATTTTATACGAATCAATGCGCAATTTATTTTTCCATGTGCCCATGTGGTTTGCAATGATTGCTTTGCTTACCTGGGCGATCTGGAATAATTTCAAATACCTGCGCGGATTCGATTTGAAATATGATGCAAGAGCTAACCAGGCTGTCAATACCGCTTTGCTTTTCGGAATGCTGGGATTGATCACCGGTTCGCTGTGGGCGCGTGCTACGTGGGGCGCATGGTGGGTGGATGATGTGAAGCTGAACGGAACAGCTATCACCATGCTCGCGTATCTCGCTTATTTTGTATTGCGCAACTCGCTCGACGATGAACAAAAACGAGCAAGAGTAACTGCGATCTACAGCATTTTCGCTTATGTAATGATGATTGTTCTGATCGGAATATTGCCACGACTTCAATCATCAGATTCATTGCATCCCGGTAACGGAGGAAATCCGGCATTCAGCAATTACGATCTTGATAATTCATTACGTCCGATTTTTTACAGCGCAGTTCTCGGATGGATCTTACTTTCCTTCTGGATCTACTCGCTGCGTTTACGCATTACTGCATTGCAGGAAAAAAATACTGAAGCATGAAAAATTATCTTCCCCGTTTTACATTAATCACATTGCTTATGCTTTCGTCTGTCATGATGAATGCACAAAGTTCGCTCGATGAAAAAATATTTACACAATTACGCGGACACGCATCTTTCAACGTGGTGTTCATCATCATCGCTGTTATTTTCACTGGATTAATTGTTACGCTTATTCGAATTGACAGAAAAGTTGCACGTCTTGAAAAAGAAATGAAAGGGCCAAAATCATGAAAAAGACACACATTGTTGGAATTATCGTCATCGCACTTGCAATCGGAAGCATGTTTACGCTTCTCGGAAATTCCAGCACTTACGCCGATTTTAAACAAGCTGCCGAAACCACAGACCAGGTTCACGTAGCAGGAACACTTGATCGCAGCAAACCGATGGAATACAATCCGGAAGCAGATGCAAATAAGTTTTCTTTTTACATGACCGACAGAAACGGAAATCAAAAACACGTCGTGCTTAAAAAAAGCAAACCACAGGATTTCGAACGCTCACAACAAATCGTAATCGTCGGTTCCATGCAAGGCAGCGATTTTGTAGCAAACGATATTCTCATGAAATGCCCGTCAAAATATAATAACGGCCAGGAAGTAGCAAATGCCAAATAAAAAATGTTTGTTGTTTGTAGTTTAAAATAGCTTCGAATTATAAGTGTTGTTAATTATCCTTTCTAATATTCCATCAACAACAAACATTAAACAACAAACAAGAAATTCTCCCAGTTAAATGAAATATATCGGTGAACAATTATTGTGGGGGCAGCTGGGACATTTTTTTGTTGTCCTTGCATTTGTGACCGCGGTATTCTCGGTGATCACAAACCTTATCCGCACCTATAATAAAACACTTGATCCGGGCTGGAAAAATATCGGGCGCAGTTTATTTGTAATCCATGCAGTAGCTGTAATCGGAATTTTCGTCACGCTTTTATCGATGCTCATTGCTCACCGCTTCGAGTATCAATATGTTTGGCAACACTCCAAGCGCGACATGAAAATGAATTATGTGCTGGCTTGTTTATGGGAAGGCCAGGAAGGAAGCACATTACTCTGGCTATTCTGGCATTCCATCATCGGGCTGGTATTAATGCGCAGGGCTAAAGAATGGGAAGCGCCGGTAATGACAGTCGTTTCACTCGTGCAGGTTTTTCTTTCAATGATGCTGCTTGGTGTTTATCTCGGTAAAATCCACATTGGCAGCAATCCGTTTGAATTAATGCGGTTGAAAGAATCAAACCTCGGATTACCCTGGACAAAAATCCCTGATTACCTCACTTCTATTCCATTATTCAGGGATGGCCGTGGATTAAATCCATTGCTGCAGAATTACTGGATGACTATTCATCCGCCAACACTTTTCTTAGGATTTGCATTGACAACAGTTCCGTTTGCGTATGCCATTGCAGGACTGATGACAAAAAAATACCACGACTGGCAGCGACCGGCATTAACATGGACCTACATCGGTGTAATGGTTTTGGGAACAGGAATTCTCATGGGCGGTGCCTGGGCGTATGAATCGTTAAGCTTCGGCGGATTCTGGGCGTGGGATCCGGTTGAAAATGCATCATTAGTTCCGTGGCTGGTTCTTATCGGCGCAGCGCACGTGATGTTGTTGTACAGAAATAAAGGGCAATCACTTTTCACTACTTTTTTCCTTTGCATCGCTACTTTTTTATTGATCGTTTATTCCACCTTCCTCACTAAGAGCGGAATTCTCAGCGATACATCTGTTCATGCATTTACGGATGATGGATTGAATGAAGAGCTCACTTTCTTCATGGGATTTTTCCTTTGGCTTTCCGTTTTTCTTTTGTCGTTTAACTGGAGGCTCAAAGTAATTTACACCGGGATCGCCGCGATTGTGTTTGTGCGTTTTCTTGCAGGACATCACGCTTCTTCCATGATGATTCTTCTGCTGGCTTCTTTAATAAGCCTCATCATCGGTTATGTGAAATTCTTTCCCAAAGCACAAACAGAAAGCGAAGAAGATCTCTGGTCACGGGAATTCTGGATGTTTATTGCTTCACTCGTTTTATTGCTGGCGGGCTTCCAAATTATATTTTACACGTCTTCACCAGTCATTAATAAATTTCTCAGGATCGACATCATTCATAGTTTCTTCCAATGGTTCTATGATACAACAGGCTGGCTTCAGAAATTAGCAGAGGCACGTCTTGCGCCGGATGAAAAAGTAGTGCTGTTCTATAACCGATGGCAGATTCCGTTTGCATGCATAGTCAGCTTGCTGATGGCGGTGACACAATTTTTCAAATACCGCAGAACAGATTTTAATGTATTCCTCAAACAGATACTGCGTCCTCTTATTATCAGCATTATTATCACAGTTCCGTTGGTGATTATAATTTATTTTAACAGTAATTACAAAACACTTAATCCTGACAAACAAGGAATTTATATTATCTGCTCTTTCCTTGTATTCACCAGTATTTTCAGCATTCTTGCCAATGCAGATTACTGGCTGAAAGTTTTCAAAGGAAAGATCAGCAAAGCAGGCGCTTCCATTGCGCATATCGGTTTCAGTTTATTATTGCTCGGCGCTGTTATTTCTACTTCTAAAAAAGACACCTTCTCAAAAAACACATCGCATACCGATATCAATCAACTGGTGCAGGGCGCGAGCAATACGGAAAACATTTACCTGAGAAAAGGAGATACGCTTCCGATGGGCAGCTATCTTATTACTTATACAAAACGCGAACGCATTATCCGTGACGGCACTCCTTACATTTATTTTCATGTAGACTTTCTTGAAAATAACAATGGAAAAACAGAAAAAGCATTTACGCTCACTCCATTTTTTCAGTTGAACAAATTTATGGGAAATGCTGCCGAACCGGATACACGGCATTTCATTCATAAAGATATTTACACCTTCGTAAAATTTGTTGATCCTGCCGTTTTCAGTGATACAACCAATTATACAGAAGATAATGGCAACCAGTTCGACAAACCGCAAAATCACACGGTTGCTGTGGGAGATACAATCGGTCTCGATAATGCAATCGCAGTGCTTGATACAATTGTACGTATTGATTCTACCCATGATCTTTATAAAGCTGATGAATACGGAATTGCTGCCCGCTTCAATGTGTTTGATGGTAGTATGAATGAAAAGCACCTCACCGCTTATTATTTTATAAATAAGAATTCCGGTGTCACACGACAGGTTGATGCTGTTGATGAAGCTTTAGGTGTGAAGCTCACCTTCTGGAAAGTTCGCCCGGAAAGCAATAAGATCGATATTTATTCCGCGATCAAACTTTCCAAAAAAGCAGATTTTATTGTCATGGAAGCATCCATATTCCCCGGAATCAATGTGCTGTGGATTGGCTGTATTATCATGATCATTGGAACTTTCCTTGCAGTGCGCGAGCGGAAAAGAAAAAATAATCCCGATAAAATATCGGGAGAAAAAGAAACAGTTTAACGTTCATTTAAAAAAAGTACGATGCCGGAAAATAAATCACTTCAGCGTTTACGTGTCATTCTTATTGGTTCTGGTAATGTAGCAAGCAACCTGGGTCGTGCGCTTCTTGCAGCTGATACGGAGATTGTACAGGTATACAGCCGCAAAGCAGAGAACGCAAAAGTGCTGGCAAAAAAGCTGAAGGCAAAAGCGATCACTGATCTTTCGAAAATGGATAAACGTCCTGCACTCATCATCATCGCAGTGAAAGACGACGCCATTGAAGGCATTGTAAAAAAGATGAAGGTGAATGAAGGAATTGTAGTTCACACTTCCGGCAGCGTTCCGATGGAGGCGCTGAAAAAATTCACGCAGTACGGCGTGTTTTACCCGCTACAGACTTTTTCAAAAGACCGTATAACTGATTTCAGCAATGTTCCGATGTGCCTCGAAGGAAGTGATGTGAGCACATTAAAATCATTGATGAATATTGCTGAAACACTTTCTGAATGCGTGTACAACCTGGATTCAAAACAACGCCAGGCGGCACATCTTGCAGCTGTGTTCGCAAATAATTTCACCAATCACATGTACACCATCGCAGAAGAAATTCTGAATGAAAGCAAGCTTCCGTTCGATCTTATCCGTCCGTTGATTGATGAAACGGCTTTGAAAGTAATGGACGATTTCCCAGCGAATACACAAACCGGTCCGGCAGCAAGAAAAGATACAAAAGTGATGACAAAACAAATCACGCTGCTGAAGAAGCAACCTGAATTGAAAGAACTTTACAATGGAATAAGTCAGAGCATCATCAAAAGAATTTCTCGCAAGAAAAAATGAGCGTCAATTTCAAAGAGCGTCTGAATAAAGTCAAAGCTTTTGTTTTTGACATTGATGGCGTGCTCACTGACGGAACCATTCAGTTCAATTCCGACAATACAACTTCACGCAACGTTAATGCAAAAGACGGATTTGCATTGCAACGCGCCGTAAAGGAAGGATTTACTGTTGTGATTATTTCTGCTGCTAAAGATGAAAATCTGCGGCAGCGTTTTAAAAATATCGGGCTGCAGGAAGTTTATCTCGGTGCATTAGACAAAGAAGAGACGTTCAAAGAATTTACCACCGTCTATAATTTTGCGGAGGAAGAAGTTTTATATATGGGCGATGATCTTCCCGATCTTCTCGCCATGCGCCGCGCAGGCGTTCCTTGTTGTCCGTACGATGCCGCCAGCGAGATCCGTGATATGTGCGTGTACATTTCTCCGCTCAAAGGCGGCGAAGGTTGCGTGCGCGATGTGATTGAACAGGTTTTGCGCCTGAATAAGAAGTGGTGATAGCGATTGACGGGTTTCGTGTTTGGGGTTCGGGGTTGTTTTTTAAAATTTCATTTTTTCACTTGTTCATTGTACATTGTTTGTTTGACATTGAACATTCCCATGTAAGGAATAATTCTCATCGCAGAAAAACAAATAGTGATTTAATAAACAACAGGTAAAACCCGAAACTACAAATCAGAATCCGTCCCTTCGTCCTCCCGTCCCCCATCCCTTTTTTTTTATCTTTGCCCCAATGACTGCATTCTTCAAGCTCATCCGTTTTCCAAATCTCCTCATCATGGCGTTTACGCAATACATGGTGCGCTGGTTTTTGCTGATTCCGATCATGGAATTAAAGCGGCACGATTTGGATTATTCGCTGCTGAATGTGCAGATGACGGAATTCGATTTTTTCCTGCTCGTGCTTTCAACTGTAATGATCGGTGCAGCAGGATACATCATCAACGATTATTTTGATGTTCGTATTGATGGTGTAAATCGCCCGGATACAAATGTGGTTGGAAAAGGAATAAAACGCCGCGTTGCAATGGGTGCGCACATGGCGATCAATTTTATCGGTGCCGGATTAGGGATTTATCTTTCATGGAAATATAATTTTTTCCGCGTCGGCTCTTTTCTTTTTATTACCGCTCCTGCCTTGCTTTGGTTTTATTCTACTAACCTGAAAAGACAGTTTCTCATTGGTAATCTGGTGATCGCATTGCTTTCAGGAATCGTTCCGATGGTGGTTGTGCTTTTCGAAATCCCGAATATCTACCGTGCCTTTCCTGAATTTGTAAGTGGCGGTTACCTGAATTTATCCGACGTATTACACATCACACAGATCATTGCGCTCTTCGCTTTTGTTATCACACTATTGCGTGAGATCATAAAAGATGTGGAAGATTACGAAGGCGATATGGAATACGGCTGCAAAACCATGCCGATCGTTATTGGCATTGCACGGACAAAAATTGTACTCGCTGGAATCTCCGGAATTGTAATTGCAGGAATCGGTTGGCTGCAATACTTGCAATTCGAAGCAGAAGAATGGTCTTCATTAATATACTTTACAATACTGCTGCAGCTTCCATTGCTTTACCTCGCAAACCGGGTGTTGAATGCAAAAGGAAAAAAGGATTGGCATTTCTGCAGCGTGCTCGTGAAGATCATCATGGTTGCCGGAATCAGCTACTTGTTTTTATATGCACATCAGATCCGTAATTTGATTACAGGCGATGTATCCTGAAAAGCTCGAACAATATCGTTTTATACTTGCGTCAAAATCTCCACGACGCCAATTCCTGCTTACAGAATTAGGAATTCCATTCGAGCTCGTGACCAAAGAAGTTGATGAGTCATTCCCTGATCATTTGCAAAAAGATGAGATTCCATTATTCCTCGCCCGCAAAAAAGCAGATGCATTCCAACGCGACCTTGACGAAAAAACAATTGTCATTACTGCTGATACCATTGTTTGGATCAACGATCATGTGCTGAACAAACCTGAGAATGCCGAAGAAGCAAGTGTCATGCTGCGCGAACTTTCAGGAAATCGTCATGAAGTTTTCACCGGCGTTTGTTTGAAATCCGCAAAAAAAGAAATTACCTTTTCTGTCCGAACCGTTGTTTATTTCCGCGAGCTGACCGAAGGAGAAATCAATTATTACATTAGCAAATACAAACCGTACGACAAAGCCGGCGCGTATGGTGCGCAGGAATTTATCGGCTATATTGGTGTAGAAAAGATAGAAGGTTCTTATTTTAATGTAATGGGATTGCCTGTGAAAGAATTGTATGAAGAGTTGGTAAAATTCTAAGTTTCTCAAACAATCACCAATTACTAATCACAAATCGCCTTTTTTTATGGATCGCGACGAAATTATTTCAAGAATATTTTCCTTCCTCGATAAGATTGGAATCCAATACGAAGAAAGTAAAATTGAAGACAGTTCTTTTATGCCCGGCATGATCATCAGGAACGGTAAGCTGATTGTCGATATTGAAACGCTTAAATATCCGGGCGATCTTTTACATGAAGCCGGACATATTGCAGTTTCTCATCCGGAAAAAAGAAATAAAATGAACGGCGAGATTGCAAAAGAAAATGCGGGCGAAGAAATAGCGGCTTTACTTTGGTCCTACATGGCTGCACGAGAAACGGGGATTCCAGCAGAAGTGGTTTTTCATCCCGATGGTTACAAGGGTGATTCAGAATGGTTGCTTGAAAATTTCAAGAATAAAATGTTTATCGGTTACCCTTTGCTCAACTGGATGAAGATTTTTGAAAAGAAAGATGGTGATTTGAAAGTAATTAGCTGGCTAAGGAATTAACATTTCTTCTCTGCCTCCTGCCGCCTCCGCCGCGGCGGATTGCCTGCCGACTTCATCCACGGCAATAATTATCAATAAGGAAATGTAAATGCACTAATCAATCACCTTCTTCCTCTTTCTTCTCCCAAACTTTATTATCCTCGTTATATTTCTCCTTATAAATTACACCTTTTCCTTTCTTCACATAATACATCATTCCCTGCTTTTTTTCATTCAGATACGTGCACATCTGGATTGTATCTCCTAGCGGTGATAATAAAGCAATGGTTCCATTCGGCTTACCTATCGGACAATATAAAAATGTTTGCCATGCAGCAGGCGCACGCGGATCTTTGCTATCCTTTACCTGCACATAATAAAAGCCATCAGATGTTTGTTTCAGTTTTGCCATTTCCTGCAAATGAAGAATGTAACAGATGCCGCCAAGTGAACGATAGATCTTCATGTATTTTGCCAGGATCAATGTATCCTGTGATGTTCTGGCAACATCAGTGCTGTCACATTTCGAATAATCCTTGCGGTCTTCCTGTGCTTTCACAACTTCTTTTGCCTTTTTCTCTTTTTTCTTATTCAGCTTTGCAAGATTTCTGTCATGGCGCTTATCCGCTCTTCTCTTTTTCTTAGCCAGCTTAGCAGAGTCTTCAGGTGACTTTTTCGAAGATGATTTTACTTTTGTTTTTTTCTTCTTTGCTTTTTTAGGCTTCTTCCGTTTCTTTTTCTTTTTCATCAATTCCACCTGCGAAGCACCAGAGCGAACACTTCCCCCACTCTTCCATTGAAAGGAAAAGAGAATTCCCATAGAGAGAAAAATCAATAGCAGGAGGCGGGATCTCATTTTGGATGATTGGTGTTCGCCGCGGCGGAGGTGATTGGAAAAAAAACTGAATTTTGAAGTTACTAATTTAAAATTTGGCAGAGGATGAATTAACAATTGTTTTGCATTTAATCCGTGCAATCCGAGTAATCTGTGGCAACAAAAACGCTACTGATTGATATTCTCAAGGCAATATCAATTTCAATTCCTTCCCGCTATTCATTCCTTTTATCGCCAGCGGAAAATGATGCGCATCGAAATTTCCTACGTACCACGCTCTTCCTTTCGGAACAAGCAATAACAAACCGTCATCATCACCCATTGCGCTGAAATTGTCATTGTTTTCCTGCCGCACAAATCCATTTACTCCATGAACTGTTTCAATCCATTCGCGCATTTCTTTCACATCATCACACACAATTCCAATCTCTGAAATTCCGATAACCGATGAAGCGGAAAATTTTGGCGCATTTCCTGCCGGAGAAACAGCCGCACGCGCAATGAGTTCAACAATATTTCCGGCAGCATCAAAAAAGTAAAGCGACTTCGCACGCCACGCCGGAAAGTCAATAATCTTTCCTGTCTTCTCTTCATTATCTATCAAATCAATTCCATGTTTATCAATCCAGTCAGCTGCGTCCTGCAATTGATCAGGTCGAATGTTGAAAGCAAAATGATACTTGGCATCCTTATCACCCGCAACAAAATTGATTCGTGTATGACCAGCCATGAAAGAAAATCCATCGGAAGCTGACGCTGCTTCAATTTCGTTAAAGCCCAATTCATCGGAATAGAATTTTTTTATCTCTTCAATATTGCCGGTTGCAAGTGTTAATTCTGTGATTTGCATTTACAAAACATTAATTATTTCCCTGTATAAAAAATCTTCCCTGGATTAAGAATCAAATTCGGGTCAAATAATTGTTTTATTCCCCGCATTAATTCCAATCGTTTTTCATCAATGGCAATGTGCATGTAAGGTTGTTGCACCAAACCAATTCCATGTTCACCGGAAATTGTGCCACCAAGCTTCACGCAAAGCTGAAATATTTCTGTGATTCCTTTCGGCAATTCATTTTCCCACATTTCATCGCTCAGATCACCTTTGATAATATTCACATGCAGATTTCCATCGCCCGCATGACCATAACAAACTGATTTGAATCCGTATTTTTTCCCGATTGCTTTTACGCCATGCAAAAGCTGCGGTAATTCTGCGCGCGGCACAACAGTATCTTCTTCTTTGTAAACACTGTTTGACTTCACCGCTTCCGCAACTTTTCTACGCATCTTCCAGAGCATTTCTTTTTGTGCCGCAGCATCAGCAAATAATATTTCACCGGCTTCAAACTTTGTCATCACTTCAGAAATGCGTTCTGCATCTTTATACAAAGCATCCATATCATTTCCATCCACTTCAATCAGCAGATGCGCCTGCACTTCATCCGGAACATCGATGGTGATATCCGGGTGGTATTTCCGAACCCAATCGATCGCATCACGCTCCATGAATTCCATTCCGGAAGGAGTAATTCCTTCACGGAAAACAGCGCTCACCGCTTCGCACGCTTTTTCGGCAGAATTAAAAGGCACAAGCATCACGAGATTATTTTGTGGATACGGAATCAACCGGAAAACAATTTTCGTGATCACACCCAACGTTCCTTCACTACCGATCAGCAGATGTGTGAGATTATAACCGGTAGAATATTTTAAAACGTTCGCGCCGGTCCAGGTAATTTCTCCTGTGGGAAGCACGATCTGCATATTCAAAACATAATCGCGCGTGGTGCCGTATTTTACTGCTTTCGGTCCGCCGCTGCTGTGCGCTAAATTTCCGCCTAAAAAACAAGATCCTTTCGAAGCAGGATCAGGCGGATAAAACAATCCTTTTTCCTTCACCGCATTTTGAAACTCTTCATTGATCACGCCCGGCTCAACGGTAGCCTGCAAATTGCGTTCGTCGATCTCCACAATTTTATTAAACCGTTCCATCGACAAACAAATTCCGCCAAATATTGCCAGCGCACCACCGCTCAATCCTGTCCCAGCTCCTCTTGGCGTGACAGGAATCTTTTCTTCATTCGCCAGTTTGAGAATTGCAG
Source organism: Bacteroidia bacterium (assembly GCA_039918435.1). Taxonomy (GTDB): domain Bacteria; phylum Bacteroidota; class Bacteroidia; order Palsa-965; family Palsa-965. The sequence goes on along the minus strand of JBDSHN010000066.1, from coordinate 9,644 downwards.
AAATTTCTTCCGCCGTTCCCGGGCGCACAACTACCGCAGGCTTGTAAAGCAAGTCTTCCGTTTCATCACGTCCGTATTTTTCTTTTTGCTCGTCGCCGGTGTGAACGTATTCTTTGCCGAGGATGGCTTTGAGTTGTTCAACTATTTGCGGCGTAATTTGTTGGTAAGGCATATTGGTGGCTTGGACTTCAAAGTTAAGCACTGCTCAGTTTAAATATTTATTTTTTAATCTGTGAAATCCGAGTAATCTGTGGCAGTATTTCGTATTGCCACAGATTACTCGGATTGCGCGGATTATTTATACAGATTTTATTAGTAAGACCGAATTGAAATTTCCAAATAGAGCCACTATCCAAAGTTAAGTACAGGTACAGATTCTGGAAGAAAATAATTATATTTGATTATGAAAAAGTCAAGCGTTATTTCCATCCTTCATACGCTTCCAAATGAATTTCCGCTGGACGATTTATTGGAAAAGCTGATAGTTATTGAAAAAATAGAAGATGGTCTTAAAGATGTGAAAGCAGGGATGACTATAAGCCACGAGAAAATGAAAAAAGAAATTAAAAAATGGGTGGAATAATCCTGACAAAAAAGCAAGAACGATTAATATTCATTCACAAGAAAATCTCTATTGCTTCTGTTTTTCAGGCACCTGCTTTTTTGCTCTATTCTGTTCAATTATTTCTTTCAAAGTTTCTTCATCAAACGCAGCTTCACGAAGGATTTCAATTATAAACCCGGTTTTCATCTCTGTATAAAGATCTATATTCAGGTTAAATTCTTTTGCAAGATTGGTTTTAAGCTGACTATATCGTTTTGCTTTTTCAGGATGGGCGCGCAGGTGATCGCGAACACACAAATGATTCCTCAGGCCTACACCATTCTTTAAATTCAAATAAACATGATGATGCGGCCATTGGGAATTGCTTCCATCCTCGGGAGTTAGTTCTGAATTGTGAGAGAAGGCTTCACGTCCTACGATTCCAAGGTTTCCAATATGTGTATAGCCGGCTTTCTTCAGTTTCTCAATCACCGGTTCTATTTTACTTTCTAAATCAATAACAAGGTCAATGTCAATTATTGGTTTGGCAGCAAGACCTTCTACGGAGGTGCTGCCAACATGATGAATTTCAATGACCAGATCTCCCAATAAATTTTCATAGGCTGACTTCAGTTTTTTAAAAAAGAGCGGCCATTCTTTTGAGTAATTTTCTATGGTAATTTCATGTCTCATTCATCCTGCATTTATACCGTTAATCAAAACAAAAATACCATTTGAAATGGAGTGTTCTGCATTGCCGCCCTTTTTCTTATTTTGTACAAAATTATCCCTCTTATGAAACAAATCCTCTGCACAATTTCGGCATTTTTATTCGGAACTGTCCTCCTGCTTCATGCGCAGAAAACTATTTCTCTCGAAGACATCTATAAAAACAACACCTTCAAAACGGAATATGCCAATGGCGGAACTTCCATGAATGATGGTGAGCATTACATGACTTTCGGCGCAACAACTGATGAAAAGAAAGAAGCTGCGCTGATGAAATATGAATATAAAACAGGAAACGCAGCAGGTGTACTTTTCCGGTTAAATGAATTAATTCCCGCAGGACAAACAACGCCTGTCGGGCTGGAAGATTATAATTTAAGCCCGGATGAAACGAAAGCGCTGATTGCGACGGATCAGGAACAAATCTATCGCCATTCAACAAAAGAAACGAATTACATCTTCGATCTGAAAACTAAAAAGATGACACCGTTATCTGCGAATGGAAAACAGCGTCTTGCAAAGTTTTCTCCTGATGGCAAAAAAGTTTCTTTCATGCGCGATAATAATATTTTCATTGTTGATCTTACTACGAACAAAGAGTCGCAAGTGACAACGGATGGCGCATGGAATAAAATTATCAATGGCGGAACTGATTGGGTTTACGAAGAAGAATTTGCACTTGAGAACGGATTGTACTGGTCGCCCGACAGCAAAAAAATAGCTTATTACCGCTTCGATGAAAGTCGTGTAAAAGAATTCCAGATGACGATGTACAATACAGGTTTGTATCCCGAGCCGTATTCGTACAAATATCCGAAAGCCGGTGAAGAAAATTCGATTGTCACCGTACACATTTATGATCTTGCAACAAATCAATCTATTCCGGTAAACGTCGGACTTGAAACTGATCAGTACATTCCGCGTGTGATGTGGACAAAAGATCCCGGCACGCTTGCATTCCTTCGCATGAATCGTTTGCAGAATAAAGAAGAATTGCTTTTCGCCAATGCCAATGATGGAATTTCTCGTGTGATCTACACCGAAACCAGCGATACGTATCTTGAAGTGTATGATCCGATTGTTTTTTTAGCTGATGGAAAATCATTCTTATGGACCAGCGATATGGATGGATGGGTGCATGAATATCAAATCGGGACGGACGGAAAAGTGATTAAACAAATTACAAAAGGTCAATGGGATATCACTGATGTTTATGGCTATGATGCAAAAAGTTCTACCCTGTTTTATCAATCAGACGAAGGAAATGCAACACAGCGCATGGTTTATTCCATCAGGCTTGACGGCTCGAATAAAAAGAAGCTCTCTGCCAAAACGGGAACAAATTCTCCGACCTTCAGCAGCGGAATGAAATATTTCATCAACACGTATTCGAATGCAAACACGCCTTATTACATCACGGTGAATAATGCTGATGGCAAAGAAATAAAAGTGCTGAAGGATAATGCCAAGCTTCAGCAAACTATCGCAGGTTACAATTTCGCAAAGAAAGATTTTTTTACTGTAAATGATCGCGAAGGAATTTCGTTGAACGGCTGGATGATCAAGCCGAACAATATGGATGCTGCGAAAAAATATCCTGTACTACAGGTTGTTTATGGCGGTCCGGGTCACAATATGGTTGTTGACCAATGGGAAGGCAGCGCTTTGTACTGGCACCAGCTGCTTGCACAACAAGGTGTGATCATTGTTGCTGTTGACAATCGCGGAACAGAATATCGCGGCGCGGCATTCAAAAAATGCACTTATGGACAAATGGGAAAGCTCGAAAGCGCCGACCAGATCGACGTTGCAAAATACCTTGGAACACTTCCTTACGTAGATAAATCGCGCATAGGCATCTGGGGCTGGAGTTATGGCGGATACATGTCGAGCCTTTGTCTTGCAGTTGGCGCAGATGTTTTTAAAATGGCGATTGCCGTTGCCCCTGTAACGAACTGGCGTTTTTACGATTCCATTTACACGGAGCGTTACATGGGATTGCCGAAAGACAATGCAAAAGGCTACGATGAATTTTCGCCGGTGAATAACATGGACAAATTGAAAGGCAAGCTGCTGCTGATTCACGGAACCGGTGATGATAATGTGCATTTTCAGAATTCTGTTGAACTGGTGAATGTGCTTGTGGAGAAGAATAAGCAGTATGAATTTTACATGTATCCCGATAGAAATCACGGTATCAGGGGAGGAAATACGTCATTGCACCTGTATACTAAAATGACAAATTTCATACAGGCTAATTTATAAAAAGCTGGTTTTCAATGAGTAAATAAGCCTAGATTCCATCACAGAAGTAACTACTCCGAACTTTGAACTAAATAATTATCTTCGTCACTCTCCGAGGGAGTCCTTCGGTAATCAAAAACTAACGAATCACTTAATATGAGCGAAATAAAACCAAACAGTCATCCAAAAGGACTGTATCTCCTCTTTGCTACAGAAATGTGGGAACGATTCAACTTTTATGGAATGCGTGCGCTGCTTACGCTTTTCATTGTAAATGCGTTGATGATATCTGAAGAGAAATCTTCGATAATTTATGGCGGATTTCTCGGATTGTGTTACCTGACACCAATGCTTGGAGGATTCATCTCAGATAGATTCCTTGGAAACCGTTATTGCATTATGCTTGGCGGCGGATTAATGGCCGTTGGTCAATTACTTTTATTTGCCAGCGCTTCAATTTTCGGAAGCGATCTTGAATTAGCACGTACGCTTCTTTATATCGCTTTAGGAGTTATCATTTTCGGGAATGGTTTTTTCAAACCTAATATTTCCAGCATGGTCGGAAGCTTATATCCGAAGAGTGAGAAAAATAAGCTTGATACCGCATTTACAATTTTCTATATGGGTATCAATATTGGTGCTTTCCTTGGCCAGTTTATCTGCCCTTTCTTAGGTGATCATACTGATGCGAATAATGTAAGAGACATTACTGTTTTTAAATGGGGATTCCTTGCAGCAGGAATTGCAATGGTTGTTGGAACTATTACATTTTTCGCTCTTAAAAACAAGTACGTAGTTTCTCCTGATGGAAAACCAATTGGTGATCTGCCGTCAAAAAATAACGCTTCTGATTTCGAAGATGGCGAGTCACAAAAAGCGCAATTCTCAAATACTGCCCTTTTAATTTCTCTTGTTTCGCTTGTTGCCCTCGGATCTCTTTTCCATTTTGTTTTCGGGCAGAATTATATTTATTCACTTATTTACAGCAGCGGCCTTACACTTGCAGGGCTCATTCTTTCTGACAGCTCACTCACAAAAATTGAACGCGATCGAATCCTTGTAATTTACATCGTGTCCTTTTTCATCATCTTCTTCTGGGCAGCATTTGAACAAGCAGGCTCATCGCTAACTTTCATTGCCGATCACCAAACCGATAGAAATTTCCTCGGTTGGAATATGCCACCTTCAATGGTTCAAATTTTCAATGGAGTTTTTGTTGTCATGTTCGCTGTTCCTTTCAGCATTTTGTGGGACAGGCTTCGCGCAAAAAGCAGAGAACCGATTTCTCCGGTAAAACAGGCAATTGGATTGATGCTCATTGCAATAAGTTATGTTATAATTGCATTTAATGTAAAAGACCTTGGCAACAGCGGACTTCTTGCCATCAAGTGGCTTGTATTACTGTATCTCATCCAGACATTTGGTGAACTTTGTTTATCGCCGATCGGTCTTTCTCTCGTTGGCAAATTATCTCCAAAACGTTTCTCATCGTTGCTCTTCGGTGTATTCTTCCTCTCGAATGCTTCTGGTTACGCTCTCGCTGGTACATTAGGATCAATTGTTCCTGCAACCGGTGAAAAATTTGAAACAGCAAAAGAACTTGGAATCAATCTACAGGATGTACTCGACAAAAAAATTATCCCGACTGCTGATCAGCTCGCATTATTGGCGAAAAATAAAATCAGCCCTGATTATCCCGAATTTGCCGGGATGACAATTCACACCTTGTTCGAGTTTTTTATGGTATTTGTCGTGCTTTGCGGAGTAGCATCCTTATTATTGTTTGCACTCACACCAAAGCTCAAGAAAATGATGCACGGAATTCGTTAAGAATACCAATACTATCTTCTACAAATCCCAAATACGCTTATCAAAGTGAATTTGGGATTTGCTTTAAAAGACAACTATCACTAATAAAATAATCTGTGCAATCTGCGTAATCTGTGGCAACATTTCCCTGCCACAGATGGCGCAGATTAAAATTTAAAAGGATTAATTGTCATCAAATTGTTTTAACCAAAATTCAATCTTGAATCGTTGAATATGTCAGCAGAAAAAAAAGAATTCCAACCCTACGTTCCTGCAAGCGTCATCATGCCTGAATTAACTTTCCGGGCTGTTATATTCGGATGTATTTTCGGCGTCATTTTCGGCGCGGCGAATGTTTATCTCGCGTTAAAAGCAGGATTAACAGTCTCCGCCTCTATACCGATTGCGGTACTGGCAATTTCTCTCGGAAGGAAATTTCTGAAAACAACAATTCTTGAAAATAACATTATTCAAACAACGGGTTCGGCAGGCGAATCAATTGCTTCCGGCGTTGTATTCACCCTTCCCGCTTTTCTTTTTCTGAGCGCAGATGCACATGGCGAAATTTATTTTAATTACTGGACCATTCTTTCACTCGCTGTTATCGGCGGATTGCTCGGAACATTAATGATGATTCCGTTGCGTCGTTCGCTGATTGTGAAAGAGCATGAAACGCTTCCGTATCCTGAAGGAACAGCTTGTGCGCAGGTTTTAGTTGCAGGCGATAAAGGCGGCGATTTTGCAAAGACGGCTTACCTGGGTTTGGCAGCAGCCATTACGTATGCATTCCTTCAAAAAGTATTTCATGTCATTGCTGATGTGCCAACGTATCTCATTTCGCAGAAAAATAAATTCATGCCTTCCGCGCGTATCGACTGCGAGATTACACCGGAATATCTTGGTGTTGGTTATATCATCGGACCAAGAATTTCGGGGCAATTAGTTGCGGGCGGTGTGCTGGCGTGGCTTGGATTAATTCCATTACTCGCGTTTTTATTGCCGGGTGATGTAATTGCGGCGCAACAAGTAAAATTAGGTTTGCTCGATAGCCTTGCAGCTGCAGGTGGTGCAGGCGGATGGGATCCTGTCACACATACATTCGCAGATACGGCCGAAGCTATTTACCGTGCCTACATCCGGCAGATCGGCGCAGGTTGTGTTGCAGCGGGTGGATTCATCACGCTTTTCAAAACACTTCCTACAATCATTTCCTCATTCAAAGAAGGTTTATCGTCCATGAAAAACCGCGAAACCAGCTCTTCCAAAAAAAGAACTGACCGTGATCTTTCAATTAAAGTTACGCTTATCGGCTGCGCGGCTTTGGTTTTGATCATCGCCTTGCTGCCTACCATTCCGATTGACGGAGTATTCAATAAATTACTCGTAGGAATACTGGTCATCGTCTTCGGTTTTTTCTTTGTGACCGTTTCCAGCCGCATTGTCGGAATTATCGGTTCGAGTAACAGTCCTGTTTCCGGCATGACGATAGCGACGATCATGGGAACTTCGCTGGTGTTTATTGCTTTCGGGTTAACAGGTGCTGTTTTTGAACCGACAGTACTTGTAGTAGGAAGTCTTATCTGCATAGCTGCTGCAAATGCCGGGAATACGTCACAGGATTTAAAAACAGGTTTCCTTATTGGCGCCACACCGAAGTCACAGCAGATCGCGCTTTTCATTGGCGCAATCGTTTCTACTTTTGTGATCGGTCTTGTAGTGCATGTACTTGATACGCCATCGAAAGAACAGGTGGCTGCTGGCATTACGCACGCAATCGGACAAAAAGGTTTAGAGGCACCGCAAGGAACATTGATGGCGACATTGATCAAAGGTTTGCAATCACATAATCTCGACTGGCAATTTGTAATGGCCGGAGTTTTTCTTGCTGTCACGGTTGAATTGATGGGCGTGAATTCACTTTCATTTGCTGTTGGCGCTTACCTCCCGCTTTCTACCACGCTTCCTATTTTTGCCGGTGGATTAGTAAAAGGTGTTGTGGACTGGAGAGCAAAACGCAAAGGCGAAGAACCGGAAGAAGGTGAATTGGGAAAAGGAAGTTTATTTGCCACCGGACTTGTTGCAGGAGGAGCGCTGATGGGCGTAATTGTTGCCATGCTTGCCGTGTCTGAAACCGGGCAGAAGATACTTGATAAAGTGAACCTGGGCAGATTCATGCCTTCTGACGGAACATACGGTTTGATCGGTGTTCTTTTCTTTGTGGCGCTGGCTTTCATTTTGTATCGCGTGGCAACGAAGAAGAAAACAATTTAACGTTTTTATCACGATGAAATAAAAATGAGACAGCCCTAGAGCTATCGTTTTTGATGTACACTTGCGTTCTGTTCCGCCCACATCGGAGTAATTCGCACCCTTTCAACCAATTTGGCTCGATTTTCGTAACTTCGTATATACAATTTTAAGCTCATGAAAAAATACGTTGTTCCGGTAATCGCAATTGTAGCTGCATTGGTAACTTTTGCATTCACTCGAAATACAGCTTCGGCAGTTGTTGCTGAAAAACAGGAAACCATTCACTGGTATACCCTTGAAGAAGCGCAAAAGCTCAGTGATGCAAATCCACGAAAGATCTTTATTGATTTCACTACATCCTGGTGTGGCTGGTGCAAAACGATGGATGCAAATACTTTTCAGAATCCAACCATTGCAAAATACATGAGCGCGAATTATTATTGCGTAAAATTTAATGCTGAAACGCATGATACCGTCACTTTTAACGGGCAAAAATTCTGGAACCGCGGCGGAGAAAATCAGCGATCTGCAAATGATTTTGCTATAACAGTTTTGCAGGGTCGGCTCTCCTACCCTTCTTTTGCGTTTGTTTCCAAAGACCGGATGTCATTCACCATCATGCAGGGTTACCAGGCGCCGGAAGCATTCGAACCTTACATTCATTACTATGGCGAGGAAAAAGAAAAGACGATGTCATACGACGAATTTCTGAAAGTTTTTAAAAGCGAGCTTCCTGCTGCTGATCCATCAAAATCAACTCCTGCTCCCGGCGGACACTAAATCACGATGGAAGAAAACGTAAATACTGAAATGGAGCATACCGTTCCAGATCTCAAAGAAAGAATCATTGCCGTACTCAATGCGAGAAATCTCACCTATGAACAATTGGTGGATTATATAGGAGTAACTGAAAAGTCGCTGGATGAAGCGCTGGAGCAAAATACCATTGAAATCCGCACGCTGGAATTAATTTCAAAAGAACTTCGAATTCCACTTTATAGCTTTTTCCGCAATCCGGATGCGGATGTAGATAGTCCTGAACATCCTTTCTATAATGTAAATATTTGGGCGCCGGAAGAAATCCAGTTGCGCACCGAAAATGAATCCCTGCGCAATGAAGTCGAGCGCCTGCGAATGGAGATCGCGAAGAAAGAATTGTTTATCCAAGGACTCGAAAGTCAATTGAAAAGCAAAGCCTGATAATCTCAAACAGTTCGTTTAATTCAAAAGGGCTCCTGCGCAACTGCGTAAGAGCCCTTTGAGGGTTTAAAAAGTTCTTCTTAAAATATTTGTAATCTGTGCCCGCAATGTGCGGCGGCTAGTGTGCGTAGTATTTCACAAGACAAAACAATACTACCTCAAGCACTAAAATTGTAATTGCCATTCTGCGCTGTGGTTTTTCTAACGCCACGATCTTCGTTTTCATGTTTTATGTTTTTTAGATTAATAGGTAGAATTGTGCATTACAAAAATATAAGACTTTCTCAATTAACAATAACCGTTCATCCGGTATTTCTGGTCATTGTAAGATTTTAAGAAAAATTGTTGGGTATGGGTACGAATTACGAATAAACACGAATAGTAACGAAGCTGCTGTAATTATTTGCAACTATTCGTTTTCATTCGTAATTCGTACCCAAAAGATTTATTTCATCTTCAGCCTGTCCATCAGCTCCTGTTTCTTTCTTCTTGAAACTTCCACCTGTGAACCGTCAGACATGATGATATAGCCGCCATCATTCTTCATGAATTTTGTAAGATGATCAAGATTGATAATATGTGTTTTATGGACACGAACAAAATTCGGATGGGCTTGTAATAATTCCTCGTAATCCTTCAGGGTTCTTGAGGTGTGATATTTTCCACCTGTAGAAGTGAAAATATAGGTGTAATTGCTGTCGCCTTCAAGACGAACAATTTCTTTTACTGAAACAAAACGAATATCATTTACACCATGCACTGCAATTCGCTGCTGGTTGATCGGTAATTGTAAATTCTCATTCAACGCACGGTAATTGGCCTTGAGATCATTCTTCTTTTGCATGCGCAATTCTACCCGGCTTACTGC
>JBDSHN010000065.1:0-48406 GCA_039918435.1 Bacteroidia bacterium | reverse complement strand
CATGACGCGTTTTGAAAACAATACCTGGTCGACGCCGGTAAACATGGGTTACCCGATCAACACGATTGCAAATGACCGCATGTTCCTGCTTGCACCGGATGGAAAAACCGCTTATGTAGACAGCGATCGCGAAGGCGGATTGGGCGAACGTGATATTTATGCTGTAGACATGACCGCGCTTATGCCAAAGCCGCACACAGGCCCTTATATGTCATTGCTCACAGGTTCTGTTTTTAATGGAGATGGCAAACCAGTTGCGGCACAAATTAAAGTGTTTGAAAATGGTTCACCTGTTGCAACGGGCAACTCCAGCACAGAAGGAAATTACCAGTTCAACCTGGAAGGTGATAAAACATATGAAGTGCGCATTGAAGTTGCTGGTTTCAAATCAATCAATGAAACCGTGAAGCTGCCTGCTGATAAATCGGGCGCAACATTTGAGCTTGTGAAGCATTATATACTTTATAAAGAATAAGATAAATGTGCGAATGTGCAGATGGGTTAATGTGCAAATGAAAAACGAGAGGGAATTGCTGGAAAGTGATTCCTTTTTTTATATCGCCTGATTTAAAATGTAATGCGTATGAATTACATCTACAACTGCGCTTTTAATTCCAGCAAAAACCCTTTCACCCGCTCCAATGATTTCACCATCTCCACATTATCAAACGTATCATTCTTGTTGCTCTTCAATTTTTCCTTCGCACCCTGCAATGTATATCCGCGCTCTTTTACCAAATGATAGATGGCACGGAAATCAGCAACATCTTCCTGCGTAAATATTCTGTCGCCCTTTTTATTTTTCTTCGGCTTAATAATATCAAATTCTTTCTCCCAGAAACGAAGCAGCGACGCATTCACATCAAACATCTTCGCCACTTCCCCAATGGAATAATATAATTTTACAGTTTCTTGTTCTTTATAAGGCATTGTACGGTATAATGGTTTCGGGTTAAAAATTTATTTGATTGGTTAATTTAATACGCTTAACAGGTTGAAAGGTAATTCAAGAAACCCGAAACTCCGAAACCGAAACCCGAAACTTTTTAATCAAAAGCCTGAGATGCCTGTGAAGACATTTCGATCAGCTTAGCGTATTGTTCTGGTGTGAGATCGTTGTAATAATAATTGAGCGGGTTCATCAGCTGACCGTTTTTCCTTACTTCATAATGGCAATGTGGTGCTGTTGACAAACCAGTGGAGCCAACGTAGCCGATGATCTCACCGCGTTTTACTTTTTGTCCGGGCTTTACTATTGAACGGATCATGTGCCCATATAAAGTTTGATAGCCGTAGCCATGATCGATCACCACGCGGTTTCCATAACCTTGGGAAGCATCATCTGCGGCAGAAACAACACCGTCACCAGTGGCAAAAATTTCCGTTCCCTGTGGTGCGGCAAAATCCATTCCCGGATGAAACTCCGGCGTTTTATAAATCGGGTGTGTGCGCCATCCAAAACCGGAAGGCTGGTGACGCAGATCTTTATTCGAAAGCGGCATGATCGCAGGAATAGAAGCAAGCAATTTTTCTTTGCCTTTCGCCATCTTCACCACTTCATCAAACGATTTGGATTGAATATATAATTCCTTCGTCAACCTGTCTGCCTTTTGTGTCAGTGCAATCATCAACTCAGAATTATTATAACCTTCCAGCGCACTATAACGGTCAACACCGCCAAATCCAGCCTGGCGGATATCAGAAGGAATAGGCTCGGCTTCAAAAATTACACGGTAAATATTATCATCGCGGTTGGCCATATCTTCCATCACTTTGCTCATATTATCAATACGGCGATTGACGAGGTCATACTGAAGACGCATTTTTTCAATTTCACGCACCAGCTGCTTTTCTTTCGGCGAATCGAGATAACGGAAAGCGATAAAGACCGAAATTGCGCCGATAACCGATGCTGTACCCAGGAAAGAAATGACCCTGAACATACGTGTACGCAAAGGCGTAACGGCCTTTTCATAGCTCAGCGTTTTTGTATTATAACGGTAGCGGATTTTCGACATAAAGCCTCCCTCCTATTTGTCCCGGGGTGAAGTCAAATTTACCAAAATCAGCTAACTTTGCAACCCATTATAAGTTAAGAGTTCGGATGTTTCTTTTTGTTTAACCCTCAAAGAGTTTGAAACCCATGGAGGGTTAAACAAAAAGAAACATCCGAACTAAAAACTCTCCGTAGGAGTCCTACGGATCGAACTAAACTCTCTTTTAAAATGAATTCCAAAGCTATCCGCCGCACGTTTCTTGAATTTTTTAAATCAAAAGGACATGAGATCGTTCCGTCTGCACCAATGGTGATCAAGAATGATCCAACGCTCATGTTCACCAATGCGGGGATGAATCAATTCAAAGAATGGTTCCTTGGAAATACACCTGCAAAATGGCCGCGTGTTGCTGATACGCAAAAATGCCTGCGCGTTTCAGGTAAGCATAATGACCTTGAAGAAGTTGGGGTGGATACATATCACCATACGATGTTTGAAATGCTCGGCAACTGGAGCTTTGGCGATTATTTCAAAAAAGAAGCTATCGAATGGAGTTGGGAATTATTGACAGAAGTTTATGAATTACCGAAAGAGCAATTGTATGTAACTGTTTTTGAAGGTTACGATGCAGAAGGTCTGGCATTCGACCAGGAAGCTTACGATACATGGAAACGTTTTGTACCGGAAGAACGGATTCTCCGCGGAAATAAAAAAGATAATTTCTGGGAAATGGGCGATACGGGTCCATGTGGTCCTTGCACAGAAATTCATGTTGATTGCCGCACACCGGAAGAACGGAAAGCAGTGAGCGGTGCAACGCTGGTAAACAATGATCATCCGCAAGTGATTGAGATCTGGAACAATGTATTCATGGAATTCAATCGCAAGGCTGATGGTTCACTGGAAAAATTGCCAGCGCAACATGTGGATACCGGAATGGGATTCGAACGTTTGGTGCGTGTTATACAAGGCAAACAATCGAATTACGAAACAGATATTTTTCTTCCGCTCATTCGTAAGATTGAAAATATTTCCGGTCTTCGCTACTATGAAGGAAAAGCAGGACGAAGCGAAGAAGTGATCAACATTGCGATGCGTGTGATCTCTGATCATATCCGTGCAATCTCTTTTTCTATTGCTGACGGACAATTGCCCTCGAACACAGGAGCTGGATATGTGATTCGCAGAATTCTGCGCCGTGCAATCCGTTACGGTTATCAGTCGCTCGGATTGCGTGAACCATTTATGTTTGAGTTGGTAGCTATTCTTGCCAATCAAATGGGCGAATCATTTCCTGAATTGCTTGCACAAAAAGAGCTGATTGAAAAAGTGATCAGGGAAGAAGAAACCTCTTTTTACCGCACGCTTGATTCGGGTTTGAAGCGCATTGATTCCGTTTGCATTGACCTCAGCACAAAACATAAAGATGTAAAAGTCATTGACGGAAAAACAGTTTTCGAATTGTACGATACGTTCGGATTTCCGCTTGACCTTACTGCGCTGATCGCAAAAGGATACGAGCTTTCTATTGATGAAGAAGGATTTAAAGCAGAGCTGGAAAAACAAAAAAATCGTTCACGTGCGGCTACTGCAATTGATACGGATGATTGGGTGGAACTGGTAAAAGATGGTTCAACAAAATTTGTTGGATACACACAAACCGAAAGCGAATCAAAAATTCTGCGCTACCGCCGTGTGAAAGCAAAAGGAAAAGAATTGTTCCAGGTAGTATTGGACGAAACACCTTTTTATGCAGAAAGCGGTGGACAGGTTGGTGATACCGGTGTGCTGGAATCTGCCAATGAAAAAATGCGCATTCTTGATACAAAAAAAGAAAATGGCGTTATCATTCATTTAACCGATCGTTTGCCGGAAGATATTACACACAGTTTCCGTGCGACGGTGGATGTTGTAAAAAGAAAAGCAACTGAAAATAATCACAGTGCCACTCACCTGCTTCACGCTGCACTAAGAAAAGTGTTAGGCAAGCATGTGGAACAAAAAGGTTCATTGGTGAATGAAGAACATTTACGTTTTGATTTTTCACATTTTGCAAAGATCAGTGATGAAGATCTCGCGAAGATTGAAACCATTGTCAATGAAAAGATCCGTGCAAATATTCTTGCAGATATTCGAGAAATGGGAATTGATGAAGCAAGGCATATTGGCGCGATGGCTTTGTTTGGCGAAAAATACGGCGATGTTGTCCGCGTCGTAACTTTTGATCCTGATTATTCGATTGAACTTTGCGGTGGAACACACGTTCCTGCTACAGGACAAATCGGTTTGTTTAAGATCACTTCTGAAAGTGCGGTGGCGGCAGGAATTCGCAGGATTGAAGCTATTACGTCAGTTTCAGCAGAGAAATTTATCAATGATCAGCTGAACACACTTCACCAGTTAAAAGAATTGCTCAAATCGCCGAAAGATGTTTTGAAAAGCGTTCATCAATTGCTTGACGAAAAAACTGCATTAGAAAAACAGGTGCAGTCGATGCTGAATGAAAAGGTGAAAATTTTAAAAGCAGATCTCATCGGTAAAGTGGAAAACCGCAATGGTTTTAATTTTATTTCTGCTCAGGTAGAATTGAATTCTGCCGAAGCAATTAAAAATCTTGCTTACGAGATCCGTGAAAAAGTGGATAATTTATTTCTCGTGCTCGGCGCAGAAGTAAATGGAAAAGCATCTCTGACCATAATGCTTTCTGATAATCTTGTGAAAGATAAAAAGCTGGATGCCGGAAAAATCATTCGTGAACTTTCAAAAGAGATAGCAGGCGGTGGCGGCGGACAAGCCTTCTTCGCAACTTCGGGTGGAACAAATGTTGGTGGAATTAAAAATGCACTTGAGAAAGCTGAAAACTTTTTGAATTAAAAATGTGTTTTCGATATGATTAATACAAGTTTTCGAATTATTTCATAGCATTACTACCATGTTGCAGTTGCAAATTTGAATTCAGCTATTGCCGATTGGTATTTAATATTTAATTCTATCAATTTTATTGCCGCCTGAACATAAGAGGCTTCCCTGCTGTTAATTAAAAACATAGAACTTTCGCCCATAAAAAACTTTTGCTTTTCGGCTTCTAAGAGATTAAAATAATTTAAAACTATTGTATTGAAAAGTTGAATTTGCTGCTCTACTGCTAAAATTTCGTTGTGGTAACTGGTTACCTTATTAGATAATTCCAGGTATTTAAGATCTACCTCTAATTTAGTATCCTGAATATTTAATTTGGTAATATTCAAACGGCCTCTGCTTTCCCTTAAAAAGAGTGGCATGCTAAAATCAATCCCAAATGTATAATTGTTTGGTGAAAAACCGCTGAATGCATCGCCTCCAATTGGCTCATTCAGCAAGTTGTATTTTAAATTTAAAGTGGGTTTTAATTGTTCCTGGTTCCATCGCTGCTCTACTTCTAATTGCTGCACCTTTAAATCATACCAAAGCAATTGCGGGTGAGTTATTTTCAGATTATTCAGAATCGAGTTTAGCGTGTCAGTTGTCAGTGATTTATGAGGAGGTAATTGATCAATGGTCGGAGGTGTTAACTGAGCGGTAATTTCAAGTGGAGTATTGTTTTCAAACCATAAGAAATTAGATAATTCTAAAGTAGCATTCTGGTAATTCAATTTCGCCTGATTTAAGTTTACCTCCCGCACCTGCACAAGAATAAACGCTTCCAATGTATCAATCGCAGGAACATCGCCACCAACAAAACTTTTTTTAACTCCTTCAAACCGATCATTGGCCAAAGCCAGGGCGTTTTGATACAATTTCATTTGGTTAAAATAATTTACCCAATCTATGTATTTTATCGTAGCATCATAATAAAGTGTATTCAGCATCAACTCCTGTTGTAAGTAGGTCGACTCGGCATACAATTCGGCCTGTTTGATTGAGGCTCTGCGCTTATCAATAAAAAGTCCTTGTCCGATTGGCACAGAAAAACCTGCATAAAATAACCCATTTGCGGTTGTTTTATTTTCAGGATTTACGTTTACACCTTGATTTTGTTCGTAGCCGACCTTAAAGTCAACAGCATACCAGGTAGGTACTCTTAATCCTCCAGAAAATAAAGAATAATATTCCTGTTGATTAAATTGCTTCTGGTTTAAATTTGAAAATAAAGACGGGTCTAATTGTCCTTTGATTTTTCTTACTTCATTTTCTCCTTTTTTAATTTGAATCGATGCCTGTTTGCTAATCGGATGGTAGTTTACCAAATACCAGAATAAATTTTCCTGTGAAAATGTTTTTGTGCTGTCTTGCCCATAAGACAATTGATAAAAAGACAGAAGCAATGAAATTGTTATAAATCCGATCCTCACACCTACTCTTCCTTTTCTTGTTTTGGTTCTTTGCTTTTGTACCGTGAGAGAAATGATACCAGGAAAAAAAGTCGCACGCGATGCAAGAGCAATGCTTAAACAACGTGAAACTGCAACAAAGAATATGACAATGCTTTTCAGCAGATCGTGCTTCAATTCTTTAAAGAGATATTTCATGGGTTGTTTTTTAAAAGTAATGAGCCCGGATTCATGTGAATTAAGGGTTACAGATATCGCAATAAAGCGGGTTTTCAACCAATTTACCATTCGGATATTTTTCCTTTTTAATATAAGAACACTTCTGGCACTTGTATATATAGCATAAGGTGCTTCGGGTAGGAAAATTACACAATTCACAAGGAAGACCTTGCATTGCATCAGTTATCCCAAACCCGGGTGTATCGCAACCCGGGCAAAGTGAATTTATTTTATCAGCTAATTTTATAGTAGCCCTTTTTATCACTTCCATTCTCGTCGGATTATACATAGCCCTCATATCGGTTTCAATGAAAGCTTTACCGTATCTCGAAATAAAATGCTTAAAAGTGCTGTTCAGATGCTCAGCGTTTGTTATTCCTTTCACAATTTCTGAAAAGTCGTCTTTGGCTTTTCGGATAATTAAACCGTGAGAAGGAAATTCAGCTGACTCAGCAAATTTTTTTAATTCTTTTTCAGTTTTAATTTCTGCACCATTAAAATTCGTCTCCGTACTTAGTTCTCTTACAATAATTTCTAAACCATTTTCTTTATCCATAAAAAGAAGAAATTCATCGTCGGCAGGAACAAAATAAATGCATGGATGTGAACCAAAAGATCCTTCACTTGCAATGGCTAAATCGCAATTCATTACTTCCATAGCCAAAAGGCATTTATTTCTTGCAGTGGTTATTGGATCCTTTATTCTATCAATTTCACCCGTAAAGGTGCCGAGTTTATCTGTATCAAAATTCACAGCAACGAAGCATTTCAGACCCAATTCTTTTTCTAGAATCGGAGCGATAATTTTTTCTTTTGCGTGCATTGTGGCAACAAGCAATTTTCTTCCTCTGAACATTTTATCATTATTCATCCGATATTGATATATTTATCTCTGAAGTAATTTTCAGTTTCTTTTTACCTGATTTGGCTTCTGCAACTATTTTTAATAATTTGTTCATGCTGTTCTTTAATTCGGGAATTCTTCTTTGAGCAGTTTCATCATGTTTTCCAAATCGTTCCTGAGAACTAAAGTTCTTATTTTCATGAAAACTAATTTTAGCAGAAAAAACATTCCTTAAAATTTCGCTTGCTTCGTCTGCACAGAAGTTGCCTTCAATCAGAGATAACTTTTCCATTCTATTCATTATTTATCTTATTTTGAGTGGATAGATTGTGAGATGCAAAAGCTCCGGCAATTATGGAAACAGAAGCAAATAAATTACTTTTAATAGCGTCATTTATAATCCAGGACATTGCTGAGAATAGAATCATTAGGACTATACCAATAATTCCTTTTAGGTTAATAATTTTCATTTAGAAGCTGTTTAATTTTTATGTTTCATTATTATCAGCTTCTTATTCTTCAATTTTAATTACAGCATCTAATTTTATATTTTTTTTATTTAGGCTGATCCTACTCCTTACTTCAAACAGTTCCTTTTGAAGATACTTGATTTTTGACTCCCGGCTTTTTATGTCCTCTTCATTACTATTTTGGCTTATTTTGCTTTCGTGATATTTTATTTTTGTATGTATCATCTGTGTGATTAACTCTAAGGCATCCTTAGCGTTAAATTCACCTTGTATCAGTTGTATGTTCATGTGTTGTGTTTTAAATGGAAATTATTTTTTTTATAGGAAGCAATATTTGATGTTGGGTTAATCATGGTTTCTCCTCCTGCTTTTGATTCCACGTCTTTACTATATCATTAAACAAAAGCATAATTGAAAATAATTACTGCCCCTGCCCTAATGAATAACCTGCTTTACCATCAAAGGAATAAAGGTTTTCAGTTTTTATGGTATCTATATTTTCATTTAGTGCTTTACTGAGCAATTCAACTATATGGGTTTTATTTATTTCAGATGCTTCGTTAGGTTTAAAGCGACATCTCCAATGGTCAGTACAAAATGTTTCCTTAAATCCTTCTGGCCATACTTTAATGCCTCTATTGGTAATCATCAATAGTTCAATTCCATTGCTTTCCAATCTTTTCACTTTGTCTGCCAACTCATTTGGATTGCTGCCATTCCAATGAACAAAAATATCCACCCCTGCTAATTCTTTTTTAGCGGCAGGTTTTCGTTTGTATTTTGGCAGTTTTAGGGCAGAATTATTAGCATACGTAACAGGTGTCAGAATAGATGGCTTATTTCCAATATTAGCTATTACTGCCTTTGCAAATTCTTTAGTTCCTGCTTTTTGCTTGCTAATCCCTTCTTTAAAAATATCATACGTGTGAATACCATCTTCTAATGTCTTTAGCCAGGCATTTTGAATTTTTTCTGCCACGTTTGTTTGCCCAATATGATTTAACATCATAATAGCTCCCTGCAATAAACCTGAAGGGTTGGCTACATTCTGTCCTGCTCGTCTTGGAGCAGAGCCGTGTATGGCTTCAAACATGGAACACTCTTCGCCAATATTGGCAGAACCTGCTAAACCGACCGACCCCGTTATTTGTGCAGCCACATCACTAAGCACGTCTCCATATAAATTAGGCATTACAATTACATCAAATAACTCCGGTGTATCAGCCATTTTAGCCGCCCCAATATCTATTATCCAATGTTCATTTTCAATTTCAGGATAGTCTTTGGCAATTTCATCAAAGACCTGGTGAAACAAACCGTCTGTCTGTTTCATTATATTGTCTTTGGTAAAGCAGGTTACTTTTTTTCGATTTTGTTGTTTAGCATATTCAAAAGCATAGCGGACAATTTTTTCACAACCCGGTCTGCTTATTAATTTCAAGCATTGCACCACTTCATCCGTTTGTTGATGCTCAATACCGGCATACAGATCTTCTTCATTTTCTCTTATGATTACAATATCCATTACCGGGTGCTTTGTGCTAACAAACGGATGCAAGCTCATGCAAGGTCTTACATTTGAATACAGTCCAAGAAATTTACGCGTAGTGACATTTAAGCTTTTGTAACCACCGCCTTGCGGGGTTGTGATAGGGGCTTTTAAAAACACCTTATTACGTCTGATTGTTTCCCAGGCTTCTGGTGCAATACCAGCAGTATTGCCTGCCAGGTAAACCTTTTCACCCACTTCTATTTCTTCAATTTCAATTTCAGCACCTGCAGCTAAAATTATTTTTAATGTGGCATCCATTATTTCCGGTCCTATGCCATCTCCTTTTGCTACGGTTATTTTTGTCATTTAGAATTTGTTTTATGTTTAACGGGGTCAAAATTGCGAATACTAATTCATAAGTTTTAATTTATCTTTGTAATGTAATGCATTAAAATATTTTATGAAATACACATTAAATCAATTGCAGATATTTTTGAAAATTGTACAAACACAAAGCGTAACAAAAGCTGCGGAGAAGTTGCACTTAACACAACCAGCGGTTTCCATTCAACTCAAAAATTTACAGGATCAATTTGAAATACCATTAACAGAGGTGGTTGGCAGAAAAATTTATATAACAGATTTTGGCCGGGAAATTGCGGAAGCGGCAGAAAATATTATCAACCAGGTTTATGCTATTAACTATAAAACATTAGCATATAAAGGCCAATTGACTGGCAGGTTAAAAATTTCGGTAGTATCTACCGGCAAATATGTAATGCCTTATTTTCTGACTGATTTCATGAAACAACATTCAGGAATAGAATTGTTAATGGATGTTACAAATAAATCGAAAGTAATAGAGAGCTTAGAAAATAACGAAGTTGATTTTGCCCTCGTTTCTATCTTACCAACCAGTCTGAATATCGAGAAACTGGATTTGCTCCAGAATAAATTGTACCTCGTAGGAAATGCAAAAACAAAATTCAAGAAGGGTATTAAAGCAAAAGATATTTTTGAAAAACTGCCTTTAATTTTCAGAGAGAAAGGTTCTGGCACCCGACAAAATATGGAGAGCTTTATTGAACGCAGTAAATTATCAGTCTTGAAGAAGATGGAGTTAACATCCAATGAAGCCGTAAAGCAAGCATTATTGGCTGATTTAGGTTATTCTATAATGCCGTTGATAGGCATTAGAAACGAACTGAACAATAACGAACTGCAAATAATTCCCGTTATAGGCCTTCCATTAAAAACAACCTGGAGCCTGATATGGCTAAAAGGCAAAAAGCATTCTCCTGTTTCTCTATCACTTGTAGAATACTTAAAAAAGGAAAAAGGAAAAATCATCCTGGAGAAATTCAGTTGGTACGAAAATTACAAATAAAATAAATTGATAATCAGTTCCTTGTGAAGGATAGTTGTTATTTATGCAAAATTAATAGTAATACTATTATATTTGCACATAAAACAATCAAAAATGGATTCCCTGTTATCGAATTTAAAAATAAGTGTAAGTGAAGGTTTGTTTCAAATTAACCCATCTACCAGTAAGTTAGGAAAGAAAATCATTTTAAATTCAATCGAAATGATTGCTGAATTGGGTTTTGAAAAATTCACTTTCAAAAAACTCGGTGAGGTAATAGGTTCACCAGAAGCTTCGATTTACAGGTATTTTAAAAGTAAAAACCAATTATTATCGTACCTGATTTCCTGGTACTGGGGATGGATGGAATACCGTTTGGTTTTCGAGACAACAAATATTTCTTCACCAGGTATCAGATTGGAAAAATCTATTGCATTAGTCTCATCTAATATTAGCGATAATTTATGTATTGAAGGTATTCAGATTAAAAAGCTGCACCAGATTATAATTTCAGAATCAATTAAATCCTATTTGACCAAAGATGTTGATAAGGCGAATAAAGAAGGCGCCTTTCTAAACTACAAACAGTTTGTGGAACGGATATCAAAAATCATAAAAGAAATTAATCCGAAATATCCATATCCACAAATGCTTTTAACTACAATTATTGAAGGCGCACATCTGCAGGTTTTTTTTGGAGAGCATTTGCCCCGTTTAACAAACAAACAAAAATCACCAGATTACATTACAAAATTTTACACAAAACTTGCTCAACTATCTATAAAAGGTAAGTTATGAAAACACCCTATCAACGTTTTTGGTTATTGCTTAAACCAGATAACAAGGAGATTTATCAGGTATATACGTATGCGTTCTTTAAAGGCGTTATCGCACTTTCATTACCAATAGGAATTCAATCTATCATTAACTTAATTCAGGGCGGCAGCGTTTCTGCATCATGGATGGTACTTGTATTTGTAGTAACGATGGGAATTGCCCTTGGAGGCTATATGCAACTAATGCAGATGAGAATCACAGAAACAATTCAGCAAAAAATATTTACTCGTGCAGCATTTGACTTTACTTACCGGATACCAAAAATAAAATTTGAAGAAATTTATAAGCATTACGCACCGGAGTTAATGAATCGGTTTTTTGATGTATTAACATTGCAAAAGAGCCTCTCAAAGATTATTATTGATTTTTCATCTGCTATTCTCCAGATTATTTTCGGTTTGATATTACTATCTCTATACCATCCCTTCTTCATTCTATTCAGCATTTTACTGGTTATTTTGGTATATACCATTATTAAACTAACAAGTAAAAAAGGATTAGAAACAAGCTTAGATGAATCTAAATACAAATACAAAGTAGTTTCCTGGCTTGAGGAGTTGGCCAGGGCAAAAGATTCATTTAAACTTGCCGGTATTACAAATCTACCTGCGTTAAAAACAGATGAACGGGTAATGGGATATTTAGAATCCAGGGAAAATCATTTTCAAATACTCAAAAAACAATATAGTTTACTTTTATTATTCAAAATAATTGTAGCGTTAGGGCTATTAATTGTTGGAGGCTTATTGGTATTAAACCAACAAATGAATATAGGTCAGTTTGTGGCAGCTGAAATTATAATCTTATTGGTAATCGATTCATCTGAAAAAATAATATTAAACCTTGAAAATGTATTTGACATACTTACATCGTTAGAAAAATTAGGACAAGTAACGGATCTGGAGTTGGACAATCAATCAGATAATTCGACGTTAAATAATACTATCATTACACCTATTCATATCGAATTAAAAGATTTGAACTTTACCTATCCCGGAAGAGCAAAAGCAGTTCTGAAAAACATAAGCTACAACTTCAAAGCAAATAATAGCTACTGCATTACGGGGAATAACGGCTCGGGAAAATCAACACTTGTCCATTTAATAAGCGGATTATACCAACCTCAATCAGGAAGTGTATGTGTGAATGATTTACCCATTCTTAATTACAACATTCCCCAGCTATTTAAAGTTATTGGAAATGGCTTGACAGAAGAAACTATATTCGAAGGAACCTTATTGGAAAACATTACACTTGGGAGAGATTTTGTGAAAATCGAAGATGTACTATGGGCTGTTGAACAAGTTTTTCTTTCTGAGTATGTAAAAGAATTGCCAAAAGGATTAGACACATTAATAGAAATTTCAGGGAATAAATTATCAAAAAGTATTACCCAAAAGATAATTATTGCCAGAAGCATTGTAAATAAACCCAGGCTGATACTTCTTGAAAATCATATTGATTTTATTGAAGAGGTGGAACGCAATAAAATCATAGACTTTCTAACAAATAAATCAAATGGCTGGACATTAATCAGTATCTCTACCAACACCTATTTGCAGCAAAAATGCGATACAATAATTTATATGAGTCAGGGAGAAATTTTGAACTAACATTTTTACGACGTATCAATGCTGAATATAACTCACAATACCATAAAAGATAAGGAGTACCAGGAAAAATTAAAATCCTTCCAGCTATTAGCCGGGCGCGTTAATAACAGAAAGCTGATTAAAACACTCTATGTAATCGGAGGGATTATGCTAATCCTGCTTTTTTTACCATGGACACAAAACATCAGATCAAATGCTAAAGTAACAGCACTTAAACCAAACCAAAGACCGCAAACGATTCATTCAATAATTGCGGGAAGAATTGAAAAATGGTTTGTTCAGGAAGGTCAATTCGTAAACAAGGGGGATACCATACTTTTTATCAGTGAAACGAAAGAGGAGTACCTCGACCCAAACCTTGTTGGAAATACAGATCAGCAAATAAAATCAAAAGAATTTGCAGTTAAATCCTATATGGAAAAGGTAAAGGCAAATGATAATCAAATTGATGCACTGATTAACTCCCGGAAATTAAAATTCGAGCAAGCGGAAAACAAACTTATTCAGGCAAATTTAAAAGTACAAATTGATAGCGCCGAACTATCAGCAGCTCAACTCAATTATAAAATTGCTAACGAGCAATTAATTCGAATGGAAGAATTATATAAACAAGGGTTGAAATCATTAACTGATTTAGAAACAAGAAAGTTGAAAGTACAGGAAACACAAGCAAAGGTTTTATCACAGGAGAATAAGTTTATCAGCAGCAAAAACGAAACTATAAATGCAAAAATAGAGTTGCAAAGTATAAATGCCGACTATAGTGATAAAATTGCTAAATCAGAAGCAGAAAAATTTGCAACATTATCTAATATGTACGAGGCAGAAGCAAACGTTTCCAAATTACAAAATCAATTTATAAATTATAGCATTCGTTCTGGGATGTATTACATTTTAGCGCCACAAGATGGGTACATAACACAGGCAATTCAATCAGGTATTGGTGAAACAATAAAAGAAGGTGCTGAAATAATCAGTATTATGCCTGCTGACTATGAATTAGCTATTGAAATGTATGTAAATCCAATGGATGTTCCTTTACTGGAAAAAGGGCAGCATGTACAAATACAATTTGATGGGTGGCCTTCAGTAATTTTTTCTGGCTGGCCGGGAATATCATACGGTACGTATGGAGGACAAATTATTGCAATTGACAATTTTATCAGCAAAAATGGAAAATACAGAGTACTCGTTTCCCATGATAAAAATTATCCAGATTGGCCCAAAGAAATAAGATTAGGAGCAGGAGCAAGCTCAATGACTTTACTTAAAGAAGTTCCGGTATGGTATGAGCTTTGGCGACAAATAAATGGATTTCCTCCTGACTATTACAAACAATTTTCTACTGACGAAAAGGTTAACAAGCCAAATGAAACTAAAAAATAAACACACATTTATTTTTATTCCATTACTTATATCATTGCAGCGTATTGGAAATACTGATAAAAACAATTTATTAAAATGGAACAATTAGTCACTTCAGATTTCAAGCTTTGTATTATCGCAGGAGGCCAATTAGCCAAAATGTTGGTCCAGGCAGCAAGTAATTGGGACATAAAAACTTACATTCTTGACCCTGATGAGAACTGTGCTTCATCAACAATATGTACAAAATATATTAAAGGAAGTTACAAGGATTACGAAACGGTTTATCAATTCGGGAAACAAGTAGATATGATAACCTTTGATATTGAAAACATCAACACTGCTGCTTTGATCCAACTGCGTACAGAAGGGAAAAAGATATATCCGGAACCCGAAATTTTAAAGCTTATACAAGACAAAGGTTTGCAAAAGCAATTCTATAAAACACATCATATTCCAAGTGCTCCTTTTATTCTCTATGAATCTAAAAGCGAAATTCTAACTGATTTGAATGAAGGGAAAATTCAATTCCCATTTGTACAAAAACTTCGCACATCTGGTTATGATGGAAAAGGTGTTGAAGTAATAACCAACACAAGTGATTTGCCTAGACTAATGGAAGGAAAGTCACTGATCGAAGAAAAAGTTAAAATAAAAAAAGAGCTGGCTGTGATTACAGCTCGAAATACACATGGGGAAATTAAATCATTTCCATTAGTGGAGATGGAATTTAATCATGATGCAAACCTGGTAGAACGCTTGATTTGTCCCTCTGATGAATCAACTATATTACAAGAGCGGGCGAAAAATCTGGCTGAAACAATTATTTCCAAATTAGGAATGACTGGGATTTTGGCAGTCGAATTTTTTATCGATAACTCAGATAATTTGTTGGTAAATGAAATCGCTCCACGTCCACACAACAGTGGTCATCATACTATTGAAAGTTGTATAACTTCTCAATACGAACAGCATTTACGCTCCATATTTGGATTTCCCTTAGGCTCTACTGAATTAAAAATATCATCTGTTATGATAAACTTATTGGGTGAAAAGAATGAGGAAGGTTTAGTTAAGTATGAAGGATTAACAGAATGCATGTCTATAGAAGGTACAAAAATTCATATCTATGGTAAAAAAGAAACAAAGCCATTTAGAAAAATGGGGCATGTAACAGTTTTGGATAAATCGATTGAAACAGCAAAATTAAAAGCTAAAAAAGTAATTGAAACTCTAAAAGTAAAATCATGGAATTAAAAAAAGTCGGTATTATAATGGGTTCAGATTCTGATTTAGGAATCATGATGGGCGCTTCAAAAATATTAAGCGAATTTAAGATTGCTCATGAAGTAACAATTGTTTCGGCACATCGAACTCCACATCGCATGATGGAATACGCATCTATGGCACATACCCGGGGCATACAAGTTATAATTGCAGGAGCTGGGGGAGCCGCACACTTACCCGGGATGATTGCCTCTTTTTCACCATTACCTGTAATTGGTGTTCCTATTAAATCAAGCAACTCTATCGATGGCTGGGATTCAGTTTTATCAATTCTGCAAATGCCAAATGGTGTTCCTGTTGCGACTGTCGCACTCAATGGTGCTCTGAACGCAGGCATACTTGCAGCACAAATGCTTTCTATTGGAAATGAAAAAATACGAAACTGCTTAATTGAATATAAAGAAAAGTTAAAAACCGGAGTGATGGAAAAAGTAGAGAACCTTCTAAATGTGCAAATTGAAAAATTCTAAATGTGCAAATTGAAAATCTCTAAATGTGCAAATTGAAATCTCTAAATGTGCAAATTTCTAATTTAATCATTTAGAATTTGCACATTTAGAATTTACTCATTTTTAATTTTCTTCTTCGAACCCATCTGTTTTTTGATCACCATCTGAGAATCTTTTTTACGGCTGAACAGCTGTTTGAAGGGATACCACATCTGTCCTATAAAATGATTCGGCACATCATTATCCGGCACACCTAAAATGGGTTGAATAGCAGGATCATCAGGTAAATAATACGATTTGAAAAGATGATCCCAGATCACCAGTACTGAAGCGTAATTCACACCATGTTTTCTCGGAATGTTTCTTGCGTGATGCCAAAAATGTGTATTCGGCGTGATGATGATCTTATTCAGAAAACCAAAATTGACCTTCACATTACAATGTGAAAAGAAAACAAGCGTGTAAGCAATCCACATATACAACGCCGAACAAAGCACATATTTCTCATCTGAAAATCCGAGAATGCCGAATGGAATCCATCCGAGCGGACGCAGTACAAGATATTCCATAAAGTGAAAATGCCTTGTTGATGCAAACCCTAACGTTTCCTGCGCATGATGAATTTTATGAAACGCCCAGAAAAAATCAAAGCGGTGCAAGAGGTAATGTGCATAGAACTGAACAAAATCCATCACGATAAAAAAGATCAGGAACTGAAAAATGAATGGAATGCCGGAAGGTTCCCACAACGGAAGATCGATGCCGATGGATGTCATTCCTGCTTTGAAAAAATATTCAACGGTAAAAGTCAGCGCAATAAATCCGATAACGCCGAATAAGAAATCAATAAAAAAAAGATAAAACAGATCAAGCCAAAATCCTTTCCTGCTGATCACTCCGTAATCTTTATTCCGTGGCAGAATATGCTCCATGATAAACATGAACGTCCACACAATAAATAAAACAGTATACGGATTATCCAAAGCCGGATGCTTGATCAGCTTCATGACCGCAGGACCAACCTGTGTTGCGTAATTATTGAAAAGCTCTGAAAATGTAGGTTCCATTTTTTTAGGAGGGTAACCTAAAGTTACGTACAATTATTTCGCAAAATTCAAGGGAGACAAAATCTCACAGTTCCATAAGCACTTTCATCAGCTCCATTTCCACTTCATCGTGAAACATGCCCGGACCTTT
The DNA here is from genome assembly GCA_039918435.1 of Bacteroidia bacterium. Taxonomy (GTDB): domain Bacteria; phylum Bacteroidota; class Bacteroidia; order Palsa-965; family Palsa-965. Next base: position 30,960 of record JBDSHN010000065.1, on the reverse strand, counting down.
CTTAGAGATTAATTTATAATCCGGGTTCGGGCGATATCTTGAAACATCCGTTTGACTTTCATTCACAAGAAAAATTCCGATAATGTCTTCCTTTTCCACTTCTTCTTCGGTGGTACGGCGGTCCACAATAAAAACAAATCCATTCGGTTGTTTTTTTGCCTGTTCGATCACATCCGGATCCGTCACCATATAATCGCGGACAATCCTGTGCAGCACGACCAAAAAATCCGCGTTGTAAGAAATGTTTCCGTGGATGATCTCTTTACCTGGATCAATTAATCTTCCAAGGAATAATTCTGATTTCGAAGTGAGCTTTGCCAATTCCTCTTTGCCCAGTGGTGAAAGCAGGTGAAGTGTTTCTTTTGAGGAAGGTATTTTGTAGAGGTAACAATTCATTTTGATTCAATATTCAAGATTTAAAATCGCAAATCCGAGAATCAGGATACATTCCGGATCAGGATGCGAAGTTAAAGAATAGAAATTGAATCTTGATTTACTGCGGGCGCCGGTAGTAGCTCAGCTTAAATAATAATCTCTTTTCCTTTAATCTGTGAAATCAGCGTAATCTGTGGCAACATTTCGTTCTGCCATAGATTGCGCGGATTATGGTAAAACAAAATTTCCGGGAGAATCTTCCCTCAAAAATTTAATCATCATTCAAAAACGGGCCACCTTCGAACTTTTCAATAACAAGCACTTATCATCAAAACCTTACACCTGAAAGTCAATCATATAAATTGGATTTATCCTTGTCCTGAATTTTTTCACTTTTGGATCACCCAATTGTACAACTAACTAATCTTCCCTGATTATGAACAACCGACCCAGGTTCACCGCTCCCGCACTTCTTTCACATTCCAGAGAAAGAGGATTTTCAAATCACGCCATTCAGACAGAATTAAACGAAAGGATTAGTAAAGATGAGTTCAAAAAAATGGAACAAAATAAACCCGGCTTTCAGATCAATGCGACGAACACAACAGCAAAAATGCTTATTTCAACTATAATTGTCGTTGCCTTACTCTGTTCAACTATTGTCACAATTGCTTATTCAGCAAACAAGGATCTGAAAGCAAATGCAGCAGAGATTCAACAGTTAAAAAGTATAAAACACACGCCGGTCATTAACGTTTCTGACCCGGTAGTTTTAAAGAAGTAATGAATTGTCATCTTTCGACAAGTTCTGAAATGCACATTACAGAAACATTTCAAAAAAAGAATGCCGGATAAATTTCCCCATCCGGCGTTCTTAATTTAAACCCCGAAGGTTCTCGATTTCGCTCGAACAATCGGGGTCAATATATTATTTATACGTCTGTATGTTTTGAGTTCAAAACAATGGAACGTCTCTGATCTTCTTCGCCCTTTGGCTCCAATGAAAGTGAATTTCTCCCGCTAGTTCGAGCGAAGACGAGAACTAAGCGAGTTTCTTTTTCAAATTCTGATCCAAAGCATCCAAAAAATCTTCTGTGTTCAGGTAATGTTCACCCAACTTTACATTATTTCCATGAATACAAACTGCAAGATCTTTTGTCATTTTGCCGCTTTCAATCGTTTCAACACAAACTTCTTCAAGTGCTTTTGCGAAACGAATCAGCTCTGCATTGTTATCCAGTTTACCACGGAACTCTAATCCGCGTGTCCATGCGAAAATAGATGCAACCGGGTTGGTAGACGTTGGTTTTCCATTTTGGTGATCGCGGAAGTGGCGTGTAACAGTTCCGTGAGCCGCTTCTGCTTCCATGATCTTTCCATCAGGAGTAACAAGCACAGAAGTCATCATTCCCAATGAACCGAATCCCTGCGCAACAGAATCTGACTGCACATCGCCATCGTAATTTTTACACGCCCACACAAATTCACCATGCCATTTCAAAGCAGATGCAACCATATCGTCGATCAAACGGTGCTCGTAAACAATTCCTGCTTCTTTATATTTCGCTACGTAATCAGCCTGGTAGATCTCTTCAAAAATATCTTTGAAGCGGCCATCGTATTTTTTAAGGATCGTATTTTTTGTAGAAAGATAAAGCGGCCATTTTTTATTCAGCGCTACATTAAAACAAGCGTGAGCAAATCCGCGGATCGAATCATCAAGATTATACATTGCCATTGCAACGCCATCACCTTTGAAATTATATACTTCCCAGGTCTGCGCTTCTCCGCCACCTTCAGGCGCAAATGTCATTGTCAGTTTTCCTTTTCCTTTGATCACAGTATCCGTAGCACGGTACTGATCGCCGAATGCGTGACGACCCACAATGATCGGCGCTGTCCAGTTCGGAACTAAACGCGGAACATTTTTACACACGATCGGCTCACGGAAAACTGTACCATCAAGAATATTACGGATGGTTCCGTTTGGTGATTTCCACATTTGTTTCAAACCAAATTCTTTCACACGTGCTTCATCAGGAGTGATAGTTGCACACTTAATTCCAACCTGGTATTTTTTAATTGCTTCCGCAGAATCAATCGTCACCTGGTCATTCGTTGCATCACGATGTTCCATTCCAAGATCGTAATATTTAATATCGATCTCGAGGTAAGGAAGGATCAACTTCTCTTTAATGAATTTCCAGATGACGCGTGTCATTTCATCGCCATCGAGCTCAACTACAGGGTTCGCAACTTTTATCTTGTTCATAGTGTGGTGTGAATTTTGTTTTTGGGAGTGCAAATATAGGCATTTCCTATTGTGGATTGTTGGTTGTCGGTTGAATTTTGGGGCGTGTTCCTTTCATCGCTTGTCATCATTCGACTATCGCTCATCATAACAAGCGATGGAAGGAACCGGGCTATCCGCTGCAAGTCTCCCGAGGAAGGATCGGGAGGCTTTCCACTACTATCCCTCACGCAAAAAACAAAAGAAGTAACTATACAGAAGCTTTTTAGTAAATTCGTATTTATCAGGGAAAAAGGATGCCATTACCGCATTAAAAAAAACAATTTTACACAACATTAATTTATTGTAAATGATCATAGAGCAATTAACTTACAGAACCAATCATCAGGATTTTCTTGCTAAAATGCAAGAAGCAGTAGTAGATCGTTTGGTATTTCTACCCGATGAGGATTCTACATTCGAGAAAGAAGGAGTTCCATTTTCATTCAGGTATTGTTCCGCCGTTATAGTTTATTCTGATAAAGGGAATTTCAAACTTCACACTTGCATGGCGGATAACGGCCTTGAAACGTTGTGGCTGAGCCCGGCAGAAGAAGAAGTGAATACAGAAGCAACTTTTTTTATCCCGGTAAATGCACAAGTTAAAACCATACATTTCAGCGATGGCCATGAAGGTTATCCGTTCCGGTTGCAAATTGAATTCGAACGAACAAATATCTTTCTGTATGCCGCCGATATTCACAGAAACGATGACGATAGTTATAAGTATATGATGAACGATGAAATGATTCTTGCGTTTGAGGATGAAGACGAAGCCAAACGTTTTGAAACATTAGTCGGTTATCAATCAAAATCCTGATGCTGCCATTTGCGAATAAGAAATTCCCCAACTATTTTCCTGATGAAACGTTATCTTTTTCCACTCTTCTTTTCCACATTTTTTCTTCTCCCTGCACTTCTCCCTGCACAAACCCCAAACTCCGAACTAAAAACCCCGAACTCCGAACTAATCGCAACCATCACCATCTGGAAAGATTCTGCCATCGGCGCCATTTACAATAAAGCAACAGCAACAGTTGCCTACGGAAGAAAGGACAAACATGGTTATTACAAAATTTTTCTCTCCGACTCGCTCGGTAATAATGAAAAACCATTAACCTTCCCCGGCTGGTCCGTAGGGACTCCTTCAGAGAAAACCGATCGTCATCAATGGGCAGAAGAATGGGATCCATCCGGCAACTATCTTTTCTGCTACATCGAAAAAGCAGAATATGTAAAGGAGAAAATTCACAAACGTAAACCTGTTGATGCAATTCCCGGATACGGCGCATTCACCGATCTTTGGCTCGTTTCGCGCGATGGAAAACAAGCATGGCAGCTCACCGATCTTCCGAATACATACAACAGCGGAATTATTCACAGCGCCATTTCGCAGAACGGAAAATTATTCGCCTGGAGCGAACGTATCAAAGCGCCGAAATTTGCCGATATGAATATGGCTGCAGGTTCGTATGTAATTAAAGTCGCCGATTTTATTTTTGATTCCATTCCGCGTTTCACCAATATCCGCACTTTTCAACCCGGCAATGTAGATGCTGCCAATGAGCTCGATGGTATCTCGAACGACAATACTACGATTTCCTTTTACAGCACCTACGAATCAAAAAATCTTTTCGCTACACCTATCTACACATTAAATATTATCACCGGCGAAATCAAAAAACTCACCACCGAAAGTTTCGCACAAGCTGCAACGTATACACCCGACGGAAAACACCTCGTCTACATGACCGGCGTCGGCTGCGATATTTTTCCGCTCCAGGTGCAAGGCGCCGATTGGTACATCATGAATACCGACGGCACAAATAAAAAACGGCTCACCTTCATGAATAAAAAAGGTCATCCGCAATGCGTAAATAAATATCGTCTTGCAGGATCACTTTCTTTTATGTCCGGCAACACGTTCCTCGGTGGAGTGATGACACATCCACTTGGCTTGACAGGTTATACAGTGAAAGTGACATTCAGTTCACCGCAACAGTGAAACTTCTACTATTTATTGATTGGTGTCCGCCGAGTTAATTGGTGAAAATTAACCTTTGAAAAATTGTTATTTTTTCTTCCGTCCCTTCGTCCCTTTTTTTGTACAATTTTTGTTCCTGCCTCCTGCCGTCTCTTTTGCCTGCCCCTTTCTTCAACAAAAAATCTCCTATCTGATTTTTCCGTCCCCCGTCCCTCCGCTGCTGCGGATTTCTTTCCGTCCACTTCGTCCCCTCTCTTCTACAGATAAAGATCATTTTTAGTACATTTGCTTCCCAACAATTATAACCATGAGAACAATTCAATTCCGTGAAGCCCTGCGTGAAGCACTTAGTGAAGAAATGCGCCGTGACGAAAAAATCTTTCTCATGGGTGAAGAAGTTGCAGAATATAATGGCGCTTATAAAGTCAGCCAGGGAATGCTCGCCGAATTCGGATCAAAACGTGTTATCGATACGCCTATTGCTGAGCTTGGATTTACAGGAATCGCGATTGGTGCTGCCATGAACGGCTTACGTCCGGTGGTAGAATTTATGACCTTCAACTTTTCACTTGTCGCTATCGACCAGATCATTAATTCAGCAGCTAAAATGCTGGAAATGTCAGGCGGACAATTCAATATTCCAATAGTTTTTCGTGGTCCAACCGGAAGTGCCGGACAATTAGGCGCACAACATTCCCAGGCATTTGAAAGCTGGTATGCAAACTGCCCCGGATTAAAAGTGGTTGTTCCATCAAATCCCGCTGATGCAAAAGGACTTTTAAAAACCGCAATCCGCGATAACGATCCTGTTATTTTCATGGAATCGGAAGTGATGTATGGCGACAAAGGCGAAGTTCCTGAAAGCGAATATTTAATTCCGATTGGTGTGGCTGATATCAAGCGCGAAGGAAATGATGTAACTATTGTTTCATTTGGCAAGATCATCAAAGAAGCCTACAAAGCTGCTGACGAATTAGCCAAAGAAGGAATTTCCTGCGAAATCATTGACCTGCGTTCCGTTCGTCCTATTGATTACGCGGCGATCATTCGTTCGGTTAAAAAAACAAATCGCCTGGTAATTCTTGAAGAAGCATGGCCACTCGCAAATATTTCCAGCGACATCGCTTATTACGTTCAGAAGAATGCATTTGATTATTTAGACTCGCCTGTTCGCCGTGTTGTAAGCGCAGACGTTCCTTTAGCCTACGCGCCATCATTGATCGAAGCAGCATTGCCAAATGCAGAAAAGCTGATCCGTGAAGTAAAGGCTGCGATGTACGTGAGTTAGGGGTCAAACTTATTTACAGTTTAATTTTCTTCGCAACATTCGCCGGCCTCTTAATCTGCACTTTCTGCATTTGCATTATTTGCAAAAAAACAGGCATTCATGACTCATCTATGGGACATCCATGGGACACCTATAGGACATCCGTGGAAGAACGGGGTCTTTTGTCCTTTACTAAAAGTTTTTTAGGGTAAAAGACGGCTTAATAAACCTGCTTTTTTTGCGTGAAGGATAGCGGCATTGTCGGAGCTCTTTTTAATTTATTATTCCCCCCTCAAAGGGTTTGAAACCCTTTGAGGGGGGAATAATAAATTAAAAAAGCGACTGCTGCTAGCCTGACCTCGTCAAATGCAAGCGCCGGTTTTACAAGACAAGGGCTCATTTGACGAGGGCACGCCCCTGAAATGCACCCGTAAATATGACTTGCTCCCTGATGAGATAGCCTCATTCTTTCCAATTCCAATTTTTTCTTTGTAAGTTTGCCGCCCAATACGGAGGTCGGGACACCTTAAACACTTGATCCTAAACATATAACAATTAACTATGAACGATTACATTCTTTATTCGATCCCTGTTTTCGGGATACTTGCACTTATCATCATGGCCATTAAGGCGGCATGGGTTTCCAAACAGGACGCCGGAGACGCAAACATGCAGGAACTTGCGGGATACATTGCTAAAGGTGCAATGGCATTCCTTAAAGCAGAATGGCGCATCCTGAGCATTTTCGTATTGGTTGCAGGCGCATTGCTTGCATGGAGCGGAACGGTGCATGAATTCAATGGTATTGCTATTCACTCGCACTGGCTTATTGCGGTTGCTTTCGTGATCGGAGCTGTATTTTCTGCCACTGCGGGTTACATTGGTATGCGCGTGGCTACCCGTGCAAACGTTCGTACCACACAAGCTGCACGCACCAGCCTTGCAAGAGCGTTGAAAGTTTCTTTCACCGGCGGAACTGTAATGGGACTTGGTGTGGCAGGTCTTGCAGTATTCGGATTGGGCGGACTTTTTATTGTATTCTATCATTTATTTGTTCCTGAATCTTCCGGTGTTGCTTTCGATGCAGCGGGCATGAGAACTGCGATCGAAGTGCTGACAGGATTTTCTCTTGGTGCAGAATCAATTGCTCTTTTTGCCCGTGTAGGCGGTGGAATTTATACTAAAGCTGCTGACGTTGGAGCTGATCTTGTTGGAAAAGTTGAAGCAGGAATTCCTGAAGATGATGTTCGTAACCCGGCTACAATTGCAGATAACGTAGGTGATAACGTGGGTGATGTTGCCGGAATGGGTGCCGATCTTTTCGGTTCTTATGTGGCGACAATTCTTGCTACAATGGTATTAGGCCAGGAAATTACAGTGATAGATAAATTCGGCGGACTTTCCCCTATTCTTCTTCCAATGGTAATCGCCGGTGTCGGAATTATCTCTTCTATCCTGGGAACATTATTCGTTCGCATCAAAGGAGAAAAAAGCAGCGTACAAAATGCATTGAACCTTGGTAACTGGTCTTCCATTGTTCTTACAGCAATCTCTTCCTATTTCCTTGTCATGTACCTGCTTCCGGAAAAACTTTCATTGCGCGGATACGAATTCACAAACATGGATGTTTTTATCGCAATCATTGTAGGTCTTGTGGTCGGAACATTAATGGCAATGATCACTGAATATTATACAGCGATGGGAAAACGTCCTGTACTTTCTATTATCCGTCAATCAGCAACAGGACACGCTACAAATATTATCGGCGGACTTTCTGTTGGAATGGAATCAACTGTTGCGCCAATCCTGGTTCTTGCAGGCGGTATCATGGCATCTTATCATTTCGCAGGTTTATACGGAGTTGCAATTGCCGCAGCGGGTATGATGGCAACAACAGCGATGCAGCTTGCCATTGACGCTTTCGGTCCGATTGCAGATAATGCCGGTGGAATTGCAGAGATGTCGCAGCTTCCTCCTGAAGTTCGTGAGCGTACAGACAATTTGGATGCCGTTGGAAATACAACAGCTGCTGCAGGAAAAGGTTTTGCTATCGCTTCTGCTGCGCTTACATCACTTGCTCTTTTCGCCGCGTTCGTTGGTGTTGCAGGAATTAATGCAATCGATATTTTCAAAGCTCCTGTGCTTGCGATGTTATTCGTTGGCGCAATGATTCCTTTCATCTTCTCTTCACTTGCAATTGCGGCTGTAGGCCGTGCTGCAATGGATATGGTGAATGAAGTGCGCCGCCAGTTCCGCGAAATTCCAGGCATTATGGAATACAAAGCAAAACCGGAATATGAAAAATGTGTTGCGATCTCTACCAAAGCTTCTATCCGTGAAATGCTTGCGCCGGGAGCGATTGCATTGCTCGTACCCATCCTCGTTGGATTTGGTTTCCGCGGAATGTTTAAAGATGCTTCTTCGGCAGAGATGCTTGGCGGATTGCTTGCAGGTGTAACTGTATCAGGTGTGTTGATGGGAATGTTCCAGAACAACGCTGGTGGTGCATGGGACAATGCAAAAAAATCGTTCGAGAAAGGCGCTGTGATCAATGGCGAAACGTTCTACAAAAAATCGGAGCCGCACAAAGCATCTGTAACAGGTGATACCGTTGGGGATCCGTTTAAAGATACTTCTGGTCCGTCGATGAATATTCTTATCAAATTGATGTCGATCGTTTCTTTGGTTATTGCTCCTTACATCGCGATACAAAGCGGCAACGCAACAATGGACAATTGCTGCAAGCCGGGAATGGAAATGGCTTGTGACATGAACAAATGCATGACCATGACACCTGAGCAGTGCGCTGCTTATTGCGATTCGATGCATTGCACACCAGAGCAAAAAGCAATGTGCATGTCGCACGCTGGTGGCGTAACAAATGCAAACGGAAAAGATCTTGCTGCTGTAACAGGATTAATGATCGTTGACAATGCTCACACATTTGTTGATTTTGCAATCGGCCACATGTTAACTACCGCTCACGGAACTTTGTCATTGGATACAGGGATCATCAATCTTACCGGTGATCTTGCAACTTCTACAATAGAAGTGACAGTTAATGTGGCATCGATCGACACAAAGAACAAAAAACGCGACGAGCACCTTGCCAGCGCTGATTTCTTTGATGCTGCAAAATACCCAAACATCACATTCAAATCAACATCGATCAAAGCATCAACCAATCCGAAATTTAAATATATGGCAAGTGGTAACCTCACAGTGAAAGACGTGACAAAACCGGCTGACCTGTATTTCAACTATCTCGGATCACTTGAAAATCCATATTCAAAAACAGCAGTACATAGCTTCGACGGCGAGATATCTATTCCAAACCGTGAAGATTTTCATGTTGGCGAATCAAGTCCGATGGTGGGTGATGATGTGAAAATTTCAATCGAAGCAGAAGCTTCCGCGGTGCAGAAATAAATTATTCAAAAAATAATTCATTGAAAGCCCCGGTAATTCACCGGGGCTTTCTTTTATATATTATTTATGCTCACATTTAATTTTGATCCATTCCCAATCGTAAAAACGGAACGGTTAACGCTACGTCAACTGCGCGAAACCGACAAGCACGAAATGTTTGCGATGCGTTCTAATCCGGAGCTGATGCGTTTTGTACCACGTCCAATGGCACAAAATCCAGAAGAAGCCGCAGCCACTATTGCAACGCAGAATGAACTGCTGTCAAAAAAAGAAATGATCAATTGGGGAATCACCTTCACCGGGGAAGATAAGCTGATCGGTATGGTTGGCTTTTTCAGAATGCAGCCGGATCATCACCGTGCGGAGATCGGCTACATGCTGGAGAAAGAATACCACGGCAAAAAAATAATGGAAGAGGCCATCCACGCTGCAGTGAAATACGGATTTGAGAAAATGAATTTACACTCGATGGAAGCCGTAATTTCTCCAGATAACATTGCATCCTACAAGCTGATTGAAAAATGCGGATTTGTAAAAGAAGCGCATTTCAAGGATAAGGAATTTTATAAAGGTGTTTACAGAGATCTTTTTGTGTATTCGAGATTGACGGATGTAAAATAAATATTGCCTGGGGAAAAATTTGCTTTGGTTGATTTTATACTTGCGGGCTTATTCGATCACCATTTTCTATTGGGTGCAACCCTCAAAGATCGCAGCGGCGCAAAGCCAGCGGAGATCTTTGAGGGTGATTTACTATTAAAAAAAAGTCCCAGCCATTATAGCCAGGACTTCTCTATTAATTTTTATTTCTCACATCTCAAGTCTCACATCTCACATCTTCTTCTCACTAGAAAAGTCCATTGATCTCGGCATTGATCTTATTGATGATTTCGCCAAGGTGCTCAGGATTTTCGTGAAATTTATTTTCATCGACGTCGATGATCATGATCTTTCCTGATTCGTAGGTGGAGATAAATGCTTCGTAACGTTCGTTGAGCCGTTTGAGATAATCGATGCGGATTGCATTTTCATAATCACGGCCGCGTTTTTGGATTTGCGCAACAAGTGTGGGAACGGATGCGCGCAGGTAAATAATAAGATCGGGCGGGGCAACGAGCGATTCCATTAATTTGAAAAGCGAAAAATAATTTTCAAAATCGCGTGTGGTCATCAGACCCATCGAATGCAGGTTGGGCGCGAAGATATGTGCATCCTCGTAAATCGTGCGGTCCTGGATAACAGCGCGGCCGGAAGTACGAATCTCACTCACCTGTGCAAAACGGCTGTTTAAAAAATAGATCTGCAGGTTAAACGACCAACGCTGCATATCTTCATAAAAATCGCTGAGATAAGGATTTTCATCAGCATCTTCGTAGTGAGCCTGCCAACCGTAATGTTTAGAGAGAAGAGTGGTCAGCGTTGTTTTTCCGGAACCTATATTTCCGGCTATTGCAATATGCATAAGTGTGTGTTAACGTGAAAAAAAAAGTGGGTGTGTGTTCCGCTAAAGTAGGGAAAAAAGTTCTTGGGTTTTGAGTTCCGCGTTCCGGGTTTTGCACAAAAAAAGGGGGTACGAATTACGTAAAAGGTACGTTCCGCCGCGGCGGAACGAATATTCCTAATAGTTACGAATAGGGATTCATTTAAATGTAGTTGCAACTTATGAGTTAAGAAAATGCAATTCGTAACTATTCGGAGCAATTGGTAATTCGTACTAAGTCATGATTTGATCTTCGCCCGCAAGCTTTGTATCGATTGCATCGCGCAAGCCATTGCCGAGCAGCATGAATGCAAGTACCACAAACATGATTGCTACACCCGGCAGCACAGCGAGATACGCATCGCCGGTTAAAATATATCCTTTATACTCGCTGATCATCATACCCCAGCTTGGTGTGGGACGACGAACGCCGATTCCCAAATAACTTAAACCGGCTTCGATAAGAATAGCAGATGCAAAATTATTTGCTGAAATAACAATAACCGGCCCCATTACGTTGGGAAGAATGTGACGGATGATAATGCGCATGTTTGAAAAGCCGAGCGCTCTTCCTGCTTCTACAAATTCTTTTTCACGCACACTTAAAATTTGTCCGCGCACAACACGAGCAGTTTCCACCCACATGGTTAAACCTACTGCTATGAAAATGGGAAAAATGCCTTTGCCCAATACAAGCGTAATGGCAATAACCAAAAGTAAAGTCGGAATAGACCATACTACATTGATGAACCACATAATAATATCGTCGACCCAGCCACGGAAAAATCCGGAAATGGCGCCCATTAAAATGCCGATGAAAATAGAAATGGCAACTGAAATAAGTCCGACAAAAAGTGAAATCCGTGTTCCGATCATCAACCTGCTGAGGAGGTCTCTTCCGAAATGATCTGTGCCAAGCAAATATCTTTTGTCCAGCAGGTTTTGCTGAATTTCATTGCGTAGTTCTGCATTTGTTTTGTGAATTTTTCTCGCTTCTCCGTAGACAGAAAAATCAATAGTGCCGTTCACTGTGTCATTTACAATAGGAAAAGCGGGATTGATCGGATACAGCACATCAGCCAGGTTATATTTCCATATTTTTCCGGCAACAGGGCCTTCGGTATATTCTTCCCACTGAATATCATTTTTCACAAACCAATATGATTTGTAAGCATGGTATTCATATTGATTTACTTCACCATAAAACATGATGGTGAAAAAATTCTCATCCGGTTGCTCAACATTTTTACGAAGGCGAATGAGTTTGCATTTAAAGCCGGGATGCTTAATGCCAATCTCATCAACATGCGTGTCTGCATCAGGACTTGAATCGGGTGTGATGGTGTAACCGAGAATAGCGATGAGCAGGGCGACTGCAATAATGCAGATACCGGTAATCGCCAATCTATCGCGACGTAAACGTTGCCACGCGAATGCCGCGAGTGAATACGAACGGTCCTGCCTTTTATTTTGCATTCGTGATTTCAGGATTCAGGTTTCTCCAAAGGAGTCTGCGGCCATTTCCGTCCCTTCCAGCTGAATGAGCCTGTGCATCTTGCGCATGTTGTAATCAAAGCCAGGATAGAATAAAACACCTCACCAGACGGGGCCAACAAGAGCAACCGGGGTTCACGGAAAAATGGAACGGCTAAAGATAATAACAAAAGGTCAACCAACATCTTCCCGGCAAGCGCAGTAAGAAATACTCCGAAAACAGGCCCACTCCAGAGGGAGATCAGCGCCAATAACGGCAGCATAAAATTAGCCAGGAAAACCAAAACGCCTACAATTCCCGTAACACCCGAACGGTAAGCAGAGAACTTAGAAATCCACCGGCTTCTCTGTTGAATAGCTTCTGAAAAGCCGGTTGCCGGATTCGTGCGCACGATGGAATTTTTCTTTGTAATGAAATGCACTTTGTCTTTTTTCAGTTGTTTTGTTTTCAGCATCAGCATCATGTCGTCTCCTGAAACAAATCTGTCATGCTCATAACCGCCTGAATCAATAAAAAACTGTTTTGTATAGGCGAGATTTGCGCCACTGCACATGAGCGGAAAACCCATATTCATAGCGCCGGCAGAAACAATTTGCATGACGACTTGTTCTATCTGCAATACATCACGAAAAAGCTGAAAACGTTTTTTATACGCCACCGGTCCGGCAATAAATACTGCGCGGCGAATTTCAAATGCTTCTGCAATATTTGTCAGCCATTCTTCAGGAACAATACAATCTCCATCAGTCGTTGCAATAAAATTTCCTTTCGCAGTCTTTATTCCCAATGTGATGGCTGCCTTTTTTCCCTGTGAACCAGGCAAATTATCCAGCAGGCGAAGATTGGGCATCAGCTTTGAAAATTGCTCAGCAATTGCTTTTGTTCGGTCTGTTGAATGATCGTTGACCAGTATTATTTCGTAAAGCGATTTCGGATAATCCAAAGCATCGAGACTTTCAAGACAAACCGCAATATTTTTTTCTTCGTTGCGCACCGGAAGAATTACCGAAATAAAGTTTTGTGGCAAAAATTCTTCCGTGTTACGTTGCGAAGAAAAAGTAAAATAAAATGCAGGCACGAGCAGAAAAATCGCATAGAGTAAAAGAACAGCAGCAGCAGAAAAATAAATTACGGACATTCTTTTTCCTTTCTTGTAAATTTCAATCGGAATACATAAACAGTTCCGACGAGAGAGGGAATAGCAACATTGATAAGCCAAAGCAAAACGCCTGCAAGAAATCCGATTCTGCCAAAACCCGCAGCGGAAAATATAAGTCCGGCAATGCTTCCGCGTATAAAAACTTCTGTGAATGAAAATGTAGGAACCATTGTTACTACGAGGTAAGAAACCATAATGCTTCCAGCTATTTCAAGACAAAATAATTCGGGTCTGAACATCCGCACGAGCAACATAAATTGAAAAACATAAATTGAATAACGTATTGCAGAAAGAAAAAGAATTTTAGAAAATACCGGAAGTGGAAATTGCCGGAGCTGTTTTGTTTTTTCTTTCCATTTCGCAGGAAGCACAGGCAATAACAACGGAACGCAGCAAAAAATAATTCCGGTTACATAAATAAACAGCATTTCATTTTGTGTAAGGCCGGCGTTATTTTCCAGCAATAACATTCCTGTGATGCCGGCAAAAAAAGTAATGGTTACCTGGCAAAAGCTGCAGACGAATGAAAGAAATAAAAGCGGAACACGATCCGCTTCTTTCTCCATAAAAATTCTTCCCGCAAATTCTCCTATACGATTTGGTGTTGCTGTACCTGTTGTGACTCCTGCAAGCACCCCGCGCATCGCATTTGCAAAACTTATCTGCACCTGCTGACCGGCAGCGAGCTTCCATTTCCATGCCTCCAGCATCCAGTTCAGCGGCATAAGCAAAAGCACGGTCAAAAAAGTAAAGGGGAAAAATGTGAGGCAGCTAAAAATATGTGAGGCAATTGCGACCGGATCATCTGTCGTAAAAAAACGGCGGACGATATAGCCGGCAGCGAGCAAAACAATTGCTACCTTTAATCCAAGACCAAATTTCCGCCCGCTCTTTGTTAGCATTTTGCGGGTAAATGTAACAAAACGCCGTGCAGCTTTCTCCTCCCGATCCGCGTAAAAACAAAGACAGGATTATTCTCGGAATCGACCCCGGCACCACCATCATGGGATTCGGAATTATTAGCATCAGCAACCGTAAAATGCTGCTGGTGGATCTTGGTGTTATCCGCCTCGAAAAAATAAAAGATCCTGCAGGCAAGCTGAAAGTTATTTTTGAAAAAACGCTTGAGCTGGTCGACAAACACCTTCCGGATGAATTTGCGATTGAAGCGCCGTTCTTCGGCAAGAATGTTCAATCGATGCTCAAGCTTGGCCGCGCGCAGGGTGTTGCAATTGCTGCTGCATTGAACCGCAATATTCCCATTTTTGAATATTCGCCCAAGAAAATAAAAATGTCCATCACCGGTAATGGTAATTCTTCAAAGGAACAAGTTGCGGCGATGTTGCAGCAATTACTTACTTTCAAAGATCTTCCGAAATTCCTGGATGCTACCGATGGGCTTGCTGCTGCTGTTTGCCATCATTTCCAAAACAATCACACCGGTGGCGAAGGAAAAAAATACGGAAGCTGGAATACTTTCCTTGCCGAAAATCCTGAACGACTGAAGAAAAAGTAATCAGTTCTCAGTTGCCTGTAGTCAGTTATCTGTTCCCTGTTGTCAATCGATTTTTTTTCTCTGCTAATTCCGTGCTGCCTGCGTAAAATATTTTCTTATTAAGGGCGTGCCCATCGTGCCTCAGGTCAGGCTATCCGCTACAAGTCCTCGTCTTCATCGCGCAAACCTCAAAGATTCTCAACGCGCAGACCAGCCTCAATCTTTGAGGCTCCACCGCACACTCCGGGCTTTCCGCTACTATCCTTCACGCAAAAAAAAAGACGCGAGGCATCGCATCTGCAATTTATTTTTTTCCTGCCGCCTGCCCCTTTCTTTCCTGCCCCTCACTTACCGTAAGCCTGATTCACAAAAAATTACAAAGAATCAAACGCTTCCGCAATCCGCGCTCCTACTTCTTCCAACTCAGCATCAGAAATTTTCATCTTCTCGCGTGAGAAATTAATATCGCCTATCGTGTTCAAGGGCACGAGGTGAATATGTGCATGAGGAACTTCCAGCCCGATCACTGCAATACCAATCCGTTTGCAATGAATTATTTTTTGGATCGCTTTTGCCACTTGTTTGGAAAGTAAATGCAATTCGCAGAAAACAGCTTCGTCGAGATCAAAAATATAATCGATTTCCTTTTTAGGAATAACGAGCACGTGACCTTCAACCAAAGGATTTACATCAAGAAAAGCCAGGCAGTTTTCTGTTTCCGCAATTTTATAGCAGGGAATTTCACCTTTTACGATCTTTGAAAAAATGCTCTCCATTAACGGGAAATGTCAACTATCTCAAATTGCATCTGTCCCGACGGCACAGTTACGTCGGCAACTTCACCCACTTTTTTCCCTAAAAGTCCTTTAGAGATCGGTGAATTAACAGATAAACGCTTTGTTTTAAGATCAGCTTCTGTTTCAGGAACAAGTGTATAGGTCATTTTCTGACCTGTCTTTACATTTTTGATGGTCACCTTGCAAAGTATGAGCACTTTGTCAGTATCCATATTTGTTTCATCCACAATACGTGCGTTATTGAGGAGCTCCTGCATCTTTGATATTTTGGCTTCAAGAAGTCCCTGTGCTTCTTTTGCGGCATCGTATTCCGCGTTTTCTGATAAGTCGCCTTTATCTCTCGCTTCTGCGATTTGGCGTGAAATGCTTGGCCTTTCCTTCGTTTGAAGGATGTGAAGTTCTTCTTTAAGCTTTTTGAGGCCTTCTTCTGTAAAATAAGTAATCTGCGACATGGCGCTGGTCTATAAGTAAAGTTCAGATAAATGAGAAGGAGAATCCCGTCTCGGCTTAACCGAGGCGGGACTCTCCTTAATTCAAAGGTAATAAAAAAGCCTTTCGGCGCAATAGTCTGTTAGAGGTTTATACGAGCCCCGAAGCTATGCACACCATTGAAAGGATTTGTAGCACGATAGGAATAATCAATACCAAAAGTAGATCCGCGTTTGCCGAAAGGAAGTTCAATGGTTGCACCGAATGTAGGGCCAGTAAATACAGTGGTAGTCAACTCTTTGGAAGTAATACCATCTTCATAAACAAAACCACCGCGAATCATGAACATTGATTTCCATGCATATTCAACACCCAGGCGGAATTCATCTTTTGAGAATGAATTCGATGTGAAATTACCAGCCGCTGTGATACGGTGGTTCTTCATCGAAGTGCTGTCATTGGAAAAATAGAAATCATAAGTACCACCAATGTTGATCAGCGTTGGCAGATCGAAATCGGCAGAACGCTGTTGAATGGTCATTGCATAAGCGCCCGACGGAGCAGTACCTTTGAAAGAGAGGCCATCTCCGGCAAATCGCATACGTGGTCCTACGTTACGAAGGGAAATACCAAACTTAACCTGTTCGTATTTTCCTGTTACGTATTGAATTCCAGCATCAAGCGCAATTCCCCGTGCAGAAACGTTCGCGATTGATTCGGAGATTGCTTTCACCACTACTCCACCGTAAATGCTCTGTGAGAATCCTTTTGCAAAGGAAAGAGCAATATTGGTATAAGTCGGGTGGAAAGTTCCGATGCCGCCTTCTGGAAGGTCAACCGTTGTGATTTCAATATCGCCGAAATCCATCGACATAATACCAAGACCAATCGCACCGGTTGCACCCACACGTTGTGTGAAACCAAATGAATTGATACCAATATCAGTACCTGCCAGCCAGTTGGTATGGCAGAACATCAACTCTGTATGTTGCGTGAAGGCAGTACCTGCAACGTTGAGGTACATTGCTTCCAGGCCATGAGTTCCTGCGGTATTCGCTCCACCCCATCCCGAAGAACGGGCGAATGGATTGATGAGCAGCTCAGTTGCGCCAGCTTGTCCGGCACGGTCTTTATTTCCTGCATTGATTATACCGGCACTTCCGAGGAGAAGACCTGCAGTGAGAAAAGGAACGAGCACTTTATTTTTTGCTTTCATAATTTTTCTTTCAAAACGGTTTGAAATTTTCATGCGATCGGTTAGCTTAATAAGCATCCAGGTCAATCGGGCGAAGAACTCCGAAGAATTTCAGGATCTTCTCACCAACACCAGGGACATCAACGTGCACAATATAAAGTCCGCTCGCGATTGAGATTCCTGCCTGGTTTTTCAAATCCCAGTCAAGTGAGGTGATCGGAGAATCTTTCGACAGCTTCCTGACCATAGTACCACTTACTGTGTAAATTCTGATGGTACATTTTTCAGGAAGGTTGGTGAATTTCACACGGTTCTCAATCTGGTTCTTTTCATATCCTGAATAAGCATAATAAGGATTTGGAACCACATTGATCAGATCAAGCGCATTAACTGCAGCGCTATTGTTGTTGTTCTCCGTCTTAAGATCATAGGTATTGAAAGAATAATAAGGACGGTTTCCATTCACTGCAGCAAAAATTGTATCTGATGGAATATATGGCTTCGCTAATGGTGGTCCGATTGGCCCTACAACTCCAGAAATTGCTCTTCTGTATGGTTTAGCAACACGAAGACGAACTTTCGCATCAGTTGGAAGCGGATTTCCGGCATAGTTGAACTGCCAGTCCTTGAAGTCTTCAGTGAGCAATGGAATGGTTACCCACATTGCATCACGGAATACTTCTGTACGCTGAACCAAACGGTTTGCGTGTGGTGTACGTGTTAAGTTGGTCCAGATCATCGCTCCGTAATCATAAGCAGGAACATCTTTCAATTGACCCGCATAAGCAGGTGCGACAGGATTTGGATTAGGATAACGATCATTTCCATTATGTCCGAAAACATAGATGTAATGCTGGCCACCAAACAATGGATCAAAGAAGTTGGAACGTTCGTCAGCAGTCGGGTTCCAAAGCATATCACGTCCATTTTCGCCTGTAAGCCCTGAGTTTTCACCGAATGCCATATTGAGTCGCTCGCCTGTTTCTACGTTAACTGCATAACCAGGGAACCAACTCATTCCAAACGGACTAACAAGGTCTCCTTCTGAAGCATTATAACCAGGGTCGCCGGCTTTCTTGCCCGATTTATCCACCGACGCTGAAGTACGTAATAACATCGTAGTGTCATTAGAATAATTCAATGCCAGATTAGTTCCCACTTCCAGTACAGGGCAACGTGTCCATTTGGTCCGGTCGTTAGTGAACACCACATCTACATTGCTCAGGAATTCAATCTTGTTGTTAATAAACGTAACGTTATCCCAATATCCCGGACCAGCATAAAAACATGGAGCTGCAGTTTGAGGATTAAGATTATTAGACACCAAACGATAAGGTGCCCACGTTCCATTAAGTATGGTTTCATAATCACCGTTCGCATCAATCGGATTAGCACCAATATATCTGTCATCCCATGCAGTTGCACATGGATCTGATCCGGTTCCCTGGGTTGTACCTGCACGGATCCAGTTAGTTTCACTGTGGCTGTCATCATCTCTTACACCGGTAAGCCACCTTTTTGTAGCATCGCTAAATGTCATTGTCCCTTCGAGCAAACCATTATGATCCGGATTAGTGGCGCTTCCTGGTGTTGGTACTTGTCCGATTGTAACCGATAAGCCAAGCTCTGGAATTATCTGCTCGTTCACATAGATATTGACCATACCGATAGCTGTCTGCGAATTCCATGTACGCTGAACAGGTGTAGTTTGCTCAAGTATCCATTTAGTAGTTGGAGCAACAACTCCGTTTGCTGTTGAATCAATGAAACGGACGGTAAATTCTCCCTCCGGTACATTCAGCGGATCGATCACTTTCACATTAATCGGCCCACGTCCATTCTCATATTCAACTACTTCGGAATGAGCAGTGCCCGACCATGCAGTTGTTGAAGGATCATTTGCGTTAAAGGTAATAGGAGTCGCATTTACAACTTCATTTTCAGAAGCAGCAGTCAGGTCGATTATATTATCGCTATTCCCCGAACCTTCCAGGCGCTTGATTTTTGGACCACTTCCATATACAGAATTCTGATTGGTTCCATTAGCCTCCGGATTTACAATATGTGGTATTGCAGTATAGATCTTTACATTTCTGCGACCTGCAAGGAATGGTTTTTTCTGACCAATATTAGAAGGATTAAGTGGATTGTTAGGATCAAACGAAACATCTGCGTAGGTCAGGTAATTATTATACGCATAAGAAAGTGCGAGGTAATAATATGTTTTATGATTGATCAAACGACGATCACCTGATGCAAAAGCATCTTCTGTCAAACGTACAGAGTGGGAAATTCCTTCATCTGATGCCTCAATGGTCATGTCCTGTGGAACATCAGCATTTAAAGCCTGGCTGAATTCACGATTAACCAATGTGGTTACACCGTTCCTTAAATCATAATGCGCAACAAGACGCGCTTTATCCAGGTTGTAAAGATCAGCAGTTGATACTGAAGCATCTTTTAACTGGAAGATCTGGTAACCTTCGAAATTAAAGGAAGTATCAATATTTGCCAGCGCAGGATTAAGTGATCCATAAACGATGCCGGGATCTCCTGCAGCGTATGACTCAAGGTAGTTGTTTGAGTTTGGTTTGTTGCTTAGATAAAGAATCACTTCTTTATCTAATTCCTGGAGGGTCAGATCCGGTGCATCTGGTCCGTCAAGTGTACGGAAACAATTATCAAACAAACGTTGTGCTTTATCATCAGTAGTACGCATCAGCTCAACTGATGCATTGGCACCACCATTCGCAGCGCGTGCCCAAACAGCACCAACAGTAATATAGTTAACAGCACCAGGATCTAGCGTAAAGGCTCCTGCTGACTGCAACATACGACGGTCATCCGGGGAATTATTTTCGGTTACCTCACTCCAGGTAACCTGTGGAATTCCACCAGTACCAACTCCAGCTGTATCAGAATTTCCAGGGAACATATAATCACAATTCACTCCGCCAGTCTGATAAGCATTTCCGCCATATTGGAATGGTGTACCATCTTTCCAGAAGCCAGAAAGGTAATTGTAATAGTGAGTAGCGTTTTCAGGATTTCCGATGATGCTGAAGTCATTGTTATAATAAACGAATTTTGACATGATGATCTGCTCACCAGGTTCATCCGTATTACCATCGTGGTCATTGTCTATACCATCGTTCGCATCAGCAAGTGGTCCTTCAAAAAAGTCCATTCCAACTGCTGGTGGATTAGCTCCATAAGTTCCAATAGCAGGCAGCGCACTTGAACCATCATTCTGGTCACCATTGTAGGTATATCCAAGGCCGCGTCCAACATCACATCCAACAAAGTCATCAAATGCATAACCAAGATCGGCATCTGTCCATTGACCGAAATAGGTATTGTTCATTGTAACAGTAGAACGATTGATGATCTTGTAGGTGTAAAATGTCATGTTATTGATCTCGTCATTCGTAGAGAATGCGAAAGCCTGTGCATGAATTTCAAGTCCGATAGAAGCAGCGCCTGTTTCAGAGTGAATATTTCCTTTATCGTTAAATACCCACCATAAAACCTGGTCGCCAAAAAGCTGGAATTTAGAACATCCCGCATTTCCTGTCAGATCATATCCGGGATAATCACCAGCAGCATAATTATAATATCCATCACCGTCAGCATCAAAGAAAGGTGCAAGATAACGGCCTTGTCCGAGCGCTGAATTTCCATTACCCGGCCAGTTCTGAATGACCAATGGAACTATATAACCCGGAAGTTGTCCCTGCAGATAAAGCGAATAATCCTCCACCTCTTTCCTTGTGATCTTCCAATGCTTATCGAAGGCATTACAGGTTGCAAGGTCAACAGATACAGTTGTTGTATCCAAAGGACCAGGCCAAAAGTCATTGCCCGTCTGACGATAGGTCATAGCAGCTACTTTCAGCTGTCCACCAGCATCAAGTCCACCAATCCAAAGTGCTCCGGCATAAATTGAGTGAGCATTTCCACCTTTCGGAACTTCGTAGCGGGCTGTTGTAAGATCCCACCACATATCACCACCTGTCATGATGGTCGTACGTACGTTGTTAATGTCGAGGTCAGTTTTGGCTGCTGCGGGGGTACAAGAAGCCTGTAGCTGATCTTGCGAGTTACCACGGTTTGCCGAACTATTGCCCTGGCGATGACCGTTTGCTCCGTTTTCTCTCGCGTTTGCTGAAATAGCAAAGAACATGAATGCTGCGAGAGGAAGAGCGATAATTTGACGCTTGATTTTCATTTTAATTCGATTTGTTTTAAACTCTTTTCTTTTTCTGTATTGGAAAAAAAATCATGCGTTCCTCTTAGAAGTCAAGCATTACACCAATGCGGATACGACGTGGAATGCTGTAGTTTGAAGGGTTATCAATCTTCACACTATAAAGGTCACGGAATGATTGGGGGTCATTCTGTGCATTAATGAGTGATTGAGTTTCTGATGCGCTGAGATATCCGTCGTCAGAAGCATTTCCTGTGTAACGGTAAACGCTTTGAATGTTTTTAGTATTCAATACATTCAGCACTTGCAGGTAAACGTTGAGGTTGGCTTTTTTCTCGCCATTGTTCCAGGACAGGTCGACATTTTTGTCGATTCTCATATCCACACGAACCTGCCATGGAAGGCGTGATCCGTTTACAGAGCCTTCAAGATTTGAACGTGTCTGAACACCAAACTGAGCTTCAGGAGTAACGTTCGACTGCTGTGTGTATGGTGTACCTGATCCTGCGCGGAATACCATGTTCGCACCTACATTATTGAAGACTTTGAATGAGTTCTTTCCAACAACTGGCCCATGGTAATTTCCACCTGAACCGAAACGGTAATCTACGTTAGCAACAATTGCATGACGCTGATCGAAATCAAGCGGGATAGCTGTACGAAGGTTTGGCTGACCTGCACCAATCAGGTTGACACCGGAAGTTGCACCAGAACCTGTACCATCAGCAAACTGGAGTGTATAGCTTGCAGTAAGCTGAACACCATTTGTGCGGCGAAGGTCATAAGCTACCGTGAAACCTTTAGAAGTTCCGAAATCGATGTTTCCGTAGGTATTGTAGTTAGCAGGATATGCATAGTTAACAGCAATAACCTGGATCATATCGCGGAATTCACGGTAGAAAGCAGAGATGGTAATAGCTGCATTTTTACGTGCGCTGAGTGTTTGTGTGAAGCCCAGCTCATAATCTGTCGTGCGCTGTGGTTTAAGGTCAGGATTGTTGTTGAACAAACCTACACGATTTGCGATGTAGTAATACTGAAGCGGGTTCAAACGGTAGCCGTCTGTCGGGCGCTGTGTCAATACATCATAGTGAGCGAAGAAGTTAGCTTCCTCAGAGATAGGGAAAGCAAACGCGATACGCGGCATGAAGTTCAGCTGTGGATCGTAATCCTTAAATGCTTTTGCACTGATCGTTGTTGCAGAAGGATCTACCAGGTAAGGAACTACTTGACCGCCGCTGCCAACGATAAGGGAAGGATCTGAAATTTCATTTCCTTGTGCATCGTACCAGGTACTTTCATTTCTGTATCCTTTAATTACGTTTACCGGATTTGCATCCACATAAACCACGTAATCATCGCCCATATTTTCCGGGTGACTGAAGTTGGTTACTTCCTTTACTGTTAATGCTTCCTGGAAAAGATATTTATCCTTCAATACTTTTTGGTTTGCATCGAAACGGTCGATACGAAGACCAACGTTGAATTTAATATCCTTAAAGTCAAATTTATCCTGGATATAACCAGCCATGTAGATCGGGCGGAAAGCGCCAACAGAACGTGCAAGGTTTCCGTTATTATCTGTCTTTGTGAAGAAATCTTCGAATGAAGCATTGCTGGTTGAACGTTTTCCTGTGTGATCGTAACCGTAATACGTCACGATGTTATTTCCGTCAAGGAGCATATCTTCCGCAGAAAACATATCCAATGTGTAGAAATCCGGTCCGTAAGCATCAATATCGATCCAGTCTGTGCTTGTTGCAGACATTCCGAGTTTCTCACGCATGCTTTTGTCAAAATATTTCTGCTCACCAGCATTATAAAAACGGTCGTAGAGGTACACATCAAAATTACCTCCGATATCAACTACCTGCGGATGTGCAAGATCAAGCTGTGTCAGGTGATTATTTGCAAGCGTACGCATACGGCTCCAAAGATCAAGCGGGTTAAGCAAATAACCTCTTTCAGTACGTTGCTCAAATTCAAAACCAACCTGGATAGCGTGGTTCTTGATATCTGCAGAGAAGCTGGTTGCAACTCGGAATTGTGATTTGTCTTCAATTTCGTATCCGTTGTACTGGCGACCTGTGTTATACCAGAGAGAATAAATATTACCGGGACGGTCACCATTCATCAGACCCTGATTGTTTTGAACGGTGTTTGCATTACCACTCATTGAGTAATAGCCTGCATCAGCGTCATAAGATCCAAGGTTACCGAATACGTAGTTTGTATAAACAGACTCTAAAGCATTTGGAGAATCCACCACATTACCATTTTGGTCAATATAAGTAGGTGTGTAAGTAATTGCAGAATCAGCATAAGCGGTCTGAACGATACCAAACAATGTATCCTGACCTATAACTACGGTTCCCGGTGCGAAAGTGCGGTTTTTGTACTGGTGGAATGTTCCGATGTGACCGTAATCGAAATAATTGTCTTTATGGCTTTCATCTTCGGTCACATTCTTCACTTTGGTATAACCAACCTGCAATGTGTAATATGCATTTTTGATGTTGGATGCCGATTTTTCAGCGTCATTTCCCTGTGAACCGAAACGCTGAGTAAGTCGTGCATACACCCTCCATGTATTATCAATATGCAAAGGGTTGTTGGAAGGATTAAACAAAGCGTACTCATATACGTATGAGTTATAACGATTGTAATCAATTGATCCACCGAAAGTAATGTTAAGGTTTTCTGTAGGTTTGAAATCCAGCTTTGCATTCAGACGAAGTGTACGTGAAGCAACATTCTGACGTGCTTTGATTTTTTCAAGGTCGTCTTTACGAACAAACTCTGTATTACGAACAAAACCTTGTCCGCTTGGAGACGGCTTAAGTGGGTTCTGCTCGAGCTCATATAACTTATCGTCTTTTACTTTATATGTACCGCCAGCAGAAGGATCAGGATCTTTCTCAACACTTCCTTCCCCTGAAAGGATAAAACCAAGAACCGGGCGAACACTTCCGCTGGTATCTTTTTTCATCCAGATTGGTCCGCCGACACTGAAACCTACGAAGTTATAACCGTAAGAATCCAAAACTTCGGAAGTGATTAACTCAACTCCACCAAAATATTCGCTTTGTGGCCCACGCGTTGTGATATTGATTACACCGCCTGTAGCATCACCGAACTGAGCCGGTACACCACCTGTAATTACACTTACCTGCTCAATTGATTGTTGTGGAAGATTTGCAGATCCGATTACACGTTGACCGTCGATGAAATAGGCAGTTCCACCATCACGCATACCGCGCATGTTAAGTGCCTTTCCTTCATCGGCCTGATATACGCCGGCTGTAGTTGAAGCTACCGAATTAATATTTTTAGAAGGCATCGCGAGGAATTCCTCACGTGTTACTGTTCCACCCGATTTTGTATCCGGATCAATCAGTGGCTCCTTATAATCGATGATTACTGCCTCAGCCATAGTTACGCTGGTAGCAGCAAGTTCAATCTGAGAACCGCCTGTGAGGTAAGTCGTTTTCAAATCTGAAACGATTACTCCTTTGTATTCTACAGGTTGGTAACCGGTGTATTGAACCTTTACGGTATATACACCAGCATTTAATGGCTTGATTGTAAATTCGCCATCAAGATCGGTTTGCGCACCACCGGCGGTTACACCATTCATGGAGACGGTGACAACAGCAAAAGGCACACCTTCGCGGGTCGATTTATCAATAACTTTCCCTTGGATTCCTCCCCCGCTTTGAGCAAAGGAGGTTGTCACACCAGCTAATAAAATAGCAAGAACAACGTAGAATTTTCGCAGCATAATGGTTCTGTTTCGTGATGTTGTATAGGTCGTGCAATTTAGGTCGGTAAATATAGAAATTTATGTTTCTTATGAGCAAATTTAGTTTTAACATAAATTTACATGTCCAAAACAAGCTTTACAGGCTGAGAATCAGCGCTAAAAGTTTTAATTTCTGTATTTACTGTTAATTCAGAGCATTAACCCGCTGCGAGGGATGTTGCAGCGGAGGCGGTTTGAACCTGGGATGAACTAGCACCGCCCTACCGTCTACCGGTTTTTAGCCCTTTCAGACCTTAACCGGATCACGTTCACCAATTCCTGTGAATTAGCAGGGTTGATGTCGGGTTTCTGTATTTACGCTTTGCTGCGAACTTTACTAAAGTTTCGGTGCGCTTCCAAGAGTAAAACAACTAAAGAACGAATGATTAAAACAAATTTAGTTAATCTGTTAAGGAATGCAAACGGAAAATGGAGTTAACTAACTTGTGGCATCAGAAAAACTCTAATTGGTCGGACGGAGAGAATAAGTGGTTAATGGAAAATAGTACGCCACCAGCGGACAAGGAAAAAATCCCTCTTATGTGCATTATTCTGGTTCGCTTTCTTCTCATTTTTCTTCATCCGCTTGCGAACTTTCTTGGTATTGTACTTCTTATTGTATTCTTTTTTTGCTGCCGCAGAGCTCATTTCTTCCTTACGGCTTTTCTTCCAGTCGCGTTTTGCTTTTTTACGTTCCAGCCTTGCGTCAACGCCTTTTGATTCAGTTCCCGCAGAATTACCGCCACTACCACCATCCGTCTGGGCCATAACAAAAAGCGGCAGCAGAAAAAAAGCAACCGAAAGGGCAAAAATGCGTCTGATATTAAACCTCTTCATTCTTACAAATTTACGCTTTTAAATCAGAAAACACGCCGGCCTGAAATTCCTTAACTTTGATGATGCGAAAGTTGAAATATTATTTTTTACTTCCATTGATGGTTTTCTTTTGTACTTGTAAAAAGGAACATCAATATGTGCCGAATGTTTACGTGAACCTTGTTATTTACGTAAACGACGCACAGAATATTGCATTGCAAAATATTGATGGCTGGAAATATTTTGATGGAGGTAATAAGGGCGTTGTTGTTTATCGCATATCCCAAAATGAATTTGCTGCTTATGAACGTACTTGCCCTTTCAAGCCGGAAGAATCGAATTCAATAGTTGAAGTTGATACTTCCAATAATATCATCCTGAAAGATGTAAGCTGCTCGTCACAGTTTTTATTGAGCAACGGTGATCCAATCTCGGGACCTGCTGTAATTCCACTCAAACAGTTTAAGGTTGTTTATGATGGAACGGTGATAAGGGTGACAAATTAAAAGGGCTGATTGGGAATAGTAATTGGTAAATAGTAATTGGTAATGGTAATAAAAATTATAAATGAAAAGCAGCTTCCTCCTGAAGCTTTAAACTTTTGACACAATTTATCAGCGAATTAAATTATAAATCCGATTCCAACAAAAAGCCGCTCCTGAACAGAAGCGGCTTTATGGTTTTAATTACCGGTTTACTAAAAATCAGTATCGGTATGCATCTGATTTGAATGGGCCTTCCACTTTTACGCCGATGTAATCTGCCTGATCTTTTGAAAGAACGTCGAGCTCCACACCGATTTTACCAAGGTGAAGACGTGCAACTTTTTCATCGAGGTGTTTTGGAAGCGTATACACTTTGTTCTCGTAATTTTTTGAGTTCTGCCACAATTCCAATTGCGCGAGCGTTTGGTTGGTGAATGAATTGCTCATTACGAAAGAAGGATGTCCTGTAGCACAACCTAAGTTTACAAGGCGTCCTTCTGCAAGAACGATGATATCTTTTCCCTCCACAGTGTATTTATCCACCTGTGGTTTGATCTCGATTTTAGATGCACCGTGCGTTTTATTCAACCATGCCATATCGATTTCTGTATCGAAGTGACCGATGTTACAAACAACAGCATTGTGCTTCATCGCTTTGAAGTGACGATCAACAACGATGTCTTTATTTCCTGTTGTGGTAACGATGATGTCAGCAATTTTCACTGCGTTATCCATCTTCATTACCTGGTAGCCGTCCATTGCAGCCTGCAACGCGCAGATCGGATCAATTTCAGTTACGATCACACGAACATTTTGTGAGCTTAATGATTGTGCAGATCCTTTTCCTACATCACCGTAGCCGGCAACGACAGCAACTTTTCCTGCAAGCATTAAGTCAGTAGCACGACGGATCGCATCAACAAGCGACTCGCGGCAACCGTATTTATTATCGAATTTCGATTTTGTAACCGAATCATTTACATTGATTGCCGGCATTACAAGCGTGCCGTTTTTCATACGCTCATACAAACGGTGAACGCCTGTTGTTGTTTCTTCGGAAAGTCCTTTTATTCCTGCAGCAAGCTCAGGGAACTTATCGAAAACCATATTGGTAAGATCGCCACCATCATCGAGGATCATGTTCAATGGTTGGCGGTCCTCACCGAACCAAAGTGTCTGTTCGATGCACCAGTCAAATTCTTCAGCGTTCATTCCTTTCCATGCATACACTTGAATTCCGGCAGCTGCAATTGCAGCAGCAGCGTGATCCTGTGTAGAGAAAATATTACAGGAAGACCATGTTACTTCTGCACCCAGTTCAACAAGCGTTTCAATAAGAACAGCTGTTTGAATAGTCATGTGCAGACATCCTGCGATACGTGCGCCTTTTAATGGTTTTGAAGCTCCGAATTCTTTACGAAGCGACATAAGACCTGGCATTTCGTCTTCGGCGAGCCCGATTTCTTTTCTGCCCCATTCTGCAAGGGAAATGTCTTTGACTTTGTATTTCATTTGTTTTTCGGTGATGACGTTGCTCATGATTATAGTTTTAGTTTGAAGGACTCCCTGAATCCGCAGAAATCCTCCGGATCGGGAGCGCAAAATTACGAAAAAAGCCCGAAGCAGCATTCTAAAGGCCCAAAAAACGATGGCTTACCGATATACGATGTAATTTAGGCCGCAAATTCCTCCGATGCCGCTTATTCACAGAAGAGAACCCGGTCCGGATGCCATCATCGGCATCTGGGAAGTGACTGAAACAGAAGCTGAGCTTTTATTGCTTTATCCTGTACATGCGGATGAGCTGAAAACGCTGAATTCTTTTTTACATCCCTTCCGCCGTTCGCAATTCCTGGCTTCCCGCTTATTGCTTCACACACTTATACCGGATGCGAAAATTATTTATGATGCAAACGGAAAGCCATTTTCCGCAAATCAGAAAACACATTTATCGCTTTCGCATTCAGGTAAGCTGATCGCAATGATGACAGATTCAAAACAATGCGGCATCGATATTGAAATGATAAGGCCCAAAATAGAAAGAATTGCAACAAAATTTCTTTCGGATGAGGAGCTGCTTTTTTGCAAGGAAGAACCTGTGGCGCAACGTATGCATGTGTATTGGTGTGTGAAAGAGGCGATATATAAAGTTGAAGGCGCAAAAAATGTTTCACTTAAATCTGATATATTTGTTGATAACGTTTTAAATCCTGTTACAGGTACAGTAAAAGCAACGCTTAAACATGATGGTCGGTCACTAAGCCGTCTTGTTTATTACGAACAGTTCGGCGATTGTATGCTTGCGTGGACGGAACAGCCGGATAAATGAAAGCTCTTTATGATCTGTTGGTTCAGAAAAAAGTGCAAGGAAAAAAAAGCCTTGCAGTGCTTGTCGACCCTGACAAAACAGAAAAACTTTCCACTCTTTTAAATTTCGCCACTACTTCGCCGCCGGATTTTTTCTTTATCGGCGGCAGCTTGCTGAGTGATGGAAATCTTGAAGGCTGCATTGCTGAAATCAGGAATGCATGCAATGTTCCCATTCTGCTTTTTCCGGGAAATGAAATGCAGATCAGCTCTTCTGCTGATGCGTTGCTTTTACTTTCTGTTATTTCGGGCAGGAATCCGGAGCTATTGATCGGGCGGCATGTTGCTTCTGCGGGAATGCTGCGAGCGAGCAGGCTGGAACTGATTTCTACCGGTTATATTCTTGTTGAAAGCGGTGCACCGACAGCTGTAAGCTACATGAGCAATACACAACCGATCCCGCGCACAAAAAATTCCATTTCAGCATTGACAGCGCTGGCGGGAGAACAGCTTGGGATGAAATTGATCTACCTTGAAGCAGGAAGCGGAGCCGCACTCCCGGTTCCTGTGGAGATGATAGCTGCTGTAAAGAATTACATTTCAGTTCCATTGATAACGGGTGGCGGATTAAAAACTGCGGATGAAATTGAAGTGCGTTTCCGGGCAGGCGCGGATGTGATTGTGGCTGGAAATGTACTCGAAGAAAATCCCGCATTGCTGCAACAATTTGTAGAAACCACCAATACATTCTGACCCCATGTATATCATTGTCATCTCTCCCTCAAAAACAACTGAAAACGAAATAAAGATCGTTACTGAATTATTTGAGCATGGTCTTCAGACTTTCCATTTAAGAAAGCCAACGATGTCAACAAAAGAAATGCGGCAATATCTTGACAACATTCCTGTTCATTTTCACGACCGTGTTGTTATACATAGTCATCATCACCTGCTTAAAAAATATTCGTTAAAAGGAATTCATCTTACGCGCCAGCATTTAAAAAGAAAATTTTATTCTGCGCTTCGTGTCCGGTTTTTACAAATGCGTCGTCCGGGAATAATTATCTCAACATCATTTCACAAAGTTGCTGCGCTGTACGAAAACAAAAAAAAATACGATTACGTTTTCCTTGGAACAATATTCGATGTTGTGAGCGATAAATTTAATGCCGGTTACAGTGCGCACAGTCTTAGCGCAGCGCTTGTAAAATCGGTAGTACCGGCTGTGGCAAGAGGCGGTACTCATTCCGGAAATGTTGGGATATGCCACGAATTGGGATTCAAAGGAATTGTTTTTTACAGTGGAGTATGGAAGAAAGAAAATCCTGTAGAAGAATTCTGCAAAATACTGGAGCAGTGTAAAGCGCTGAATTTAAAAACAGCATGATCCTGCAGGATACTCTTGATACAATTTCTGAAGCTGCAAAATCGAGTTCCTTTATGGAGTGGCTCGCTATTATCACTGCACTGCTTTATGTAGTGCTTGCAGCAAAAGAAAATGCATGGTGCTGGCTTTTCGGAATTATCAGCGCGGGATTGTATACCGGGATAAACTTTTCCATCAAACTTTATCTCGATGCATGGCTCAGTGTTTATTATTGTGCGGTTGGAATTTACGGCTGGTATATCTGGGTAAAGAAAATTCCACAAAAAAATAATGGTGGATCATTAATTCATATTTCTCTCAAACAATTTTGCATTTCAACAGGCGCAGGAATTGCAGGAACTTTCCTTCTTGGTTTTCTCAGCGATAAGTTTACAGATTCCCCTCTGCCCTATTTCGATGCAGCGCTGACTTCCTTCAGTCTTGTCGCCACTTTTTTAACCACTCAAAAAATTCTGGAAAACTGGATTTTCTGGGTGATCATTGATGCTGCTTATATACTTATTTATTGGAACAGGGCGCTGCCATTTACCGCTGTTCTCTTCCTGGTTTATACCTTCGTAG
>JBDSHN010000064.1:0-7432 GCA_039918435.1 Bacteroidia bacterium | reverse complement strand
ATTTACTGTCGGATATAACACCGGCATGAATGAAGAAACGATTGAAACCAATTTATTTGCCTATCCGAATCCGACAGATGGTATGGTCACAATTGATTTTCAATCTTCCGATGAGCAGGTAGAAATTCTTGTTTTCGATTTCACCGGAAAGATCATCAGCGATCAGCAATTCAATACAGATCATACAATGAAGTCGGTGAATGTTGATCTCTCTTCTAATGCAGCCGGACTTTATTTTGTACAGATGAGAAGCGCTGAAGGTGTGAGAACTGTTCGTGTGATGAAGCAGTAAGCAATTGTCCGTTTTCGGTTGTCCGTTTTCAGCAACCATATCTGCTGATTATTTTCCTGACAACTGAAAACCGATAATATTTTTTACTTCCCTTCTGTGAATGTCAGAGAAAAGCCGGTTCCGTTATTTCTTTCGATGGCAAGATCACCATTCAGCTGTTCTGAAAGCATGGTGATGAGTTGAAATCCTAAAGTTTCGGAGGAGGTAATATCGATTTCGCAGGGAATACCTACTCCATTATCTTTTACTTCTAACATATACAAAGGTAACTCTCCTTTTTTTCCAATGCTTCCGAAGAATACATCCACTTTTCCTTTTGCCTCTCCCGGAAATGCATATTTAAAAGAATTAGAAAGCATTTCATTCAGAATTAGTCCGCATGGAATTGCTGTTTCAATCTTAAATAAACCCGAACCTTCTTTTACTTTAATATTCATTTGTATCCGCAGCATATCGGGATTATAGCTGACGTTGAGTGAATTTGCAAGCGAGTTTACATAGTCACCGAAATCAACCAGCGCAAGATTTTCAGATTCATAAAGCTTTTCATGCACAAGCGCCATGGAACGGATCCTGTCGCGGCTTACACGGTATTTTTCTTTAAAAGTAATATCATCAATCTGGTCGGCCTGTAAGTTCAGCAGGCTGGAGATGATCTGTAAATTATTTTTTACACGGTGATGAATTTCTTTCAGCATCACTTCTTTTTCATGAAGCGAGACCGTTGAATCTTTCAGCTCTTCACCAAGCATATTAATACCGGAAGCCAGCGCATCTATAAAATCAAGCTCGTCTGAAATTTTAGCCTGGTGTGAATAATCCAACTTTGCAAATGAAGTAATTACACCGAGGATAGAATTTACACGTAAGCTGTAAGAAGATATTGTTTGTGTTTCATCATTTGCTTTTTTTTCAATAACAGAAAGCCCGCGCATAATAGCTTGCTCTTCCGTCTCATTTTTCTTCAGGGAAATTCCTGAAAGTTGCATTACTTTTTGGAAAACAGGATTGGCTTGTGTCATTGTTCCCCCATTTCAGTGTTGCGTTTCATCCAGGAAATTCCTTCTGTTTCCGAAGTAAATAAACGTGTCGAAACAGTCGGACGATTAAGTCCAAGGAAAAAATTGCCAATGATCCTGCTCAGCGGGGAAGCAACGAGCATGGCAATCGCAGTCACATGAGGTTTCCTTCCACGCATTGAAAAATGATCACGCGCTTCTTTTGAAATCGATTTTATTTCCCGTAGATCAACAAGAATGGGATAATTCGAACCACCTGAAACTGAAATAACATCGGTAGTATTTTTTTTCGCATGCTCCAGGTTAATTTCTGAACCGTGGTGAACACGTGTATGAACAAACCCTCTCGGATCGAGAGTGGTGGTGAAAACGGAAGCGTTAGGCATAAATATCCAGTTCGCTCTATTTGGGGGGGAGATAGAGAAGTGAATGACAAAGATATTCGCCGAAAACTGTAATGCAAATTTATTTTTATTTCCAGTTGTCTGTTGTCAGTCTTCTGAATGAAATTCTTCGGAACATGTTTACTTATTTCTTTGGTGGGCATCGTTCCGAAAACCATATCCCACAAAGGAGAAGAAACACCAAATGCTTTATCCGGAAATTTGTAATGATGCCTGAAATTGCGAAGAGTGATTTTTTTAAGAAAAGTCACTTAACCTATTTTTATTATTAACATATAACATACAGGTCTGCTCATAATCATTCCATTAAAATTTCCGAACTAAACACTCCGCCGCCGCCGCGGACTAAATACTTCTCCGCCGCGGCGGACTAAATACTACTTTTACTCCATGAGCAGTCAATACAGCTATTATATTATTTACAAACCTTATGGCATGCTTTCCCAGTTTACTCCAGAGGGAAACAAACCTGCATTAGGTGAACTATTTAAGTTTCCACTAGATTGTTATCCTGTCGGACGACTTGATGCAGATTCGGAAGGTTTGCTTCTGCTGACTAACGATAAAAAAATAAATCAGAAATTGCTCGATCCGAAAGCCGGGCATAAGCGCACCTATTTCGTTCAGGTAGATGGAGCAATTACTGAAGAAGCAATTCAAAAACTTGCTGAAGGAGTAGAGATTAAAGTGGAAGGGAAATTATACCAGACGCTTCCGGCAATTGTGGAAATTATTGAAGAGCCGGTTCTTCCTACTCGTAATCCTCCTGTGCGATTCCGCAAAACTATTCCGACTTCCTGGATTAAACTTACGCTGACAGAAGGAAAAAACAGGCAGGTTCGTCACATGACCGCTGCTGCCGGATTTCCAACATTGCGTATTGTTCGTGCGGCAATGGAAAAAATTGAACTCGGATCAATGCGTTCGGGTGATGTTATAGAAATGAAAAGTAACGAGGTTTACGATCAGCTTTTTTATACGATTAAATAATAAGATCATGGTCGCAGAAATTATTCACCAGCTTGATTTTAATCTTGCCTACCTGAAAAAATCAGTGGAAGATGTTCCAGATGCACAAATGACGTTTAAGCCGGGTCCTGGTCTTGACAATCACCCTGCTTTTACGTTGGGACACCTGATCACGGCGTATGCAAACCTGATGAATAATTTGACCGGTGAATTCCTGCTTGCCGATGGATTTAAAGAAATCTTTTTAAGAAGCGGCCCTGGCGATCCTACGTTACCGAACCCGGATGCAGCGGCATATCCATCAAAAGAAAAAATGATCACTGAATTAAATCTGCAGCATGAGCGGCTTGTTGATCATTTAATGCGCATGGAGGAAAAGAAACTGAGAGAAAATTTTGATTGGCGCTTTTCATCCTTCTTCCCCACTTACCTTGACCGGATCACCTTCTTATGCATTAATCATTATGCGATGCATTTAGGACAATTGGCTGCATGGCGCAGGGCTATGGGATTGTCATCGGCGCTTGCATCACTTTAGCTGATTTGACAAACAGCTCATTTCTTACTGTAAACAGAAATCTCCGCAGTATTGCTGAATTCTGATACACGCGAATTATTGATGTTTTTCAATGAAGCGTCTTTTGCTAAATCTTCTTTCCTGAGCTTCAGATCAAGCAAAGCAAAGTGACTATCCCAGATCAGCAATTCTCCTGGATGAAGCACTTTTAAATTTTCCGGATTCAGGTCCAGCCGTTGTGCATTGTCAAAAGGATCTATACCGAGTGCAATGCCGATATATGGCGCTTCATAAGCAACTCTTGGCATTAACGGAAATTCACGCCGCACAAATTTCGCCATTTCAATTACAGCTTTTTGATCGGCGCTTAATTTCATATCGCGTTCGAATACAATTCCACCATGCGTTTTTGTAAATGGAAATGCGATGATGTAAGCAAGTATAACGATACTGAAAAGTTTAGCTAGGTTATTTTTTGCAGGAATTAGTTCTGTTGTCAATAAATTAAATCCTTTCAGCATGATCAACGCCATCAATGGAATTACACAGATAAAAACACGTGTCAATCCCATAGAGCCGAAAATTCCATAATACCAGAATAGCGTATGCGCAATAAAAAAGGCAAGGAATCCGCCAAGAATGAGCACCGGAATTACTCGGCTTTCCTTTCGTTTGATTACATCTTTCAGAATGCTGATCACACCAAGAAGAAATAAAATAAATCCCGGCAGGCCCAAAATGTAGAACAGCTGCTTTGCGAAATGTGTAAGCTCTCCCCTGCCGTATATGCTGTCTAAGCGCGCATAAGGAATTTTACGGAATACCCAAAGAAGGTCATGATGCACAAAATAACCTGCAAAAGAATACACGAGATGTCCGACAGCAAGCAACGGTAAAAGTTTCCACTTTTGTTTGATCATTAAATAAATTCCGAATACACCGACAATGATCAAACCTTCGGAGCGTACAAATGGCAGGAATGAAATAAGCAGCATAGCCGAAGCGTAACTTCTTTTTGTGACAAGATAAATTCCAGCAGCAACAAAAAGAGCAAACAAAGGTTCGGTAAGGCCGGAAAAAGTGAGCACAAAATACATCGGTGAAAAGATGAGCAGGATCATTACTGCATAACTCTGGTGCAGCTTCAATCGTTCAGCTATTCGATAAGTCAGAAAGATTGTTCCGAGCGTTGTTAATGCATTAAACATTTTCATTCCATCGAATCCGAATTGTGCAAACGGACTTGCAAGTAAAACAAAAACCGGTTTTGCCCAATGATGAAAAAATAATTCAGGGTGCTGCGGTGCATACTTTGCAAAAAGATAATGTGTCACACTATCACCTGCATCACCTGTGCCATTAAAAAAATGAATCGTCAGCGCCGCAACAAGCGCATAGAAAAGCAGGATCAGGTAAATGGGGTCCTTGAACAACTTCATTAAAGCAAATGTACGTAATGGCAGAAGATTCCGGTTTTCTATTTAATCTGTCACTTTCATTCTTATAACCCTCAAGGGTTTCAAACCCTCTTTGAGTGTTATAAGAATGAAATATTTCCATTTCTTTTTTTCCCTGCCTCCTACCCCTTTTTTGCCTGCCGCTTTAATGAACGAAAATTGTCCACAATGAAATACTAAGGCTCAATCATCATTTCCATTGGCTTAATTCTTGACACATTAAAATAAAAAACAATTATGAAAACGTCAAGAAGCACCACAAATCAGCAAAGCAAGCAGGGCATGTCTAAAAAGCATCGTCCTGAGGTGAGAGATAACCTCGATAGCAGGGAGAATAAAGAAGGAAAGATAAGCGGACAGAAAAGCAAGAAGGGTGACGTGAAAAAAGGTTAGTACAAATCATTTTGCTGTGTAACAATTACCCATCGAAAGGATTTTTTTCCACTTCTCTTATTGTTGTACAATTAAAACAAATAATTATGAAAACTAATATCATGGCACATACATCCATCAGCATTGCGGTATCGCCGAAAAAAATCTGGGATGCTATAACAGATCCGAAAATTATCAGTCAATGGTTTTTAGGAACGAAAGTCAAATCCGACTGGCAGGTAGGAAGCCCTGTGAAATTCCATGGCGAATACCAGGGAAAAAAGTATGAAGACAAAGGAACTGTGCTCAAAAATATTCCCGAAAAATTATTGGAGTATGAATTTTGGAGTTCCATGTCAGGAATTGAAGACAAGCCGGAAAATTATGTGATTGTTTCTTATGAAATCACACAGGGTAAAATAGAATCAACATTGACAGTTACTGAACATAATCTGCCGGATGAAAAAATGAAAAAGCGTTCGGAAGAGATCTGGAAGAAAGTTTTTCACACGATGAAAGAAGTGCTTGAAAAAGAAAATACACCGGCTTAAAAAGGGTGCGAATTACGAATAAAACGAATGTGCGAAAAACGAAAGAGGTACGAACTATAAATTCGTACCTCTTTGGTTTTTAGTAAACAGGTAATGAGCCAACTACGGGAATCGAACCTGCGACCTGCGGTTTACGATACCGCTGCTCTACCAGCTGAGCTAAGTTGGCTTTAAGTGGATACAAAAATACATTTTCCTGGAAAACTGGAATGATGTGTGCAGTCAGAAATGAAAAGTATTTGAGCAATGAGCCAGGAACTAAGCCTTTCACAGCGTATCGTTAAAATGTTTGTTGGGTTTAATGCGTTCTATCTGGCGTGTAATATCGTCGAGAATTTCTTCCTTTAACACATTTACTATCGAACTAAACTCTTCATCAGATGGTAATTCGTGATACAACTTTTCGAATAAGTCACCGTTAGCATTTCTACTTTTTGAAATTGAATATTTGAACTGGTGAAGGTAGACTCGGATTTGAGCATTACAATTAAAAGTATTTATTCCTGCACGCTTAAATCCCAGGAAACTAAACTCCAAGCCAATATCAAATTCATTTGGATACTTAAGTAAATATTCAAGAGCGCCATCTATTGTTTTATTACTATGATTGCCTATTCGAATGGTGGATTGAAAATGATCAAAAAACGGAATTATTTCTTTTCTTAATTCATCTGAAATTTCATGATATAAGCGTAGTAAAACCAAATGAAATATTTCTATTGTCTTTTCGTCACTCTTCTTTTCCTTTATCGCTTCATGATTCAGCCCTTTTAATAATTCTTTAAGCCGGCTCATCTTTTTATCAACTGGTTTTTCCAGCCTTTCTGACTCTTTCTCCAACTCTTCTTCCAATTCTTCAATTGTTGGGATTTCCCCTTTTAATTCTTTAGGTAATGCAGTTGCAAGTGTGTATTCAGCAATTCCCATTGGTGTTTCAACGCCCTGTAAAGAATATTTCACAACTGTTTCACTGGTTGTTTTGCACAATAAAACACCAATAGTTGGTTTATCTTCCGGCATTTTTATTTGTTCATTTAGAGCCTGTTTAAATTTTATTCAATAATAATTTTATGGCGGATAATTTGACCATCGCCTCAGATGACTCCGCCAGCAATTCATAATTCCTACATAATCTCCTGTCATTATCAAACCAGGAAAAAGTTCTTTCAATCACCCATCGTTTATTCACAGGTTTAAAACCGGTTGAATTAGAATCTGTTCTCATTACGACTTTGATTAAATATCCGAATTTATTTTTCACCATTTCCGCTAATTCCCCTCTGTAGCCGCCATCGGCAAGTATTAATTTGATTCCTGAAAGAAATTCCTTTATTGTTCGCATCAGCAAAAAAGCTGCCTTGCTATCATGAATATTAGCCACACACACCATTACTGCAATCAGGAATCCGTTTTTGTCCACAATCACATGCCGTTTGATGCCTGTTATTTTCTTGTTTCCATCAATGCCGTTTAGCGAGCGGTTGTTGCCCCATCGTACGCTTTGACTATCCATAATTCCAAGTGTTGGGTTTTCTTGCTGATTATATTTTACACGAACTTTTCCTCTTAGTTTTTCCAATATCAAGTCATAGATTTCCATGGCCGCCCACTTGCTGTAATAGTAATAAACGAGCTGCCATTTAGGGAAATTAACTGGTAGCAAACGCCATTGACAACCACTCTTTACCATATAGTTGATGGCATTCCAGATGGAGCGCAAATCATGCTTACGTTTTCTTTCCTTAAAATTCAAAGAACTTTTTATAAATTGCCACTGGCTGTCGGTCATGTCGCTTGGATAGATTCTCATCTCTGTAGTTTTAGTCGACCACAAAGGGAATATCTTACAAC
>JBDSHN010000063.1:0-10551 GCA_039918435.1 Bacteroidia bacterium | reverse complement strand
TGTAATGACTAATGAATACATTCCGCCATTTGCCGTGGTTGTCGGACTTACAATTGCGTTTTGCCAGTTAGATGTAAATCCTGCGGGGCCAGTCCAGGAGTAGCTTGCACCGGAAACTGCGGCAGTATTAAAATAAATTGGAAGACCTGAACAAACCGGTGCATTATTGGTAATGACAGGAGCTGCCGGAGTTGATTTTATAGTAATATTCGAAGCATAAGGCTGTCCTAATATTGTATACACTCCCCATGGACTTACCATTTTCAGCCTTATTTTATAATTACTTCCAGCAGGAGTACCGTTTGGAATGACTACAATGAAGTTGCCGGTTAAAGTAGATGTTGTAGTATATCCCACCTGAACCGGGTTTGCAAAACTTCCATTAGCATCAGACAATTCAGCGTATAACGTATAATAACTGAATTGTTGGCGAAGAATAGCGTAACTGATTGTAAATGGGTAGGTGGTGCAGATTGTGGTCGGTGCAACATTGGTGATATATACTTCATTATCACTAAGGAAACCTATAAAACCATCCGTGTAATATGGAACTGCATTTTGAAAATTTCCCGACGGCATAAAAGTGCCTGGTGTTCCCAATGAAAAACTATTGGAATTATACCCGGCCGTTGTATAGCCCGCAACAACAATTTCACCAGAAGCACTTGCAGCAATACCGGTGATTCTTTCGTTTCCAGGATTGGAAGGAATTAGCGGTTCGTTTCCATAATAAGTAGAATGGGCCAGCGTTCCGATCCCTGAAAATTTAGCGACGAAAGCATCAATCTCAATTCCGGGAAAACCTGAAAAACTATTTTTCATTGCATCTGGAGAACACATTTGAGGGGAACTACTACTCGTTTGGCCAGCAATAAAAATATTGCCATTGGAAATTTCAGCAATACAGGTTCCGATATCTGTTCCGGTTCCTCCATAATAAGTTGACCATAATTTTGTTCCTGTCCAGAAATATTTCGCCACAAATGCATCAGCTCCCCCACCTAAGGAGGTTTGATAAGCACCAGGAGAAGCAATTCCTGTTGCACTTGAGGTAATTCCTGTTATATAAATATTGCTTGAAATGTCTGAAGTAACGGCGTATGCTTCATCAAGTCCGCTGCCTCCAAGAAATGTGGCAAAACTCAATGCATTACCACCTGATTGCAACACGCCCAGGTACGCATCCGATTGTCCTCCGTATACAGATTGACTGGCATTTACAAGAGTAACATTGTTCTCCGCTTTACCAACTATCGCTATTCTTCCGTCCTGCAAAATTTCAACATCGTTCAAATTTGTATGAGGAACAAAAGTTGACCAGACACGATTACCTGTTGAATTAAATTTTATTACAAAACCTTCCACATGATAATCCGTTCCATTGCAAATGGACGAAGATCCACTCCCGAATGCCCCGGGCGTAGCAAAATAATATGTGCAATTTGTATTTCCGCAAACGACAACATTATTCAAGTTGTCTATGTCAATTCCATTAATCTTAACTACTTCTGGAAAGCCGTTGCATCGCGATTGATAGTAATAATAGGTACTCCAGATACGTGCCCCGCTAGCGCTAAACCGGGCAATAAATGCACCATAGCCATTTGGTTGAAATACTCCTGGTGTGCCAAATAAACCTGTGCCATTACTAGCAAAACCTCCAATTGCAACTCCAGAAGCATTGGCTGCAATACAATAGGAATAATCCCACAAGGGACTGGAATAAAGTGTTGACCACATTAATCCGCCATTTGTATTAAATCGGGCAATAAACACATCAGTACCATAATTGTCTAATGAATTTTCAGTAAAAGCCCCGACAGTTGTTGGGAAATGATCATCATAAGTAAGTGTCGTACCTGTCACATAAATACCAGCATTGGCATAAACAGAATTGGGATAATAATCCATTGCTGCAATAGTATCAAAGCAACTTTGGCCGAAATAAGTTCCCCAAAAACGCACAAATGGATCAATCACCAACGTTTGTGTTTTATCATAATCGGAATTAGAAAAGGAGATGACATCACCCTTTTTGATAAAATTCGTTTTGATCTCCTGTTGGTTTTCTTTTATAAATGAAACCGGAAGTGCATCATGAATTTCTCCTAATGAATTGAAAGCTGTTATTCCCTTTTCAGGGTCCAGTTCCAATTTATCAATGGAATTATAACGCATTTGAATGAGCGAAGCATCTGCATTCGGATGAACAATGAATTGATACTTAATTCCCTTTTCTCCTATAAAATATTCCAGGTCAATTCCCGGATACAGATTGTGATAAACGATACTGCTGTAAGTTGCCACATTAGTTATCCCATCCGGGCATTGCGGCAAGTAGAAGTTTCTTACACTTTCCTGTTTTTCTTCGCCCGTAATAGTGGTATTTTTATCAGCATGCAGAAATTCAATATCTGTGCGATAGAAATCCTGCGAATTCTTTTCCTTATTTAGTTTTGAAAAAACATAACTCACACCATCTGGTTTAAAATACAATCGAACTCCATTCACATTTACAGTAAATTTAATTTCAGGATGGGATTGGTTATCCATATCCACCAGCTGACCCTTGTTTTCAGTAAATGCCAGGGGAGATTTCAGCGCTGATTTGTCCAGGGCGGGTGTTGTTTTCTGTGCAAAGCCAAAAGCAGACATTCCGCTAATAAGCACCATTGAAAGTATTCTCTTAATCATGGGAAAAGGATTAGTTTATAATGTTTTTAACCTCCGGCGTGAGGGAGAATTATTGAACATTACAAAACTGAAGAGAACACGCAAGGATGAAAAAGAATCTTTTCGTGATTTGTTGGCGTAATTACTACTAAACCAATGTCGCTTTTATTGATCCAGCTCGGTGGCTTTTTGGATCAGCCAACTATATTCAGCCACGTATTTTGTGGATGGAAGACTTGCCAGTATGGTTTTCAATAATTTGAAATCTTTATTCTGTTTGACGCGATACAGCGACTTATAAATGCGGATGAAACCGCTGTACGTTTTTTTGCTATCCGTGTCAATAAATTCCGCATCCTTCAGAATATGCAAATACGAATCTATCAGAGAAATGATCAATTCTGCTTCATCCATGTCGAAATAGATTTTCAGCAGCAGGTTTTTTATTGCGAGCTGCCGGAATGGACTTTCATATTTTGCATTCCGCAGGTAACGTAATGCGGCTTTATAATCTTTTCGGTAATACGCAAGACTCGCTTTGGCAAAAGCAGTAGTGCTTTCCCGAACATCATCCGGCAGAAAGGCGCTGTAGTCATTTATAAAATCATCCAGCCAGGCCGTATCGTTTGCTTTAATCGCAACCAACACCACATTCGCAAATTGTACATGCGACATTTTTTTCTCCGGATGAAATAGTTTGCGTTCCAAGGTAATTTTTGCAAGGTTATTCAGCTCGTGCAAAAAAATCTCATTGCCGCCACGGTATTGCTGCACACAGAAATTCGTAATCATTGACATAAGAATCCGCTGATCTTCTGCAGAAATACTTTTTGTTGTTGATGCCAACAGCTGGTCGCGAATGCTGTAATAATACTGCGGCTCTTTTGTTTTCAACAACCTTACGCAGCCAGCGTACAATTGTATAATTTCAGGCTGTTCGCCCATATCCTGCTGCAATGACTCTAATGTATTTCCCAACGTCTTGAATGGAATTTTCTTGTTGTAACTGTCTTGCTGTCCGAGCAGCGAGCAATACATTTTCAAAGCATA
This sequence comes from Bacteroidia bacterium, assembly GCA_039918435.1. Classification (GTDB taxonomy): domain Bacteria; phylum Bacteroidota; class Bacteroidia; order Palsa-965; family Palsa-965. Next base: position 6,828 of record JBDSHN010000063.1, on the reverse strand, counting down.
TTCAAGGTAATATCCCGAAAGCGCCTTCATTACATCCGCGTAATTAAAACTCCTGATCTGTTTATCCTGTCGGCCGCTTAACGTACGCTGATAATAAAACATCTCCGTTTCTTCCAGCTTGAACGATTCAAGCAGCGATGCTGAATTGACAGGCATTTTTTCCAGCTTACTTTTTAATTCTTTTTTGCGCATTTCAAAAATAGCATCCAGTCCTCTTTTATTCAGCTCTTTCAAAAGACGGTTTTGTTTTTCAACCGGATTTTCATCGTAGCTGGTATACACTAGAAAATTTTCGGCCACCGTAAGCAGTTCGGAACTCAGGTAACGAATACGCCCGTCGTTAAATGTTTCAGCCGGAAAAATTGCTTTGAAAATCTTCTGCTTCTCCATCTTCGGACTTTCAAAAGCAGGATGATGTTTGCTGATATGCTGAAGCAGCGAAACCACATTTTCATTGGTATTGGCAAAAGGAGAACTTACAAATTGCTGCAGTTTACGCAACTCGGAACTGGTCAGTGATTTTAAAAGAGAAACCAGTTTCGTATTATTCATAGCCCCATTATTTCAGCGATACGAATTTAAGGTTAAAACCCATAAAACCGGTATGATTTAACATCCATAACTTAAGCGTCGGGACACAACAATGGTCAATAAAAAAGCCCTCCATTTCTGAAGAGCTTTTCCGGGTTTAATAATTTTATACAGGTTCAATTTTCCTTGTTCATTGTACATTGTTTGTTTGACATTGTACATTATCATTCCCACGAAAATTCTCCTTGAACGGAAACAATGCCTATTGCTCAATGTGCAATGCACAAGTCTGATAAGAGACCTTACTATTTAATTTTCTGCACTTCGAAACTATCCTACACATTCTCTTTTATTTTTTTGCAACCATCTCCATCACCTCAGTAGAAACTCCTGTCATGGAATAACCACCATCATGATACAAATTCTGCATCGTCACCATTTTGCTGTAATCAGAGAACATTAGGATGCAATAATTTGCGCAATCTTCCGCGCTTGCATTTCCCAATGGAGAAAGTTGCTGCGCGTATTCAAAGAAATCTTCAAAACCTTTGATGCCACCACCTGCAGTAGTTTTAGTTGGCGATTGTGAAATGGTATTCACGCGCACTTTTTTTGCTTTTCCATAATGGTAACCGAAGCTGCGTCCAACCGATTCAAGCATTGCTTTCGCGTCAGCCATGTCGGAATAAAAAGAGAAAGTACGTTGCGCTGCGATGTAAGTTAATCCTACCACCGAACCCCATTCGCTTATCGCATCCAATTGGTAAGCCGCGCTCATCATTTTGTGAAACGACATCGCGCTTACATCCACCGACTTCATATAGAAATCATAATTCAACGCGGTGTAAGGAATATTTTTGCGGATATTCGGCGACATTCCGATGGAGTGCAACACAAAATCAATCTTTCCGCCAAGAATTTCCTGCGATTGCGTGAAGAGATTTTTCAATTCATCCATGTTCGTAGCATCCGCGGGAATGATCTTAGAGCCTGTTGCTTCCGCGAGCTTGTTAATCTCACCCATACGCATTGCAATCGGAGCGTTCGTAAGTGTGAATGTTGCGCCTTCAGCATGCGCTTTTTCGGCTACTTTCCAGGCAATAGAATTTGCATCAAGTGCACCCGAGATAATACCACGTTTTCCTTTGAGAAGATTGTACGACATAGGTGTTGGATTTGGTTGAGCAAAGATAACAGAATCGGGAACATTCAAAATTCAGAATTCGAAATTGATAATTCAAGATTTTGGAAGCATAATTATCTCTTTGTTTAGTAGCATTCCAACCGGCTATTCGCTGCAAGTCCTCATTTTTTATTTGTCTTCCTAAGCAGTACTGAACTTGTAGAAGGGCGAAGAGCGACAAATAAAAAAATCCGGGCTTTCCAGTGCTATCCGGGCTAATTTGGGAGCTTTGCCCTGTCAAGTATCAGTTAAAATGTATTAAATTTATCACATGCGTTTTCTCCCTGCAATTGTTTTTTCATTACTCGTTTTGCTTTCTTCCTTTATTGAAAAGAAATCAACTTATAAAGATCCTAAAGCAAGAGTTATCGGACTTTATGATCGCGATTCTTTGCTGAATGAATTTCCTGCATATCGCCCGGCTTTAGAACCTATCGCCGCCTACAAAAGAAAAGCCGATTCCCTTCATCTCACCTTTTATGTAGCGCTTGCCGAAATGCGAAGCACTTATTACAGAGATTCAGCGAGCTATAGCAACGTTGTTAAACAGGCCAAACTAGCTGAAATTTCCGCAATGCGTATGCACATTGCTATGCACGCTGAAAGTATAACTAATGAAATCTTTTACAGGACGCAGGAATTATCGCAACCCTTCAACGCACGCATCGATACGGCAGAACATGTCGTTATGAAAAACAAAAAGCTCTTTACTATCGCAGATAAAAACCAATTGGCCGGCTGGACCAGCCTATATCCCAAAGCCAAAATCATAAATGTTACTGCTGAAATGCGGACTGAAATAGCTTCCCAAAAATAAATTTGCCATGAAATTTTTATTTCTCAATAACATTCAGCAAATGAGACATAAAAAACTCAAATTGCTCTACATGCGGAATATGTCCTGAATCGGGCATTTCTATTAATTCAGCATTGGGGATTTTATCCTTTGTAAGTTTTCCAAGCAACGGATAATTTCCCATCTGCGCCGCCTTCTCTTTACTCACTTTATCTTTCCCGATAGCTGTACGGTCCTTCTGACCAATAATAAGAACGGCAGGAACTTTCAGCTCCCCGAATTCATAACATACCGGCTGATTAAAAATCATATCAGAAGTCAACGCCAGGCGGCAGGCGACAGCGTGATGCACAGTAAATTCGCCACTTCCTTAATTATTCAAAAGCTCTTTCGCATTCTTTATCGCGGCCTCTCCCACTTTCCCGGCGCTCAGCATCTTTGCAATTTCTTGTACACGTTCCTCTTTACTTAATGTTTTAATCCGTGTTACCGTGCGCTTTCCACCCTCTTCTTTGTAAACGAATAAATGCGATTTGCCCTTACTCGCTACTTGAGGTAAATGCGTAATGGTAAGCACCTGCATCGTGCCTGCCATTTGTTCTAATATCATACCGGCTTTCGCAGCAACATCACCTGAAATTCCGGAATCAATCTCATCAAAAATAATGGTAGGTAACGAAGTATGTTTTGCAAGCAATGATTTTAAGCTCAGCATCAACCGCGATAATTCTCCGCCTGATGCGACTTTATTCAACGCCTGTGGTGCGCTTCCTTTATTCGCGGAAAAAAGGAATGTTATTTTATCAAGTCCGCTTGTTGTTGGCGTTTCCAGCTTTTCGGTTTGCACATGCAGCTCGGCATTCGGCATTCCTAACTGCTGCAAAGTTTCTTTTACTTCTTTCGCCAGTTTCGGCGCAGCGGCAGTACGTTTTTTGGAAAGTTTACCAGCAAGGTCAAGCACTTTTGAATTTAATTTGGCTTGTTCAGCTTCTAATGTTTTAATCTGTACTTCAAGCGAACCGATGTCAGAAATTTTCTTCTCCAGCTCATCACGCAAAACAATCAGCTCTTCAATCGTTTTTACGCTGTGCTTTTGCTGCAGGCGATAAATAACATCGAGACGTTCCTGCACTTCTTCAATGCGTTTCGGATCATGCACAATTTCATCGTTGAGCGATTCAAGCTCCGAAGCAATATCCTTTAATTCGATGTGTGCGCTGTTGATTCGTTCACTTAACGTGGCAACCTGCGGATTATATTTCGCGAGCTGTGATAATGTATTTTTAATTTCTGTCAATGCAGCAAGCATACTTTCTTCCGCGCCATCCAATGTAAAAGCTGATTTTGAAAGTCCGCCTTTGATCGCTTCTGCATTTTCCAGGGTTTGCAATTCCGCTTCCAATTCCGGCTGCTGATCTTTTTTCAGTTGCGCACTATTCAACTCTTCAAACTGGAAATTAAAATAGTCCAGATCCTTTTTCGCTTTTGCTTCTTTCTCATTCAGATCGCGCAATTGCTCCGACACTTTACGGAAGCTTTTGAAATTCGTTTTATATTCAGCAAGCAATTCATCTGTTCCCGCAACAGCATCCACTGCTTCTAATTGAAACGAAGATTCATTAAGCGTTAACGTTTCATGCTGCGAATGAACATCCACCAAATTATTCGCAATCATTTTCAACAGCGAAATATTTACCGGTGTATCATTGATAAATGCACGCGATTTTCCTTCCGGTGTAATTTCCCGGCGGATCACTGTTTCATTGGAATAATCAAGGTCATTCTCTTCGAAAAAATCTTTCAGTCCATATTCCTTTACAAGAAATGTTCCTTCCACCACACACTTTTGTTCTTTATCGTAAAGCGAACCAGAATCTGCGCGGTCGCCGAGTAAAAGTCCTAATGCACCAAGCAGAATTGATTTTCCTGCACCTGTTTCGCCGGTGATAATGGTGAGGCCTTTTGCAAGGTCAATCTCAAGCGCATCGATCAAAGCGTAATTTCTAATGGATAATGTTTTCAGCATAGATCAATCATTTATAAACTGTTTTCCACTTGGTTTATTTTTCAATCCGCGTAATCTGCGTAATCTGTGGCCAAAAAAAAGTTGCCACAGATTACGCAGATTATTTTCCTGATTAAAACCTGATTTCATGTTATGATAAATCAGCAGCTCAAAAATAAAAAAGGATCGCAACGAATACGACCCTTATTTAATAGTTCCGACAAATCGGCTTAAGCGGTAACTTTTTTCAATACTTCAGCCATTTTCTTTCCGATATCAGCAGGAGAATCCACAACGAATACGCCGCACTCACGGAGAATTGCCATTTTAGCTTCTGCGGTATCTTCAGCACCGCCAACGATCGCACCTGCATGACCCATCGTTCTTCCCTTCGGAGCAGTTTTGCCGGCAATAAATCCGACAACCGGCTTTTTATTTCCATTCGCTTTGATCCAGCGCGCAGCTTCTGCTTCCAGTCCGCCGCCGATCTCACCGATCATTACAATTCCTTCTGTAGCCGGGTCGTTCATCAGCAATTCAACTGCTTCTTTGGTCGTAGTTCCGATAATAGGATCGCCACCAATTCCGATTGCAGTCGTAACGCCCAAACCTGCTTTTACAATCTGGTCAGCTGCTTCGTATGTCAATGTTCCCGATTTAGAAACGATTCCGATTGTTCCCGGTTTGAAAACGAAGCCCGGCATAATTCCGACTTTCGCTTCGCCCGCTGTCAATACACCAGGACAATTCGGACCGATCAAACGACAATCTTTTCCTTTAAGATATTCCTTCGCCACGATCATATCTTTCACCGGAATTCCTTCTGTAATACAAACGATTACTTTGATCCCGCTTTCAGCCGCTTCAATAATTGCATCAGCAGCAAATGCAGGCGGAACAAAAATGATAGACACATCAGCGCCGGTTTCTTTTACGGCATCAAACACAGTATTAAAAACAGGTTTTTCAAGATGTTTTGTACCACCTTTTCCAGGTGTCACACCACCAACTATATTGGTACCGAATTCGATCATCTGTGTAGCATGAAACGTGCCTTCAGTTCCTGTGAAGCCCTGAACAATTACTTTAGAATTTTTTCCGACGAGAACGCCCATGATGGAAAGGATTTAGTGTCCGCCGAGGCGGATGGTGATTTAATTAGGGATAAAAATTTTCACGGTAAAAATAGCGAAAAAGGTCTCTCGGGAAAGGGGTTATTAACGGGTGTCGATAAATTTATTTGGGGGAAATTACGAATAAAGGCGAATGGAGCGGATTTCATTTGGCAGGCTAACCTTTAAGCATTCGTATATTCGTTTTGATTCGTAATTCGTTTACCTTTATTTTTCATTTACCTGGTAAACCAAAAGGTTTTTATAATCATACTTTTCATAGCTTTTTAAACCTTCTTTTTTCCTGAGCTCGCGTAATTCATTCTTAACCTGGATATGAAACCAAAGTTCAGGCTTTGTATTAGTGAAATGACTTAGTTTTAATACAATATCAGAATTCAACTTCCGCTCGCCGGTGAAATATTTGTACAGGTTGGTATCCTTCATCCCAAAAGCCGATGCTAAATCTTTCTGACTGACATTCAGAAGCTTTAAAAATAATTTTACAAAATCAAGAATTCGCATTTCTCTTTCAATTTTCTCCTGTTCCAGATAGTCTTCCATTTGAAACTTAATAGCGACCAACTCATTTCTAAGTTTCCGCTCTGGAGATTGCTTTTTTGATTTAGCTAAAATATAATCCTTCAGCGTGCTCATTTTTTTTTCACTCCAGATTTCGCTTGCCTTCACTTCTTTTGGAGTAGCAGCAAGCTTTTTTGTCTTAACGATTTGAGTGCCCATGTCTGAATATTTTTTAATTTATTATCTGATCAAGCACCAGCATATTTCAAAATCAATTTTTCACCGTCTTTCGGCTCAATGATCATCATTATTCTATTACTGATGTTTGACCATTTTAAAATTTATTATCCTATCAAACACCATCATATTTTAAATCACTTTTACACCAACTTTCGGCTCACTGATCATTATTCTACTACTGATGTTTGACCATTTTAAAATTTATTATCCTATCAAACACCATCATATTTTAAATCACTTTTACACCAACTTTCGGCTTACTGATCATTATTGTACGACTGATGCTTGACTATTCTAAATTTTATTATCCGATCAATAGAGTTTATACCGATTAAGATTTGTATGCCAATGATTCAAGAGTTTTAATATCAAAAACTGAACATTTACTGGGTATCCATGATGCCAAGTCCGCAGCTTGAATGTCAAAATGATCGATTTT
>JBDSHN010000062.1:0-6764 GCA_039918435.1 Bacteroidia bacterium | reverse complement strand
CTTCTATGATTGAACATCGCTGTTCGGAAGAAGTACGTGGCGGATTTTTTCAACGCATTGAACGCGGCACCTGGATGGGGCACGTTATTGAGCATATTGCGCTGGAAACACAGTCCCTTGCAGGAATGGAAACCGGCTTCGGACGCACACGCGAAACAAAAACACCCGGCATTTACAATGTTGTTTTCAGCTACGTGGAAGAAAAAGTAGGACTGTTCGCTGCTGAATCGGCTGTAAATATTGCGCAGTCGTTGGTAAGTAATACAGCATATGATCTTGCTGCGGATCTTAAAAAAATGCGCGAAATACGGGAAGAAGTACGTCTCGGGCCCAGCACAGGAAGCATTGTGGATGAAGCAGTGGCGCGTGATATTCCCTGGATCCGTCTCGGGAAAAATTCACTCGTGCAGCTTGGCTACGGCGTAAATCAGGTGCGTTTCCAGGCGACGATGACGTGTAAAACAAGCAGCATCGCTGTGGATATTGCCTGCAATAAAGAAGAGACCAAACGCATGTTGCATGAGGCTTCCATTCCCGTTGCAAAAGGAGATATCTGCGTGGATGAAGAAGGCCTAAAAGCGACAGTTGACAAAATTGGCTACCCGATTGTTTTGAAACCGCTTGATGGAAATCACGGAAAGGGCGCATCAATCAATATCAATGACTGGGAGCAAGCGGTAGAGGGATTAGCATTCGCACAAAAATATTCGCGCAAAGTGATTGTCGAAAAATTCATCACCGGTTATGATTTCCGCGTATTGGTGATTGACAATAAGATTGTGGCTGCTGCGCAACGTGTGCCGGCGCATGTTGTTGGAAATGGGAAAAACAATATCCAGGAATTAATTGAAGAAACAAATAAAGATCCTAAGCGCGGTTACGGTCATGAAAACGTATTGACAGAAATCACTGTTGACCGTGATACACTTGATCTTCTGGCGAAGAAAAATTATTCGCTTGAAACCGTTCTTCCTGAAAAGGAAGTCGTATATCTCAAGTCAACTGCCAACCTGAGCACAGGTGGAACATCGATTGACGTGACAGATATGATGCACCCGGAAAATATTTTCCTTTCCGAAAGAATTTCACGCGTCATCGGTCTTGATGTTTGCGGAATTGACATCATGGCAAAAAACCTTACGCAGCCGTTGAAAGAAAATGGCGGTGTAATTCTGGAAGTGAACGCAGCTCCGGGTTTCCGGATGCATCTTGCGCCTTCGGAAGGATTGCCAAGAAACGTTGCTGCTCCTGTGATCGATATGCTTTATCCTCCGGGAAAACCTTCCCGCATTCCGATCATCGCAGTTACCGGTACAAACGGCAAAACAACTACAACACGATTGATCGCGCATATTGTGAAGAACAACGGATTTAAAGTTGGTTTCACTACTTCCGATGGAATTTATGTGCAGAATCACATGCTTGAAAAAGGCGACACAACAGGTCCGTTCAGCTCCGAATTTATTCTGAAAGATCCGACTGTTGAATTTGCTGTGCTGGAAACTGCACGCGGAGGAATTTTACGTTCCGGTTTAGGGTTTTCAAGATGTGATATCGGGATCATCACCAACATCCAGGAAGATCATCTCGGCATCAGCGATATTAATGACCTGAAAGATCTTTCGCGTGTGAAAGCGGTTGTGGTCAATAGCGTGAAAAAAGACGGCTGGGCTGTTCTTAATGCAGAGGATAAACATTGTGTTGACCTTGCTAAGAACCTTGATTGTAAGGTCGCTTATTTCTCACTGAATGAACATTGCGATGTGATCGTGAATCATTGCCGTGCAGGAGGAATAGCAGCGATTTCCGAAAATGGTTTTATCACGATCAAAAAAGGAGACTGGAAAATCCGCGTGGAAAAAACCATTCACGTTCCGCTTACATTAGGTGGCAAAGCGAAATTTATGGTGCAGAATGTTCTTGCAGCAACACTCGCATCGTATCTCTACGGATTCAAAACTGAAGACATTAAATTATCGCTTGCCACTTTCATTCCGGGCGCAACACAAACTCCCGGACGAATGAATATTTTCGATTTCAAGAAATTCAAAGTGCTGATTGATTTCGCGCATAATCCTTCCGGCTATCTCGGTGTTGAAGATTTCCTGCAAAGTGTGCAGTCGCCGCATAAAGTCGGAATTATTGCCGGTGTTGGTGATCGCCGCGACAGTGATATCAGGGAATGCGCCTCCATCGCAGCGAGGATGTTTGATCATATTATTATCCGCCAGGAAAAACATTTGCGCGGAAGAACGGAAGAGGAACTCATCAACCTCATTATTGAAGGAATCAAATCGACAGACAAAAATGTCACCTACGAGATCATCCCGAAAGAAACGGATGCGATCAAACACGCCATCAGCATTGCAAAAGACGGATCATTTATTACCGCGTTAAGCGATGTGATCACCAATGCAATTGAAATTGTGCAGCAGTACCTGGATAAAGAATCCGAAGAATAAAAAATGATTTTCAGTAGTCAGTCGTCAATACAATACACGATTGACAACTGACTACTGAAAACTGGCTACTGACTGCATTTTTCCTCACGCACGATATAGATTCTCAATTCATTTTTTACGCGCCTGATCACTGTTCCGAATCCCACAGCTTCAACCGTTCCGCCTGTTGTGGTTTTTTCTTTGTCAAGAGCCAGCAGAATAATTTTTGAAAGCGCCTGGATATCAAGCAAAGCAGCATCAGCCTGCACCATTGCAATGCTTTCGATGTATTCAGCGGATCGTTTGTGAAATAATTTTGCGCCGCGAGAAGCTTTTACAATGCGCTGGTGCGGACTGCCGGCATAATATTTCCGCTTTTGTTTTTTCTCATCGTGCACCAGCTTTTGGTTTGCTGCCATATACTCAGCATGACGCTGTGCTGCTTTAGAAAGTGCTTTGTTCTTTTTCAAGCCGGAAGATTGGTACAATGCACTTTCTAAACCTGCGGTGGTTTCTTCAAGATCCAGCTTTACATATTTAGCAGAAGCGGAAACAAATTTTGTATCGTTGCTTTTTGTTTTGGCTGCCGGCGCAGGATTTGTTGCAACCGGGGTTGCGGCCGGTTTTGATTCCGTTACATTTTTTGGAACGGGAGCTGATGCGGAGGCAATCGGCGCGGGAGTTCCTGTGAGCTTTACACCGGGAATAGCAGCAGGCATTGCCACAATCGGTGCATAAGAAGGCCGGCCAAACAAATCTGTTGCCCATACCTGTCCACCCGGCACAATTGTAAATGCAACACCATGCACTTTACTTGAAGCACTCAGCATGTTTTCATTATGTCCGGGTGAACTTTTCCATTGCTGAAAAGAATATTCCGCAATATGTTCGGCATTTTCTGCAATGGTGCCATAACCTGCAGAAAAATTGTAAAGCGCATTCTCCCCCGACCAGCTGCACTTGCCTTTATTTTCAGAAACATAATCGTAACGATCGCCGGGACTAATACCACTGAAGGATTTTGTTCCCGCTTTTTCCATGTGTGCAAGCTGCGTATTTTCCATCATCCATGTATTATGATTCCGGGAAGCGAGCCATAACGTATCATCCCATCCGAGTTTTGTTTTTCCGTTCGCCACACGGTGCGCATTGATCTTGTCATGAAAAAGAATTGCAGCAAGGCGCTCGATCTTCTGAATCGAATCGACCGATGCATTTTTTATAATGATTTTGAGCTGTGAATTATCAGCAATTTGTGCGTTGGCGATCGGACATAATCCAATCAGCAAAACAAGCAGGCGCAGCATTTTCATGAGCAGGGAGAAATTGGTTCAAGTAAGGATGCTGCATGCAGGGAGATTATGTGAAGTTTAGTAAACATAACGTCTGAACTGGAAAAAAGTTGCATAAAAAGGGTTAAACGCTGATCTTAATTTAAGCAGTTGTACCTTTTTTCGAACGATGTGTACAATAAATCGACAGAACATCTCTTTATGTCGAAGTTTCCGGCATACAAAACAGCAAGCGATTATACTTGTATTAAATTAATAACCTTAGTTATGGAAACTGAAAAACAAAGTTTGATGGTAAGAAATGGCATCGTCATTGGATTGTGCACAGGGTTTGTGCTCATCGCTTACTTTGCAATCATGAGAGTAACAGGCCTTGCTGATATATTATGGTTAAGGATGTTAAACGTCGGGATTCTTTTACTGGGCGTAATCTTTTCATCTAACCGGTATGCACACCAGACAAAAAATAATTACAATTGGTTTAACACATTAGGGAATGGTTGTCTGACTGTAATAGCTGCATTAGCACTGTTCTGCGCGTTCCTGTTCGTTGAACTTTCTCTTGATAAAGAAATGATGGGTGTGTTGAAGCGCGATGCGTGGTTTGGTGATTTTCTGAATCCTGCACTTGCCGCTGGCGGAGTTTTTATAGAAGCTGCTGCAGCAGGAATGATACTTTCTTATATCCTGCTTTCTTACTTCTATGATAACCGAAGAGGAAATGCACAAACAACACCAGGCACAACCGATGTCGGCAAAACGGTTCGCGAAAATTAATCAGAAAACATATTCGTATACCCGGCGTAATCACTGGTTTCATAACCTTTGATTACGCGGGTTATGCGCATAAAAAAACTCCCCGATCGCTCAGGGAGTTTTTTATTTTATTGCTTTCTTTTATTCTTTAACCAGCTTGATCACGGCTTTATTGTTTCCTGCCGTAACAGAAACAAAATAAACACCTGCAGGCGCATTCAATCCGACAGCAACAACTTTGTTCCCGCTGGCAGATTGTGAATGTACCAGTCGCCCCGTTACATCTGAAATGTGAATTGTTGCATCGGGATAAACATCCCCGAGATCAATGAAGAACTCTCCATTGGAAGGATTCGGGTAAACATTCATCTTGCCACCAAAAGCGTTTTCCGTTATGCCGATACCTGTAACGTTGATGCAATTCGAAGTATCTGTACAACCATTGTTCGTTACGATCACTGCATAATTTCCATTGGCCGTTGCAGTGTATGACTGGCTGGTTGCACCGTTTAGGATCGTATTGGCAGTGCAATCCAGCCACTGGTAAGATGCCCCGGGCATGGTTGCAGTCAATACAGCATTCGACTGAGTTACCGCTGCGTTGACATTGTTGATCGTGATGTTAAGTGTGATAGTACTATCGCAACCCGTTGCATTCGGAATAACATCCATAAACGTTCCCGAAGTGATGAAGACTGCGCCGCTTGGTGCAACATAGGCGACACACGCAGTTGCTGTGATGGAAGAAATTGAGCTTTGGTTGATAACAAGCTGGATCGTCATTACGCTGTCGCAACCAATCACATTCGGAATTGTATCCATGTAAGTGCCGGAAGCAATAAAGGTTGCACCACTTGGAGCCACGTAATAATCGCAGGCAATCACAGACATGGTGTTGTAGCTCTGGTTGATCGAAAGATTGATTGTGATCACGCTATCGCAACCATTCATATTCGTAATGGTATCCCTGTAAATGCCCGAAGCTGTAAACATTGCGCCGCTTGGTGCAGTAAAACTTGTACAGGCAGAAACATTCATTGCAGACGTTGTGCTTTGTGTCACCACAAGATTGATGGTGATCACGCTGTCGCAACCTGCCATGTTTGGAATTGTGTCCATGTACGTTCCGGAAGCCATAAACATCGTACCGCTTGGAGCTGTGTACATATCGCAGACAGAAGCGGAGATCGTTGAACTTGTTGGCTGAACGATGGTGAGGTTAATTGTAATTACGCTATCACAACCAAGTACATTCTGAATGGTGTCCGAATAGGTTCCTGTAGCCATGAACATTGCACCACTGGGCGCAGTATACATTCCGCAGGCAGTTTGTGCGATGGCTGAAGTGCTGCCTGAGTTCACTATAACGTTAATTGTAATAACACTATCACAACCTCCAACGGTTGGAATTGTATCGTTATACGTTCCTGAAACGGAATACTGTGCTCCGCTTGGTGCTGTATACATATTACAAGCCGTTGTGTTCAATGTTGATGTAACAGGTGCGATAAAAGAAAGATTGATTGTGATCGTACTGTCGCAGCCGTTCACATTGGGAATAACATCCATGTAAGTGCCTGCTGTCGTATATGTAGCGCCGCTTGGTGCTGTGTAAACGCTGGTGCAGGAAACAGGACTGATCGTGCTTGAAGTATTGGCAATTTGCAATGACTGGATTTCCGCTAAGCTTAAAGCACGGTTGTACAATCGGAATTCATCCATCAATGAAGTAGCTGGCAAACCTGAGTTGGAGGAATATGCGCCGACTTTAAAAGGACCTGCTCCATTAATTGCAATTGTGGTCTGTGCAACAGTGCTTACCAGTATGCCATTTACATAAGCAAGCAGCTGGTTATTCGGCATATCGTAAACAAACGTTGTAATAGTCGGGCCGGTTGATGCACCACCTGTAGCAATAATGTCTGTAAAGCCACCGCGGAGGATCCAGTTGCCTGGTCCGGCCACACCACCTGTGAATACGCGGAAGCTGCTTGCATTAACGTCTCCGAGGATGTAATAAGTGGAGGTAGTGGATGGTACATTGCTGGTCCAGAATGAAAGTGTCCATGACGTTCCGTTGAGGTTGGTTGCCCAGCCTGTATTTACGTAATTGGTGCTGCTGTTCAGCCCGTTACCGATCAAAGCGCTGCCACACTGGCCTGTAGGTCCGAGGGTTTGTCCGCCCACAATGGTTGCTGTAGTTGCGCCGGGAGGCGGGGTTAAGGCTTCATTGGGAATAGGGTTAGCGGTTGCTCCGTTGAAACGGTAATAAAGC
>JBDSHN010000061.1:0-48989 GCA_039918435.1 Bacteroidia bacterium | reverse complement strand
TTTAATTCGGCAGAATCTTTTGCCATGATACGTGGTCAAAAAATTCAACTTACGGTTCTCGGCGCAATGGAAGTATCTGATAAAGGTGATATTGCAAACTGGAAAATACCGGGCAAGATGGTGAAAGGAATGGGTGGCGCGATGGATCTTGTTGCTGCTGCAAAAAATATTATTGTCGCGATGCAACATGTGAATAAAGCAGGTGAATCAAAATTGTTGACGGCCTGCTCTTTACCTTTAACAGGCGTAAAGTGCGTGCGTAAAATTGTAACTGAGCTTGCAGTAGTCGAAGTAATTCCCGGAAAAGGATTCAAACTGCTCGAACGTGCACCAGGTGTAAGTGTGGAAGAAATTCAAAAAGCAACAGCCGGAAAGCTGATTGTTGAAGGTGAAATCCCTGAAATGGATCTGTCCTGAAATCGAAGATCATAGCATGATTTCAAAATTAAAAAGTCCCGGAGCTGCGCTGATAATTATCGGTTCGGCTTTGTTTTTATACATCCTTTCGCGCGCGTTCCTCGTTTCGTTCACACATGATGAAGGATTGACAGTCATGGAATATGCCACGCAACCCTGGAGCGTGATCAATAACCTGAACTGGACAAATAATCATTTGCTGAATACATGGCTTTGCAGGCTCAACCTGGATTGGTTTGGAGCCTCAGAAATTTCCTTCCGCTGGCCAAATGTTTTTGCAGGATTGCTTTACATCGTGTTTGCTGCAAAGCTGGTAAGAAAAATTTTTGCCGACAGCTGGTTTGGTGTTTTTACGTTCATCATCCTGCTTTGTAATACTTTTCTCATCGATTTTTTTGGACTCTGTAGGGGTTACGGTTTATCGATGGGATTGCTTATGACCGGCCTGTATTATTTCTACCGCTATATTGAAACGCGGCAGCTCTGGTATTATGGAATTGCATTGACAGCATTCGGATTTGCGCTTGTTGCGAATTATACGCTGCTGAATTTCTTTCTTTTGCAGTCAGGATTTTTTCTGCTTCATGCAGGAGGCCATTTTTTCACAGAGAAAATGCCATGGAAGAAAAAAACAGTGAACTTTCTTCTGTATGCTTTTTACTGCGTAATGACTTACTTTTTCACAGCCTGGTTTATAAAACTTATGCTGAAGATGCGTGAAGCAGGCAATTTTAATTTTGGCGGAGATGACGGATTTTGGCAAAACACAGTTCATTCATTGATAGAATTCAGCTCCGGTTCGATTGTGCGCCAGGGGAATTTATTTTACATCGTGTTAACCGTGCTTGCCCTTGTGCTTTTTGCCGGCGCAGGTGTATTTATTTTCCTGAACGTTCGAAAGCAAAAATTTACTCCGATCAATTGGTTTGCCATTTTCCTTTTCCTTGTGCTTTTCGGATGTGGCGCAGCTATCTGGCTACAGCATTTACTTATGAATGTGCCATTTTCAAGCGATCGCGCAGGGTTATATTTTTACGTGCTGTTCCCATTGCTTATCGCGATTTGCTTTTTTACAGCCGGAAGTCTGCAACGTACACGGAGAATACTCGCGCTCCTATTTTTCACATTCCCTGTAATTTCTTTTTTCATTTCATTGAATCTTTACCGCACATTACTTTGGCCATTCAATGCAAATACAAAAGAAGGTTTTGAAATATTAATCAACGATTCAAAAAACCATCACGCTGAAAGAAGTCACATGCAGGTTGCCGTCACATTTTTGGAGTATCCTGTGTACAATTATTATTTATACAAAGAAAAAGTAACCTGGCTCAACTTTGTTTCCTGGGATGAAGCGGGATTTAACTTCGAAGCGGATTATGTGGTACGACTTGATTCCATTGAAGAAGCTCCAAAAGGAAATTATAAAATACTATGGGCAAAGGATGGCAAAACAATCTACCGTAAAGATCCGCTATTGAAAATCGTGGAATTAAAAGAGCTGCCGGTAAATGATTACGAGGCTGAAGATGGCAGACCAAAAGCGCCGGGCTTTTCAGGTTTTGCAGGAGTCATAAATCCAACCAATATTTTTTCTTCAGGAATATGTGATACAATAAAAGATACTCTTCCTGCCGGTTGTGTCATGCATTGCCACGCTAAAATCTGGGCCCAAAGCATCCACACACAAACACGTTTAGTGATTGATATTGCAAGAAAGCAGGAGCCGGCACGGATATGGAAAGCATATTGGGTCAGCTGGTATTTGCATGAGGATAAACAATGGCAGGATTTCGACTTCTGGTGCGTGCCCGGCATAGATGTGCTTCCAGGTGAAGTCGTTTATATATATTTCCTCAATGAAGGAAAAACGGATGTCCGCATTGATAATTTCGCCGTTCGTTATCTCGCGCGAATTCCCAGATGATTCTTTTGCAGAAAGAACGTGTATTAGCCCGCCGGCGACTGAACACGATTTTCCGGACAGTTCCGGTAGATTGAGTATTTTTGAAAATGAGGTTATATAAAAACGAAAACCCATTTTCCCGCTACGCTTTATTGACATGCTCAATTGTTTTTATTCTCATCAAAATTGTACAAATAAATTCTTCGCATGATTATTTCAAGAGCTCGGCTGCAATTGCGTATGATACTTATGGATATTATTTGCACCTCCCAGCTGTAATTATTCATAAAGACCCCGGAATTGAGAATAAAATATGGCTCGATTCACTTAATTCCAACTATCAGAAAGACCGTCCATGGTACCAGGCATGGCCGGGGGAAAAAGGACGGATGGTGAATGTTTATACTGTTGGAATTGCAATCATGTGGTCTCCATTCTTTCTTTGTGGCCATTTCATTGCAGGCCTGAGTGATTATCCGCAGGATGGGTTATCGCCGCCCTATCAGATAATGATTGTCATTGCGGGTTTATTCTATGCGATCCTTGGAATGTTGCTGCTCCGGCGGTTGTTGTTGAAATTTGTGCCGGATAAAATAGCCGCGTTGGTTTTAGTATTGATTGGATTCGGAACCAACTTGTTTCATTATGCGACCTATGATAATACCATGCCGCATATATTGCTGTTTGCTTTTGACACACTGATTATTTTACTGACTATTTCCTGGCACGAAAAACCTGAAAAGCGAACAGCATTTTTTCTTGGACTTACCCTTGCACTGGTTACCATTAGCCGGCCTTCTGAAATCGTCTGGTTGCTTGTTCCTGTCTTTTGGGGTGTAAGCAGCTGGCGCACCTTTATTGAAAAATTCCGTTTCTTCAGGACTCATCTCAGCCATATTTTTTGTTTAGGTACAGGACTGCTTTTAATAGGATTGCTACAGCCAGTATACTGGAAATATACTTCCGGACACTGGTTCTATAATAATCATGTTGAAGGATTTGACTTCTTCCATCCGTTTACGTGGAAAGTACTTTTCAGCTATAAAAAAGGGTGGTTGCTTTATACGCCAATGATGATTTTGGCAATCGGAGGGTTTATTGTTTTATTTAAAACGCACCGGAAACTTTTTGTTCCTGTTTTTATTTTCTTTCTTGCTAATCTATGGTTCATCTCAAGCTGGGAATGCTGGTGGTATGCAGGGTCATTTGGTCAACGACCGTTTGTGCAGTCCTACGGAATAATGGCAATTCCACTTGCTTTTTTTATTGAATGGATCAAGCAGAATAAATTACTGAAATGGATTGGCGGTGTTCTTATAATGTTCTTTGTTTTCCTCAATCTTTTCCAGGTTTGGCAACTTGTACATGGCATAATTCACCCGGTATTCATGACTGAAAAATATTACTGGAAAGTTTTTCTGAAAACAGAATTTGATCCTTCGGCAATTAAATATCTCGAAATCGATCGCGAAAACCTTCCACCGGTTAATAATGCGGATTACAATGATCGTGAAGTAGTAAGTATTGATTATGAGAACCCGAATTTATTGCGCCCCGATCAACTTATTTGTGATACGTTTGGAAATCAAAGTCTGCACTCAGAAATATTGGATCAGGACCATAGCTATGGCGCTGTTTTCAAATCGCCATTTGAGTCTGTTTGTTCTAAGGATTACCTGAGAATAAAAATGGAATGTGACGTTTTTATTCCGGTAGAATCGTTTGAAAAGGAGTTGAGCCTCGTTTGCAATATGACAGGAAGTCGTGGACAGACTTATGGATACACTGCATTTTCCGCTCAGCAACTTGGAGCAAAACCCGGAGAATGGTCGCATATCAATGCGTGGTTCGTTACTCCTCCGATTCTGCACAAAGGTGATATAGTGACGATACTTCCCTGGAATAATGGTGGAGGAAAAGTATTTATTGACAATATCAGGATTATCTTATATGAACCTGAAGACTTACCTTGAAATAACAATTTCAAATAATGTGAGATGATCTTTAATCATAAGCTCCGGCTATGTAATCGCTTCGTATTTCGGTAGAATGTGCCGCAAAGAACTGCAAAGACGGCTCTTCAAAATGCTATATTTACGCCTTACTTAAGCTAATGAAAAAACTATCAATCGTCATTCCCGCCTATAACGAGGCAAAAACCATTCACCTCATCCTGAATAAAGTTATCGCTACTGAACTGATCGCAGGCATAACCAAGGAGATTCTCATTGTCAACGATTTTTCTTCCGACACAACTAAGGAAGTAGTAGAAAAATATATCGCTGAGCACGCTTCAGCCGGAATACGCCTTTTCAATCAGCCAAAGAATATGGGCAAAGGTGCCGCGCTTCACAAAGGGATTGAGATCGCGACAGGAGATTATATCATCATCCAGGACGCCGATCTTGAATACGACCCTAATGAATATAATATTTTGCTTCGCCCCGTGATGGATGGATTTGCTGATGTTGTATTCGGCTCGCGTTTTTCGGGTGGAAAACCTCACCGCATTTTATTTTTCTGGCATACCATCGGAAATAAATTTCTCACCATTCTTTCCAACATGTTCACCAATCTGAACTTAACAGATATGGAAACGTGCTATAAATTATTCGATGCAAAAATGGTGCAGTCACTTTTGCTTAAAGAAAATCGTTTTGGATTTGAGCCGGAAGTAACAGCAAAAATTTCACGTATCACCAATGTGCGTATTTATGAAGTTGGTATTTCTTATTATGGACGCACGTATGAAGAAGGAAAAAAGATCGGATGGAAAGATGGTTTTCGTGCAATCTGGTGCATCATGCGTTACAATCTTTTTGACAGGCGCCACCTGAAATAAGGAATGAATTTCAAACACACATTCGTAAGAATTTTCAGCGACAAAGGTTTGTTGCTCACCCTCTTTTTGAGCTTATCCGTAATGTGTTTTTTTTACGGAGAATTATTACTTCATCCTTGCACCACCTATTTCGGCGCTACAGGAGATGGTATGCAGATTTATTACGAAACGCTTTTTCATACAAAATACGATTCAGCTTTCTGGACGCAAAACAGTGTAAACTACCCGTATGGTGAAAGCATTTTTTTCACGGGCGCAATGCCATTCGTCAATAACCTCGTAAAGATCTTCGGACCATCTGCGGCTCCGTTAGGTGTGGGGCTCATCAATCTCATGATGGTTTTTTCCCCTGTGATCGGTGCGCTTTTTATTTACGCCATCTTTCGCCACCTGCGTATGCCCTGGCATTACGGCGCATGTTGTGCAACATTCATTTCCTACCTCTCTCCGCAACTCCTAAGAATGTACGGCCATTATTCTTTACAATGGGTTTTCTTAATTCCGGCAATGTTGTATTTATTGCTTCGTTTTTATGATCAGCCAAGTGTGCTGAAAAGTTTTGCAATTGCTTTCCTTGTTTTTTTAGGCGCATCAACGCATTTATACTTTCTCGCTTTTTTCGCTGCAATCGGCGGCGTGTATTGGGCGGTTTTGTTTTTAACACGCGATCGCGGTTTCGGCAGGATCACTTTTGTTTTAAAACATACTGCCATACAATTCATTCTTCCCATTGTGATTTTGGAGCTGCTTGTGGTGATGATGTCGGATCATGTAACCGACCGTACCACCGCTCCATGGGGATTTCTTATCTATCATTCCAATCTTACAGGCGTGCTTTTCCCAATGGGAAAACCGTATGAAAGTATCTTCCGCTTTTTTGCAGAACAGCAACCGGTAGAATTAGAAGGCGTAGCCTATATCGGGCTTGCCGCAATTATCGGATTGATCACCGTTATCATTGTTCAGCTTGTGCGTCTTTTCCGTGGCAGATTCAAACTCTTCTTTGCAGTGACGGATCATAAAGTGCTTAATATCTTTTTCTGGACATCGCTCTTTATGTTATGGTTTTCATTCGGACATCCATTTGTTGATGGACACGAAGGCTGGCTTCCATATCTCGGCCCGGTAAGGCAATTCAGAGCAGTAGGAAGGTTTACATGGATATTTTTTTACGTCATAAATATCATTGCAGCATATCGTTTATATAAGCTGGTACAACAACGGAAAATAGTATCCTATATCGTCATGACCCTGGTTGTATCATTTTTATTTATTGATATGTACTCGCTGAACCATGCCCGGGTTAGCCAGTTCGATAACCATATCGCTGCGCTGGATGATGAAGAAAATGCACTTCCTGAAAACGCATGGCTGATCAACTTTAATTCTGCGGCTTACCAGGCTATTTTGCCTTTACCTTATTTTCACGTTGGTTCAGAAAACATTTGCCGTCCAATCGCAGATCCGGAGATCGTTCAGATCAGCTATATCGTCTCACTCAAAACAGGACTTCCGATGATGGGTGTCAGCTCAGCACGGACTTCATTGAGCCAGTCTGCAAAATTAATTTCACTGGTGCTAGATCCGGTGCGACCGCTTGAATTATTGAACGATATAAAAGATAAGCGCCCGATATTGGTGATTGTGCGTGAAGCAATACTGGATGAATTGGAGAAAAATATCTTCGCACTTTCAAAACCCATTGCTGTTTCAAAAGAGTATAAAATTTATTCGCTTGACCCCGCATTACTCAAAACATTGCAGGAAAAACGATACGAGCGTGTAAGGAATGATCATGCAACTGCCCGGCTTTTCCCCGCAGGAATTTTTTCATCTACCGATTCATCCGCAAGCTTTGCTTATCGTTCTTTTGATGGAATGAATAACATTCCTGCTTATCGCGGGAAAGGTGCTTACCAGGGAAAAATTTATGACGGAAACCGTTTATTTGATTCGACAATGGCTGTTCCCGGAGAATACATCGGCTCATTCTGGTTCAATCATATTGATGGCGATATTTATCCGCGGCTGGCAATTGAAGTATTTTGCAAAGACACAACCCCCGATGCAAAATCATTTTACAACATTACAAATGCAGCCTCAGGCGTAAAAGTGATTGACGGTCATTGGGGCCTTGTAGAATTTCCGGTAACTGTTCCTGTTGCAAATGCGCATTTACAGATTACCATCTGGAACAAAGAAATGAAAAAGGATCAGCTCTTCGAGATCGATGAATTAATGATTCGTCCGAAAGATGCGGACTTTTATTTAGTGAAAGGCGACACTATTATCCGCAACACACGCGTTTATTATCCGCAGCAATGAACCTGAGCATCGTGCTTCCTTCTTATAAAAGTGCCGCACTACTCAGCGAACAGCTGCCTGAATTTATGACGTGGCTCAAATCGAAACCATGGACTTCGGAAGTAATAGTAGTGGATGATGGTTCGGAAGACAATGGGGCAACAGAAAAAGCAGCACTGGAAAATGGCTGCCGCTTTTTTCAGCAGGAAAAAAACATGGGCAAAGGCGCTGCGGTAAGACGCGGAATGCTCGAAGCAAAAGGCGAATTCAGGATTTTCACCGATGCAGATATTCCATTTGAATATTCCGCAATCGAATTGTTTTTGCGTTATGTAAAAGAAAAAGAATTCGATATCGCAATTGGTGACCGCCGGCTTCCCGGATCAAAATATTTCAGCGAGATAAAAGGCGCCCGGAAAATGGGAAGTACTATTTTTACTTTTTTTGTCGGACGATTTATCACCACCGGATTTTCCGACACACAATGCGGCATCAAAGCATTTAAAGGATCAGTAGCTGAAGAACTTTTTTCAGTAGCCACATTAAATGGTTTTGCCTTCGACGTGGAAATCCTTTACATCGCGCTCAAAAAAAATTATGACATCAAGCGACTTCCCGTTCATTTCCGCAGCACCCACGACGGCTCGAGCGTAAGCCTCATGAAACACGCGCCCGGCATGCTCATGGATCTGTTCCGCATAAAGCTCAATCACATGCGCGGTCGTTACATGAAGAAATAAGTACTTTTGCTGAAGAATATGCTAATGCGGCAATGTGCTAATAATTAAATTTCATCAATCAATTACCCTCCGCCGGGGCGGACACTAAATCCCATGAACAGAGATCTCACCAATGTAATAAGATACTTCATGGATGAGTGGATTCCTCCCGCTATCCGCGACAGCCGTTGGTTTATGTACCCGTTTTTTATGATTGCGTATCGTGGAAGAAATATCCGCGAGGTGATGGATTTTAAAAGCCGCGTCCACTCCTTTACGCCGGTAGATTACGATCGCTTTTACAATAACCTGAATACAATCTCGCGTAATCGTGTCACCGACCTCAACAAACCTTCCCTGAATTTCATTCTCAATAAAATCGATCCTTCGGCAGAAACGCTGATCGATGTCGGTTGCGGAAATGGTTATCTCTTAAAGCAGGTGCGGGAAAAACATCCGACATTAAAGCTCACCGGATTCGACATCAAAGACACCGATTCAAATGGCGATGTGTATGATTATCTGAAAGGCAATGTCGAAAAAATGCCATTCGCTGATAAATCATTTGATGTAGTGACGTGCTCTCATGTTGTTGAGCATCTCCCGAAGCTGGAGCAATGCATGGCTGAGCTCGTTCGTATTGCACGGAGGCAGGTTTTTATTGTTACACCTTGTCAGCGTTATTATTATTTCACGCTCGACGAACACGTAAATTTTTTCCAGTTCAAAGAAGAGCTGACATCAAAAATCCCGATGAAAGATTTTACGTGTGAGAAGATGAATGGCGACTGGGTTTTTCTTGGGAAGAAGGGTTAAGGGGTTCCGTGTTCGGGGTTGTTTGTTCGTTCCCTTTAGCTTTTATTTATTGAACATTGTACATTGTTTGTTTGACATTGTACATTCCGGTTATTAGAATTTCTCATTGCGAGAAAAACCAGGCAGTGTTCAATAAACAAGTAGATTTTTTTAACCCGAACCCGAAACTAAAACGCTTCTGCCCGCATTCTTTTCTTCGACATGGAAGCGCGGATATCATCCAGCTCGCCTTTCGGAATGGCATTGATGAGCTTTTGCGTGTAAGCAGTTTTTGCATCGCTGTAAATCATATCTGCATCGCCCATTTCTTCCACTTTTCCTTCCTGCATTACCACCATGCGATCGCTCATGAATTTCACCACGCTTAAATCGTGGGAAATAAAAATGTAGGTGAAATTAAATTCTTTCTTCAATTCATTCAGCAGGTTCAGTACTTGTGCCTGCACAGAAACATCAAGCGCAGAAACAGATTCATCGCAGATAATAAATTGTGGCTTCAAAGCCAGCGCACGTGCAATACAAATACGCTGCCGCTGTCCGCCTGAAAACTCGTGCGGGTAACGGTAGAAATGCGATTCATTCATGTTCACCCGCCTGAGCAATTCAATCACGCGCGCTTTCCGCTGCTTATCATTTTCAAGAATGCCATGAACACGCATCGGTTCCATGATTGCATTGCCGATAGTGATACGCGGATTAAGCGAAGAATATGGATCCTGGAAAATGATCTGTATATCTTTTCGCAAAGCGCGCAGCTGCTGTGAAGGAAGATGAGTGATGTCCTGGCCTTTGTAAATAATTTTCCCCGCAGTCGGTTCAATCAAACGCAGGATCGTTCTTCCTAATGTTGTTTTTCCGCAACCCGATTCGCCGACAAGTCCAAGTGTTTCGCCGGGATAAACATCAAACGAAACATCATCAACAGCTTTTACACTTTTGATCACCTTACCGAAAATATTTTTCTTGGTAACGAAATACGTTTTTATTCCTTCCAGGCGCAGGATTGGTTCACGTGCGTATAATGTTGCATGTGCAGCTTGTCGTTCTTCAACAGTTTGCGAAAGACTTCCTGTAACTTCCAGCACCGAGCGGTTATTCTCAACAATTTCTCCCTCTTCATTCGTATGCATAAAATCCGAAACAGTCGGAAGCCAATGCAAACGGCGGTTAAGAGGCGGACGACACGCAAGCAGGCTCTTCGTGTAAGGATGCTGCGGATCGGAAAAAATTTCAAGCACCGTTCCCTGCTCCACAATTTTTCCTTTGTACATCACCACCACGCGATCCGCAAGCTCAGCAATAACTCCAAGATCGTGCGTGATGAACATAATGCTCATGTTATGTTCCGCCTGCAAATCTTTCATTACTTCAAGAATCGTTTTCTGCACCGTTACATCCAGCGCAGTTGTAGGTTCATCAGCGATCATCAATTGCGGATTACAAGACATCGCCATGGCAATCATCACGCGTTGTTTTTGTCCGCCGGAAATCTGGTGCGGGTACGCATCAAAAATCCTTTCAGGATCAGGAAGCTGTACTTTTTTAAAAAGCTCAACCGTTTGTTTTTTCGCTGTTTTTTCTTTTGTAGTATAAAATTTAAGCGGGCGTGCTTTTCCTTTCGATCTTCCTACAATATAAGTGGCGAACACGATCATCACATAAATTCCTAATATAGTTCCGATGATCAGTCCGCGTGTTGCATGCGCATCTTTTTGTTCAGGCGTTGCATTGTGATCGAGCGATGAAAACAAATTGTATGCGGCAAGGCAGGCCAATGCAATCAGTAAAAGACGAAGCGCCCAACGCACGGCAACATCAAACATGTTGCGCAAAGAAGAAATTTCAGGAAACTTTTTGTGCTGTAGAATTGCTTCCATCACCTGGTCGCCGCACGTGTAAACGGGGTTGAGCGAGGTCATCGGTTCCTGGAAAATCATCGCGATTTCATTGCCACGGTATTTGCGCATTTCTTTTTCAGAAAGTTTCGCAAGATCAATCTGCCCATCCTCTCTGGAATTGTAGAGAATTTCGCCGCCTGTAATTTCTCCCGGGGGATTCGGAATCAATCGCATCGCCGACAAAGCAGTGACCGATTTACCAGAACCGGATTCGCCGACAATTCCAATTGTTTCACCTGCACGGATCGTAAACGAAATATCATTTACAGCCTTCACCGTTTCATTTTCGGTCCTGAACTCTGTAACGAGATTGCGGACTTCAAGCAAAATACCAGATTGATTATTTCCCGGGTTTGCAGTCTCGGGTTGGGAGCGTTCCATAGAAAGCTAAAATTAAGCATTCGTCCTGATTCGGCAATGAACTTCGCAAAGGGTTCAGCACAAGTCCGCGCGTATGCAATCCTTTGAGTGCATAGATGATCAATAATTAACCGAAGATAAAAGGCTTGTATCTACAGAAAAAATCAACCGCTTTTACAGGTTCAGCGTATCTGCCGGGTCAGCGGATGGCGAATCAAACGATTTATCAAAAAAAGTAATCGTAAGCTTTCCGTAAGTATAATCCTCTTCCTTCTCAAGAATAATCCGTGCAGGGCGTTTTCCTTCGGTCGTCGTCCATGTTGTTATACCTTCTTCCACAACCGGCATTCCATATCGCTTGCTGAAATAATTGCTGAAATCCATGTACAAAGAATCTGCATTCGTTTCATCCTTCAGGTAAATATCAAGCGTCAGATCATTCAATCCTTTCGAATCAAAAGTGCATTCGTAGCTGTATTCTTTGTTTGGTGAAAGTTTTCCTTCGAAGAGATATTTATTTTCTTCCAGCTTGCTCATACTGTCGGTCGCAGGCACATTTTTTTTCACTTCATCCAGCAACATTCCAAGCGCAATACCGTGAAAAACCCCTTCATCATTCTGCACAATTGACGGAAGTAAACCAGAAAACTGGCTGACGATATCTTTTTTCGGCTCAAGCTGAGAAGAACATGCTGCAATCAACATACAGCAAATAACAAAACTCAAAAATTTGTAAAGACGCATTTTTTTCACTTATAAAAATCCAGATAAAGATACTTAAGAATCAGTAGGAGCGGACCAAACTTTCCTTAAAGTTTCTTCGTTCGGGCTATCCGTTACCACATGGTGGTCGCTATGCGACAAGTCCTCGTTTTTCCTCTGCGCAAACCTCAAAGATCACAGCGGCGCAAAATGCCTGCGGAGATCTTTGAGGTTCCATCGCTCACTCCGGGCTTTCCACTTCTATCCCGGCTAAAATCATACCTATGGCCCATCAAATTCATTTCGTAATTTTACAACCAGCGTAAACTCTTACACGCACCTTTAAACATTCGCACATCTTACATGGAAAAGCTCCTCAATTATATCAACGGCCAGCTTGTTGAACCGAAATCAGGGAAATACCTCGACAATTTTCAACCGGCCACCGGCAAAGTATATTCCCTTATTCCCGATTCAGACATTGCCGATATTCAGCCCGCTGTCGATGCGGCTAAAGCGGCTTTTCCTAAATGGTCCGTCACACCCGCAGAGCAGCGCGCAAAGATCCTCATGAAAATCGCCTCGCTCATTGAACGCGACATGGAGCTGTTCGTTCAGGCCGAGTCGAAAGACAATGGGAAGCCCGTCAGCCTCGCACGCATGATCGACATTCCTCGCGCGATCAGCAATCTTGAATTTTTCGCTACCGGCATTATGCATTTTGCCGCCGAAGCGCATGCGATGGAAGACACCGCCATCAATTATACGCTTCGCCAACCGATTGGTGTAGTAGGTTGCATTTCTCCGTGGAATCTTCCGTTGTATTTATTCACATGGAAAATTGCACCCGCGCTCGCTGCAGGAAATTGTGTCGTGGCAAAACCATCAGAAGTAACGCCAATGACAGCGTTCATGCTTTCAAAACTTTGCATCGAAGCCGGTTTGCCTGCTGGCGTTTTAAATATCGTGCACGGCTTAGGCGGAAGCGCAGGACAAGCCATCGTTGAGCATCCCGAAATAAAAGCCATTTCTTTTACCGGCGGAACAAAAACCGGGGCGTCGATTGCGGCAACTGCTGCGCCCATGTTTAAAAAACTTTCGCTTGAACTCGGCGGAAAAAATCCAAACATCATTTTCGCCGATTGTGATTTTGATTTGATGGTGAAGACAACGGTGCATTCTTCCTTTGCCAACCAGGGTGAAATATGCCTGTGCGGCTCACGGATTTTTGTAGAGCGGCCGATCTATGAAAAATTCAAAACGGCATTCGTTGAAAAAGTAAAACAATTACAACCTGGAAATCCATCCGATGAAAAAATAAGGTTAGGCGCAATTGTTTCAAAACCCCACATGGAAAAAATCCTTTCCTATGTTGATCTTGCAAAACAAGAAGGCGGAACAATTTTATGTGGCGGAGAGCAAGTGAAAATGGAAGGGGAATTAAAAGATGGCTGGTACCTTCAGCCAACCGTCATTGAAGGCTTAACGTATAATTGCCGCACCAACCAGGAAGAAATTTTCGGACCGGTTGTTACCATCATGCCTTTCGATTCGGAAGAAGAAGTGTTGATGATGGCTAACAGCACTATTTACGGTTTAGCCGCAACCATCTGGACCAATAACTTAAATCGTGCGCATCGCATGGCAAGTGAAGTGCACAGCGCCATTATCTGGATCAATTGCTGGCTGCACCGCGATTTGCGGACGCCATTCGGAGGAATGAAAGGTTCCGGCGTAGGAAGAGAAGGCGGGTTTGAGGCGCTGCGTTTTTTCACCGAAGCAAAAAATGTTTGTATTAAGCTGAAGTAGCGCAGGGGCGAACATTGAAAAAGTTGCTGTAAATCAATGATTCGTGCAGGTAATTCACCGCTTGGTGTTAATTAAATCCGACTTCATTTATCGCAGGGTTTAGTTATTGGAACTATCTTTCAATACACTAAAACTGCTATACGATGATTTTAAAAAACTTCTGTGAAAACGCGAACTGGCTTGCCATCATAGTTGCAACACTCGCTTATTTTTTTCTTGGCGCAATCTGGTACACAAAAATTTTATTTGCAAAGCCCTGGATGGCCGGGCATGGAATTAAGGAACCGACAGCGGAAGAAAAAAAAGCAATGGGAGGAAAACTCGCCGGCATGATGATCGGCAGTATTCTGATCAGCTTTATTTCAGCTTGTGTTATTGCACTACTTGCTTATGCGCTTCAATCTACAACAGCAATGTCAGGAATAAAGCTTGGACTGGCATGCGGTGTTTTTGCCGCAGGCCCGATCTGCATGAGCTATATTTACCTGCAAAAACCATTCAAACTCTGGCTCATCGATTCAGGTTACCATGTTGTATCTTATATTATCGTGGCAGTTATCATCTCGGTGTGGCATTAGCCAGCAAGAAAATATAACGGTCAAAGGATATTCGCGCCATACCTGCACGCAACCCTTTGATCGTTAATCTATTTATCTGATAGAGTTTGATGGCATGAGCAGAGCATGAATATAATCTCCATTCATCAGATTTAAATTTGAAGCTGAAAGCAAGAATGATGAGTAAAAAGATAGCCATACCGAAACTTAAAATCATGGTAGCTTCAACTATCCATGGTTTTGAAGACCAGCTAGAGCAAATATGTGCAACACTACAGCGTTATCAATACGAAGTATGGAACTCTCATTTAAAAACAATACCAGTACATCCAGGACTATCTAACCCTGGGAACTGTTTAAGAGCCGTAGAATCATGTGATCTCGTGTTTGGGATTGTAAGAGCGCAATATGGAGCCATTGTTAATGGGGAAATATCCATTACTCATCAGGAAATGCAAAGGGCGATTGAACTCCAAAAACCACGTTGGTTTATTGTACATAGAGATGTTACCGTTGCACGGCAACTACTCAAACAGTATATGTTTGATGAGCATAATCAACCAAAACCGGATTTCAGCTATCAAAGGACGAACATTATGGATGATGTAAGAGTTATTAATCTTTACAATGATACAATTCTAAATAATGTACCCCCACAACAAAGAGTTGGTCATTGGGTCGACGAATACTATCGGTTAGGAGACATTTTAAAATGTTTAGAAACCCAATTCAGCAATGTAAATCGTGTTAGAGAAATTGTAACAGAAATGAATCAACAGGGACAATGAATTCGGAACTACTTATAAAAGATCTTCTAAATAAAGGCGAAGGCGAACAACTTGAGTTCAAAGAAGTTATTCGCAAAGAAGCTATTGGTAAAACAATTTGCTCTTTTCTGAACAATGAGGGCGGGCAGATATTGATTGGCATTGGTCCGAGGAAAAAAATTATTGGAATTGCTAATGCTGAAAAATGGCAAAAAGAATTAGAAAAGTACCTTGTTTCCGAGTTGGTTCCGGAGGCTCCGGTTATGGTTTCAATTGAAGAAATTAATGGTAAGAAATTAATTTTAGTTAAGGTGTGGGCAGGTTCTAGAATGCCGTATGTATTTAATGGCGGTATTTTTTACCGTAGAAACGGACAAACTGTTCAAGCATCATCCAAAGAGATCTCTTCACTTATTCATGATAGACAGGTAACCGAAATTCATTGGGAAAGACAACCTGCATTAGGGGTAGAGCTAGAAGATTTGGATTTAGAAGAAATTCAAAAGACGATAGATGCTGCGTTGGATGAAAATAAGATGAAAGAAAGAAAAAATGAACCAATAGATTTCCTTTCATATTATGGATTATTCCAGAACGGTCATTTTACTAATGCCGCAGTTGTTCTTTTTGGAAAAAAACCAGCACGTTTTATTCCACAAGTGCGCGTAAGAATCGCTTTTTTAAGTGAGGGTAAAACCGGAGACAAATATTATGACGATCAGCTACTTGAAGAAAATTTATTTAAAAGTATTAATGCAGTACAAAACTTCTTAGAAAAGCATTTATCTTATAGAAGAAACTTTGAAAGGAACGATTGGCAACATAAAGGTGAATATATTTATCCAATGGCAGCGCTTAGGGAGGGTATAATGAATGCGCTTGTTCATAGGGACTATTCTGTTGTTTCTGGTTCAATGTCTCTTATTATTTACCCCGACAAGTTAGAAATTACTAACATCGGAAAATTGCCATTAACAGTACTTGAACTAATGAAAAATCATCTGTCAATGCCAGTAAATCCAGATATAGCACATATTGTTTTTTTAAGAGGCTATATGGAAAAGATTGGTCGGGGAACTTTAAAGATAATAGATGCTTGTAAAGAAGCTAAACTTAAAGCTCCTCAATGGATAAGCGAAGAAAATACTGTTAAACTGTCATTCTTTAGTAAAGTAAAAATTAAAGGAGCAATTGAAGGAGCAACTAAGGGAGCCGTTAAAGGATCTAATAAGAACAACAATGAGGGAGCAATTGAGGGAGCAATTGAGGGAGCAATTGAGGGAGCAACTAAGGGAGTAAAAGAAAAACTTGCTATACTTTTAAGTACTATCGCAAATAGCGAAGGCAGAAGAGTTCCTGAATATAAAGAATTAACTAATCTTACTGATAGCAGTATGGAGAGATATATTAAGCTTTTAAAGAACGCCGGTCTAATAGAATTTAAAGGTGATGCAGCCCATACAGGGGGCTATTTTTTGACTAAAAAAATAAGAATGAAAATTAAATGATTGGATATGTGTACTCCCAAGTTGACAACCTTTGCGAGGTTACTTACCGATTTCTTATCAGGGAATAATCACATATTTCCGCTGCGAAGTATGTGCGCTGAAATAGCCGAGTGCATCATTCGAAATATTGGAAACGGGATTTGCAGGTGCACCTGATTGGCCTGATACGGTTTGCAGCAGGCTGAAGAAATACAAATACGTTGGCTTGTCGATGCATTGTAATTCTACAGAAACGGAATCTCCGGTTAACAGCGAATCAGAAAAATTTAAAATGGGCTGACCATTCATTAACCCATCTGTCAGCTGATCTTCGAATAAAAACAATTCCTTTACTTGTGTAGTATTAATTGTTTCAATACAGCGATAGCGATTTCCCAGCCCTGCAGGATCGGTGAAAAGCGGAATGATATAATAGGCAGGACCAAATGCAGTATTCGGCACCAGCAATAAGGAATCATATTGTACTGTCAATGGCATTTTGCTCTGTGAAGTATACGTTTTTCCATTGGCAACAACCGTGAGGTAATACGTTCTTCCGGGCACGCCTTGAATAACAGTTCCCTGGTAATTTCCCGGGTAAACTTCAACAAGCGATTCCGTATTTCCTGCATCATCGGCAACAGTTACAACCGCGCCGCTTACCGCCGGAAAAGAATTTGTCTCGCTGAAATTTACGGTTTGGGTAATGTTCACAGCATAACGTCCGGGAACATCCGTGATATTTCCCTCGATCACAATTCGCGGATCTTTAGAATTCAGATCGATGTCGATCACTTTTGTACATGCGCTGAGCAAGACTAAAAGTGAGCCCGAAAAGAGAATGATGATTTTTTTCATGATAGTTATTTCTTGAAAGATCAGAAGCGGAAATTGTAGGAAACGGATGGGATGAATTTAAAGAGTGAAGTTTGCACCGCCTGTGTTTTGGACGAATCATTCGGGTCTTGACGGAAAGTGATCGTGTATGCATTTTCACGGCCGTACAAATTGTAAACAGAAAAATTCCAGCTCGATTCAAATTTTTCTGTTTTTTTATTGTCCCATGTTAAACCGATATCCATGCGATGATACGCCGGCATGCGATAACCGTTTCGTTCTGTGTAAAGGAAAATAACCTGCCCGTCTACCATATATTTTCCGCTTGGGAAAGTAACCGCACTTCCGGTATTGAATACCCATGTAGCAGCGATTGAAACTTTCGGCACAATCTGGTACATCGCTACAATTGAAATATCATGTGTGCGATCCTGTTTTACCGGGTACCACGAACCTTCATTCACTTCTGCAATCTGCCGCTCACTTTTTGAAAGCGTATAACCAACCCAGCCAGTGAGCTTGCCGTATTTTTTCTTTACAAAAAGCTCCACGCCATAGGCTCTTCCTTTTCCAAATAATAATTCACCTTCGATCAATTCATTCGCCTGCGTATTTGCGCCGTTTTTATAATCCACCTGGTTCTGCATGGATTTATAATAAATTTCTGCGCTGAATTCAATTGTATTGTCGCGGAAATTTCTGTAATAGCCAATCGCATACTGATCAGCAATTTCCGGTTTTATAATGGCGCTGCTCATCACCCAAAGATCAGTAGGACTTGTTGAAACAGAATTGGAAAGTAAATGCAGGTTCTGTGCATTTCGGGCATAAGAAATTTTAATGGAGCTGGACGAATCAAGAATAAAACCAGCGGAAATGCGCGGCTCTACATTTATGTAGGTTTTCACAATTTTCCCCGAAGCATAGCTTGTTGTATCGCTCGGATTTCCTTCTTCATCGAACGAATAAAAATCTCCTTTTCCAAGCGCGCTGAAAGAAGAAACCCGAACGCCGAATGTTACATTGACGCGTTCCGTCACGCTCCACTGATCACTTGCATAAGCTGCATTTTCCAATCCAAACCGATCCTGCAGCTTAATCGGATTAATGCCCGAACCTTCAGAAGCGGTAATTTGTCCGGGAGTAACCGTGTGATAAATGCTGTTGATGCCGAAGCGAATATTATTTTTCGGATTAGCGAAGAATTGATATTCATGCTTCACATTATAATCGCGGATCTTTGAAGTGATATTAAAAGAAGCATCTTCTGCATCGATGGAAATTTTATAGCTGTAATTACTGAAGATCAAAGAAGTGTTGGAGAAAAGACGGTCATTGATAAAATGATTCCACCGGAAGGTTCCGGTTGCATTTCCCCAGTCAATACCAAATGCACCCTGAAGCCCCAGCTTATCGCGGCCAAAATAACCGGAAAGAAAAATCCTGTTTTTTTCATTCAGCTGGTAATTCGCTTTCAGGTTGAGATCATAAAAATAAAGGGAGCTTTTCTTTATGGTTTCATTCGGCGAAAGTTTCAGAAAAACATCCGCATACGTTCTGCGGCCGGTTATAATAAATGAACCTTTGTTTTTTACGATCGGGCCTTCAAAATTCAGCTTCGAAGAAATCAGGCCGATGCCACCGCCAATGTGATAGCGCTGATTATTTCCGTCATTCATTTTTATATCAAGTACAGAAGAAAGTCTTCCGCCATATTGTGCAGGCGCATTTCCTTTGTAAACGGTCACATCTTTTATTGCATCAGAATTGAATGTGGAGAAAAATCCGAGCAGGTGAGACGCATTGTACACCGGCGCCTCATCAAGTAAAATTAAATTCTGATCAGCAGCGCCGCCACGAACAAAAAACCCACTGCCGCCATCGCCGCCTGATTTAATCCCGGGCAAAAGTTGTATGGTTTTCAGAATATCTTTTTCACCAAAAAGCACCGGAATTTTATTCGCCTCTTTTATGTCGAGCTTCTGTGCGCCCATTTGCGGATCGGTCACATTTGCATCCTTCCGCTCATCGGTGATCACCACTTCATCCATGGACTTTGCAGTATCACCCATGAAAATATCCTTCTTGATATCCTGGTGCAGCGCAAGCTTTTCAGTAACGGATTTATAGCCCAACATGCTCACCACAATTGTATAGTCACCTTCGGGAATGGTGATGGAATAAAATCCATATTCATTGCTGGCAGCACCGGTGTTTTTTAATTCGCTTATCCGGATCACTGTTCCGATCAGAATCTCACCGGTTTTTTTGTCTTTAACAGTTCCGCTTAAGGTGTATTTCTGCTGAGCAAAACTCCAATGACCGATGAAGAGAAAGAATGCAATAAGAAAGCTGTTTTTCATAAGGAAGAAGCTATTGTATTGTAAAGTCGTTTATGGTGATGAAATATTGTAATCAGAAAGAATTTAATGACTGGATGATTTAGGCACGGGTCTTCATCCAATTTTTTTTTCAATCACCCAGTCATTCAATCACCCAGTCATTCAATCACCCAGTCACCAGATCAACGGTCACCCAGTTCCTCTATTTATTCAGTACAATCCTGAAGGTTGTTCCTTTTCCGGCTTCTGATCGTTTTACAAAAATTTTTCCACCGTGATATTGTTCGATGATTCGCTTTACAAGAGAAAGACCTAATCCCCAGCCGCGTTGTTTGGTGGTGAAGCCGGGTTCGAAAATAGTTTTCTGGCGTGAACGTGGAATTCCTTTTCCGGTATCCGTAATATCAATGTAAACGTATTGCTGCAGATCGGAAACCTCGATGAGAATTGTTCCATCGCCATCCATTGCATCTACTGCGTTTCTGCAAAGGTTTTCAATCACCCATGCAAAGAGCGGAATATTCAGCGGCACGAGGATGCTTTGTTGCGGATTGAAAATAAACTTCACCGATTTCGGAGAGCGTTTACTGATATATTCCACCGATTGCTGCAGCGCATCCGCAACATTTTCGGAATTTAATTTGGGCTGCGAACCGATCTTGGAAAAACGTTCTGTGATCATTTCCAAACGTTTCACATCCTGGCCAATCTCCAGCGTCATTTCATCATTCACACCTTTCAACTTGAGATATTCCAGCCACGCGATCAATGAAGAAAGTGGCGTGCCCAGCTGATGAGCCGTTTCTTTTGCCATTCCCACCCAAACCAGATTCTGCTCCGACCTGCGTGATGTGCTGAACAATAAATAGGCCACCACCATAAACATCCCGACAATCACAAACATCATGATCGGAAAATAGCGCAACGCCCTCAGCTGAGGCGATTCGCCATAATAAATAATGTTCTTTTTTCCATAACCCAGTGAAATCTGCATCGTGTCGCCATTTGCTTTGAGATCATCAAAAACTTCATGCAGGTAACCCGGCTCTTTTTTTATGCGGATGGTATCGAGGTTGCCGTAAGTGATAATGTTCGAAGCGGAATCGGTATAGATCGCCGGGGCAGAAGCAGGGTTGGAAGCAACTTCCCTGATGAACGAACGCTCGTTGTCTTCGTACGAATTTTTGATCTCTTCAAAAACCTCGGAATCTTTATAATACAGGTATTCAATTTGCGGTTTCGCGCCAGGCTTGCCTTTTCCATTGCTCAGATCGAGTGGAATTGCAGGACGTTGTGTGCGCATTTCTGCCAGCTGTTGTTCGAGATAAGCCGGATCTTTTACTTTCGCAGTATCAAGATTTCTTGAAAAAAGAATTTTGCCTTTATCGTCTGTAAGAATTACCGGCACAGTTTCATTCCCGAGAATGACCTGGAATAAAAAAGAGAACGCAACATTATCATCTTCAATTTGGGGAAGCAGCCTGTTTGCCTCGGCCCAGAGCTCCACTTTTTTCTTCTCTTCTTCTGCAATTTTCTGGTAAAGCTGGCTGGTTGCGCCCATCATCAGCGCCTTGCGTTTTACCGCTTCTGCCCATAATTCCACATTGCGTTTTTCACTCACCGAAATTTTGTGCACCAATCTTCCCGAGTACCAAAGGGAAGCAGCCACAATCAGGAAGGCCGCAATGAGCAGCAACCATTTCCATTGTTGTTTACGGGAATAAATATTCACGGCCGGGTATAAGCTGTAAAGATACGTTTCCGGTGTTCAATAAAGTATGGAAAAGAATGCAATTTGCTTAATAGCTATGGGATTTTGATCCTGTTGTTAAGTTATAACCCTGTTGAAAATCAATTATTTATATTCCAAAATGAAATCTTCAAAAAAAAACAACCCCCTGGACTTTATAGTAACAGGGGGCATTTTCATTACGGGGTTATTTGCTCTTATAGCATCGCAAAGGGGTAGTTGCTTTTATTCATTCCCAAAAGTAGAGCAATCGCAGAGCCTGGTCCTTACCGTTCACAAGGTTCATTGCACATCAGACGATTTCCGTACAAAACAAAAAATAACCCCCTGTTCTTGAGTAAAGAAACAGAGGGTATTTCGTTGGGGTTAGTTGATGTTATTCGTCGCAATGTTGTCAGTTGCTTTATTCACTACGAAAGTAGAGCAATAGCCAAAACCGGGCATTACCACTTACAACGTTAATCGCACACCCCCTAATGTGCTGCCGGCCAAATATTTGTATGTGTCCGGAAAAGCTTCACAGCAATTGCCAGCAATACAATTCCAAAAACTTTCCGGAGGATGGCCACTCCGCCTACACCAAGAAGTTTTTCAAGGCGGGAAATATTCCGCAATACAATATAAACCACTACCACATTGATGACAATGCCAATGAGAATGCTGAGAATATCATATTCTGCGCGAAGAGAAAGTAAAGTGGTAAGGGTTCCCGTTCCTGCAATCAGCGGAAAGGCAAGCGGCATAACGGAAGCAGTGGCAGGCAGCTCATCTTTATAAAGACGAATACCAAGGATCATTTCCAGGGAAAGAAAAAACAACACAAAAGAACCGGCAATCGCAAAATCCGAAACGCCGATCCCGATAAGATTAAGCATCGGTTCACCAACAAAAAGAAATATCACCATAATCGCCAGCGAAACAAATGAGGCGCGGCGTGCATTCAGATCGCCAACCTTCTGACGTAAGCCAATAATGACAGGGATCGATCCGATGATATCAATTACCGCAAACAAAACCATGGTAACGGTAGCGGTTGCTTTTAAATTAAAGTCCATGTTTTTAAGCGGGAATTTGTTAGTAGTCAGTCGCAAAGATATAGGGTTTAGATGTATCAGGTAGGGTTGGTTGAAAGAGGAATTTCTAAAACGCTCAAAGGGGTTGCAAGCGCACATGCCCATGCGCAACCCAAATAGCAAATGACAGAATTGACCAACCAGCACGCATGACGAAGTCTCTTTTTTGATAGGAGAAATAGATTAACTTTAGTGCACCGATGGCCTACGCAAAACGAAGTAATTTTTCAGTAAAAACACCTCCGTTTCAACTTTACTCCAAAAGAGGTGTTGCGCGGATTCTTTTGCTTATGATTTTTATTTTTGCAGGAAGTGCGCTGAAAGCCCAAGGAGATATGCGCTTCTTTGGTACTGCTACAAAAGGTGGCGTGCCGCTTCCCGGCGCGACTGTAACTGTGCTCATGGATGGAAAGCAGATTTATAATCTTACAACCGGAAAAAACGGAAAATTTAAATTCACCATCGACATCAATCACAATTACAGGATCAATTTTTCTTCGCCCGGCTGCGTGGATATGTATATGATGATGGACTTGCACACCCCGCCTGACAAAGCATGGGTGTACCCCGATTACGCTGCGGAGATTCCTTTTTTCGTTGCCGGCGATGCAAAAGTAAAAACAGAATTGTTCGCACAGAAACCGTTCATCAAAATCATCTTCGATGGCAATAAAGGATTTTACGACGATCCGAATTACCGTTTTGTAGAGGAGATATTTAAAAATCCCGGCGACGAACAACAACGAAAGCGGGATGAGCTGGCGAAAAAAGAAGCAGATGAAAAAGCAAAGCTTGCAGCAGATGAAAAAATGCGCAGGGATGATTTAGAACGTCAGCGTCTTTCAAAAGAGGAAGAGGATAAACGCAAAGCAGAAGAAGAAAGGAAGAAAAATATAAATATTCCGCCCGTCAATAAAAAACCTATTGAGAACGAGCCGCCTGCTGAACCTTCTATGGAAACGGATGCGATAAAGCTGGCGCGCGAAAAGCAGGAAAATCTTGAGCATGAAAAGACAAATAAAAATATCCGTGCAACGTACGAGAATAATCTTTTGAAGCTCGTTGCCGAAAGCGAACGTCAGAATAATCTGCAGAAGTTTAACAAGATGAAGGATAATGCAGAAGGCAATTCCGTGGTTCAGACGTTACGCAAAGAAGCGCTGCTAAAAGCAGATAACGATTTCCTTATTCAGAAAATGAAAGAACGGCAGAAACAAACGCTTGCCAATAAACGGTTGAAGGAAGAGCATTTGAAATTGCTTGTGGAAACAGCAGCTAAAGTTGAGCGCGACACTCGGGCAACAAGCATGAAGCCGGTTGTGGCATCGCAGGATTTGAATTATGCACCATCACCAAATGTTGTGGTGACAACAGAAGATAATTTTCTTACCGATACAAAGACCACTGTCATTTCCTGGCCGGGTGGAATGAGAACGATTTTCAACGTAGATGAGTATTTGTGGGGAAGCAGATACTATTACCACGACGGTGTGGAAATTGATCAAAAAACTTATGATGCTGAAATTTTCAGGCACAAACGCAATTAAGAAAACAAAACTTTTAATTGTCTGCCTGTCGTTTGCCTTTGCATTAAATATGCCTGCGCAAACTACAAGCTTTATCACGTATGGCATCGAACAAGGGCTTGCGCAATCGCAGGTGCAGACGCTTGTGCAGGATAATGCCGGCAATCTCTGGATTGGCACGCTTGCCGGACTTTCACGTTTTAACGGAATGACCTTTGATAATTTTTCAAAGAAGAATGGCCTCGCTGAAGATTGGATTACGGTTTCCTATAAAGATTCGAAAGGTGATATCTGGTTTGGTCATTGGGCAGGAGGTGTAAGCCGTTACAATTCCAAAACTCAAAAATTCGAAAGTCTTAATCTTGAAGAGTACACACGCTTTCGAACGGTTACTGCAATTACCGAAGATCAGCAGGGATTTTTTTGGATCGCTACCGAAGGCTCAGGAATTTTTATTTATGATCCGCTGAAAAATAAAATGTTTGCGCTCAATGCGAAAGACGGAATCGCAAGCGCTAATGTTTACGATCTTGAATTGGATAAGAACGGAAACATGTGGATCGCAACCGATCATGGAATCACTATCTGCGATACAAAAGGCGACATCAGTTCACCAGCTTCTTTCGTTGATCTGAATGCTGCACGCGGATTTCCGAGCGACGCCATTACCGCGTTTCAATCTTCGCACGATGGAACAGAAATGTGGGTAGGAACAGGCGATAAAGGCGCTGTTGTTTTACAGCTTCCTGCAGGCTTTGTAAATCGTAACGCGCCAACGCTTCTTCCTTCCATGCGCATTTTCGGATTTAAGCAGGGACTTGGTTCCGATTTCGTGGAAACAATTTGTGAAGATTCACATGGAAATATCTGGGTCGGAATGATCGGCGGCGGTGCAACAAAAATTATTCCCGCAAAAGATCCGAACCGTTTGCGTGCGCTTGATCATGCTGTGCTGAAAAATTACAATACGCGGCAAGGACTCAATTATTTTAATGTGCATTCCATCATCGAAGACCGCGAAGGAAATATTTGGATCGGAACAGATGTCGGATTGAATCAATACCGCGGCGAACGTTTTCAGCTCATTGATAAACAAGATGGATTGATCAATGATATCGTGTGGACCACCTGCGTAGATCACGATGGAACAGTTTGGCTGGGAACGAATCAGGGTTTATCGCGCTTAACGTATTACACCGTTCCGGGTACAGATGAAAAACGGTTTACCATAAAAAATTATACAACGGCAGACGGACTTGGAAGTGATGTGATCTTAGCTGTGTACGAAGATGATGCACATACACTTTGGGTGGGAACGGGTTTCGGCGGAGTGAGCAGACTTTTGCCCGGCGCTTCACGTTTTGAATCCTTCAGCGTAAAAGACGGATTGGCTGGCGATGTTGTTTACGCAATCAATTCCGATCTGAAAGGAAATGTCTGGATCGGTACGAAGGAAGGCGTTTCCAGATTTGATATTACTACAAAAACTTTCCGGAATTATACAACCGAAGATGGCCTTGGAGGAAATAACGTTTACAGAATCTTCCGCGACAGCCGTGGTAATTTATGGTTTGGTGCGCTGGGCGGATACCTTTCTGTTTACGACGGAAAAAGCTTTACCAAATATGATGAATCAAGTGGCATTGTGCATCGTTTTATTCTTTGTATCAATGAAGATAAAGAACACAACATCTGGCTTGGCGCTTATGGTGGTGGATTGTATAAGTACGATGGACGCACATTTAAAAATTATACAAGCAAGAATGGAATGACAACCGATTCGCCTTATGCAATTATTGCGGATAAAGAAGGAAATATTTGGATCGGCAATGGCAGAGGACTTGATAAATTTAATCTGAAAGACAGCAGCTTTTCTCATTACGGAAGAACAGAAGGATTTTTAGGCGTGGAAGTAAATCCAAATGCGGTTTCCATTTCGCAAGACGGCAGCTTATGGTTCGGCACGATCATGGGCGCGGTGAAATTCGATCCGAATGAAAATATGCTGAATGAAATTGAACCGATTACTTCTGTCAATTCATTAAAAATTTTCATGCGTGAAGCAGATTTTCCTGAAGAAGGAAAATTCGCCTATGATCAGAATCATCTGACATTTGGTTTTGTCGGCATCAGCTTAACCAATCCGGAGAAAGTAAAATATCAATACAAGCTCGAAGGATTTGACAGCGATTGGTCGCCCGTTCCTACGCATTACAATGAAGCGGTGTATTCTAATCTTCCTCCCGGTGAATACACGTTCATGGTGCGCGCTTCCAACAACGACGGTAAATGGAACAAAGAACCAGTCAGGTATAAATTTTTTATTCGTCCACCCTTTTGGCAAACTGCAACCTTCTACATCCTGATGGCACTGTTTGTTATTTTCTGCATTTTCGGATTTGACAAAATGCGTACGCGCAGTTTGAAGAAGCAGAAAAAAATCCTAGAGCAGAAAGTGGATGAACGAACACTGGAGCTTGCATTGAAAAATGAAGAACTCGGTGAGAAAAACAGGGAGATCACCGACAGTATCCGTTATGCAAAACGATTGCAGGATACAATGATGTTGCCAAGCCGTGAGATGCGCAAAACATTGCCGGAATCATTTGTGCTTTACAAACCAAAAGATATTGTGAGCGGAGATTTTTATTTTTCACGCACATTTAAATCCGGCAATAAAAGAAAAGTATTATTCGCTGCCGTCGATTGTACAGGCCACGGTGTTCCCGGTGCATTCATGAGCATTATGACGAACGACATGATCCTGCATTTGCTCGACGGCCATGAAAATGAAAGTCCTGCAACATTGCTTGATCGTTTGAATGAAGCAATGAGCGATAAAATGCGTCATACGATTGATGAAGTAAAAGTGCGCGATGGCGTTGATATTGCATTGGCAACACTCGATGCGGATTCATTGGAATTACAATATGCAGGCGCATTTAACCCGATGTATATGTTCCGCGGAAAACAATTCACAGAATACAAGCCAGACAAAATTTCTATCGGAAGTTTTGCGGAGGACAATACAAAGCGATATACGAATCACGTTATTCAGCTGCAAACCGGCGACACGATTTATTTATTCTCCGATGGTTATGCCGATCAGTTTGGTGGTCCGCAGGGAAAGAAATTCAAATTGTCGCAAATGAAAGCGTTGTTGCTGAACATGCAGGACCAGGAAATGCACGATCAGCATCGCATATTGGATCAGACGATCGAATCGTGGAAAGGTGCGCATGAACAGGTGGATGATATGCTGGTTATAGGAGTAAGAGTTTAATTTTAAATCTGAATAGTATATGTCAAAAGTTTTTCAAGACCGCTTCGATGCGGAAAAGTACAAGATGGATACAAAAGTTCTGATCGGGCTTGTTGATTCCGAAATTATCAAAGCTTCCGTTAAAGAAGCGCCCGAAGAAATTGTTGAACGGTTGTATTATATCGGAACTGCCTACAAACTCCATTTCTGCTCAATCATCGATATTTTCGGCGACATCAAGCTGAATGAAACGCAATGCACCAATTTTATTCTCGAATTAGATTTTGTTGATTCATTTGTGAATGATCCGTTATTGAAAACCGCGATCCTCGATATGAAAACAACAGCGCAGGAATGTATTGCGCAGAAAGGGAAAGTAAAATTCATTATCAGCGGTAATTAATCCGATGCTTGAATTTAATTTTTCTCCTTTTCCTGTTATTCAAACAGAACGGTTAACGCTGCGCGAAATTACGCGCGATGATGCAACGGCTTTTTTTGAATTACGCTCACATCCGGAGGTGATAAAATATCTGGATCGTTTTCCGCCGAAAGACATAGAAGAAATTCATGCATTTCTGGAGAGGATTTTCAGCGGTATTTCTTCGAACCAGTCCATCGCCTGGGCGATTTCACTGAAAGGCAAGAATGAAATGATCGGTACTGTGAGTTTTCACGCAACGCAGCCGGAGCATCACCGTGCGGAAATAGGTTACCAGCTTTTTGCAGATTACTGGCGCAAAGGAATTATGTCGGAAGCGGTGAAAGCAGCAATTGATTATGGTTTTAATACCATGAAATTGCACAGCATCGAAGCGCAGACAAGTCCCGAAAATGAAGCCTCTATCGGGCTTTTAAAGAAAATGGGATTTGTGCAAGAGGCTTATTACAAAGAAAATTTTTACTTCGACGGGAAATTTCATGATACGCCCGTTTTTTCGCTGCTCAATAATTAATCCTGTTGTAATCAATATGCCGGAAGAACAAAAAAATAATCCATTGCATGGCATCAGGCTCGATACAATGCTGGAGGCGCTCGTAAAACATTACGGCTGGAAAAATCTCGGGCTGATCATTGTGATCAAGTGTTTTAATGAAAACCCGACGATGAGCTCAAGCCTGAAATTTTTAAGGACAACACCATGGGCAAGAAAAAAAGTAGAAGATCTTTATCTTGAATTGATTACTGAATAAATCCGCTCCGGTATTTTAATCAGGACGGCATTGTTGTATATTCGCAATTACAACGCACTAAATAATTTTCACTAAAAAAAACAGACATATGAATATTGGAATAATTGCAATCGCTGCTTTGATCCCGCTTGTTTTAGGATGGATATGGTATCACCCAATGGTTTTGGGAAAAGCCTGGATGGGTCCTGCCGGAATGACCGAAGAAAAGCTTAAAGCCGGAAATATGATTGTCATTTTTTTGCTGACTTATATACTAAGTTTTTTTGTTGCCTTTAGTCTGCAATTCTTGGTTATTCACCAAATGCATCTCAAGTCCATATTAATGAATGAGCCGGGCATAAACGATAAGAATTCTGAGATTGGGATTTTCATTTCCAATTTTATCGAAAAATACGGTAACAATTTCCGCACCTTCAAACATGGTATGCTGCATGGTACAATAGCGGGTATCACACTTGCGTTGCCTGTTGTTGCTGTCACTGCTATGTTCGAACGAAAAGGATTTAAATATATCGCAATCAATGCTGGCTTCTGGATCATTTGCTTTATGCTGATGGGCGGAGTTGTCTGTGCATTTGCTTAATACTTTGACTTGCAATGCCCGAAGAGCTTACCCGGTTAAATAAATTTATTCGTGAAACCGGTTTCTGCTCACGCCGTGAAGCCGACCAGTTTATTGAACAGGGAAGAGTCACAGTAAACGGAAAAGTTCCTGAGCTTGGCACAAAAGTTTCTGCCCAAGATGATATTCGTATTGATGGAAAACCTGTCAATAAAAAAGAGGACGCGCTTTATCTTGCGTTCAATAAACCTCCGGGGATTATTTGTACAACCGAGCGCGACATCAAACACAATATTATTGATTATATAAATTTCCCGACACGCATTTTTCCTGTTGGAAGATTAGACCGGGCTTCAGAAGGTTTGATCTTTCTTACCAATGATGGTGATATTGTCAATAAAATTTTGCGTGCAGGAAATAATCACGAGAAAGAATATCTCGTAACCGTAAACAAACCCGTCACCGATACATTTATCCGCAGGATGGGTGACGGCATTCCCATTCTTGAAACAGTGACGAAAAAATGTTTTGTTGAGCACACAGGCAAATTCCAATTCCGCATTATT
This sequence comes from Bacteroidia bacterium, assembly GCA_039918435.1. Classification (GTDB taxonomy): domain Bacteria; phylum Bacteroidota; class Bacteroidia; order Palsa-965; family Palsa-965. The sequence continues at coordinate 19,293 of JBDSHN010000061.1, read as the reverse complement.
CTCACACAAGGATTAAACCGGCAGATCAGGCGGATGTGCTCGTACCTCGAATATGAAGTAACGGCGCTCCGGCGTATTCGGATTATGAATATTACGCTTGCAGGTTTAGCAACAGGCGAATGGAGGGAATTTACGAAAGAGGAAATGAATACCGTCAATAAGCTGATCGCAAATTCAAGTAAAACGGCATGAGAAAATTTCTTTTCTGGCTGATGCCCGCACTTTACATCATTGCCGGGATAAATCATTTTATCAACCCGGATTTTTATTTAAAGATCATGCCTTCTTGGTTGCCGGAACATTTGCTGCTTGTTTACATCAGTGGTGTAAGTGAAATTTTACTTGGCATCGGATTAATTCCAAAACAAACAAGAAAAATTTCCGCGTGGTTAATCATAGCTATGCTTGTTGTATTCTTCTTCGTTATTCATATTCCGATGGCGATTGCATTTTATAAAACGCATAATCCCGGCTTTTGGGTTGCGGTTCTAAGATTGCCAATTCAGGTTTATCTTGTGTGGTGGGCATTGAAGTACACAAAGAACAGACAAATTAAAAATCGGGGAGTTCAGGATAATCAATCTGTGTAATCAGCGTAATCTGTGGCAAAGTTCACCCGCAAATATTTTAAATGGGTTATTCAACCTCACAAATAAAAACGGTCGATTCTTTATTTCCACGGAATTTGAAAAGCGAATTAAAGCCTACGTCAGCGATGGTGAAATTCATTCCCGGTGATCGGTATTCCTCCACAATATTTTTGACCTCAATTCCTTCGAGCTCTTTTTGCTCAGCGAAACGCATGTAAACGCGGATCGTAAAATCTGTCTCGAGCAAATCGGAACCTTTATACTTTTCGCCCAGAATACGTTTCAGCTTCTTGAGTTTTTTATAGGAATAACGATAATTATATGTGAGCGCAGAAATATCGGAAAGCACCGCGCTGCCTGTAGGATGTGATCCTGCCCCTTTTCCTGTAAATGTTTGTGTGCAGGAAAATGCACCTTCTACTTCAATGCCATTATATTCATACATTATTTTGTAAAGTTCATCATCCGGTTTTACAAATCGTGGCATAACGTAAACACGGAATTTATTATCGGCAGATTTCGCTGCGCTTGCAACCAGTTTGATGCGCAATCCTTTTTCTCTTGCATAACGGATATCATTGAACGTCACATTTTGAATTCCTAACGAAAGAATTTGATCCGGCTTTAAGATCACACCGAATGCATGAATGCTCAGCAAACATAATTTGTACATCGTGTCGAACCCTCCAACATCCAGCCAAGGATCAATTTCTGCAAAGCCGTTGGACTGTGCATCTTTCAGGATCCCGGAATAATCTTTGCTTTCGAGCTCCATCCGTGTGAGAATGTAATTCGTTGTGCCGTTTAAAATTCCGCGTAGGCTGCTCAGCAATTCATTATCATAATATTCTTCCAATGTGCGGATGATAGGAATGCTTTCGCCCGCAGATCCTTCATAGATCAGGGCAACGTTATGCTCTTCCTGCAGCTCGTACAATTCTTCAAAGTAAGTCGCCAGCATTTTTTTGCTTGCGCTCACGACAGAAGTTTTATTCTGCAAGGCACGTTTTACAATTGCAAATGCTTCTTCTGTGTCATTGATCATTTCCACTACCACATCAAGATCCTTACGATCAAGAATATCATTTTTATCATAAGTGATCAGCGACATGTCGACCGTTCTTTTTTTCGACGGATCTTTTACACAGATCTTTTCAATATCAGCACGTAACACTTCTGAATGATTGAGCACATCGTATAAACCTTGTCCGACACATCCGAATCCGAATAGTGCTACTGAAATGTTTTCTTCGTTTGACATAATAAAAAGTATTTGGTGTTTAGTAATTGGTGTCCGCCGCGGCGGAGGTAATTGGTGCTTGGTGCTGAATTAAAATTTGATCCCTGCTTTTTGGAGATCTTCGAGCATTTGCGATGATCTTTTTACTGTGATTGCTTTTATCCCGACGGCTTCTGCGCCGATTATATTTCGAATTGCATCATCAAGAAAAATTACTTCCGAAGGTTTTAGTGCCAGGTAATCAAGCACAAGTGTGTAGGCTTTTTCTGCTGGTTTACGTACACCCATTTCGTGAGAGGAAAATATTTTTTCGAAATACTTGAGCACATCGGCATATCTTTCCGGCCAGACTTTCGCATGTGTGGCATTGGTATTTGTCAGTGCAACAATCCTGTAATTTTCTTTCAGCTTCACAAGGGTTTTTCCTATGCCGGGAAATTCATCAAGATAAATACGGTTCCAACCATTTTCAAATTCCTGCTCATTCAAAGGAATTTTAATAAGTTCAGAAACATGTTTTGCATACGCTGCTGGGGTCATTTTATTTTCAGAAAAAAGATCGTATGCTTCATCAAACTTAAATCGTTTGCGAACTATTTCCGAATCAACATCGGCCAGCTTTCCCCAATAGGAATATGCCATTTCGAATGAAACCTCGAAGATCACTTTTCCCAGATCAAAAATCAGCGCTTTGTAATTATTCATTCTTCTGTTCTTTAAAGATGCAAACCACATTCTGTTTTAGACCTGTTCACCCATCTTCCTTCTCTTCCTCTTCCTTTAACAGTGCAATGAATACAGCCGACAGAAGCAAAACCATGCGCGAGTAAAGGGTGTGGCGGAAGTTCATGTTTCAATAAATAAACTTTCGATTCTTCAGCTGTCATATCAATGATCGGATAAAATTTGATGATCTCTTCCTTCCGTTCAAAGACATTTAATTTCTTCCGGTAAGAATTCTGCGCCGACATTAATCCCGAAACCCAGATTTCAAAACCGGGTTTAATTTTATCCAGCGGCTCTACTTTATTTATTGAACAACAGAGGTCAGGATCTTTGCTCCATGCCTGGTCTTCACGGGTGAATTTATTTTTCCAGTCTTCCGGTTGTACATCAATAACTCTCAGGTCGAATAATGCTGTTAGCCGTTCTTTGTACTGTAATGTTTCTGCAAAATGATAAGTAGTATCCAGAAAATAAACCGGCTGCTGCGGATTTATTTTCTGGAAAAGATGCAGCAATATAACAGACGTTGTTCCGAAAGAGGAAGTGAACAGTACACGGTTAAAATCCTTGTACAATTCTGCAACCCGTTGTTCAGGCGAAAGCATGCGATACTTTTCATTCAGCACATCTAAGTCAATCACAGGAGTGCGCCGATTAAAGATTTAAGACTGGTAATAATGATCACCAGCCCGACAAGAATTAAACCATTGCGCACCGATATTCGTGTCGACAACCAGATGGAAAGTGGTGCAGCAATCAAACCGCCCAGGATCAAACCGAGAATTATTATCCAGTGACCAATGCCGATCATAAAAAAGAAAGTGATAGTGCTGATCACAGCCACAAAAAATTTCGCCGCATGTGCTGATCCGATGGAATAACGGAGATCACGGCCACCGGCAACAAGCGATGAAGTAACAATAGGTCCCCAGCCACCGCCGCCAACTGAATCTAAAAATCCTCCTGCAAGCGCAAGCACACCAACACGTTTTATTTTTTTTCTTTTCGAACGTAACACGCCAAGCGCTTTACGGATGATGAGAATTCCGAGAATAAGCGTGTAAACAGAAACAACGGGTCTCACGTAACCCATATAAGGTTTGAGAAGAGAAATTGTACACGCACCAACGATTGCTCCGATAGCACCCGGAATAAGCATAGAGCGAAAAAGCTTCACGTTGATATTTCTGTACCGTAAATAAATAAGCGAAGACGTTCCGGTTGTTACAATTTCGGAAGCGTGCATACTCGCGCTTGCTACGGCAGGCGGAATTCCGAATGAAAGCAGGAATGTAGTTGTTGTTACGCCGTACGCCATTCCCATTGATCCGTCAATCAGTTGCGCAATAAAACCGGCAAGGATCCAGAGTAAGATGGACGAATCGATTGTTGAAAATGTGCTGGATGCCCAACTGCCGATGGTTTCAAATGGAAGATAGAGGAATAAAAAATGTCCTGTGATTAATAATGCGATGACAGACAAGCCGTATAAAATTCCGATTCGTGTTTTTTTACGACGAGCCTTTTTCTTTTGTTCATTTTCTATCCGGACACTTGCGGCTTTATCCAGCTGATCCACGCGCTCTTTTAGTGGTGCGAGCCTGAACCGTAATTCATCCGCATTCACAATTGCATTTTGCGTTTGTCCGGGAATAGCTTCCGTTAATACTTCCTGCAAGCGTTTTGAAAGCGCAGGAGATTTTCCGTTTGTTGAAATGGCAAGTTTTACATCTCCTTTACGAACAATGGAACCTAGATAAAAATCACAGAGACCCGGCGTGTCTGCTACATTGACAAGTAAATTTCTTTCATGTGCTTCGCGCGTTATTTCTTCCGCTAATCCAAAATCAGTCACTGCGGCAAATACAAGATCTACTTCATCACAATCTTCCGGCTGAAATTCACGCTCGTAAATAACAAGGTTCGTAAACTCTTTTGAAAAATCAATAATCTCCGGACTGATCAAAGGCGCCACAAGCGTGATTTGTGTGCGGGGACTATTCGTCAGAACAGTTTGTAATTTTTCCATTGCCGCATTTCCGCTCCCGACAATGAGCAGGCGCAATTCTTCCAGCTTAAGAAAAACAGGAAACAGCTTGTTTTCGTTTTCAGTTTCTGGTGGTACCAGTCCGGAGTAATAGGGAGATTCTTCTTCAGCCACTTAATTCAAAGGATTTACTTTTTCCAGGTCACGCATAAATTGAATTAAAGATTTGGCTGTGGCGTTAAACGGAGATAAGGCTTAACAGGCGTATAACCTTTTGGGAATTTTGCAGCAATCTCCTCATCCTTGATCGAAGGGATTATGACCACATCTTCCCCGTATTTCCAATCGGCCGGAGTAGCGACACTGTAATTGGCCGTCAGCTGAAGCGAATCGATCACGCGAAGTAATTCGTCAAAATTTCTTCCTGTGCTTGCCGGGTAGGTAAGCGTAAGTTTAATTTTTTTATCCGGCCCGATAACAAAAACAGAACGCACCGTAAATTTTTCACTCGCGTTTGGGTGGATCATGTCGTAAAGTTCCGCCACCTTTTTATTTTCATCTGCGATGATCGGGAAATTTACAATCGTGTTTTGTGTTTCGTTTATGTCTTTGATCCAGCTGTGATGCGAATCAATTCCGTCAACGCTTACAGCAAGGATTTTCACATTCCGTTTTTCAAATTCAGGTTTCAGCTTCGCGGTGCGGCCAAGCTCTGTGGTGCATACCGGCGTGAAATCGGCAGGATGAGAAAATAACACTGCCCATTTATCACCGATCCAATTGTGGAAGGAAATTTCTCCTTCAGTAGTTTGTGCCGTAAAGTCCGGCGCGATGTCTCCAAGTCGTAAACTCATGGTGTAGGTTTTAGTTATGGATGAAATTAATTTGTTGTGGGTCTTTCTGTCTGTAAAATGTTTAAAGATACTATAGGTTAATTTGAATTTTGCAAATAAATAAACCGGCGCATGGTGAGCTAAAAATTCCCTCCCGGATATTGTGATCCTCAAATTTTGTTTCGCGGTTATTTTCCATAAGGAATCTTTATGCTCACCATCTTGTCGCCCGGCGATTATTTTACTGAAACGTTGCATTGCATTTTATTATTCAGAAAGTTGAGGCCCCGAACGGATTCGAACCGTTGATCATGGTTTTGCAAACCAACGCCTTACCACTTGGCTACGGGACCAAATTAAAAAGCCTCCCGGTTTTCCGGGAGGCTTGCTTTATCAACTAAACTAATTCAGTTAAGTTAAAAAACAACACTCCCCGTCGCTGCGCATACAGCAACACATACACATCGTGCGCATGCCAGCAGAGAGAATTGTTTTGTGCTTGTTTTTCATTGTTGTAATTCGTTTAAAAAGTAAAAGGCTTTCCATTTTACCGGAAAGCCTTTTCAGTATATGATATAGCTTTTCCGGTTACACGCATGTGCAGCACATCATGCTGTTCATCATTGCGTTTGTATGGAAAAGTGAAGTGTTCATTGTTCTTGTTTGTGAAGCAAAGATAGGCTGCTTTTTTTGTAACATCCAAATTATTTGCAAAAATAAATACCGGAAGGTAAAATTAAAACCCGTGAAACCCTTGTCATCATTGGATTACAGACGCTCTATTTTACTTTAATGAATGTCGCTGCTGGTCTGAATAATCCACGGCGGTCAAGATTTTTTAATTGATCAGGAGTGGCCGCAACAATATAATAGGACATATCGGATGAACGTTTGAATGGTGTCACACACGAAAAAGCGCCTGTCGAATCAACTTCACATTTTCTTTCATCCATTCGTTGCTGCATGTGCTTCTTTTCGTCTTTAGGCAAAGTCGGAACGGCAATAACAAGTTTCGATTTATGCAAAGTAATCTGCATCACTTTCCATTCATTTTTATTCACAACATCACGCATGCTCAGCCAATACGCATCGTTAAAGCTTTTCAGCAACGTATCTTTTCCAAGCTTATACACCTGCGAATTACGCGTGATGTAAATAATAGAATCTGTTGTAAAACTCACGACATACCTGTCGGTGCCGGCATGAAAAAGATATGCGCCGCTTTTCGATTTATGCAGTCCAGCCTTTGAAGTATCTGCAATCGGAATTTGTGTTCGTGTGGGACGTATCAATGTCATGGAGCCCGCACGCACATAAAGCGAATCGGTGTTATCCACGTAATCACCGATCAATGCCGCAGGAACTTCTTTGAGTGAAGGCGTGCCTGTAGGTTGATCAGCTGTAAAGCGAACATCACCTTCACAGGAAACAAAAAACAGGAGCGGCAAAAACAGGAGCAGGAGGCAGGAATGGCGCATAGGGATTCAGAGTCTTTCAATAAAGCTAAGGAAAAATCAGGCCTTTAATTCGTTCGGAGATTGAAGTCCGCCGCGACGGATTCGTTCGGAGTAAAAATTTTCGCCGATTGCCTTTTTTCCTGTACCTAAAATTTACGATGTTCTTCTACATAAGCCGTAATATATTCCACGATCACTTTTGTATCTGTTCCCGGTGGAAATAATGTTCCGACGCCGATTTCATTCAGCTTCTTCATATCAGCATCCGGAATAATTCCGCCGCCGGTGAGCAGCACATCATTCAACCCTTTTTCTTTCATCAGGTTCATGATCTTTGGAAATACAGTCATGTGCGCCCCTGATAAAATGCTGATGCCGATTACATCCACATCTTCCTGCAATGCTGCACTTACTACCATCTCGGGCGTCTGTCGCAAGCCGGTATAGATCACTTCCATTCCCGCATCGCGCAGAAATGAAGCAATTACCTTAGCGCCGCGGTCATGGCCATCCAGTCCAACCTTCGCAACAAGAACTCGTATCGGTCGATTCATGGTGCTAAGGTAATTAGTAATTGGGAAAAAACGGGGGCTGCTATTGAGTAGTATGTATTGGGACTGTGGTTGTAATATTATTTGTCAATCACCAATCACTTTTTCCTGATTTAATTATGATTTCACTTCCCGTTGCCCTATTTTTGGGCGTAATCACGCACTTTATAATTAACCAATAAACTTTTTTATCATGCAAGCAATTCAACACTACTACAACCTTGTAGAAGAAGTTATTCGCGATTTAGGAGTAGATCCTGCAATTGCACGCGGTGACAAAGCCGGACAATGGAATATGCGTCTTGGCTCAGCCAGCGTCTGGATCGATGTGTTTCAATCGAAAGATGCGCAGGGAAATCTTATCGACTATGGCTACCTGCAGATCTTAGCGCCTGTTTGTGATGTGCCGAAAGACAAGGCAGCGGAATTCACATTGGAACTTTTGCAAACCAATCATACGCTTTATGGTGTTGCGTTTACAATTTATGGTGATAAAACATATATAAAATCTATCCGCGAACTTGAAGGATTGGATAAATCTGAAGTGCGCGCAACATTTGACCGCGTAGGTATTTACTCAGATGATTATGATGATAAGCTCAAAGCAAAATATTTTCCGGTAACCGGCGGAAGAGGTTAAAAAAAACGACAGTCAAAAAAGCCGGCAGTCAAATAAAAAAACGGAGTTCGATTAATTCGGGCTCCGTTTTTTTATTTGGCAACTGACTCCGCGGCGGCGGATGATAATCGACTACTGAAAATATTCCGGGAAGCTCACATAAAAAGAAGTTCCATTTCCTTTAGAAGTTTCAAACCAGATCTGGCCGTTACAGGTTTCTACAATATTTTTCACCATTGCAAGACCTAATCCCATGCCATGGGTTTTGGTAGTGAAATTAGGAACGAAAATCTTGTCAAACACTTCATCAGCAATTCCGCTTCCGTTGTCTTTTACGGTAACAATAAAACTGTGCTTCTGCTTCGATAAAGTTACGTCGATGCGGCCTTTGCGCTCTTCCGGAATGGCCTGCATTGCATTGCGGAAAAGATTGTTGAAGACACGCAGCAGTTGCTCTTTGTCGGCGAAGATCCATGCATCTGTCAGGCCGTTATCATGAAAAACAAAATCGGCATGCTCGCTGGCTTCCTGGAAAAGATCAATCGCATTTTGTGTTACCATTTTCAAATCCATTGCTTCATTTGTCGGCTTTGGCATTTTTGCAAAATCGGAAAAAGCAGTTGCAATAGTAGCAAGCGTATCGATCTGTTCGATCATAGTTTTGGAAAGGCGTTCTACCCGCTGATCAATATCGGGTGCTTTATCGGCGTATGCACGCTGAAGCAATTGAATGCTCAGGCGCATCGGTGTTAACGGATTTTTAATTTCATGCGCTACTTGTTTTGCCATTTCTCTCCACGCACTTTCCCGCTCGCTCTGTGCCAGCAATTCAGCGCTTGCAGCAAGCTCATGTATCATGCGGTTGTATTCGGCCACAAGACTTCCGATCTCATCTTTATTTTTCCACTCAATCTGATCGGAAGTTTTTCCCAGCTTCACTTGTCTCATTTTTTCCTGGATAAGACGAAGCGGATGTGTGAGATAATTTGAAATGAAGATCGCCGCAAGAACAGATAAGGCAAAAAGTAAAACGTATACATTGATCAATGCAACGAGGAAGGATGAAATTTCTTTTTCAAGATCACTTTGTTTTGCGAAATATGGAATGTTGAGATACGCCTGCAGCTGACCCGCTTTGTTTTTCACCGGTAAATAATCAGAGAGGTAAGCAAGGTTGCCGATATTTTCATCATGAATAAATTCCGATTTTTTATCCAGGCTGATCTGCAAATAAGCTTCCGGATTCATTTTGCGTGAAGCAAGCCCTTCGTCAAAAACTTTCGGGCGTGATGATGCGTAAAGATTTCCTTTTACATCATACAAATTAATATCGGTGAAAAAGATATTCGAAAATTTCTTCAGCTTATATGTCGTGTATTCTTTGAAAGAATTATTCAGCTTATTTTCTTCAAGCAGATCCTGCAGCTCCAATACAACTGAATGTCCTTTCTCAGAAATTATTTCAGCATTTTTAGCCTGGTATTGTTGCCGGATGTAATAAATGGAACCGCCTCCGAATAATCCGAGAGAGATCAGCACAATCATAACCAGCACGAGCTGGATCCTGTATTTAAAGCTGAGGTTAGAGAAAGTCGGCCCGACAAGAATGAGCTGGCGTATTGAAAGCGAGATCAGCAGCAGCAAGCTGAAAATAGCGAAGATGTAAGAGAAGCTCGTCGTTCTGCTTAACCAGCCATCATCGGTGCGGCTTAAAATAACGACGGTGGAATTATCCGGGCGATAAACCAAATGACACCATCCGTCAATTTCATAGAATTTACTTTCAGGACCGGTCTTGCCAAATGTTTCCGGCGTTAAACGATATTGAAATTTTCCGGAGTGATTGACAAGCTGTCCGTTCTTATATTTCGCATAAGAATAATTGATCAGCTTTTGATTGATGCCCAGTTCACGGTCGAGCAGTAATTCAGGAAAACCAATTTCATCCGACATTAATTTCGAATCCAGCTCTACGAATAATGTTCCTTGTCCCAATAGTTTTTCTTCACCGGGCTTTTGCAGAATAATACGCGCGAGATAGCTGATGCGTCCTGTCTTGCTGTTGAGATAAAAAAAGTTAGGACTGAAAGTCGGAACGCCTTCTTTTTCCATCAGCTCATCAAAGTGAATGATGTTATCCGAATACGGCGAGTTCGATCTGAGAATCGGCGTACACATCGTATCGAAGAACGTGACTTTAACATCGTACTTATCCCAATAGCCGCTGAAATATTGTTGCTGCACGCGTTTCTCAAATGCGCTGAGATCACTTGTTGGCGCTTGTGTATATGAAATGAGCAGCGTATCCCGGATAAACTTGTCTTCCATTTCAGTGAAAAGATGTTCGGCAATAGGATCCTGTTCTGCCGCGAGACTTTCCGCATACAAAATCCGCGTATCATGTTCTTTATGCCGACCCTGGTGAAGCAGCATGTGTGTTCCGTAAAATGAAAATACAAATACGAGGAAAATGATCAATGAAAAAGAATAGGTTTGATCATCCGGGTTTCTCCGCCATACCAGTAAGAGCAGAATAATTGCAAAAGGCCACATTACTGCAATAAGATCCACATAGCCGAAAAGATGTAAAATGCCGGTATGAACGAGCAGTGCAGCGACAAATAAATTCCATCGCAATGCAACATTTCCAATGAGCCGTTGAAAAATGCGGATGCACCGGTCGGCGATAAGAAAAAATGTAGCAAGCAGGATAGCAATTAACAGCAGCCCGGTGTAACTGTAAATTGTGAGATCGAAAATATTATTGACATTGAAAGAGATATTCGAATTCTGAACAAGTCCGATGATCATGCCGTTAAGCATCCATGCACCGAAAGACGGAATAAGCATCAATAACATTCCAAAGCCGATTTTTTTCCAGGAAGGAATTGCTGTGCTGATTTCTGTTTCTTTTAAATAACGGGTAATATGAAATGCGATGTAAAGAAGCAGCAATGCATTGATGAGAAAATCACCGAGATTGGAAAGCCAGAATGAATCCGCATCTCCATAATATTTCGGACCGAACAATGGCAGTTCATAAAATGTTCCCGGAAAATTTATTTTCAAGGAAAGAAACCGTAACATGATCACTGTTGCAACAAAAAGAAAAAGCGCACCGGTTCTTCCCAAAACTGTTGTCAGCGCCATGCTTTCGGAATGAATGAAAAGCAGGAGCATCAGGAATCCACATAAATTTAAAATAAGATTCAGCCATGTCACCCACGTTGGTGTTTCAACCGGTACCGTTGATTTAAATACTAATGAGAAAAGATAATTTCCATCCGCGGCATGTACGCTGTTTGCAGAAGAAGGATTTCCAATTGCAATTTCCGTTTCTGCCGGTACTTTAAAATCGTTTTCGAACGAATTGACGAGGTATTGATTCTGTGACGAATATTCTTTTTTGATCAGCAGCATTCCGATAAACGTGCGTCCGAGCTCATCTGTTTTGCGGTTGATCTCGAACCAGCCGTTTTTCAGCTTCACCATTCTGTCGTCGAGACAAACTTCTTTCATGTAATTTTCTACAGAAACAGAATTGTCGGACCAGAATTTCAGCGTGTCACTTTCGTAAATGAGCAATACAAGTCCGTCATCATGAAAAAGTGAATTGAAACGCGCAGGACGCTGTCGGAAAATATCATCAAACGATTTTCCCGCTGAAAAATTTACAAGAGAATCAACTTCCTTATTCAGCTTCACCTCTTTTTTATGCAGCGTTTTTTCAAATTCGCTGATGCCCGGCTTGGAAGAATTTTCTGAAAAAGAAAGCGTAAGTAAATAAGCCCCAGCAAAAGCAATAACGGCCAACACCAGCTTACTGAACCGGTGACGGAATAAATCGCGGAAATGAGGGAGAGGATTCATAAAATACAAAGGTAGCTATTGAAGAGCAGGCAGCAGGTAAAAAAGGCGGCAGACAAAAGTCTTCGTGATGCAGCTATTTTCATGCCATGGAAGTAGCAGGGGCAGGAAAAACGGGGCAGGCGGCAGGAAAGAATTCAGCAGGAAAAACAGCTTATGAAAACTCCGGTAAATCTTTGTGATCCATTCTAGCTGCCTTTTTCCCAGCCCCTGAAATCCCCTGAAAATTCCTTGAGCCATTCCTGCCGCCTGCCTCCTTTTTTCCTGCCTCCTTTTTCTTTTTTTGGTAGCTTCGTGTTCCCTATGGCCAAAAAAACAGTAATTAAAAAAACAGCCGGTTCTGCGGCAGGACAATCCGCCTCTTGGTCGCTTCCACCTCTGAACGGAAATGGCTGGCTTTTCCTGAAAGATTTCAGGGCACAGGCACTTGTGATCGTTCTCGTTGGCGTTTTGTTTTACGCAAGCACAAGCAAAAATCAATATGCGCTTGATGATGATATTATCATGAAGCAAAATATGTATGTGCAGAAAGGTATTCCAGGCATTTGGGATATCATGACGAATGATGCATATAAAAGTTATTACCAGAGCATGGGCGTGGAGCAGCAGCTTTCTGGCGGCCGTTACCGTCCGCTTTCGATCGTCACTTTCGCCATTGAGCAACAGATTTTTGGTGAATGTTATGGCGAACGATATACGGAAGTGCGCGATTCGCTTTTTGATATGCAGCGGAAAGGAATCAATGACGAATCAACAGGCAGACTGACGCTGGAAAAAAATGACCTGGATTTAAAGGTCAAAGCGACCAATTTAGAAATTGCACCCGTCAGGCATATTATGCAGGTGATTTGGTACATTCTTGCATTGCTTGTTTTGCTTTGGCTTTTCCGCGAACACATTTTCCGTTCAAATACGGATATTGCTTTTCTCACCGTTTTACTTTTCGCCATTCACCCGATACATACTGAAGTTGTAGCCAACGTAAAATCGCGGGATGAAATATTTTCCATTTTATTTATCGGGCTCACGTTCATTTTCTTTTTCCGTTATGATCTGAAGAAAAGAAGGAATGATATTATTTGGGGAATGGTTTGTTTTTTCCTCGCGTTTCTTTCAAAAGAATATGCATTTGTGCTGATTGTGCTGATACCAGCATCACTCATGATCTTTCACAAACGTAAGATCAGCGACCTGTTTTATCTCATATTCCCGATTATCGGCGTACTGTTCATGTATGCCATATTCCGTTTTGGATCGCTTGGAAATGCATCTGGTCCGGGAGATCCTTCCAAACAAGATCCGTTGAATGATCCTTATCTCTACGCGACGGATCAACAGAGAATTTTATCAAAGATCAATCGTCTTGATGATTATATCTATTTGCTGTTCTTTCCATGGCCGTTGGTTTCTGATTATTCCTATCAGCATTTCGCGTATTCAAATGTCACCGATCCGATGGTCTGGCTTTCGTTACTGGTAAACATTGGCCTTGTTGTTTTGCTGATCAGGCTCTGCATAAGAAGACATCCGCTTGCATTCGCGCTGTTGCTGTACTTCGGATTTTTTGCATTGGTTTCCAATATTGTATTCGACATCGGCGCAACAATGGGTGAACGTTTGATCTTCCATTCTTCACTCGGATTCTGCATGGCGATTGCATGGCTGCTCGTAAAAGGTGTTGAAAAGATAAAAACGAGTCCGTCAATTACTGAAAATGGTGAGACAGAAATAAAGACATCGTTTGTTCAGCCTGTCATTCTTACACTTGCTTTTGTTGCGCTCACTATTCCATCTTATCTTATAACACAACAAAGAAACGAAGCATGGAAAAATGATTTTAATCTCTTCACAACCGATGTAAAGACCCACCCGAACAGCGCGCTCACCAATGGTAATGCCGGCGCTCGTTATATGGATAAAGGACTTTACTTTTTAGGCCGCGATACCATTATTGGTAACGATACGATTCTGAAATACGGCCGCGACACCGTGAAAGTTCACCAGTATGCAGATACAGCATTGGGTTATCTTATTAAAGCAACCAAACTGCACAAGAAATATGTAAACGGTTATCTCAATCTCGGTTTGGATTATTATTACACCGAACGTTATGATCTTGCTGCAGAAGCATGGGGAAATGCCTACAGATATTTTCCGTCGAATGGAATTTTGCTGAGCTATGAACAAATGTTTATTGCGCAGGGAAATAACAGAGCGGCGAAGAGCGATTTTGCAGGAGCTGCGAAATTTTTCGGCTATGCAGTTACAGCAGTTCCTTCCGATGCAAAATCCTGGGCCGATTATGGCGGCGCAAGTTTCATGGCGCAGGATTTTACAACTGCAAAATTGGCTTTTGATAAAGCAAGCAAATTAAATCCGCAGATGCAGGCTTCTTTGCAGAATGGTTATAATGCCGCAGCACATAATGAAGCTGTGCTCAATGAATGGAAGCAGGATTCATCAAGTGTGCAGCGAAATATTAATCTTGCCAACTCTTACATGGGAACGCAGCAGTTCCGTCCTACATCGCGCAGGTTGCTGAATAAAGTGCTTGTCCTTGATCCGGGAAATCCACGCGCAGTAAAATTACTTGACAGTTTATCCGGGCTTGAAATACAGGAAAAACGTAAGGCAGCCCAACTACGCTAAGCTCCGATGGGCAAGTCGGCAATAAATAATTTTAAAATAAAATTCAGATGGTGATCGCAGTACATGGTGGAGCAGGAGTAATACTTCCGGAACAATTAACTCCGGAGTTGGAACAGAGCTATCGTTCTGCATTAGAAGCAGCGTTAAAAGCAGGTTATGCGGTGCTGCAATCAAACGGAACTGCACTTGATGCTGTGCAGGCTGCTGTGCTCGTGCTGGAAGATGAACCATTATTTAATGCAGGGCGGGGTTCGGTGCTGACGCATGAAGGAAAATTTGAAATGGATGCTGCAATCATGGATGGCGCAACACGCAGGGCAGGGGCAGTCGCAGCCATACACGGCGTGAAAAATCCTGTTATGCTTGCACGCATGGTGATGGAAAATTCTGAACATGTAATGCTCAGCGGAAAAGGCGCAGAAGATTTTGCGCGCGCAAACAGGTTGATTTTTAAAAACGAAGAATATTTCCTTACGGAGCAACGTCGTCAGCAGTGGTTATTAGTGAAAGATACTTCCGTCACTTTGCTCGATCATATTTCGGCCAAAGAAAAAAAATACGGAACTGTGGGTGCAGTGGCGATTGATGAAAAGGGAAATCTTGCAGCATCCACTTCAACAGGCGGCATGACAAACAAACGCTGGGGCAGGGTAGGAGATACTCCTATTATCGGTGCGGGAACATTTGCTGATGATACAGTTGCTGTTTCATGTACCGGTCATGGTGAGTTTTATATCCGCCGAGTTGTTGCGCATGAGATCTCTGCATTGATGCGTTACAAAAACTTAACATTGCAGGAAGCGTGCGATGAAGTAGTATTCAATCAGCTGCAGCCCGATGGTGGTGAAGGCGGACTTATCGCTATTGACAAACACGGCAATGCAACGCTTTCTTTCAATACGCCGGGCATGTACAGGGGAATTATCGGGAAAGACGGGCAAGTCGTCACCGGAATTTTTTCGGATAAAAAGTCTGCGGAATAGCGAACTTCTGACAAATCAATGTTGATAAAAGCGTGGCAGGACTGTAACTTCTGGATTGATCAAGCGTTACATTTGCAAAGAACCCAGCTATGACTATAAAAGAAGATCTTCTAAAAAAATACTTTGCCAAAGTCGATATCGGCGGTACAGTATCCGTCAACGATCTCCGCGATCGCGAGTTCAATGGCGAATCACTTTCCTCCGAAGAAAAAACAGCCCTTGCCAATTTCGATCGTTACCGCATCGATATTCTGAATGCGCAGACTTCCGATATGAGTTTCCATGAAAGCTACCGTCAATTACAAGTTATGGCAAACCTGGCCGACTGGAAAGATTTCCTGGACCTGGAAAAGTTTACGAAGGAGTAAAGCGAATTGATTTATAAAAAGCCACCTGTTTACAGGTGGCTTTTTCCTTTTTGGGAAAGGTAAGAAGTACGATTTGAAGAGGAATGCCATGTTTTTCCGGCACAAAAAAACCAATCAGTTTCCCAATCGGCTTTTTAAATCGTATCTGCCGTGGCGGACTTAATTCTTTTTAATGATGATGTCCGCCTGGTCCGTGAACATGACCGTGTTCAAGCTCTTCTTTTGTTGCTTCGCGTGTGTCAATTACTTCACCGGCAAAATGTAATTCTTTTCCTGCAAGCGGATGATTGAAATCCATGCGGATATTGGTGAGTGATACTTCAATCACTTTGCCCCAAAGGCGATGACCTTCTGCATCAACCATCGGAACATTTTTTCCAACAGCGATTGTTTCAGAATCAAGCTTGCCATCTTCGCCAAGGAAATTTTCGATCGGAAGACTTACAATATGATCGAGCTGGTATTCGCCATAACCTTCTTCTGCAGAAACGCGAAAATCAAATTTATCACCGATGGTTTTACCGGAAAGATTTTTTTCAAACTCAGGCAGCAATTGTCCGCCACCGAATAAAAAAACAAAAGGTTCTTCAACAGAAGTTTTTTCTATGGTAATTTCTTCACCGCCGTTTTCACCGGCAACAGTGAGATGATAATTTACCGAGACTACAGAATTGTTAGCAATGCTCATTGGAAAGTATAGTTTTAAAATTTGTGTTTTGCAAAGGTAGTGGGTATTGTGTATTGCGTATTGTGTATTGGGATATTTTTTTCGGTAAAGTGAAATTTCGGCTTGATTTCACCCGTGTTTCCACCCTTTTTTGTATACCCAATACCTAATACGCACTACCCAATACTTTTTCTCCCTAATTTTACTCTCTCCTCCCATATTGATTTATTATTTATTTGAATTTTATTTTATGCCTGATTTTCCCGGTACAATAAGCACCAAGCTTCCTCGTGTTGGAACAACGATCTTCACCACCATGTCGAAGCTGGCCACAGAACACAATGCAATTAATCTTTCACAGGGTTTTCCTGATTTTGACTGCCCGACTGAACTGGTTTCAGCCGTAAATAAAGCAATGAAAGCAGGCAATAATCAATACGCGCCCATGCCCGGGATAATGAAGTTGCGTGAAATGATCGCCGAAAAAACAGAAGAGCTGTACGGAATGAAATATAATCCGGATACAGAAATTACTGTGACTGCCGGTGCCACACAAGCAATTTACACTGCTATTTCAGCCACGATCCGCGAAGGTGACGAAGTAATTATTTTCGAGCCGGCTTATGATTGTTACGAGCCGGCGATAGAGTTGAATGGCGGGAAAACAATTTACCTGCAGCTTAAAGCGCCTGATTATACGATCAATTGGAATGAAGTAAAAAAACTGGTGAATCATCGCACACGCATGATCATCATTAACAGCCCGCATAATCCGACAGGTGTAATTCTTACTGAGGATGATATGAAGCAGCTGGAGAAATTGACCAGCAAAACAGATATTATTATTCTTTCTGATGAAGTGTATGAGCATATTATTTTCGATGGTCATGCACACGAAAGCATGGCTAAATATACGAACCTTGCTAACCGCAGCTTCATCGTTTCTTCATTCGGAAAAACATTTCACACGACTGGCTGGAAGATTGGTTATTGTGTAGCGCCGAAAGAACTGATGACGGAATTCAGAAAGGTGCACCAGTTCCTTGTTTTTGCAGCCAACACGCCCATGCAATTCGGGATTTCAGATTTTTTAAAGAATAAATCACATTATCAGGCACTCAGTGGTTTTTACCAGGCAAAACGCGATCTCTTTAATTCTATGCTCAAAGGATCACGTTTTTCATTGGTGCCAAGTCCCGGAACCTATTTCCAGCTCCTGAATTACGAAAAGATCACCAATGAAAAAGATGCTGATTACGCCACCCGCCTGATCAAAGAAAGCGGCGTTGCAGCAATTCCGATCTCCGTTTTCTATCACAAGCCTGTTTACGATAATATGCTGCGTTTCTGTTTCGCGAAAAAAGATGAAACGATTGAGAAGGCGGCGGAAATATTAAGGAAAATTTGAAAAGCGGAAGATGCAGGGAATTGCTTGCATTGCATGTAAGGAGGAGCAGGAAAAAAAGGCGGCAGGCGGCAGGAAAAAATAATACACAATAAAGAACCTAAACCATACCTGCCTTCTGCTCCTTTTTGTCTGCCCCTTCTCTTAAGAAAAACTTTCGTAACCAAAAACATTGCTTCCATCCTCAGGCAATCTTTCCTTAACTTTATAAAATGAAACCCCGCGATATTATTGTTGCCGCAGTTCAGTCTCCGCTTTTCTGGGAAGACCGCAAAGCCAATCTCCACATGTTTGGAGAAAAACTACGTGCGATTGAAGAACCGATAGATCTCCTTGTGCTGCCGGAAATGTTCACCACGGGTTTTTCAATGAATCCGGTAAAACTGGGCGAACCCACAGATGGTGCGACGCTGGAATGGATGCGCATGCAGGCTGTGATTTATAATACGGTTGTAACCGGAAGTTTTATCGCTGTTGAAGAAGGGAATTATTTTAACCGTTTGTTATGGGTGCGCCCTGATGGATCTTATGAGCAATATGATAAACGTCATTTGTTCCGTCTTGCAGGCGAAGAAAAAAAATTCACGGCCGGCACACAAAAATTAGTTGTCGATCTGCACGGTTGGAAAGTTTGTCCGCTTGTTTGTTATGATCTGCGATTCCCTGTATGGAGCCGCAATCGCTGGATGCAAAACGAAAATCAATTGACTTCGGAATATGATTTGCTTTTATACGTAGCGAACTGGCCGGAACGCAGAAGCACAGCCTGGAAAACATTGCTGATGGCACGCGCGATTGAAAATCTTTCTTACGTGGTAGGTTTAAATCGCATCGGTAATGACGGAGATAATGTTTTGTACACCGGTGATTCCGCGATCATCGATTTCAAAGGAGATCACATCAAAACCGCAATCATTTCAAGAGAAGAAATTATTTCCGAAAAATTATCCTACCAGTTGTTAGAAGAATTCCGCCAGCGTTTTCCAGCAGGCATGGATGGTGATGGCTTTGAAATAGAATTACTTCCTTAGAAAAGAACAGGGACGAGGGGGACTTGGGACGAGGGGACGAAAAACAGAAAGCATAAAATGAAAATTTGTTTTGCTGATTTCAGGGAAGACTTTCGTTAGCTCATTTTCCGCCCCGACCCTTTTTTTCCCGTCCGTCCCCTTTTTTCCCGCCCCTTCGTCCCCTTTTTTCCCGCCCCTTCGTCCCCTTTTTTTCGGGTCACATTCATTTTCTGGGGAGTAAGTTGTTTTAAGCAAACAATTTTTCAAGTCTGAAGAGGAAAAACTTTACATCTGATACACCTCTTAGATTAGCTCTGAAGGCTTTGATTTTGGAATTAAAC